>NZ_BDBN01000018.1 GCF_001613005.1 Nocardia nova NBRC 15556 | reverse complement strand
GTACCGCGGCGCCGGCGGTGGCCAGCGCCTGCGCCACCGCCGATCCGATGCCGCCCGCGGCGCCGGTGACCATGGCCGCGCGGCCGGTCAGATCGAAAAGTCCTCGTGCCGGCATCAGTAGCTCCTCGGCAATCCCAATGTGTGCGAACCCAGGTAGTTCAAGATCATTTCCTGGCTGACGGGGGCGATGCGCATGACGCGCGCCTCGCGGAAGTAGCGGGCCACGTGGTACTCCTCGGCATATCCCATCCCGCCGTGGGTCTGCATGGCACGGTCGGCGGCGGTGAAGCCGGCGTCGGCACACAGATATTTGGCCGTATTCGCCTCGCGGCCACAGGGTTTACCGTTGTCGTAGAGCCAGGTCGCCTTGCGCAGCACCAGTTCCGCGGCATCCAGATGGGCCAGCGAATCGGCGAGCGGGAACTGGATGCCCTGATTCATGCCGATCGGCCGGTCGAAGACCACGCGCTCGCCGGCGTATTTGACCGCCCGGTCCAGCGCGACGCGGCCGATGCCGAGCGCCTCGGCGGCGATGAGCATTCGCTCCGGATTCAGCCCGTCGAGCAGATACCGAAAACCTTCGCCCTCCTCGCCCACGCGATCCTCGACCGGAACCCGCAGATCGTCGATGAACACCTCGTTGGAGGAGACGGCGTTGCGACCCATCTTGGCGATCGGGCGGATATCGATGTGGGCGCGGTCGATATCGGTGAGGAACAGGGTCATCCCGTCGGTTTCGCGCCTCACCTCGTCGTAGGCGGTGGTCCGGGTCAGCAGCAGGATCTTCTCCGATTCCAGCGCCTTGGAGATCCACACCTTGCGGCCGTTGACGATGTAGTGGTCGCCGTCGCGGCGGGCGAAGGTCGTGATCCGGCTGGTGTCCAGGCCCGCCCCCGGCTCGGTGACTCCGAAGCAGACGTGCAGGTCTCCGGCCGCCACCCGGGGCAGCGTCCGCCGCTTGAGCTCCTCGGAGCCGTGGCGGACCACCGGCTGCATGCCGAAGATCGAGAGATGAATCGCGGTGGCGGCGTTCATTCCGCCGCCCGAGCGGGCGACCTCCTCGGCGAGAATGGTCGCCTCGGTCAGTCCCAGGCCGTGGCCGCCGTACTCCTCGGGGATGGTGATGCCGAGCCAGCCACCGGCGGCGATCGCCTGGTAGAACTCCGTGGGGAATTCGTGGTCCTGGTCCTTGCGCATCCAGTAGCGGTCGTCGAATTTTCGGCACAGTTCGGCTACCGCCGAGCGGATCAGCTGCTGATCCTCGGTCGGTTCGAATGTCATTCCGGCGGACATGCGCACTCCTGCTCTCCGGTCACCGCACCCCTCAGTCCGAGGCCGGCAGGGCCTTGGCCGCCTTGATCGTCATCGGGGTTCCGTCGCAGCGCAGTTCACCGGAACCCGAACTGGTACACAGCAATTCGACCGAATCGGCCGCGTCGACGTAACGCTTGCCGATCAGTGTCACCGGTTCTCCCGCGGCGGGTGCGGCCGGTGGCGCGCTCGCGGCCGGAACCAGAGGGCTTCCGCCGCAGGTCAATACGGGACTGGCATCGGCGGGCGCGCGCACCACCACCACCTTGGTGCCGCAGACGGTGCTGGCGAGCTGTTCACCGGGACGCAGGGCTGCCATGCTCTCGACTCCTCTTCCTGGACTGTGCGACTAGAAAACTATCTTCTCATATTTGGAGAATCAACCTTCTACTTCTGCGCCGGGATCGACTCCCGCTCGCAGCCCGCCGCTCTAACGAACAGGCCGCGCCGCCGACAGCAGCGACCGTCCGACGCTCCGCACACCTCGCGCGGACCACTTCTGAGCAGGGAGTTTCCCGCACTTCGTGCCGAACATTGACGAGTCGGCCCCTCACGTGAAAATCTATTGATCCGTTGAGGAGAATGTCATTCTCCTGAATGAGAGGAGGAGAGGATGCGCCTGCCGCCCCTGCCGGCCGACCAATGGGACGATCGGACCCGCGGTGCCCTGGCCGCTCTGCTGCCACGCGCTCGGCGCAACCCCGACGGCGCCGGACCCGCGATGTCGGCTCTTGCCAGACATCCGGACCTGGCCGAGGCGTATCTCGGCTTCGGCGTCTACCTGCTGTTCCGATCCACCTTGCCGCCACGCGTGCGCGAGATCGCGATCCTGCGCATCGCGCACCGCCGTCAGTGCGCCTACGAGTGGGCCCACCATGTCGCGATGGCCGATTCCACCGGCCTGTCCGACGCCGACATCGACGGGATCCGCGACGGACGGCTCGCCGGCGAGTTCGATCGGCTGCTGCTCGCGGCGGTCGACGAACTCGACGAGAAGTCGCAGCTGTCGGACACCACCTGGGCCGCGTTGAGCGACTACCTCGACGAACGCCAGCGCATGGATCTGGTCTTCACCGTCGGCGGCTACGCCATGGTCGCGATGGCCTTCAACACCTTCGGCATCCAGCCCGATCACGAGAGGTAATCCCTTGCCGCACTTCAGCAAACCAGCCGCCGGAAGCTGGACCGAGAACTATCCCGAACTGGGGACCGGCACCGTCGACTACACCGATTCGATCGACCCGCAGTTCTACGAGGACGAGCGCAACGCCATCTTCCGCAAGAGCTGGCTGTGCGTCGGCCGCGATGTGCTGCTGCCGCGCAAGGGCAGCTACTTCACCAAGGAACTGGCCTGCATCGGCACCTCGCTGATCATCGTCCGCGGCACCGACGACGTGATCCGGGCCTTCCACAACATCTGCCGCCACCGCGGCAACAAACTCGTGTGGGACGACTTCCCGAACGAGGAGACCTCCGGCACCTGCCGGCAGTTCACCTGCAAGTACCACGCCTGGCGCTACAACCTCGACGGTACGTGCACCTTCGTTCAGCAGGAGAAGGAATTCTTCGGCATGGACAAGGCCGACTACGGCCTCGCCGACGTGCGCTGCGAGGTGTGGGAGGGGTTCATCTTCGTCAATGTCGACCCCGACGCCCCGCCGCTGCAGGATTACCTCGGCCCGATGGTGAAGGGGCTGGAGGGATTTCCCTTCCACGAATTCACCGAGGTCTACAGCTACAAGGCCGAGGTGGGCAGCAACTGGAAACTGTTCATCGACGCGTTCGCCGAGTTCTATCACGCGCCGATCCTGCATATGAAGCAGGCGGTGAAGGACGAGGCCGACAAATTGGCCGACGTCGGCTTCGAGGCCCTGCACTACCAGATCGACACCCCCCATTCCATGGTGTCCTCGTGGGGCGGCATGGCCCCGCCGAAAGACCTCGACATGGTCAAGCCGATCGAGCGGGTGCTCCGCTCGGGCCTGTTCGGACCGTGGGACCGGCCCGATATCGAGGGGCTGGATCCCATGCCCCCCGGGATCAATCCGTCCGGCCATCGCGCCTGGGGCGTGGACGAATTCGATGTGTTCCCCAATTTCGCGATCCTGGTGTGGGCGCCGGGCTGGTTCCTCACCTACAACTGGTGGCCGACCTCGGTGCGCACGCACATCTTCGAGGCGAACCTGTATTTCACACCCCCCAAGAACGCCCGCGAACGGCTGCGCCAGGAATTGACCGGCGTGACGTTCAAGGAATACGCGTTGCAGGACGCCAACACCTTGGAGGCCACCCAGACGATGCTGGAAACCAGTGTCGTCAAGGAATTCCCGCTCAACGACCAGGAAGTCCTGCTGCGGCATCTGCATCATGTCGCGCAGCGCAAAGTTCAGGAGTACCGCGATGCCAACGTCTGAGACGAAGAAACTGCCCGGGGAATTCGCCGAACTGGAGAAGTTCTCCGACTGGATCATCGACACCGAGCCCGAACGCTATCGCAAACGGCTCGCCTCCGATATGGCGCAGATGCAAGCGTTCTACGACGCCGCGTTCCCCCGGCTCGAGGAGGCGCTCGACTATCTGGACCAGTTCCCGCTCGACGAAATGCCCGACGACGCACGGTATCTGACACATCTGATGCAGTCGCTGATCATGGTGTCGTTCCCGGTCGAGGTGTGGAAGCAGCCGCGGGTGCCCGATTCGGGTGCGGCCTATCTGAATCTCGTGCGCGAAACGGTGGTGTAAGCCGATGCTGACGCTGAAGGCCGCCGGTGTCCTCGACATCGATTCCGGTGAGATCATCCGCCCCGGCGTGGTCCGGGTGGCAGGCGACCGCATCGTCGGCGTGGGCGGCGAACCCGAGGGCGAGGTCGTCGATCTCGGCGATCTGGTGCTCCTGCCCGGTCTGATGGATATGGAAGTCAACCTGCTCATGGGCGGGCGCGGGGAATCCGGGCTGGCCTCCAGCGTCACCGACGATCCGGCCACCCGGGTGCTGCGGGCGGTGGGTAACGCCCGCCGCACCCTGCGCGCGGGGTTCACCACGGTGCGCAACCTGGGCCTGTTCGTCAAAACCGGTGGCTATCTGCTGGATGTGGCGCTGGGTAGGGCGATCGACAAGGGGTGGGTGGACGGTCCGCGGATCGTGCCGGCCGGGCACGCCATCACCCCCACCGGCGGCCATCTGGATCCGACCATGTTCTCCGCGTTCATGCCCGACGTCCTGCACCTCACCATCGAGGAGGGCATCGCCAACGGCGTGGACGAGGTGCGCAGGGCCGTGCGCTACCAGATCAAGTACGGCGCCCAGCTGATCAAGATCTGCGTTTCCGGTGGCGTCATGTCGCTCACCGGAGCACCTGGCGCACAACACTATTCGGACGAGGAACTGCGCGCGATCGTGGACGAGGCGCATCGGCGCGGACTCAAGGTGGCCGCGCACACGCACGGCGCGGAGGCGGTCCGGCACGCCATCGCCGCCGGAATCGACTGCATCGAACACGGTTTCCTGATCGACGACGAAACCATCGCGCAGATGGTCGCCGCCCGCACCTGGCTGGTGCCGACCACCCGCCTGGCCGACGCCATGGACGTCTCCAAGGCGGATCCTGCGCTGCAGGCCAAGGCCGCGGAGATGTTCCCGAAGGCGCGCCTCTCGGTCAAGGCCGCCTACGACGCCGGGGTGCGCATCGCAGTCGGCACCGACGCGCCCGCCATCCCGCACGGCCGCAACGCCGACGAGCTCGTGGCACTGGTCGAACGCGGACTGGCACCGATCGACGTGTTGCGCGCCGGCACGATCAACGCCGCCGAACTCATCGACGCCGACGACCGCGGCCGGATCGCGCCCGGCCTGCTGGCCGACATCATCGGTGTGCCGGGCAATCCCGTGGACGACATCACCGTGACCCAGGATGTGCGATTCGTGATGAAAGGCGGAAAAGTGTATGTCCAGAAATGACGATCTGCTCGATATCCAGCAGCTGCTGGCGCGCTACGCGGTCACCATCACGAAGGGCGATATCGAGGGGCTGTTGAGCGTTTTCGCCCCCGACGGCACCTACAGTGCCTTCGGCGACACCTATAACCTCGACGTGTTCCCGGAGCTCGTGGCGGCCGCGCCCAAGGGCCTGTTCCTGACCGGCACACCGGTGCTCGAACTCGACGGCGACGACGCCTCCGGCACGCAGACGTTGTGCTTCGTCGAGCACTCCACCCACGACATGCGGATCGGCTACTACAGCGACACCTATGTCCGCACCGACGACGGCTGGCGGATCAAAACCCGCAGAATGACCTTCATCCGGCGCAGCGGC
Source organism: Nocardia nova NBRC 15556 (assembly GCF_001613005.1). GTDB lineage: Bacteria > Actinomycetota > Actinomycetes > Mycobacteriales > Mycobacteriaceae > Nocardia > Nocardia nova. The sequence continues at coordinate 125,467 of NZ_BDBN01000018.1, read as the reverse complement.
GACCACGATTCCGGTATCCCGCACGCATTCGACCGCCCTGCCGTGTGAGCGGCCCCGGCCCGAAAGTGACGTTCGCACACAGTGATCGAGGGAATCGCAGAGATGGGTACCACGGATATCGCGACGTTTCGGGACGATCTGCGGCGATGGCTGGCGGACCACGATCTCACGCCGGGCCCGGATCGCAGTCTCGACGGCCAGGTGGCCCAGCTGGCCCGGGTGCGGCGCGCCCTCTTCGACGCCGGCTGGATGCGCCACGGCTGGCCCGAACAGGTCGGCGGGCTCGGCGGGCCCGCGGTGCTGCGAGCGGTACTCGGTGAGGAAGTCGCCACCCGCGGCCTGGCCGAACCCGGCATCTACTCGATGGTGGAAGTGCTGGCGCCCACGATGATCTCCTACGCCCGGCCGGAACTGGCCGCCGCGATGGTGCCCGCGCTGCTGTCGGGGCGCGAACAGTGGTGCCAGGGGTTCTCCGAACCGGGTTCCGGTAGCGATTTGGCGTCCCTGAGCACCAAAGCCGTTGCCGACGGCGGCAAGTGGATCATCAGCGGCCAGAAGGTCTGGACCAGCTTGGCCCAGTACTCCGCCCGCTGTGTCCTGCTGACCCGCACCGCGCCGGGCCACGAGGGCATCACCGCGTTCTTCATCGATATGGACTCCCCCGGGATCACCGCGCGCCCACTGCGGACCATGCACGGCGTCGACGAATTCGCCGAAGTGTATTTCGACGACGTCGTCGTGCCCGGCGATCGCATGCTGGGCAAGCCCGGGGACGGCTGGCGGGTGGCGATGGATCTGCTGCCGCACGAGCGGTCCACCTGCTTCTGGCACCGGATCGCCTACCTGTTCACGCGATTGGACGCGCTGATCGCGGACACGGACCTGCGCGACGACGCCGCCCTGGGCGCTGCCTATCTCGCGCTGCACACCGTGCGCTGCCGCTCGTACGCCACGCAGCGGCGGCTGGCGGACGGACAGCGGCTCGGTCCGGAGACCTCGATCGACAAGGTGCTGCTGGCCACCGCAGAACAGCAGCTGTTCGACACCGCGCGCGACATGCTCCCGGGCGCAGTCGAATTCGACAACGAGGAATGGCGTACCGAATATCTGTATTCTCGGGCGGCCACGATCTACGGCGGGACCGCCGAGATCCAGCGCAATATCATCGCGCGCCGCCTGCTCGATTTGGGGCGGGAATGAGACGCGGGTGTTCATCTGCCGCGCGTTGTTGCCGCGTGCGGACCCAACTCGCTATAAGCCGCGAAGGCCTGTCCCGGTCCTGCCGCCACAGAACAGCGGCCCCGGGCGCACCGCAACGCAACGAGTTTCGAACGGATGACCATGGACGCCGATGAGATCGCACTGCTGAGCGACAGCCTGCGCGCCACCATGACCGGCAGCACGGGTGACGCGCTGGATCACGCGCTCCTCGACTTCGGATGGCTCGACCTGCTGATCGAAGCTCCGGAAGTGGCGATACCTCTGGTATTCCGGCTGCTCGGTGAGACCGGCGCCCATGCTCCCGTTCTCAACGACGTTATCGCGCACGCCGCCGGCCGCGACCTGCCTGCCCGGGTCGCGCTTCCCTTTACCGGTGGGCGCTGGATCATGTGGGAGCGAACCGGCGTAGCTCCATCCGCTCCGGCTGCGCCCAGCCGGACCGCGGTCGATCCCGGGGCCGATCCGATCGTCGGCGGCACGCCGGGCGGTTCCCGGCCCGATGCGATGGACCCGACAGGCCGGTCGGCCACGGGTGCCGACCGCGACTCCGGCGCCGTGCGCAGTGGTCCTGATTCGATTGCTGCACAACACTTTTCCGCACCGCCGATGCTCGACCCCGAGCTACCGCTGCGCCGAGTTTCCGCCGGCGAGACGCTTCCGCTGGCCGAGGGCCGCCGCGCGCTCTCCTGGTGGCTGGCGGGAACGAGCCGCGCGATGCTGAATCTCGCGCGCCGCCACGCCCTCGACCGGGTCCAGTTCGGCCGCCCACTGGCCGCCCACCAGGCCGTCCGGCACCGCCTGGCCGAAACCCTGGTAGCCATCGAGGGCACCGAGGCCACCCTCGCCACCGCCGACACCGATCTCGGCGCGCTGCTGGCCAAGGCCGCCGCCGGCCATGCCGCGCGGATCGCCGCCCGCCACTGCCAGCAGGTCCTGGGCGGTATCGGGTTCACCGCCGAACACGACTTTCACCGGCACGTCCGCCGGGCGTTGGTCCTCGACGGATTGCTCGGCAGCGCAGCGGAACTGACGCGCGAAGCGGGCGTCTGGGTGCGCACGCGCGGCACCGCTCCGCGGCTCGCGCAGCTGTGAGTGTCTTCGGCCGGCGCCGTTCGCCAGCGCTTGCGGTGCCCGGGGCCGACCCGAGGCGGTGGCAGTGTTCATCGGCTGCGGATAGCTTGCAGTGGTGCACGACCACCTCGACGACGATCTCCGGTTCGCCCATGTTCTCGCCGATTCCGCCGACGCGGTGAATATGGACCGGTTCAAGTGCCTCGACCTCGCGGTCCGGGCGAGACCGGATATGGCCACGGTGAGCGACGCCGAGAACGCCGTGGAGAAGCTCGTCCGGGGCCAGCTGCGCCGATCCCGCCCGCGCGATGCGGTCCTGGGCGCGGGTGACGGACTGGAGGGCGGCGGTCCGCGCTGCTGGGTGGTCGACGCCATCACCGGACTCGAGAACTATGTGCGCGGTGTGCCGGTGTGGGCCACGCAGATCTCCCTACTGGAGGTTGCCGAAGGCGGATATCGCCCCATCGTCGGCGTCGTCTCCGCGCCCGCACTCGCCCGCCGCTGGTGGGCCGCGAAGGACCACGGCGCCTTCACCGGGCGCAGCTTGACCTCGGCGTCGCGGCTGCGAGTTTCCGGCGTTTCGAACCTGACCGACGCCTCGTTCGCCTACTCCACCGTCACCGTCTGGGCGGACGACGGCCGCCTGGACAGCTTCCTCACCCTGTCCCGCGACGCGTGGCGCACCCGGGCCTACGGCGAATTCTGGTCGTACATGATGCTCGCCGAGGGCGCGATCGACATCTGCGCCGATCCCAGCCTGTCGCCGGGCGATATGGCCGCCAACGCGATCATCGTCACCGAGGCCGGCGGCACCTTCACCGGCTTCGACGGCAACCCGAACCCGCTCAGCGGGAATGCGGCGGCCTCGAACGGATTGCTGCACAACGAGTTACTGACGTACGTAAGCCGGCGCGACTGACGCCCCTCGGCATCGCCGACCACACAGAATCTCCACAACTGATACCGGTTCTCTCCACACGAGCTCGCTAGGCTCCCCGAGCATGGAACAGAACCCACCGGTGGAGGCCACGACAGCGCGGCGGATCCTGGTCGTGGACGACGAGTCCACGATCGCGGACTCGGTGGCGGCTCGGCTGCGGGCCGAAGGGTTCAGGGTCACCACGGCTCCGGACGGTCCCGCGGCGGTGGCGGCCGCCGAGACGTTCGAGCCGGACCTGGTCGTCCTCGACGTGATGTTGCCCGGCTACGACGGGCTGGAGGTGTGCCGGCGGATCCAGGCCGAGCGCTCGATACCGGTGCTGATGCTCACCGCGCGGACGGACGAAACCGACCAGCTGATCGGACTCGGGGTGGGCGCGGACGACTATCTGACCAAACCGTTCTCGCTGCGGGTGCTCACCGCGCGCGTGCATGCTCTGCTGCGGCGGGTCGAACGCGCCGGTGATCAGCGCGGGGCGGTCACCGTGGTCGGCGATCTGCGCATCGACAGCGATCAGCGCAGGGTCTGGCGCGGCGGGGTCGAAGCCCAGCTCACTCCGCTGGAATTCGATCTGCTGGCCCGTCTCGCCCGGCGTCCCCGCGCGGTGCTCGCCCGGGAGCGGCTCCTCGAAGAGGTCTGGGACTGGGCGGATGCGGCCGGTACCCGGGCCGTCGACAGTCACATCAAGGCGTTGCGACGCAAACTCGGCGCCGACCTGATCCGCACCGTCCACGGCGTCGGCTATGCCCTGGAGACCCGATGAGCGCGCGCGCCGACCTCGACGCCGGCGAGCGTGCCGATCTCCGGGCCGCGAGCCTGGTGACGCAGCTGTCGGATCGGCTACCGCGGCCGCTGGATCGAATCCGATCCATCAAACTCAAACTGGCCGTCCTGATGACCTTCTCGGGTGGGCTCGCCTTCGCCTGGTTCAGTCAACGGATCGGCTGGCTGCCGCCGATGACCACACTGACCGCGATGCTCATCGCCCTGGTGTCGTCCCAATTCCTGGCGCACGGCATCACCACGCCGCTCCGGGAGATGACCGCCGCCGCGCAACGCATGGCACACGGCGACTACACCAGCCGGGTGCGCGCGTCCTCCCGCGACGAGGTGGGACAACTGGCCGACGCGTTCAATCGGATGGCGACCGACCTCGCCGCCGCCGACCGGCAGCGCCGCGAACTGATCGCCAATGTCTCGCACGAGTTGCGCACCCCGATCACCGCCTTGCACGCGGTCCTGGAGAACCTCGTGGACGGCGTATCCGAGCCCGATCCGAAAACACTGGAAACCGCACTGGCACAGACCGAACGGCTCGGGCGCCTCGTCTCCGAGCTCCTCGATCTGTCCAGCATCGAGGCCGGAGCGATCCCGCTCGACCGCGAACAATTCGATATCGCACCGACTTTCGCGACGGTGACCGCCGAGGCGGAGGTCATGACCGCGGCGCTGGGCCGCGGTATCCACTTCCGCAGCACGATCGATCCCGCCACCGCCACCGTGTACGCCGACCGCGCCCGCCTGCACCCGGTGTTGCTGAACCTGCTGGACAACGCCGCCCGGCACGGCCCCGCCGGCGGCGAAGTCCGCCTGCTCGCCCACATCGCGGGCGAGCACCTGGTCATCGATGTCGAGGACGACGGGCCCGGCATTCCTCCCGCGCAACGCGAGCGCATCTTCGACCGCTTCACCCGCGGCGGCAGCACCGACGGCGGCGGCACCGGACTCGGTCTCGCCATCGCCCGCTGGGTGGTCGACCTGCACCACGGCTCCATCGCGGTCGCCGAACCCGGCTCACGGATCCGCGTGATACTCCCGGCCACCGCGCCGCACCACCACTGACAGCCCGAAACTCACAGCCCGGCAGACCGATTCGGTCCCGGGCCGATACCCCACACCCTCAGGAGGACCGGCCGTGCCCGAAGAATCCACCCCCGACCGCACGCGATCACCGGAACCGGCGGACTCCGCCGGTCACGATCGTCCGCTGTGCGCCGACGCCCATTCGGAACCGAATCGACCGGACATTCCACCGGACCGAGACGACACCACGGGGCCGGATCGTCAGCTGAAACCGGCACCGGCATCTCCTCCGGGCTCAGCGAAACCGGCTGCCCCGGAGACGGGTTCAGCCGCGGACGCTCCGGTCCCGAACGGCTCCGGCGAAACTCCGGGCGCCGCGTCGCACGATATCTCCACCGCCGGCGGCTCGGCACCAGCCGGGCACACCGAGGCGCCGGTGTGGTCGCGGAATGCCGGTACCGCCACAGCTGTGGTCGCCGACCCGCCTCGCTGGGGCTCCCCGTCCGCACCTCCCGTTGCGCCCCGTGGGCGATGGGTCGCCTACCCAGCGGGCGTGCTCCCCGCCGCGGGAGTGGCAGGTCTGGTCGCGGCAGCCACCGTGCCGGTGGATCGGCCCGGAATCGGCTGGCTGCTAGCGGGTTTCGCCATCGCCCTCGCGATCGGTACCGTCCATCGTCGCGCCGCGGACCGCGCGGAAATACCCAGCGAGCGCCGGCACCGCCCGAGCCGCTGGTGGGGGGTCGCCGCACTCGCACTGCTCGCGGTCGGCACCTTTCGGGCCGCGGGGTGGTTGTTCGTCCTCTGCCTGATCGCGGCGGCCGTCTGCGGATCGCTCGCCGTGGTCGGCCGGCCCTCGGCGCGGGGGGTGTTCCACGATGCGATCGCGGTCCCGCTGGCATCGGCCGGCGCCCTCGCCTGGGTGTACGCGGCGCAGGGAAGGTTGCGCGGCAGCACCGGAGCCCGGCACTGGCGACTCGGTGCGTCCGTGGCCGCGACGGTGGCGTTGCTGGCGGTGTTCGTGCCGCTGCTCGCCGGTGCCGACGCCACGTTCGCCGCCATCGTCACGGGGCTGGTGCCGCGCATGGACGCCCCCACCACCACTCGATGGATCGTGCTGTTCCTGCTCACCGGTACGACAACTCTCGGCGCGCTGTACGTGCTCGCCGGGCCCCCGGCTCCTGCCGACGCGGGGAGCACACGCGCGAAACGCACGCTGGCACGACTGGAATGGCCGCTGCCGGTCGGGGCGCTGACCGTGTTGTTCGCATCGTTCCTCGGCGCGCAGCTGGTGGCCCTGTTCGGTGGCGACGACTATGTGCAGCGCACCGCCGGGCTGACCTACGCCGACTACGCGCGCAGTGGATTCTGGCAACTGGCCGCGGTCACCCTGCTCACACTCGCCGTCATCCTGCCCGTCCTGCACCGGGCCGCCAGGGATTCGGCGGCCGACCGCCTCTGGCTGCGCGGCCTGCTCTGCACGATCAGCGGGCTCACCCTGGTGATCATCGCCTCCGCGTTCGGTCGCATGTGGACCTATCAGCAGGCATACGGATTCACCGTGCTGCGTCTGCTGGTCGGAACCTGCGAACTCTGGCTCGGCGTCGTGTACCTGCTGGTGGTCGTCGCGGTCCTGCGCCTGGAAACGGCGTGGCTGCCGCGCACCACCCTCGCGACCGCGGTGGCCGCGCTGCTGATGCTCGCCGTCGCGAATCCCGAGGCGCTGGTCGCTTCGGAGAACATCGATCGCTGGCAGCGCGGTGCAGACCTCGACGCGGACTATCTGTCGGGGCTGTCGGCCGATATCGTCCCCGTCCTCGACCGCCTCCCGGGACCGATCCGCCTCGACCTGAGGCAGCGGCTCACGCACCGAGAAGACGACGAGACCTGGAACAGCTGGAACCTGGCCCGGATGCGCGCGGGTGAATGACCGCGAACATCACGCAGTGCCGGCGGCCCCGGCCGGACGGCATGTAGCGCCGGGCCGCCACCACTCAGATCCCGAAGTCCCGCAAGGCTTCCAGGACTTCGTCCGCCAGTTCCGGACGGCAGATGAGCAGATCCGGGAGGTAGGGGTCGGGCTGGTTGTAGATGAGCGGCGAGCCGTCCAGGCGCGAGGTGTGCAGGCCCGCGGCGGCGGCCACCGCGACGGGGGCGCAGGAGTCCCATTCGTACTGCCCGCCGGAGTGGGCGTAGATGTCGGCTTCGCCGCGCACGACCGCCATGGCTTTGGCGCCGGCCGAACCCATCGGGATGGTCTCGGCGCCGAGCGCGGCGGTGAGATGGTGCACGCAGGCGGGTGGGCGGCTGCGGGAGACGACGATGCGCGGCGGGCCGTCGTGGGCGGGCGGGAGTACCGGCGGCGCACCGGTTTCCAGCACCAGCCCGGGCACCGGAAGCGCGACGGCGCCGATCTCGGCGCGGCCGTCCACCGCCAGCGCCACGTGCACGGCCCAATCCGCTCGCGGGGGCTGCCCGTATTCGCGGGTGCCGTCGAGCGGGTCGACGATCCACACCCGGCTGCGGGACAGGCGAATCGGATCGTCGGTGCTCTCCTCCGACAGGACCGCGTCGTCGGGGCGCAGCTCCGCGAGCCGCTTCAGCAGCAGTTCGTCGGAACGCCGGTCCCCGACCGCACCACCCTGGTCACGAATCTCGAGCAGGAGCTCACCGGCTTCCCGGGCGAGCTCGGCGGCCACCGCGTGGTCGTCCATATTCGGTTCTCACTCTCCCGCCGGACGGCGAACCGACGCCGACCGGGCGCACCTGGCGCGCCGGCGTTCGGCCGGCGCTCGCATCGCCCCGCGGTGATCGGCGGGACCCTTGCAGTGTGCCAGCCGGTGCGACCGCGGTGGCGTGCCCCCTGTCGCTGCGGGTCGATCAGGGGGCCGGAGCAGCCGCTCAGCAGGCGGGTGCGGTGCCGCCCTGCAACTTCAGCAGAGCGCAGAAGGTGGAGGCGGCGACCTTCCACTGCCCGTTCTCCTGCACGGCCTGCCCGGACTGATCCGGCAGCACCGGATTGCCGCCCATGAGCAGCGTGTAGGTGACATCGGCATGGCCGGCGTCGACCGTGACGACCTTCGAGACGGTGGCGGAGGTGCCCTGCGCCTGCGGGTTGTTCGCCTGGGCGGCCAGCACCGGCGCGAACACGTCGCCCTTCTCCACCGCGGCCGCGCGTTTGTCGGCGGGCTGTTTGGCGTCGAAGAACAGCACGTAGGCGTCGGTGACGGCCTTGGTGGTCGCCGGGTCGGCCGCCGACGATCCGGCGGCGGGCGCCGCCGCCGAGGTGGTCGCCGCCGCGGCCGTGGTGGTCGAGGCGCTGTTGTCGGACTTGTCGTCGCTACAGCCGGTGACGGTCGCCGCTGCGATCACCGCGATGCCGCACAGACTCGCCGCGCCGCGAATCATCTTGTTGCGCATGGATATACCCTTCACTCGATCTTCTGTTTCATCTCGTCCAGGTTGACCAGAATCGGATAACCGTTGACGCTCAGCGCATTACCGTGCCCGGTCTGGTGCACGTCGAACACCGACTGGATGGCCGCGTAGAAGCCCTGCACATCGAGGGTCTGGTTGACCGCGCGCTTGGCCTGGCGCAGACCGAACGGCGGCATCGCGGCGATGCGTTCGGCCAGTGCCCGGGTGCGGGCGTCGAGGTCGGCACGCGGCACGACACTGTTGACCATGCCGATCTGTTCGGCCTCCCGCGCGGTGACCGCCCGCCCGGTGAACAGGATCTCCTTGGCCTTGCGCGGGCCCAATTCCCACGTGTGCCCGTGGTATTCGACGCCGCCGATGCCCATCATCACCACCGGATCGGAGAACTGTGCGTCCTCGGCGGCGACGATCAGATCGCACGGCCAGCACAGCAGCAGCCCACCCGCGATGCAGCGGCCCTGCACCGCGGCGATGGACGGCTTCGGGATGTTGCGCCAGCGCAGCGAGAATTCGAGGTACTTCCTCGATTCGATGGCGTAGATGCGTTCGAGGGTGATCGTCGACGGGTCCGGCCACGAGCGGTCCTTGAGATCGTGTCCGGCGGAGAAGTGTTTCCCGTTGGCGCGCAACACGATCACCGCGACATCGTCGTCGGCGCCGGCCTTCTGCCAGGCGGCATCCAGTTCTTCCAGTAGTTCGCCGTTCTGGGCGTTGGCTGCCTCCGGACGGTTGAGTGAGATGGTCGCGATCTTGTCGGCGACCTCGTATTCGATGTACGACATGGCGACTCCTCAGCCTCGGGGCAGGCCGAGCACGCGCTCGGCGATGATGTTGCGCTGAATTTCGGATGTGCCGCCGGCGATCGTGCCGGCGAAACTGCGGGTGTAGCGTTCGAACCAGCTGGCGCCGAAGGCATCCAGATTCAACGGGTTGAACGCCGAGGTCCGCGCCGGGTGGATCAGGCCATCGGCTCCCTGCGCGCGCAGCGCGTGTCCGGAGGCGGTCTGCACCGCCTCGGAACCGAAGACCTTCAGCACCGACAGCGCCGCCACATCCTGTTCGCCGCGCGCGGCCCGGGCCAGCGCCGCCGAACCCAGTAACCGCAGGGCGTAGCTGTCCATGATCAGGGTGGCGTAGTGATCGCGATCGAGCACCGTCTGCGGAGCGAAATCGGCGGCGAGTTCCTCGAGCCGGTCCGCGTAGGACAACCACAGCAGTGTGCGTTCGTGTCCGAGTGAACCGTTGGCGACGCCCCATCCGCCGTGCAGCGGGCCGACCAGATTCTCCGCCGGCACCCGCACACCTTCGAAGAACACCTCGTTGAAATCCAGATCGTGCGGACCGCACACCGAGGCGAACGGCCGGCGCGTCACGCCGGGGGTATCGGTGGGGATCAGCAGCACGCTGATGCCCTTGTGTTTCGGCGCGTCCGGATCGGTGCGCACGAAGGTCAGCAGCACGTCGGCGTCGTGGGCGCCGGAGGTCCACACCTTCTGCCCGTCGACGACGAATTCGTCACCGTCGCGCACCGCCCGGGTACGCAGACCGGCCAGATCCGATCCCGCGCCGGGTTCGCTCATGCCGAGTGCGGCGGTGATCTCCGCGCGCAAAATCCTTCTCGCCCAACGGGTTTTCTGCTCCTCGGTGCCGAACGACAGCAGCGAGGCCGCGACGATTCCGACGCCCTGCGGATTGAAGCTGTGATAGATGCGCCGATCCGACAGCTCCTGCAGATGCACGTACTGCTGCAGGATGGTGGCATTGCGCCCGCCGAATTCGGGCGGATTACCGGGCAGCAGCCAGCCGTGATCGAACTGCAGCCGCTGCCAGTCCCGCGCCCATTCGGGCACGTCGGCACTGGAATGCGACCGCCGCCGGCTCGCGGTCGCCGCATCGGGCAGATGGGCGTCGAGGAAGGCTGCGAATTCGGCCCGGAACTCCTCGACGTCGTCGTCAAATCTCAGTTGCACGGCACTCCTCGGCGATCAGCGCCCGGTGTTCGGCCGCACCGCCGAGCATCAGCTCGCCGGCCTGGGCACGTTTGAGCGCGAACTGCAGGTCGTTCTCCCAGGTGAATCCCATAGCTCCGAACAGCTGTAATCCGTTGCGGAACACCACGTTCTGGCACTCTCCCGCGGCGGCCTTCGCCATCGAGGCCGCCAGCGCCCGGCGCGGATCGTCCTCGGCGATGGTCAGCGCGGCGAAATAGGCCAGCGCCCGGGCCCGCTCGATCGCCACGTGCATATCGGCGGCCTTGTGTTTGACCGCCTGCAGCGAGCCGATCGGCACGCCGAACTGGTGGCGGGTGCGCACATGGTCGAGCACCAGATCCAGAATCCGCCGGCAGGCACCGACGACGGTCAGAGCCATTCCGGTGACGGCGAACTGACGCGCCCGCGCCACATCCACGGTGCTGCGCCGATCGTGTCCGGCACGCACGCCTTCGAAGCGCACCTCGGCGATATGCAGCACGGGATCGAAGACCGCACTGCGGCGCACCTGCACCTCGGCGGCCGGCACTACGAACACACCGGCCCTCGTCACCACCGCGAACTGTTCGGCGCGGTCACCGTCCAGGACGTGGTGCGCGGTGCCGCCGAGCACCCAGCCGTCGGCGTCGAGGACCGCGTTCACACCGTCGTACACGGCCGTGCCCGACCGTGCGGGATCCGCGAATTCCGGTGCCAGCGGCGCGAATTGGGTCATCGTGGCCAGATACGGCGTCGGATCGGTGGCCCGGCCCAGTTCCTCGAGGACGATCGCCAGCTCGACAGCGGCCGCGTCCCCGGTCAATTCGGTCCAGCCCAGCCCGATGTAGCTGCGCCACAAGGGCATCGGGTCACCGTCCTTGTCGGCGATCTCCCGGATCAGCGTCGCCGGGCATTGTCTGCCGACCGCCTCGCGCACGGTGTCGCGCCAGAGTCTTTGTTCGGAGTCGAACTCCAAAAGCATCCCGGACCGCCTCTCTGGCCACTAGACTGCCTACCGACGCGAGAATATCATTCTCCACAACAGAAAGTAACAGTCTCTCGTGCCGTTCCCGAACACGCGCCCTCGGTGCCCGGGAACATGACATTCTCCGGTACAGTGCATTCATGTTCTGCACACATAACCAAGGACCGAGCCGACCGTGAGCAGCCCCAGCGAAGAGCCCGCCTGGAAGCAACGCGCCGTCGAGCGCTCGATCCGGACCGCGAAATTGCGTGCCGAACAGCGAGTACAGCGCTTCCTCGACGCGGCGCAGGCCATCATCACCGAGAAGGGCACCACCGACTTCACCGTGCAGGAAGTGGTGGACCGCTCCAAACAATCGCTGCGCAGCTTCTACCTGCAGTTCGACGGTAAACACGAACTGCTGCTGGCCCTGTTCGAGGATGCGCTCAGCCGCACCGCGGACCAGCTGCGCGCTGCCGCCGACGGGCAGGACGATCCGATCGACCAGCTCCGGGTGACCATCGAGCTGCTGTTCGAACTGAGCCGCCCGGATCCGACCGCGCAGCGGCCGCTGTTCACCGATTTCGCGCCGCAGCTACTGGTTTCGCATCCCGCGCAGGTGAAGGTGGCGCACGCGCCGCTGCTGAGCCTGATCACAGAGTTGATGGAGAAGGCCCAGGCACAGGGCCGGTTGCGCAAGGATCTCAACGCGCGCCGGACCGCGGCGATGGTCATGCAGACGGTGATGTTCACCGCGCAGTCCACCGGCGGCACCGACGAGGAGACCACCCACCCCATCACCGCCGAAGAGGTGTGGAACTTCTGCGCCCACGGCTTTGCGCAAGACTGAGAATTTCATTCTCGTAATCGAGAAGGTCGCTTACACTCGGATCCATGCCCGATCTGTGGAGCGACCTTCTCGCTTGTCTCGACCTGCGTTCGGTTCCGGCCGAGGACGACCGCGATACCGCGGTGTTCTCCGGCCCCAACCAGAGCCTGGGGTACTACCGGATCTTCGGCGGCCAGCTGCTGGCGCAATTCGTGCGCGCCGCCCAGCTGGCCTGTCCGGACAAGTCCGTCAAATCGCTGCATGCGCTGTTTCCCCGCGAGGGTAAACCGGACCAGGCGCTGCGGTACCGGGTGCAGGTCCAGCATCAGGGACGGACCTTCGCCTCGGCGACGATACTGGCCGAGCAGGCATCGGGAATCGTTGCCACCGCGGCCATTTCCCTGCACGCCGCCGACGACGGGCCCGAGCAACAGGTGACCGCACCGATCGGCCCGCTGCTGTCGGCCGAGCACAAGGCCGGATTCGACATCATCCCGTGGGAGACCCGCACGAACGTCGACCTCGACGACACCGGTTCGGCCGCACCGGAATTCGAGTTCTGGATGCGCACACCGGCCGCGGACGCCGCGCTCGCACCGGCCTTGACCGGCTACGCCACCGACCTCACCCTGATCGGCACGGCACTGCGCCCGATCGAGGGGGTGTGCCAGCGCGGCAACGGCACCGCGTTCCGCTCCGCGGTCACCAGCCACACCCTCTGGTTCCATCGGCCGTTCCGCACCGACGACTGGCTGTTGCTGCGCCAGGACAGCCCGGTGATGGCACAGGGCCGCTGCTTCGGCCGCGGGGACGTCTTCACCGAGAACGGTTCGCTGGTCGCGTCTTTCGCCCAGGAAGCCATGGTGCGGTTCCCCTAGCCGAGCCCTTTCCCGGTCGGCCCATCCGGCATCGGGCCGGTTCTCCGCGTCGCGTAAGCCGATGGCCGGCTGTTTCCCGGCCGCCGCGAAGTGATAGAACCTGTTCTAGAACCCTCTTTCCGCTCGATGGGTTTCGAGCGCGGTGCGCGGAGGGGCGGAAGGAGTTCGTCCGGTGCAGGTCGCTGGCAAGGTATTCGTCGTCACCGGCGCGGGTAACGGCATCGGGCGCTGCGTCGCCCTCGAATTGGTGCGACGAGGAGCGATCGTCGCCGGCGCCGACCTCGACGAGCAGGCACTGGCCGCGACCGCGGACCTGGTCACCGACCGATCCCGGTTCTCGGCCCACCGCCTCGACATCGGAGATCGCGACGCGGTGCAGGCCTTCCCCGATGCGGTGATCGCCGCGCACGGCCATGTCGACGGCCTGTTCAACATCGCCGGAATCGCCCAGCAGATGCAGACCGTCGCCGAGGTCGACGACGACCGCATCGACACCTTGATGCGGGTGAACTTCTTCGGCTCCGTATGGATGTGCCGGGCATTCCTCCCGCACCTGTCGCAGCGCCCGGAGGCCACGATCATGAACACCTCGAGCCTCTCGGCGATCGTGCCCGTTCCGGGTTCGACGTTCTACGGGGCCTCCAAAGCCGCGCTCGCGATGTTCGGGTACGGATTGTCCCAGGATCTGCGCGGGCGGCGCTCCGCCGTCACGGTGACCACGGCTCTCCCGGGGACGGTGTGGACCGATCTCGTGCGCGCGAGCGCGGCGCAACTGGGAGCACCCGAACCCGTGGCCAGAGCATTCGCGGCACGTCCGGAACGGGTCGCGAAACGAATGATCGACGCGACGATGCGCGGGCGAGGCCGGGTGGTCATCGGTAAGGACGCCCACGTCTACAACCTCACCCGCCGGCTCAGTTCTCGGCTGGCGGACCGGCTCGCGTATCTGCAGGTCGGCAAGATCTTCTACGCTCGCCGCGGCGGACACTGAGCCGGCCGGGAACTACCTCACCACCGGATGGCCGGTGCCGGGACCGCGGGCGAACGCGGCACCAGCCGCTCCGCGGCCGTGTAGGCATCCAGGCTCCCGCGGGCGACTTCCTCGGCCAGCCGTGCCAGGTCGGGATGGGCTCGCACGCGGGTGTGCACCAGCGACAGGATCTGCGCCCGGGCGCGGGCGGCGCGGCGTTCGGGGTTGTCGCTGCGCTGGTGCGCGTCGATGGCCTCGGCCAGTTCGGCCACACCGGTGCCGTTCTCCGCGACAAGGGTCAGGATGGGGGCCGAGGATTCGCCGCGCAGTTCCCGCACCGTCCGGTCGGCGCCGGGCCGGTCGGCCTTGTTCACCACGAGGATGTCGGCGATCTCCAGCAGCCCCGCCTTGGCGGCTTGAATCGCGTCTCCCGCACCGGGATTCAGGATGACCACGGTCGGATCGGCGACCGCCGCGACCTCGATCTCCGATTGCCCGACCCCGACCGTCTCGACCACGATCCGGTCGTAGCCGAGATCGGCGAGCAGCCGGATCGCGGCCGGCACCACCGCGGCCAGGCCGCCGATATGCCCGCGGGTGGCCACCGAGCGGATCAGCACACCGGGGTCGCCGACATGGGCCGACATGCGGATGCGGTCTCCGAGCAGAGCGCCGCCGCTGTAGGGCGAGGACGGATCGACCGCGAGGACGGCGACCCTCGCACCCTGCGCCCGATACGTGCCGACCAGCGCCGCGACCGTGGTCGATTTTCCGGCGCCCGGCGGGCCGGTGACGCCCAGCACCCGAGGCGTGGCGACCGAGCCGAGCAGCGCGAGAACCTCGTCGCGGCTGCCGTTTTCGACCATGCTCAGCAACCGCCCGGTGGCTCGCAGGGAACCCTCCCGGGCGGCGGCGAGCAGCCGTTTGGCCTCACGCCCGGCGGTGGTCACGGAGCGGGCACCTCGATCACGGTCGCCGATCCCATACCACCCCCGGCGCACAGCGCCGCGATACCGAATCCGCCGCCGCGACGGCGCAATTCGTGGACCAGGGTGACGATCATGCGGGCGCCGGTGGCTGCCACGGGATGCCCCAGCGAGCAGCCGCTGCCGCTGTAGTTCACCCGCTCGGGATCCAGGTCCAGCGCCTTGACCGCGGCCAGCGGGACCGAGGCGAAGGCTTCGTTGATCTCGATCAGCTTCACCTCGGACAGTGAGATACCCGCCCGCGCAACCGCTTTGGTGATCGCCTCGATCGGCGCCAGGCCGGTGTCGGCGGGGTCCACGCCCACCGAGGCCCACGAACGGATGACACCCAGCGCGGGCAGGCCCAGCCGATCCGAGGCGATGGCCAGCGCGGCGGCGCCGTCGTTGGATCCCGAGGCGTTACCCGCGGTGATCGAGAACCCCTCGATCTCCGGATGCAGCACCTTCAATCCGGCGAGCCGCTCCAGGCTGGTGTCGCGGCGCGGATGTTCGTCGACGGAGAATTCGCCGTGCGGCGTCTCGATCGCGACGATCTCCTCCTTGAACCGGCCCTCGTCGATGGCGGCGATCGCGTTGCGATGCGAACGCAGGGCCCAGGCGTCCATCTCCTCGCGCGAGATTCCCGCCTTGACCGCGGTATTCCAGCCGACGGTGATCGACATATCCAGATTGGGCGCGTCCGGGCGGTCCGGATGCGACGGCGAGACCCACGGGTCGATCCATTCGTCCGCTCCGACCCGGAACCGCACCCGGGGCCCGGTGGAATCGGAATTCACACCACCGGCGAGGACGAGTTCGTCCATCCCCGAACGGATTCCGGCCGCCGCGCTCTGCACCGCGGCCATTCCCGCCGCGCAGTGCCGGTTGGCGGCCAGTCCCGGTACTGTGGTGAGCCCGGCCGTCACCGCCGCGTGGCGGGCCAGCACCCCGCCGCCGTAGCGGCCCTCGCCGAGGATGACGTCGTCCACCCGGCTCGGGTCGATATCGCGGGCGACCGCCGCGACCACATGGTGGGCGAGGTCGAAGGCGTTGGTGTCGCGCAGCGTGCCCTTGCGCGCGGTTCCGATGGGGGTCCGCACGGCGGAGACGATGACGGCTTCAGGCATGGGAGCTCTCCAATTCGGCGACGAGGTTGCGGCGCAACAGTTTTCCGGTTTCGGTCTTGGGCAGTTCGGCGCGGAACACGATCGCGTCGGGGGTTTTCGAGGACCGCATCCGCTCCCGCACCCACCGCTTGATCTCTTCGGGATCACCGGCGCCCACCACGACCGCGACCAGGCGCTGCCCCCATTCCGGATCGGGCACCCCGATCACCGCGGCCTCGCTGATCCCGGGATGGGTGAGCAGCACATCCTCGATTTCGGCCGGTGCGATGTTCTCCCCGCCGCGGATGATGGTGTCGTCGGCGCGGCCCTCAATGAACAGATAGCCGTCCTCGTCCAGCCTGCCCAGGTCACGGGTGCCGAACCAGCCGTCGGCATCCAGCGCGGTGCGCGCACCGTACTCTCCCGAGATCTGCTCGCCCCGCACGTACACGAGTCCGGTCTGCCCGATCGGCAGCGATTCCCCTGCGGCACTGCGAATGTCGAATTCGACGCCCGGCAGCGCCCGGCCGACGGAGCTCAGCCGCTCGCGGATCGCGGGATCGGTCGCGGCCTGTGCGGCGCGATGATCCTCCGGTCCGAGCACCGCCACCGAGGAAGCGGTTTCGGTGAGGCCGTAGGCATTGACGAAACCGGTCTCGGGGAACATCGCCAGCGCCCGTTCCAGCACCGGCCGCGGCATCCGTGAACCGCCGTAGGCCAGGCTCGCGAGCGTCGGCGTGGCCGCGTCGGCGCCGTCGACCGCGGTGACGATGCGGGCCAGCATGGTCGGCACCAGCATGGCGTGCGTGATCCGCTCGGCCCGAACGGTTTCCAGCCATCGTTGCGGTTCGAACGCCGGCAGGTACACCACACGGCGGCCGGTGTAGAGATTGGAGAGCAGATTGGTGAGTCCCGCGATGTGGTACGGCGGGACCGATACCAGCGATGCGTCGGATTCCGCGGCCGTGCCGAACTCCATCGTGTTCAGCAGGTAGGCCATCAGATGCCGGTGTCGCAGCAGCGCCGCCTTGGGTTCGGAGGTGGTGCCGCTGGTATAGATGATCGCGGCCACCGCCTCGCCGTCCCACGGGGCCGGCTGCGGTTCCTGATCGGGCTGTGCCGCATCGGTTTCCACCAGGGCGTCGAGATCCCCGGGGCGCAGCACCCGCGCACCCGGATGCCGCGCCAGCAGTGCCGAGAGCTGCTGTTCGCCGAGCCGATAGTTCAGCGGCACGAACGGCACCGCGGCCAGCACGGCGCCGAACAGCGCCACCGGATAGGCCAGGTGGTTTGTGCCCAGATACAGCACGGCCGAACTGTCGGCGAACTCCGCGGCCGCGCGGCGCGCCAGTCGCAGCAATTGCGACGCCGTGAGCGAACGGCCGTCGACGGTGATCACCGGCCGGTTTCCGGCCGAGGCCGCCATCTCGAGGATCATGCTAATGTTCATGAGAACATTATTCTCTCAGTAAGAGAGTGTTGATTTCAAGAGAGGGCAGCGTCATGGAGATCAGCGGTAGCGCCGCGATCGTGGTGGGCGGCACCGGGGGGCTGGGCGAAGCGACGGTGCGGCGGCTGCACGCCGCGGGAGCCAAGGTGGTGGTGGCCGATGTCGCCGACGACAAGGGCAAGGAGCTGGCCGCCGAACTCGGCATCCGCTATGTGCACACCGACGCCACCAGCGAGGAGTCGGTGCAGGCGGCGATCGCCGAGGCGCAATCGCTGGGCCCGCTGCGCATCTCGGTGGACGCGCACGGCGGGCCGGCCAGCGGTGGCCGCTTGGTCGGCAAGGACGGCAGCCCGCTCGCGCTCGACGGGTTCCGCACCACGATCGAGTTCTATCTCACCGCCGTATTCAATGTGCTGCGACTCTCGGCCGCGGCGATCGCCCAGTCCGAGCCGGGCGAGGAGGGCCGGCGCGGTGTCATCGTGAACACGGCGTCGATCGCCGCCTACGAGGGCCAGATCGGGCAGTTGCCGTACTCGGCGGCCAAAGGCGGGGTGGTCGGCATGACGCTGGTCGCCGCACGTGACCTGTCACCGCTGGGCATCCGCGTGGTCACCATCGCACCCGGCACGTTCAACACCCCCGCCTACGGTAAGGCCGCCGATCAGCTGGAAGCCTATTGGGGCAAACAGGTTCCGCATCCCAAGCGGATGGGCCGCTCCACGGAATACGCGCAACTGGTGCAGTCCATCGTGGAGAACGACTACCTCAACGGTGAGGTGATCCGCCTCGACGGCGCCCTGCGCTTCCCGCCCAAATGACCTCTCTGACAGGCAAAGTCGCGTTCGTAGCGGGTGCCAGCCGCGGTATCGGCGCCGCGATCGCGCACGGCCTGGCGGCGGCGGGGGCCGAGGTGGCCGTCGCCGCCCGCTCGCGGGAACCGGGGCGGTTGCCCGGAACCATCCACTCGGTGGCACAGCGGATCACCGAATCCGGCGGCCGGGCCCTGCCGGTGGCCTGCGATGTCACCAGCGCGGAATCCGTCGAGACAGCCTTGGTGGCAACGGTTTCCGAATTCGGCGGGGTCGACATCGTGGTGGCGAATGCCGGGGTACTGGCACTGAGCCCGATCGAATCGACCCCGGACGCCCGCTGGCAGCGCTGTCTGGACGTCAACCTCACCGGCGTCTTCCACGTCACCCGGGCGGCGATTCCGCTGCTGCGTGCTCGCGGCGGCGGTTCGATGATCGCCATCACGACCACCGGCGTCGGCATGCTCGACCGCGGCGCCAACGCCTATTGGATCACCAAGGCCGCCGTGGAGCGCATGTATCTGGGACTGGCGGCCGATCTGCGCGCGGACAATATCGCCGTCAACTGTCTGTGCCCGTCGCGGGTGGTTCTCACCGAGGGCTGGCGGGCCGGTGGCGGCGGACAGCGGATTCCGGCGGAGATGGTCGAACCGCCGGAAACCATGGCGGAGGCCGCGGTACTGCTCGCGCGGCAGGACGCGACCGGCATCACGGGATCGGTCCAACAGTCGGAAGTGCTGCTGGCGCAACGCTAGCCGTCGTCGACACAGCGCGGCGGCTCCGGCGGTCGTTACGACCGGGCGCGGCGCATGCCACCGATGACCGCGTCACCGAATTCGGCGAGAGTCTCCGGGTGCGCGAAATCGGTGAACCAGATGTAGAACCGTTCGACACCCTGCTCCGCGGCAGCGGCGAAGTGCGCGATCAGCTCCTCGGCATTTCCACACACCAAACCGCCTGCCAGATAACCGAATCGGCGCCGGCTCATCTCGCGCACCCGGTCGGCATCGGCGCGGCGTCCCACGAAACCCACCAGCTGCTGGGTCGATACGCGCGCCCGCCCGGCGCTCGACCGCAACCGTGGCAACCGGTCGAGCTGGTTGGCCGGCAGGTTCCACCAGTCCGCGTAACGACGCACCAGCGCCATCGTCGCGGGACCGGACCCGCCGATCACGATCGGAATCCGCGACGTGGGTGCGGGTGCCAGGCCGAGGTCCCCCTCACCCGACCAATACCGCGGCAGCAGTGCCAGCGTGCGTTCCAACCGGGCCCGGCGGGCCGGGCCGTTCTCGTGGCCGATGTCGAAGTCGGCCAGTTCCTTCGGCACCGACCCCGACCCGAGCCCCAGCTCGAACCGGCCACCGCTGGCCTCCTGCAACGCCACCGCTTGTTTCGCCAGCATCGCGGGATGGCGCAGCGCGTCGCAGAGCACCAGGTGGCCGATGCGCAACCGTTCGGTGCGCGCGGCCACCCAGGCGGCGACCGTCATCGCCTCCCACAGCGGCTGCTGTTCGGCGCCGGGCGCCCGCAGATGATCGATGAAGGCGATCCCGTCGAATCCGCCGGCCTCCGCCGCCCGGGCCCGCGCCACGATCTCGGCCATATCGAACCGGATCTGCGGCAGGAACAGATACCACTGCGCCCCGCCTGCCACTGCCCGGCCTGCCTCCACCCCACCTACCGCTGCCACGGCTACTTCTTCGCGCCGTTCTTCGGCGCCGACAATCGGGCCAGATTGGCGCGCAGATCCTCCGATTGGAAGGTCAGGTCCTCGGCGGTGAGCGCGAAGTCGAGAGTGGCCAGCACCGCGCGCTCGAGCTGCAGGTTCAGGATCCGCTTGGTGGATTCGACTGCCTGCCTGGGCAACCGGATGATCCGTTCGGCGCAGGCGCGTGCCTCGGCGACCGGATCGGCGACCACGTGATTGACCAAACCCATCTCCCGCGCCCGCTCGGCCGGGATCCGGTCACCGGTCAGCGCGTACTCCTTGGCCAGCAGCAGGCTGGTGTGCAGCGGCCAGGTCAGCGGGCCGCCGTCGGCGGCCACCAGTCCCACCTGCACGTGCGGATCGGCGAGATAGGCCTGTTCGGCGATGTAGACGATATCGCTGAGGGCGACCAGGCTGCAGCCCAAGCCGACCGCGGGCCCGTTCACGGCGGCCACGATCGGCACCCGGCACCGCGCCATCCCGAGCACGATATCGCGGCCGTGCGCAATGGTTTTCGCGCGCAACTCGGCATCGCGGCTCAATTCGCCGAGGTAGGCGAAGTCGCCGCCGGCGGAGAAGGCGCGCCCGGCGCCGGTGAGTACCGCGACGCGGGCCTCCCGATCCTCGCCGAGTCGCGGCCACAGCCGGGCCAGCCCGGTGTGCAGCGCGTCGTCGACGGCGTTGAGCGCGTCGGGGCGGTTCAAGGTGATGATGCGAATCGGGCCCTCGGCCCGGACGTCGACTTCGGCGGGCAGGTCGTACATGTCAGGCTCCCAATCCGAGTATGCGGGCGGCGATGATGTTCTTCTGAATCTGCGAGGTGCCGCCCATGACGCTCTGCGCGCGGCTGTAGAGGTAGGTGCCGAACATATCGGCGTCGTCGGTGCCGGCGACGGTCAGCGCGGCATGGCCGACGGCCTGGTCCACCCACGTCATGAGCAGTTTGTCGAGTGAGCCGTCGGGGCCGTGCGAGACGCCGTCCAGTTGTTCGGACAGCCGTCGCCGCACGTGCAGCCGCAACATCTCCGATTGCACCGCCGCCCAGGTCAATTCGTCGGGCAGCGGCCCGTCGACGCGGTCGGCCAGCGCGCGCACCGTCTTGGCGTAGCGGGCCGAATAGCCGAGAGTCGACGGCTCCCGCTCGTGACCGACGACGGTCATCGCCAGCTTCCAGCCCTCACCGGGCGCGCCCACCATTCGATCGGCCGGCACGGTGGCGCCGTCGAAACTCACCTGCCCGAATTCGGTGGTGATACCGCTGATCATGCGCAGCGGCCGCTGCTGCACACCCGGCTGCTTCATCGACACGATGAACGCCGAAATCCCCTTGTGCCGAGGCGCTTGCGGATCGGTGCGAGCCAGCAGCAGGCACCAGTCCGCGACATCGGAGTAGCTGGTCCAGATCTTGTGGCCGTGGATCACATAGTGGTCGCCTTCGAGGGTGGCGGTGGTGGTCAGGGCGGCGAGATCCGAACCGGCTCCCGGTTCGCTGAAGCCCTGGCACCAGCGTTCGGTGCCGTCGATCATGCCGGGCAGGAATCGCTGTTGCAGTTCCCTGCTGCCGTGGCGGCCCAGGCCCTGGATCAGATAGCCCAGACTCGGCCGCGGCGGGGCGCCCGCGCGGGCCAGTTCCTCGTCGACGATCACGTCGTAGACCGGCGCCAGATCGTGTCCGCCGAACTCCTTCGGCCACGACGATCCGAAGAAACCGGCCCGGTACAGGGCGCGATGCCACTCGCCCTGACGGGCCCAGTATTCGTCACCCGAGGTCGGGAAGTCGCCGGCGACCTCGGACAGCCAGCGCCGCAACCGATCCCGGAATTCGGCCTCGGCCGGTGAGTCACGAAAGTCCACGGGCGATCTCCTCCAGACGGACGGGAAACAGTTCGGTCGAGACCAGGGCGCGGCGAAGGTAGATGTGCGCCAGGCATTCCCAGGTGTTGCCGATGCCGCCGTGCACCTGGATGGCGGTTTCGCAGACGGTGCGCGCGGCGCGGGCACCGTAGATCTTGGCGATGCGGGCGGCGCGCACCGCCTCGTCGGGCGACAGTTCGTCCACTCCCCAGGCGGCGTAGCGCAGCACGCTGACCGATCCCTCGATCAAGGCCTGCGATTCGGCGAGCAGATGCGCCACGGCTTGGTAGGAGCCGATCGTCTTGCCGTACTGGGCACGGACTTTCGCGTAGTCGACGGCCAGCCGCTGCGCGCCCCGGGCGGCGCCCAGGAGGTCCGCGGTGGTGCCGACCAGGGCGAGGGCGAGCCATTGCGACGCCTGATCCGGCGACAGTTCCCCGATGTGCTCGAGCCGCCCGTCGAGCTCGGCCGCCGCCCTGGTCGGATCCGCCGACGGCGCGGCGGGACCCAGCCGGCCGGCCAGCACCTGACCGTCGGCGAGCACCACCGCCCGATTACATCCGGCGGCGTCGACGGCCCGTCCACGCACCCCCAGTGTCCAGCGACCCTCGTCCCCGGCGGGATGGCCGCGCAGATCGTCGGCCAGCACCGGACCCAGAAACGCCACGTCGACCAGTCCGCGCGCGAATTCCTCGGCCACCAGCGCCACTTCCACGCCCGACGCGCCGTCGGAGCGCAGGGCTCGCCATCCGGTCAGCTCGACGGTCTTGTCCAGCCGCGTGATCCGCTCCCGGTCGGCCAGTTCCGCTACCGAGCCGGGCCCCAGATCGTCGGCCAACTTGGCTGCGGCATCACGCAATTGGCGCTGTTCACTGGTCAGACGGACGTCCATAGCGCTCCTCGAGGACTCGGCGCAGCACCTTGCCGGACGGCAGGCGCGGAATGTCGGGGACGAACACCACCCGGCGCAGCCGCTTGTATCCGGCCAGGCGATCGGCGACCAGAGCGGACAACTCCTCCGCGGTCACCGGCGCGGCGGCCGACACCGCGGCGACGATCGCCTCGCCGTCGGCGCCGTCGGCCACACCGAAGACCGCGCAATCGGCGACGGCGGGATGCCCGTGCAGGACGGACTCGATCTCGGCGGGCGCGACCTGGAAGCCGCGGACCTTGATCATCTCCTTCACCCGATCGGTGATGCGGACCCAGCCGTCGGCGTCGATCCAGCCGACATCGCCGGTGCGGTACCAGCCGTCCACGACGGCCCCCGCGTCCGCGCCATCGGGCAGATAACCCGCCATCAGCGACGGCGACCGCGCCTGGATCTCCCCGATCTTCCCGGGCGGCAAAGGTTTTCCGTCCTCGAGCGACGCCGTTCGCAGGCATACCCCGGGCGCGGCGCGTCCCACCGTGTCCAGCCGGGCGCCTTCGATCGGATTACAGGCCAGCACCGGCAGTTCGGTGGCGCCGTAGGCGGGCAGCCAGCGCACGCCCGTGCGGCGGGTCACGGTTTCGGCCACGCTCACCGTCACCGGCGTCGCGCCCCACATGATGTAGCGCAGCGAGGACAGGTCGAACGATTCCAGTTGCGGATGCGAGGCGATGGCCAGCGCGATCGGCGCCACCGCCATCTCCACGGTGATGCGGTCGCGTTCGATGCTGCGCAGCATCGACTCCAGGTCGAAGCGGCGATGTAGCCGCATCCAGGCGCCCACCCGCAGCGCGGTGACGATGTTGAGCAGGCCGAGGATATGGGACGGCGGGGTCAGGATCTGGATCCGGTCGTCGCTGCCCAGCTCCAGCACCTGCTGCCAGTCCCGCACCGCGGCCGCGAACGAGGCGTGCGTGTGGCGCACCGCCTTGGGCAGGCCGGTGGTGCCGGAGCTGAACACCAGCACCGCATCCGATTCCGGATCCGGCGGGTCGAATTCCGCGCGGCTGGGCGTGATCGGGTCGTCGAGATCGAGCATGGGCATCAGTTCCGCCAGCACCGGATGGTCGCCGGCCGCGAATCCGGGTGTGGTGATCGCGAGCGCGTGCTCGACCTCGGCTCGCCGCCACGCCGGGCTCAGCAGGACCACCGCCGCGCCGAGCTTCCACGCCGCCAGCACCGCGAGCACGAATTCCGGGCGATTCGACGACATCACGGCGATCCGGCTGCGCGCGCGAACGCCGCGCGCGTGCAGGTTCTCGGCCAGTCCGCCGGCCAGCTCGTCGAGCTGCGACAGGCTGTAGTGCCGATCGTCGAACACGATCGCCGTCGGCTCGGTCATGAGAAAATCCCATCTCGTTCAGGAGAACGCTATTCTCCTTGTATAAGAATCTTAATACCAGGAGAGGCGTTCCATGGCGAGTCCCCCGATGTTCCGGCCCGCGACCGTGACCCGGATCGTGAAGGAGTGCGCCGATGCGCGGACTTTCGTGCTGGCCCCGCACGACGGCCCGCTCACCTATCGCGCCGGACAGTTCTGCACCTTCCGGGTCCGGGTCGACGGCACCGATCTGTATCGGT
This sequence comes from Nocardia nova NBRC 15556, assembly GCF_001613005.1. Taxonomy (GTDB): domain Bacteria; phylum Actinomycetota; class Actinomycetes; order Mycobacteriales; family Mycobacteriaceae; genus Nocardia; species Nocardia nova. The sequence continues at coordinate 100,982 of NZ_BDBN01000018.1, read as the reverse complement.
CCTATTCGATGTCCAGCGCACCGGAAACCGACTCCGAACTGATGACCACGGTCAAGCGGGTGCCGGGAGGCAAGGTCTCGAACTGGTTGCTGGACAACGTGTCCGAGGGTGACGTGATCGATATGGGCCGGCCCGCCGGCCGATTCTGCCTGCGCGACACCGAGGTTCCGCTCCTGGGCTTCACCGGCGGCAGCGGGATCACGCCGGTGCTCTCGCTGGCAAAGAGCGCCCTGGCGACCACCGAGCGCCGCGTGCGGCTGTTGTGCGCGGACCGCGACGCGGAATCGGTGATCTTCGGCGCGGCACTGCCCGAGCTGGCGGAGCGCTATCCGGGCCGGCTCCAGGTGATCCGGCATCTGGACAGTGCCGCCGGGCTGCTCGACCCGAGGGCGGTGCGCAACTTCGTCGGCGCGGACGGTCACGGCGACAGTTATGTGTGCGGACCGGAGAAATTCATGGAGATGGTGGAGGCGGCCCTGCCCGGCCCGGGGGTGATCTTCAGCGAACGGTTCGGCGCACCGGTCCCCGAACTCGCAGATTCGGCGACCGAGCCGGCACCCGCAACCACCTCCGATACCGCCACGCCCGCAACCGAATCCGGCGCTGGCGGTGGCACGATCACGATCTTCCTCAATCGCAAGAAGGCCACGGTGCCGCGCCACGCCGGCGAGACCCTGCTGGAAAGCGCCCGCCGCGCGGGCCTGACCCCGCCGTTCTCCTGCGAATCCGGCAACTGCGCCACCTGTATGGCCCGGCTCAGCGAGGGCAGCGCCACGATGCGGGTGAACGACGCCCTCGCCGACGACGAGGTCGAGGACGGCTACGTCCTCACCTGCCAAGCGGTGCCGGACACCGAGTCGGTGACGGTGCATTACGAATGAGCGGAGTCCGCGGGCGGTCGTCCCCGGTCGGCCGCCTCGGTTCCCGCCGGGATGTGGCCGTATCGGTGTGAGCAGCGCCGAGGCCGACGCTGGTCGGCGCCTATCGACTCAACGCACCGGCTCCTGGTTGTCGTGTTCACCCAGCCGGGGGGGCGGGCCGTATTCCGGTGTGTAGCCGTCGATTCGGATGGGAGATGCCACCAAACGGTACGTCCCCGCGACGGCCACGGCGTCGGGCGTGGCGTCGAGCGCTTCGGGCAATGTGCGGACCGCGGCGGCGGGAATGCCCAGGGGGCGCAGCCGCGCCTCCCAGCCCCGGGCGTCGTCGCGGGCCAGTGCGGCGGTCACCGCGGCGAGCACCTCGGCTCGCCGGCCCACGCGTTCGGCCATGGTGTCGAAGCCCGTCACCCCGGCCTCGGCGGCGAAGGCCTTCCAGAAGCGGTCGTGCGTGACGAACAACGCCAGGTAACCGTTCGCGGTCGGAAACAGCTGTGCCGGAACGTAATACGAATGCGCGCCGAACGGGCGCCGCTGCGGATGTTTGCCCTCGTTGAGATACGCCGCCGCGTGATAGTTCAATTGCGACAACATCACATCACGCAGCGAGACGTCCACCTGACCACCGCGGCCGGACACGATCTGCGCGAGCAGACCCAGCGCCGCGGTCAGGCCGGTGGAGTTGTCGGCGGAGGAATAGCCGGGCAGGGTCGGCGGTCCGGCCGGATCGCCGGTGAGGGCGGCAACCCCCGTGGCGGCCTGCACGATGTAGTCGAAGGCCGGATCGTCGCCGCCGTAGAGACCGAATCCGGTGATCGCGACGCAGACGATCGCCGGGTTGAATTCCCGCAGCGAGGCGTACGTCAGGCCGAGCCGGTGAATCGCCGAGGGTTTCAAATTCACCAGCAGCGCATGCGAATGCGCGACGAGCTCACCCAGGCGTGCCCGGCCGGCCGCACTGCCTGGGTCGAGACGAATGCTGCGCTTGCCGCGGTTCAGGCTCGCGAAATAGCTGTCGCCGACCTGCCGGGAGATGTCGCCGCCGGCCGGTTCCAGCTTGGTGACCTCGGCCCCCAGATCCGCCAGCATCATCGTCGCGTACGGACCGGCGAGCATGGTGCCGACCTCGAGAATGCGAATCCCCGCCAGCGGACCGGCACTGGTGCGCTCCGCCAACGCTCCGGTTCGCCGGTCCGGACCCGTACCGGACGCCGCAGAGGCGTCGGTGCTCATCGTAATTCCCGCGCGATACCGGCGATCATCTCGCGGGTGCGGCGCTTGGAGGCGATCAGTTCGTCGCGAGTGTCACCGATCGGCAGCAGCCGGATCGAGACATCGGTCGCACCCGCCTCGGCGAAACGGCGCAATCCGGCCGCGATGGCGGCCTCGTCACCGGCCACGCAGATGTCGCCGACGTCGCGAGCATCGCCCTGTTCGAGCAGGCGCTGATAATTGGGCGAGATTTCCGCCTCGCCGAGAATGCGATTGGCACGCGCCTTCGCCTCCTCCACCTCCGAATCCCGGCACAGGCAGACCGGAAGTCCCGCCACGATGCGCGGCGGTGTCCGGCCCGCGTCGGCGGCGGCCTTGGTGATCTTGGGCGTCACATGATCGGCGATCGCGCGCTCGTCGGCCATCCACAGAATGGTCCCGTCGGCCCGCTCCCCCGCGATGCGCAACATCACCGGCCCGAGCGCGGCCACCAGCACCGGCACCGGGGCGACCGGACCCAGATCGAGCGGATTGTGCACGGAGAACGTGTCGTTCTCGACGTCGACGGTCCCCGGGCCGGTCAGTCCCGCCGCCAGCACATCCAGGTAGTCACGGGTGTAGGCCGCCGGGCGCTCGTACGGCAAGCCGAGCATGTCGCGCACGATCCAGTGATGCGAGGGGCCCACCCCCAGCGCCAATCGCCCACTCGCGGCGGCCTGCGCCGAGAGCGCCTGGCGTGCCAGGGCGATCGGATGCTGCGCCTGCAACGGCACCACGGCGGTCCCCAATTCGATGCGGCGAGTCCGCAATCCCATCGCCGCGACCGTGATCAGCGCGTCGAAATCGCTGGGAATCTGCGGAATCCACGCGGTGTCGAGCCCGGCCTCCTCGGCCCAGGCGATGTCGTCGAGCATCCGGCTCAGCTTGCGCGCGGAATCCCCCTTCTCCGGTCCGATCATCACTCCGACACGCACGAAGACCTCCAACCCGCCGCTACGCCGGGCGACCGCGTCACCCACTGATGAATACGGTACTTGCGAAAAAGGAGAATGCCAATACCGCTAGCGCGGTCATACGTTATCGAACCGGTGGCGCAGCGTCGAGCGGCGCCTTCGCAACCGCTGCGCAAACCCTCCCGCCTCCGCGCGCCCGACCGGGCGGCCATCCGACTCGGGATGCGCTGAAAGCCGTTGCCACGAACGGGGATCGAATGTCCGATTCGCGAACGGTGACCTACCCACCGGCAACTCACCGGCCGGGGTCGTCGGCGACCTCGGGACGCGACCTCGCCTCGCCCGCCGATTCCTGAGTGCAGACTGAGAACAAGAGACGAAATCGCGGATAACAGAAGCGTCACGCTAGCATCGGCGACCGTGGTCGACACGATGGTGAGGGCGGACGGTGCGCCTACTGCAGGCGCGACACCCAGGACCTCGGGTAGACAGCGCGGCGACTGGGCCGGACCGATCGCCTTCCTCGCCGGGCTGCTGGGCGCGCTGTGCGCCCTCGCGGTGCCGTTGCTGCCGGTGAAGGTGGACCACACCACCCTGTCGTGGCCGCAGGCCGATTCGGCCCGCAGTGTCGACGCCCCACTGGTCACCTACGCACCGCTGACCTTCGATGCCACGATCCCCGGCCGGTCGATGGCGCAACTGAGCGCACACGGCGGCGTGCTGGCATCGACGCTGCCCGCCGGTGCGCCGCAACTGGAGAAATACGGGTTCGTCGCGCGGGTGCGACCGGTGCAGGACGGAAAGCCCGCGCAACTCGAGGTCGTGTTGCGCAATCAATCGCTGCTGAACGTGCCGATCGATGCGGTCGCCGACGGCACCTTGACCGTGCACGCCGATATGTCGTCGACCAAGGTCGGTGTCACCGGAACCGATATCGAAGGCGCCACCTTGCCGCCGGGTGACTGGCGGCCACAGGTGGTCGGCATCTTCAGCGATCTCCCCACGGCGGACGGCGCCAAGGTCGTCGTGCAGGTCGACAGCCGGTTCTCGGTGACGCCGACCTTTCTCAAGCGCGCGGCCGAAGTACTGGCTGTCGTCTTCACACTGGTAGCGCTGCTCGCGCTGTACCGGCTGGACCGCACCGACGGCCGGCGTGTGCGGCGGCTGTTACCACAGCGGTGGTGGAGGTTCACCGGCGTGGACGTCGTCGTCTTCGCCACGCTGCTGCTGTGGCATTTCATCGGGGCCACCACCTCCGACGACGGCTACCAGTTCGGGATGGCACGCACCTCGCTGGCGTCCGGTTACATGGCCAACTACTTCCGGTTCTTCGGCGTCCCGGAGAATCCGGTCGGCACGCCGCCGTACGACATCATCGCGCACATGTCGGAGATCAGCGTCGCGAGCCCGTGGATGCGACTGCCGACGCTGCTGGCCGCCGTGGTCACCTGGCTGGCGCTGAGCCGTGAGGTGATCCCGCGGCTCGGTGTGGCGGTGCGCCACGACAAGGTGGCGGTGTGGACGGGCGCGCTGGCCTTCCTGGCCGTGTGGCTGCCCTACAACAACGGGCTGCGGCCCGAGCCGGTGGTCGCCGTCTGCGTGCTGCTCACCTGGTGCCTGGTGGAGCGCGCCATCGCGACGCACCGGCTACTGCCGTATGCCCTCGCGATCCTGGTCGCCGCGTTCAGTTTCACCGCCGCGCCCTCGGGCATCATCTGCCTGGCGCCGCTGCTCGCGGGCCTGCGTTCGGCCGTGGGATTCGGTGTCCCGAGAGCACGCGAACTCGCCGGTGCGCAGGACGGAAACACGGTGCCGACCGGCGCGTGGATCCGGGCGTACGGGGCGCTGCTGGCACCGCTGGCCGCGGCCGGAATGCTGGTGCTGGCCTTCGCCTTCGCCGTCGAACCGCTCTCGGCGATGTTCGAGATGCAGCGCGTGCACAACATCGTCGGCCCCTCGGACCCCTGGTACAACGACTACCTGAACTATCAGTGGCTGTTCATGCCGTCGGCCGACGGCTCCATCGCCCGTCGCTTCGGCATGGTCGCGATGTGGCTGAGCCTGCTGGTCTGCGTCTTCGTCCTGCTGCGCAAGGGCGGGCGCATTCCGTTCACCGCCCCGGGGCCGGCGCGGCGGCTGCTCGGCGTGACATTCGGGGCCATGGTGCTGATGGCGACCTGCCCGACGAAATTCACCCACCACAACGGTGTCTACGCCGGCCTGGCCGGAGCGGTCGCGGTACTGACCGCGGTCGCGGTGGGGCCCCGCGTGATGCGCTCGCCGCGCAATCGCGCCCTGTTCGCGGCGGTGGTGGCGCTGGCGATGGCGCAGATCTTCACCAGTGTCAACCAGTGGTGGTGGGTCTCGAGTTTCGGTGTCCCGTGGTGGAACGAGCCACCTGCGGTGCTCGGCGTCGGGTTCAGCCGGATATTCCTGATCATCGCCGCGCTGTGCCTGCTGCTGGCGATCTGGTGGCATGTGCGGGCGCCGAAACCCGGCACACCGCATCGGGTTTCCCCGCGCGCCTGGCGCCTGGCGAAGTTCCCGCCGTTGATGGCGGCCGCGGCGATCCTGGTGGTGTTCGAGGTGTTCTCGTTCACCGCGGGCGCGGTGACGCAATATCCGGGATTCTCGCTGGCTTCCTCGAATATCCATGCGGTAGTGGGCAATCCGTGCGGGCTGGCGAACAAGGTCCTGGTCGAAACCGACCCCAACGCCTCGCTGATGCAGCCGCTCGTCGGCGACCAGTTCTCCACCTTCTCCAACGGCGCTCGCGGATTCGTGCCGAACGGCGTCGGTGACGTGATGTCACCCGACGAGAAGGAGGAGACCAGCAGTATCGCCAAATCGTTCGGCGACAAACCCGGCACCGGCGAGTCGGCCACCCAGACCGGCGGTGCTCCACTGCCTTACGGTCTCGACGCGGCGACCACACCGGAACTCGGCACCTACGGCGAGGAGGAGCCCGCCGATCTCGTCACCGGCTGGTACCGCCTGCCCGCGCAGCACGATCGCAGCGATATCGTCTCGATCGCGGCGGCGGGGCGCATCCAGGCGGTGGGTCCGAACAACGGATACGTCGGCGGTGAACCGGTGGAGATCGAATACGGCAGCACCGACTCCGCGACGAGCGCACACGCACTCGGACGGGTGACCCCGATCGACATCGGCCCGGCGCCGTCGTGGCGGAACCTGCGGGTTCCCCTGGATCGAATTCCCGCCGCGGCCAACGTGATCCGCATCGTGGCCAAGGATCACAACCTCGATCCGCAGCGCTGGGTGGCGCTGACTCCCCCGCGCATCCCGAAGACCCACACCCTGAACGATCTGGTCGGCTCGAAGCAGCCGGTTCTACTGGACTGGGCCGTGGGCCTGCAGTTCCCCTGCCAGCGCCCCTTCGACCACAAGGACGGCATCGCCCAGGTACCGAACTGGCGCATCCTGCCCAACCGCCTGGGCGCCGCCGACACCACGATGTGGGAAAGCCACGCCGGCGGCGGACCCTTGGGCTGGAGTCAGCAACTGCTGCGCTCGCAAACCCTGGCCACCTACCTCGCCTACGACTGGGACCAGGATTGGGGCGAACTGCAACGCCTCAGCAAGATCGATCCCTCGGCCGTCCCGGCGACCCCGGCGGTCACCCAGGAGACCCACGGCGGTATGTGGTCACCCGGGCATATCTACACCTGGTGACCGATTCCGCGGAGCCCGCCCGCGATCGGACTTCGCGCGTATCGCACAGCGCGCCCGCAGCCGGACGACAATGGTCTCCATGACCGCGAGTGTCGAACTGCGGGTGTACGCCGAGCTGAACGACTTCGTGCCCCCGGCCGCACGGTACGCGGCGCAGCCGCGGCCGATCCGTCCGCATCAGACCGTGAAAGATATCGTCGAGGCCGCGGGCATCCCGCATACCGAGGTCGACCTCATGCTGGTGAACGGCGAATCCGTCGACTTCGGTCATCATCCGCGGCCGGGCGATCGACTCGCCGCCTACCCGGTCTTCGAGACCCTCGACATCGGGCCGGCGACACGGGTCCGTCCCCGCCCGCTGCGCGATCCGCGCTTCATCGTGGACGTCAATCTCGGTGGGCTCGCCCGGCTCATGCGGTTGATGGGCCTCGACGCCCGGAGCCCGTCGGACACCGACGATGCCGCCCTGGCAACGGCCGCCGCGGAACAACACCGGATCATCCTCACCCGCGACCGCGGGCTCCTGAAGCGACGCAACGTGACCCACGGAGTATTCGTGCGTTCGAATCGGCCCGTCGATCAGCTCGTCGAGGTAATCCGCCGGCTCGATCTGACCGATCGGCTGAGGCCGTTCAGCCGCTGCCTGCCCTGCGGGGGCCTGCTGACCGACGTGGCTGAACAGGATGTCGCCGACCGGCTCGAGCCACTCACCCGCAAGTACTACGACACCTTCAGACAATGCCGGGAATGCCGCCGGATCTATTGGGAGGGTTCGCACCAGCGGCGGCTCGACGACCTCGTCACCAGAATTCGAGCCGCGGTCGGACCGGATCGATAGGGGCAACCACACCGCCCCGGCGTAGACACGACGCAATTCCTCCACCGGGACGGAAGCAGGCTTCTACAGCACCGGTGCCGCCGGTGCCGGGCACACTCTCACGCTAGATGCAGAAGCTGACGCTCGCCGATCCGACCGGAAGGTTGAGGCAAACGGAGAGCCACTGAATCTGCGTCGCCTGGGCTGTGTCGCTGGTCCCCGGCGTACCGGCCGCCGGGGCGGCGGCCGAAGCGATCGCGGGGGCGGCGACCCCCAGGGTCAACGTAGTGACAGCCGTCGCGACGGCAAGACCAATCCTTCGAGACATCACAGTTCTTTCGCAGGAGTCGGGACTATCACCCGCCTATTCTCCGCCCGGCGCCGCATCGATCACAAGTGACCGTCGGTACTCGACATGCCGAGGAATGCTCCCTGCCGGGCCGTCATCGGGCGGGGCCGGGTTAGATTGCCGGGCGAGAGCTGTAGTGAGGTGACTCGTGGGTGATCCCCCGGATACGGATGATTCGAGCGGTGCGCGGTTGCGGCTGCGGGTACTGGGCGGGTTGGCGGCCACCGTCGGCGGCCGGCCGGTCGATCTCGGGGGCTTGCGGCAGCGGACACTGCTGGCGGCGTTGATCGCCGCGTTCCCGCACGAGGTGTCCGCCGACCGACTGCTCGAGCAGGTGTGGCACGACGCCAGGGACCCCTCGGTGAACTCGCTGCATTTCGGCATCTCGACGCTGCGTAACCGGCTCGAGCCCGACCGCCGCCGCGGCGGCGGGAGCGTGATCGCCCGCTGCGGCACCCGCTACCTGCTGGATCTGCCCGCGGACCGGATCGACGCGCATCGATTCGCACAGCACGTCACTGACGCCGAATCCGCTTGTGCCACAGGTGATCTCGATGCCGGTCTCAGGTCGTACGAGGCGGCGCTGGCGGATTGGCGGGGTGCGCCCTACGCGGACGTGGCCGATGTGGAATTCGTGCGCCCCGAGATCGTCAGACTGACCACGCTGGAACTGCGCGCCCGCAAGGCACTCGTGCAGTTGCGACTCGACACCGGTCGCGCCGATGCCGCGCTGGCCGACGCCGAGGACCTGGTGTCGGCGCACCCCCTCGACGAGCGGGTATGGGAGTTGCTGGCGCTGGCCCGTTACCGGGCCGGGCGGCAGTCCGAGGCCCTTGCCGCCCTGCGGGACATCCGCCGCCTGCTCGACAGCGAGCTCGGCATCGAGCCCGGTGTGCGGCTGCGGGAACTGGAGACTGCGATCCTGCGTCACGACGAGGATCTGCTCTCCGGCTCCGCGAGACGCACGACGGCCGCCCAAGGCTCGGTCGCGTCGGCTCCACAGATGCCGGTACCGCGCACCCAATTGATCGGCCGCAGCGGCGAACTCGACGACATCGGACGAGCCGTGCGCACCCACCGGCTGGTGACGCTCGTCGGCACCGGCGGCGTGGGCAAGACCCGGCTGGCCCTCGAAACCTGCCGGCGACTGCCCGCGGGCGACGGGCCGTGGTGGGTCGACCTGGCACCGGTCGAATCCGACGAACTGGTCGCCGCCACCGTGGCCGCGGCTGTCCAGGTTCGCGGTGCGGCAACGCCGGATCGGCTCGCGAACGTCCTCGCCGACCGGGAATGCACGCTGTTGCTGGACAATTGCGAACATCTGCTCGACGGGGTCGCCGCCGTCGTGAGCGTCCTGTTGAGCCGATGCCCGCGCATCCGAATCCTGGCCACCAGCCGGGAGGCGCTGGCCGTCGACGGCGAACGCGTCGTCGAGGTCCTGCCGCTGGACGAGGCCGACGCCGTCGAACTGTTCGCCACGCGGGCGGCGGGTGTGGTCGACGGCTGGACGCTCGACGAGCGGGTGCGCGAACCGGTGCGGCAGATCTGCGCCGATCTCGACGGCATTCCGCTCGCGGTGGAACTGGCCGCCGCGCAACTGCGGGTCTTGTCCGAACAACAGATCGCCGACGGACTGGCCGACCGGTTCACCCTGCTGGCGGGCGGCGCGCGCACCGCGCCGGCCCGCCAGCGCCGGCTGGCCGACACCATCGACTGGAGCTATCGCATGCTCGGCCCGGCAGAAGCCCGGCTGCTGCGTGAGATCGCCGTCTTCGCCGGCAGTTTCGACATCGACGCCGCAGCCGCCGTGCACGGCGCGCCCTCGTCGCTGGCGGTTCTCGAAACGCTGACGGGTCTGGTCCGTCGATCGCTGCTGCGAGTGCAGCCGGCGTCCTCGCCGCGCCGGTACCGAATGTTGCAGTCCATCCGCGAATTCGCTCTCGCCCGTTGCGAAGCCGACGAGCTGGTTCGGGTGCGGGCGGCGCATCGACGCTGCGTCCTGGAGCGATCGCAGCTGGCGGCCACCCACCTGCGCGACGCGCGGTCGGCACAGATGCTGGAGGCGCTCGCCGCCGATGTCGCCGAGCACCGCAGCGCGATCGCCTCGGCATTCGCGGACGGCGACCCGGGCTACGTCTTGCGGCTGGCGGCAACGCTCTACTGGTTCTGGTACCGGCGCGGCTTCATCGAGGAGGGCATCGAGGCGATCACGGGCGCGCTCTCCGCGTGTGAGCGTTGCGGGCACGAGGCCGACGGGGCGACACTGGCGGCCGCTCTGGCAGGTCTCGGCGGACTGTACTACCTGTCGGGCGATCCGGTCCGGGGCGCGGAATCGACCGAGCGAGCCGCCCGGGTGGCGACGGATGCGGGCGACCAGGCCACCGCCGCGTGGATGCGGACGTGGACCACCTACATGCACGCCGTGGTCACGGCGACGCCCGCGACGGCGGCCGCCGCCCGTGCCGCCGTCGCCGAGGTGAGTGCGGCCGGCCACCCGTGGCAGCTGGCCGAGGCGCTCATGATCGAGGGCATGATCCTGCGATTCGTGAACCGCCTCGACGCGGCACGGGACGCGCTGCGGGAGGCGGTATCGGTCGCGGAGCGATGCGGCCACCGCTGGCCGGTCGCCTCCGCGTCGTGGACGCTGGCTCGATGCGCGATGGACACCGGCGATCCGACCGATGCTCGCACGGCGTTGCGCACCATGCAGACGGCGCTGGAATCGGACGGCGACGTCACCTCGTGGCTGGTGATGGTCCATCTGGCCGCCGCGATCGCCGCGCGCAGCGGCCGTGCCGACGACGGTGCCCGCCTGCTGGGCGCCGTGCGCGCACTCGGCGGTCGGATCGGATTCCTTCCGGAGGCGATGGATCCGATGGATGCTCCGCGCGAGGCCGCCGCGGTGCGGGCGTCGCTGTCCGAGCGGGATTTCGACGCGGGTCTGGCGGCCGGCGCGGCCATGACACGGACCGAGGTGAACGCGCTGGTGAGCGCGGTGGGCGCCGAGCCGACGAGGACGCTGAGCGGGAGCTAAGTTCGCGCTAAGCGGGGCGCGGTGTGCTGAAGACGTTCACCATCAGCGACTTCAGGAGTCACATGTCCAGCGTCTTCGATCCGCCCGCGCCGACCGGAACCGGGCGGCAACCACTGACCGGTGTCGCCCTCGCCGAGGGCCTGCGCGCGGCGGTCGCCGGTCGGGTCCACACCCCCGGCGAGGACGGATATCGCCTGTCGGCAACCGGGTTCAACGTCGCGACCGAGCACCGGGCGGCGGCCGTCGTCGTGGCCGCCGGCGCCGCCGATGTCGCGGCCGCCGTGAGCGTCGCGAACGCCGCCGGCTACACGGTCGCGGTGCAGGCCACCGGGCACGGGGCGAGCCCCACGCCGCCGCACAGCATCCTGATCGACACCGCGCTCCTGGACGCGATAGCGATCGATCCGGACGGGCGCACCGCGACGGTCGGCGCGGGCGTGCGCTGGCAGGAGGTATTGGATGCGGCCGCCCCGTTCGGACTGGCCGCGCTGGCGGGGTCATCGACCAGTGTGGGTGTGGTCGGCTATACCCTCGGCGGCGGTCTGGGCCCGATCGCGCGCACCTACGGGTTCGCCGCCGATCATGTGACCGCCATGGAGGTGGTGACCGCCGATGCGACGCTGCGCCGGGTCACGCCCGAGGCCGAGCCCGATCTGTTCCGGGCGCTGCTCGGCGGCGGCGCGGCCTTCGGAATCGTCACGCAGATGACCTTCCGGCTGTTCCCGATTCGCAGCCTGTACGCCGGCGGTCTCACCTATCGGATGGACGATGCGGCGACGGTGCTGCGAGCCTGGCGGAATTGGGTGGCGACCGTGCCGGAGGCCGTGACCAGCTCGGTGGCTGTCCTGAATCTTCCTCCGCTGCCCGAGATTCCGGAGCCGCTGCGCGGTGCGACGGTGCTGCACCTGCGCTACGCCCATGTCGGCGACGCTGCCGAGGGTGCCGCGCTGCTGCAGCCGCTGCGGTCGGTGGCATCACCGATGCTGGACACGATCGCCGAGATGCCCTATGCGGCACTCGCGTCCATCCACAACGACCCGGTCGACCCCATGCCCGCTGCCGATCGGTCCACCCTGCTGCGCGAACTGCCCGACGCGGCCATCGACGCGCTGCTGGAGGCCGCCGGTCCCGCACGCGGACTGCCGATCACCATGACCGAGATCCGGGCTCTCGGTGGCGCGCTCGCGCGAGAGTCGCTGTCGCCCACCATGGTTGCGGGCAGGCAGGCCGCTTTCAATGTCCTCGCGGTCGGCGTGCTGGCACCGCCGATCGCGGCGGCGGTCCCCGCGGCACTGGACACCGTGATCGATGCCTTCTCCGCGTGGAGTCTCGGCGCGGCCACACCGAACTTCACCCGCGATCCGCACGGCCGCAGCGCCGCCGAAACCATGGCGGCCTGGACCGCCGGTCAGCGCGAGCGCCTGGTCGAGGCGCGCCGCCGCTACGACCCGGCCGGCATGTTCGACCCGGCCGCCCGGTGGACCATGCCCGCCGCCCACTGACCGCCGGCGGGGACGCGGCATCCGGAAAGACCTGCCACCGGTCGAGAGACCCCGAGGGGTGCGGCAGGTCGATCCGGGTTTCCTATCAGCGGCCGTTCCAGACCGGGGCGCGCTTCTCGGTGAAGGCGCGCACACCTTCGGCGGCGTCTTCGGAAAACAATGCGGTGGACGCGATGTCGTATTGCTTGTCGAAGGCGTCGGCCGTGGTCCAGTCGGATGTCTCGTCGACGATGCGTTTGCTGCCCTCCAGGCTGAGCGGTGCGTTGGCGGCGATGCGCTCGGCCAGTTCCAGAGCCGCTGTGAGTGCTCGGCCCGGTTCGGCGAGGATATTGATCAGGCCGAGTTCGGCCAGCCGGGTCGCCTGCATGGGGTCGCCGGTGAGCGCCAGCTGCATCGCGATATTGCGCGGCAGGCGCTCCCGCAGACGCATGACGCCGCCGGCGGCGGCGATCAGGCCGCGTTTGGGCTCCGGTATGCCGAATTGCGAATCGCTCGCGGCGACAATCAGATCCGCGGCCAAAGCCAGTTCACAGCCGCCCGCGAGGGCCGGGCCTTCGACGGCGGCGATCAACGGTTTGCGCGGCGGCTTACCGGCCAGACCCAGAGCACCGCGATTCTCGGTCAGCGGGGCTTCTCCCCGCGCCATCGCTTTCAGATCCATACCGGAACTGAAGTAGCCGCCCGCGCCGGTGAGGACGGCGACGCGGACGTTCGGATCGGCTTCGAACGCGTCACAGGCCTTTTCGAGCCCGAGGGCCATGGCGTGATCGACCGCGTTGCGGAGCTCGGGGCGGTTCATCGTGATGATCATGACGGGGCCGCGGCGCTCCACCAGCACGGGCGGCGGTGGGGGCGCGGGCAACTCGTGGCGTTGCGTGCCCTCGAAGGTGATATCGCCGTCACCGATCGTGGCGGATCGGCCCAGCGCATCACCGTCGCGCAGTTCGGCGACGAGATCGGATCTGTTGCTGCGCACCAGCACTCGCGTGCCGTCGGGGGCGATCAGGCTGATGATCACCGCCTCCGGCTCGCCGTCACGTCCGTAGGGCAGTGTATAGGCCTCGACCACCGCCGGTCCCTCGTACTCGGTCCGGACCGGACGGGCGGGCGGATTGTCGACGACCGGCCGCAGATGGGCGTAGGGCCGCTGCGGCGGTGTGGCGGAATAGATGCCCAGCGCGTGCTTGGTGACGTACCAGCCGAGTGAGGTGCTCAACCCGAAGGTATCAGGGTCGGCGCGCAACTGCGCGACCATGGTGGCGATCGCGTGGGTGCCGTAATTGTTGCCCGGCCCGCCGCCGAAGGTCAGTCCGCCGGTCACCGAGAGCGAGCGTTCGGGATCGTCTGTGGCGAGCCCGAGTTCACGCGCCGCGATCTGCACCGCGACCGGGAAGCAGGAGTACAGGTCCACGGGACCGATCCGGTCGATGGTCAGGCCGGCATGCTCGAGCGCAGCCGCGCCGACGGCCCGGATCGCCGGGGAGGCAGCCAGTTCCGCGCGTTCGGAGACGAACCATTCGTCGTGCGCGCTGGCGCCGGCGTGGACGAACACCCATTTGTCCTGCGGGATTCCGGCCGCCTCGGCAGCGGCGGCGCTGCACAGCACCAGTCCGGCGGCCATATCCACCTGCAAATTGGCGCACAGCAGTTTGGTGTACGGGGCCGATACCGTCCGGTTGTCCGCGGTCGGTGTGGTCAATTCCGGCGCGCTGAACCGTTGCGGCAGCCAGGCATTCGGATTGTCCGCGCCCACCGCCGACAACCGCGACCACAGCTCGCCGATCGCCTCGAGATGCTGCTTCGGATCGCGGCCGAGCCGATGCCGGTTGGCCGACTCCATGAGCGCGTACATGTAGATGGGCGCACCCAGCCCGACGGCGATTTCGGCGGCGTTGTTGGCCTCCTTGTCGATCCCGGCGATACGGGTCGGCTCCACCTCGGGGCCCTGTTCCGGCCACGTCACCTCGGTGCCCGCGCGCTGCGCGGCGGCCATGGTGGCGCCCGCTTCCGCGCCGGTCACCAGCACGATCTCGTAGGTGCCGTCGGCGATCGCCTGTGCCGCTTCATTGACCAGCAGCTGGCCACCGTCGCCACCGTAGGTCGAGGACTGCACGGTATCGGCTCCGTCAGCGCCGACCGAACGCACCACCAGGGCGCCGAGATCTCGATACTTCCAGGAGGCGCTGGCGACCGCGAACACCGCGTCGGCGGCCGAGAGCAGCGACTGCCCCACCCCGGCATCCCGCGCGGCCAGCCGCAGTGCTCGCACCGCCAGCGCCGCCGGGTCCTCGGCGGTGTTCGGCTGATGCTGCACCAGCTGTCCGGCACCGACCAGAACCGGAGTATTCGGTGCGATCGTGCGACCGGACGCCTTGTGCAGCACGGGTTTGCGCACCGATTTCGCGCCGGTGAAGGGCCCCGCCGCGGCGATACGGTCCGGCACACGGTCCAGTGACTCCCGCAGGGCCTCCGACAGGCTTCGCACCAGCGAGGCACCCAGCGGGCCGTCGACGGGTTGTCCCGACAGCCCGGCGTCGAAGTAGGCGGTCGCCCCGTTCCCCTCGGCACGCACGGTCAGCCAGAAGCCGAGGGTCAACCCCATCGGCCCGGCGCCGCGCAGTACCAGCGCGGTCTCGTCCACCGCGACCACGGTCCAGGCGACTTCGGCCGGGATGCCCATGAACTTCACCTGCTGAGCGAACTCCGATCCGGGGTATACACCGCTCGGCGCCTCGCCGCGGAAGGCCGCGTGCATGGTCAGCCATTCGGCGAACCGGCCCGGATCGGTCAGATAGGCCGCGACCTCGGCCACCGGACGGTCGAGATGCTTGCTCGCGTGGGCCCGTTTGCCGAAGTCCGCGAGCCCGTCCGGTGGGGTGTACGCCTCGGAGACGGCCGGGCCGGCGGGAGGCGTGGCGGGCCTGCCCAGCACTCCCCCGACGATGTCGCGCAGAATCGCCGGATCGCTCGTCACGGCGTCGGCTAGTGCGCGTACCGCACGTACTCGAGCGCGCGCCTGGCGCATCACCTGGGGAAGTCGACCCACGTCAGCCACTACCTAGCCCTTTCCATCGGCGGAACTATTATTTGCGAAATAGTTCCGTGGAACTATTAGACGGATAGTGGTTCCACGTGTCAAGATGACCTCGTGACCAGACCCGGTGCGCCGCTGTCCAGCCTGCTCAGCCGCGCGATGACCCTGCTTCCGCAGTCGGCGCCCAGCGACGACGCGACGGACGCGCGGGTCCTCGACGCCGCGTTGCGAGTCCTGGCGCGCCGCGGCACCCGCGAGGCGACCATGGACGACATCGCGGCCGAGGCCGGGGTCGGCCGCACGACGCTGTTCCGCCGCTACACCGGCAAGGACCAGCTGTTCGAACGGGCGCTGGCTCGCGATATCGGCCGCATCCTCGCCGACCTCGCCGACCGCTTCACCGAAGTCACCGATCCCACCGAACAGGTGGTGCTCGGCTTCCTCACCGGGCTCGGACTGGGCGACCACATCCTGTTCCGCGATGCCGACCCACTGCGCCGAGCCGAACTCATCCAGGCTCTCGGCCAGGGCGATCCGTCACCGATCACCTTGGCCTTCAACGCCATTCGCGCGAATATCGGCAAAGCCCAAGCGGACGGCAAGATCCCGGTCCGTGACCCCGACGCCCAGGCCGACGCCCTGGTGCACCTGATCATCGGCTACCTGGCCACACCGAGCCATGCCATCGATCTGACCGATCCCGCGGCGGCCGAACGCGTCGCCCGCGCCGCCGTCGCGCCGATCCTCACCGGAACCATCGACTGATCCACACCCGTCCGGGGACGTCCCGCGACGACATCCGAATACACCGTCCCACCGCCTGTCCGCGGTGGCGCCGGTCGCTGCCCAGCGCCCGAAAGCCTCACGCGCGCATCCGATCCCGCACATCTCAGGAGTGATCATGACTGTCACCTACACCGACCCCTACCGCACGCCGGAACGTCTCGCGCTACGCGAGGCGGTGGGCGATTTCGTTCGCCGCGAGGTCGCGCCGCATCTCGACCGGTGGGAACGCGAGGGGGCTCTGCCCCGCGAATTGCACCGGGCCGCGGCGAAATCCGGACTGTACGGCATCGGCACGCCCGAGGCGTACGGCGGTGACGGCGGGGATCTCGTCGACATGACCGTCGCCACCGAGGCGTTCATCGAGGCCGGCGGCTCGTCGGGCTGCCACTCCGCCCTGTTCACCCACGGGATCGCGCTGCCGCACATCGTCGCCGCCGGCGACGCCACCCTGATCGACCGGTACGTGCGCCCGACCCTCTCCGGGGACCTGATCGGTTCGCTCGGGGTGACCGAGCCGGAGGCGGGCTCCGACGTCGGATCCGTGCGCACCACCGCGGTCCGCGACGGCGACCACTACGTCGTCAACGGCGCGAAGCTGTTCATCACCTCCGGCACACGCGCGGATTTCGTCACCACCGCGGTGCGCACCGGCGGACCGGGCGCGAGCGGCATCAGCTTGCTCGTGATCGACACCGGCACTCCAGGTTTCAGCGTGTCGCGGAAGCTGGAGAAGATGGGCTGGTTGTGCTCGGACACCGCCGAGCTGACCTTCACCGATTGCCGGGTACCCGCCGCCAATCTGGTCGGCGCCGAGAACGGTGGATTCGCGCTGCTCGGTGCGGCTTTCGTCACCGAGCGGGTCAATATCGCGGTGCACGCGTACGCGATCGCGCAGCGCTGCCTCGATCTGACCCTCGACCACGTCCGGCGTCGGGAGAGCTTCGGCAAGCCGCTGATCGCCCGGCAGGTGGTGCGGCACAAGCTGGTCGAGATGCGCCGCCGGATCGAGCTGGCCCGCACCTTCACCCGCCAGGTCGCCGTGCGCGCCACGGCCGGCGAATTCGTCGTCGGCGAAGCCTGCCTGGCGAAGAATTCCGCCGTCGCGGCCGTCAAACACGTCGTCGACGAGGCCGTCCAGTTGCACGGCGGCATGGGGTACATGCGGGAATCGGAGGTGGAGCGCCATTACCGTGACGCGCGCATCCTCGGCATCGGCGGGGGCGCCAGCGAAGTGATGACGGATCTGGCGGCGAAGCTCTTCGGCTACGACAGCTGAGAAACGTCAGTCCATCTCCTCCAGCACCCGGCGCAAGACCTTGCCGGTGGCATTGCGCGGCAGTTCGTCCAGGACGACCACATCGCGGGGAACCTTGTAGCGCGCCAGGTTCGCCTTCACGTACGCCTTGACCTCCGCGTCGTCCACGGTGGCGCCGGGCGCTGGAACGATATAGACGCGCAAGCGTTTTCCGAACTCCTCGTCGGCCACGCCGACGACCGACACCTCGTCGATATCGGGCCGCGCCGCGAGCAGATTCTCGATCTCCAGCGGGTAGACGTTCTCACCGCCGGAGACGATCATGTCATCGTCGCGGCCGTCGATGTGCAGCAGCCCGTGCTCGTCGATCCGGCCCATATCGCCGGTGGACATGTAACCGTCGATGAACTGCTTGTGACGGCCGTCGGTATAGCCCTCGAACGGCGCACCACTGCGCACGAACACCCGACCGGAGACGTTGCGGGCGCTCACCCGGTGCCCTTCGGCGTCGAACAACGCGATTTTGCTCGTCACCGGCGGGCGACCGACCGTGCCCGGGGCGAGGCGCAATTCGTGCGGCTGCGCCACCGTCGCCACCGCGACCTCGGTCGAACCGTAAAGGTTGTAGAGCACGTCGCCGAAGGTGTCCTGCACCCGGGTCGCCAGCTCCGGGGACAGCGCCGAGCCCGCCACCGCGACGGTTTTCAGCGTCGACAGGTCGTAACGCTCGATGATCTCCGGGCCCAGCGCCACCAGGCGATGCAGCATGGTCGGCACCGCGACCAGCATCTCGGCGCGGTGCTCGCTCACCGCGCGCAACGTGGCCTCGGCATCGAACCGGCGCAACAGCACCGTCTTGTTGCCCAGCGCGGTGGCGACCGTCCACGTCCCGAAGCCGGTCGAATGGAAAATCGGCGACACGATCACCACGCTGCCTTTGCGCGGGAACGGAATACGGTCCGCGATCATCGCACTCGCCAGCGGCGACACCTTGGTGCGCGGCGCCCCCTTGGGCAGACCCGTGGTACCGCTGGTGAGAATGATGAAACCACCCGGCCGCGCCGGCGCCGGTGGCATCCGGCGATCGCCCGCGCCGATCAGCTCATCCACGGTCCGCGCCCCCGCCGGTACCACGTCGACCCGTTCTACCCGGGGATGAGTGACGGCCGCTAGTTCGAGTCCGGTTCTCGGAGTGCGGGTTTGGCCGGAATGTGGCTCAGCGCCTCCTCGGCCATGGCGGTGATGGTGAGGCTCGGGTTGACGCCCACATTCGCCGGTACCGCGGACCCGTCGGTCACCAGCAGATTGCGGTAGCCGAAGACCCGGTGGTACCGGTCGACCACTCCTCGGCTCGCGTCGGGCCCGATCACGGCGCCGCCGAGGATATGAGCCGTGGTGGGCGAGCTGATCAGCGATTCGGCGACGGAGCTTTCGGGGTAGCCGCCGATGTGTCGCGCCGCCAGTTCGGTGAACCGGTTCGCGATCGGCAGATAGCTCGCCGGGGCTGTGCCGGCATCGTCGACGACGGTGGCCATCCCCGAACCGAATCTCTTGGGACGCAACCGGAGTGAGCTGTCGAGGCTTTGCATGACGGTGAAGACGACGGTGCGGCGGGACCAGCCACGGATGCGTGTGGGATTCAGCCAGCGGAACGGATGCCGGGCGATCTCTCGCACGAATTGCAGGGTTCGCCGCCGGCCGCCGGTGAACGGGCCGAAGGTCAAGGCCAGCGCGTCACCGGCCGCCGCGTAGGTGTTGTTGGTGACGTGGGTGTGCTCGTCGGGGTGCACACTCATGGTGATGGTCAGGTCGGTGGCGAGATCGGCCGAGCGGTCGTGCGCGGTGACCGCGGTGATGGCTTCGCTGTTGGTGCGTACGAGGTGCCCCACACGGTCCGACAGTCTCGGTAGCGAACCGGTGGCGCGGGCTCTGGTGAGCAGTTCGCTCGTTCCCATCGCTCCGCCCGCGAGCACGACTCCGCGTGCGTGCACGACCTGGCGGTCACGCCGTATCCACGCGCCGGAGCGTTCGGTGGTGACGGCGTAGCCGTCGCTGCCGTCGGTGGCGCCGAGCGGACGAATACCGACGACCGTACGTTCGGGCCGGATCTCGACCCCGAGCCCTTCGGCCAGGTGGAGATAATTCTTGACCAGGCTGTTCTTGGCGCCGTGGCGGCAACCGAGCAGACATTCGCCGCAGCGTAGGCACCCGGTGCGTTCCGGTCCGGCACCGCCGAAGAAGGGATCCGGCACCGTCTCGCCCGGAGTGCCGAGATACACCCCCACTCTGGTCTGGTGCACGGCATCCGGCACACCGAGGTCGGCCGCGACGGCGCGCATCATCTGCTCACTTCGACCGTCGCTGTGACAGTCCACCACCCCCAGCATGCGTTCGGCGGTGGCGTAGTGCGGAGCGAGCACCGTTCGCCAATCCGCGAGCTCGGCCCACTGCTCGTGCCGGTAGAAGTCGTCGGAGTGCGGAACGTACAGCGTGCTCGCGTACACCAGGGACCCGCCGCCGACGCCCACCCCGCAGATCACCGATACGTGCTTCATCGGCCGCAGTTGGAGGATTCCTCTGAGGCCGATGCGCGGAGCCCACAGCATGCGCGGAGCCTGCCATGCGCTCGTGGCGAAGTCCTCGTCCCGGTAGCGGCGGCCCTTCTCCACAACGGTGACGGAGTATCCCTTCTCGGCCAGTCGCAACGCGGCGACGCTGCCGCCGAAACCGGATCCGATCACGATCCAATCGCGCATCACCGGACCTCCCGTCGCAGCAGGAAAGGCGAGCCGCCGTGGGGCGTGAAGGGCAGGCCGAACGTGAGGCCCAGCACGGTCCCGTCCGCGAGGATGCGCAGATCGTCGACGACCCGCCGCCAGGGGAAGGGGGCATCGGATGCATAGCTGACAACCACGGCCGGCGCGCCGTCGAGCCGGGAGGGACCGATGGTCGCGCGCAGCGGCAGGGTGGCCGATTCGCCGCGCGGGCCGGCGAGGTTGTATCCCGTCAGCCCGTCCCCCGCGGGAGCTGGTCGCAGATCCTTACCCCACCAGTCCGCCAGACCGAAGAGCCGGAACGCTATCGGGGCCAGCGCACGCACGAGCGCCGGCCCGGCGAGCTCGGCCTCGAGACGTCCCGTCACCTCCGCGAGGTCCGGGCACGCCGCAGTCCGAAACAGTGCGCGTAACTCTTCGCTGCTGCGCCGGGCGAGGGTGTTGTCCATGACAGGGAAGTGTGCGTTTCGCCGACCTGCGGGGTATTGCCCACCGACGACAGAGATTTACCTCTGGACGACAGGTTCGGCGACGCCGCCCGCGCGGCGGACGGCGCTCGGGGTGGCGCCGAACCAGCGCAGGCAGCAGCGCGTCAACGCCGACTGCTCCGCCAGTCCGACCGCAGCGGTCACGCGGGACAGGGCGAGGTCGGATTCGATCAAGTGGCGTAGCGCGGCATCGCGGCGGACCGCATCGAGAATCTCGGCGTAGGACGTGCCCTCCGCCACCAGCCTGCGCTGCAGAGTTCGCGCGTGAATACCGAAAGTGGCTGCGACAGCTGACAACTCGATCGCCCCACTGCCCAGAGCCTGGTCGAGATAGCCACGAACCCGCGGGACGTACACCTGCTGCGGGTCGGGGTAGCGCGAAGTGAGGTAGTCCAGGGCGAGCTTTCTCAGCAGCGGATTCGCCGCCGCCAGCGAGGAGTCCAGCCCCTCGGCCGGCAATCTCAGGGTGGCCGTGCGACGGCCGAATCGGGCCGGCGCCCCGAAACACTCCACGTACCGCTCGGGCGGGGCGATCCGGGAATGCGGGAAGTCCACGCCGATCGGCGGCGTCGCCGCGCCGAGTTCGAGTCGACCTACCCGATATGCCACCAGCAGCGCCATTTCGACGACCTGACGCGTGGGCGGGGGCGCACTCAGCGAGTACCGCACACCGGCCACGTCCGCATTCCCGTCCGGATCATCGGTCAGGGTGAACGACACCGCCGGGCTGTGCACGAACATGAACCGGGATGCACTCTCGACCGCTTCGCGCAGGGTCGCCGAGTGGAGCATGACCACCGCGAGCGGGCCGAGGATCGAAATGTCTTGACGTTCGGCCACTCTCAGCCCCAGGTCGGGGACATCCAATTCGGCGGATGCGTGTTCCAGCAGCCGTGCCAGACTGCGATGCGAGATGAGCGCGTCTTCGGAGTCAAGCAGCGCGGGTTCGATTCCGACATGTGCGAGCAGCGCGGCAGGGTCACCTCCGCACTCTTCGATCACACTCCCGAAACCCCGCAGGGCGGCAGCTCGGATCACATCGCTCATGTCGCGCCAGGATAAATCACGATCCGAGTGATGACCGACCGCCCTCGTCACGAGGAGTGCCGGGCGCATGTTTCATCTCGGTCGCTACGCCCGGAGCGGCCGCCCGCCGCGAGTAGACTGCAGCTTGCTCGCAGATGTCCAAAAGGTGAACTCAAAGGGAGTGACGATGGACCTTCTCGAGGGTGGGGTAAAAGCGATTTCGTGGACGGCCGATGCGACCACATCCGCGGCCGGTGCGGTGGGCGGCGCCGCGGTGAACGGAGTTCTCGGCGGGATGCAGGGTGTCGTGTCCGGGGTGCGGAGCGGACTGAGCAGCGGGAGTCATTCGACACCGGCCGCCGCGCTCACGTTGGCGGCGATCGGAGCCACGGGAGTCGTGGACTGGCCCGTGCTCCTGGGCGTCGGCGGCACCGCACTCGTACTCCGGAGGCTCACCTCGCACCCGGACCAGCAACCGTCGTCGGCCACCAGGGCTCCCGCCGCGCAGCGCAAGCAGCCGGCCCGCAGTGACCGACCGGCCCGCCGCAGCGACGGTGGCAAAAAGACGACCGCCCGCAAGACCGCGGCCCGCTCACGCCGCGCACCCAGCAAGGCGTAACCGGCGCCGGCGAACCTCGAGCAGCCTTCCGCGTGACCGTGGGCGCACGCTTCTCGTTGCGCGTCGACGGCCGTCGTACGTGCCGTCGTCGGCCTCGACTCGCGGCGTAGCGTGGAAACGGTCAGCGCGATGATTCGCCGACGACGTCGATGACTCCCAGGCGCCACAACGCCGCGTACAACTCACGCAGGGGAACGGTCAGCACCTGCGTCAGCGCGCCCGTCAACGGATCCTGGCCGCCACCTACATCAGCTGTCCTCACGACGGCCACTGTGGCGAACCCAAGCGTCGGGACCCCGAATATCGCATGACCGGAAGGCAACATATGGCCGACAAAACGCACACCAGCCACCGGAACGCGGTCGACAAGGTCATCGCCGCGCACAGTTTCGCGGTGGAACTCCCCCTGCTCGGCCGTGTACCGATCCCCCGCCCCGAACAACTGGCCTACTACGGCGCACTCGGCGCCCTGGCCGCCGCGGAAATCATCGAATGGCCCGTCGCCCTGGTACTGGCCGGCGGGCACTGGCTCGCGGAAAACCAGCACAACCGCGTGGCCCACGAAATCGGCGAGGCCCTCGAAGACGCCTGATTCCCCACCTCGGACGCGCCTACCCGCCGTAGATTCCGCCGACGAGCACGGGCGCGGCCGTACTGATGTTCCACTGCGCCGCGAGCCGTACATCGCGCACCAGCCCGATACCGGTCAGTTCCCGGCCGGAGATCGCTTCGGCCAGGACTGCGGGCAGCGATAGCCGCCTCACGGCGGCAGCCGATCACGCATAGCGCTCGACGTGCCCGACGGTGTCGAAGCCCAGGCGTCGATAGATTCCTTCGCCGTCCGGTGATGCGGTGAGTACGACCCGGCGAGCACCCGCTGCCAGGGCCAGTGCCAGCGCATACCGCGTGAGCGCGGTCCCGATGCCTTCTCCGCGATGATCGGCTCGGGTCACGATGTGCTCGAGCGATGCGCCCGCGGCGCAGGTGACGACGGCGGCACAGCCGAGCACCTCCCCGCCGTCACGCCAGAGCAGGTAGCGGGTGGACCTCCGATCCATCCCCTCACGCAGGCCGGTCACGAGATCGTCGACATCGGTCACACCCGACCAGAGTCGCGCCCACTCGGCGAGGCCGGCATCGCCGGCCACGTCCTCGATCGGCTCCGGTCGTCCGCGTTCCAGGTACGCGGCTCGGTCGGGATCGGCGAGCATCATCAGCGGCTCGGTTTCGAACAACTCCAGTCCGCGCCGCCGCAGGAGCTCCGGAATCTCCGGCGAATCGACGTCCGGCCAGAAATGCCAGCATGCCGGTACGCCGTCGAACAGTGTGCGCAACTGCTCGATCTCGTGCGGGATCGCAGCGCCCACTCTGAGGACTCCGTTCAGTTCCTCGCTGGGCGCACCGGTGTGGAACCAGCTCGACGGCGTGCCATCGCTCGACCGGCTCGCGCGCACCAGATGCGTTGCGACAAAGGTGGTTACGGCCTCGTGGCACCTGCGGTTGCCTAGATCAGCGGTCATTCGACGAATCCGGAAGCAGCGATTCGTATTCCGCGCGAAGGGAATCGAACTTCGGCCAGAACGGATCCGGTGCGGATGCCGCGAGCCTGGCGTGCAGGATGTCCAGGTGGGTGTGCCAGCCGGCGGCGATATCGAGGATCTCGCCGCGGGTCGGGAGCCGGCGGTGGGTGACCGTCAGACGGACCTTGTCGGCGACCTGCTCGAGCGCGAAGGTCACCTCCGAGTCGGCGAGGCCGCCGCCGCTGCTCCAGGTGTGGCGCAGCAGATGCGGAGGATCCCATTCGAGCACCTCGCCGTGCCTGCGGTCGGCCACCGCGGCGGGATCGCCTTCGCCGGTGAGCTCGTGAATCCGGAAGATGTGTTCGACCCGGCCGCCGGTGACCTGTTCGAGCAGCCCGCCGGCCAGCCAGGTCGCGCGCTTGTCGATATCGGTCAGATACGCCCAGACCCGTTCGATGGGCCCGGGCAGTAGCCGTTCGATGCGGACCGTGCCCGGTTCGACGACCTCCCCGTAGTCACTCATCTCGCGAATCCTCCTGTAGCAGTGCTGCTTCCAAAGCGTCGAGGCTCTGATTCCAGAACCGCTCGTAGAAGTTCACCCATTCGGCGCACTCTCGCAACGGGTGCGGATCGAGCCGGCACAGATGGGTGCGCCCGTGCACGCTGCGTCGTACCAGCCCCGCGCGCTCGAGCACTTTGATGTGCTTGGACGCGGCCGCGAGCGAGATGTCGAACGGGGCAGCCAGCTCCCCCACGCTGCACTGGCGCCGCGCCAGTGTGCGCAGCATCGAGCGGCGCGTGGAGTCCGACAGCGCGTGGAAAACCACGTCGAGCCGCTCCGAAGAATTCTCAACCACATGGTTGACTATTCCGTCTTCCCGCACCTACTGTCAACCCATCGGTTGAATATCGCGGCCGATTCACCCACCCCTTCAGGGAGCACCCCATGACCGAGCAGAACTTCACGACGACCTTCGCCGTCGACCGGACCCCCGAAACCGCCTTCGGCGCCGTGCTCGACGTGCGTGGCTGGTGGTCGAAAGCGCTCACCGGACGCAGCGAAAAGCCCGGAGACGTCTTCACGTACGAGGTTCCGGGCGTGCATCGCGCCACCATCGAGGTCACCGAGGTCGTCCCGCACGACCGCGTCGTCTGGCGCGTTTTGGACGCCCGGCTCACCCTGGTCGACGACCAGACCGAATGGAACGACACCGAAATCCGTTTCGAGATCACCCGCCGCGCCGACACCACCGAACTCCGCTTCACCCACGTCGGCCTCACCCCGGCGTTCGAATGCTTCGACGCCTGCCGCAAGGGCTGGTCGTTCTACATCGACCGGAGCCTGCACGACCTGATCACCACCGGCACCGGTCAACCCGACGAAGACCCGCAGGCTCTCGCCTTGACGGTCGAGAATGCGGCGGCGACGCCGCACTGAGGAGACCGCTGGGACGGCCACCCGGGAAGGTCGCCGCCGGCCGTTGCGCCCTCAGGTCTGGTCGAGCACGCTGGCAGGGACGCCGTAGGGCAGGAATCGCACCTTGCGGCGTTCGTCGGTGTTGTCGCGATGTGCGCGTAAGGCCTCGAGTTCGGTCGGGAAGACCTGCTCGACCCGGGCCTCACCGGCGTCGTCGACGCTGTAGACGGCCCACACCCCGCTGCCGGTCTCCCCGGTCGTCGCGTCGTCCGGTTCCGGCGTCCGCGCGCGATCCGGCTGAACGAACTGGCCGAACAGCGACGTCAGCGAATTGACGGTGCTGCGGTCGAGGTATCCGGCGGCCTTACCGAGCAGGTCGCGAAACTCGACTTCCGCCTCGCGCAGAGCGCGCTCGAATTCTTCCGGATCGATCCCGAAAGGCCCGTTGTTTGCCATCTCGATCCTCCCGAGGACGACGTCGGCGCTATGACTCCAGTATGCCGCGCGTGGGCATCGAGGGGGTTGACCAGAGTTTGCCCACCTGGGATTGTCGAGAATCTGCCCGCATGTCCACGGGCTGCCCCGGCCCGGTCACGAGCGGGAGGGCACGTGCGGCCGGTCTCGTGCGTATTTTCCAGACGAATCAGCCCCCGCGGTATTACGTTCTTCTGCAATGAAGTTCGCTTGTTGCAGCCGAACGGGGGCGCGGGTGGCATCGACTCGAAGGTTCGACCGGCGCACGCTCCTGCGGGGTGCGGCGGCGGCCGGGGCGGCGGCGGCCGCGCCCTCGATAGCCGGTTGCGGTGACAACGACGACGCGCTCACCTTCTTCTTCCAGGCCAAACCCGACGAGGCGAAGGTCCGGCTCGAGATCATCGACGAGTTTCGCAAGCTGCACCCGGACATCAAGATCCGGACTCAGATGTCCGGCCCTGATCCACAGACTCAGATCCTGACCTACTGTGCGGGCGGTAAATGCCCGGACGTGCTGATGTCGTGGGATCTGTCCTATTCCTTCCTCGCCGAACGCGGCATCTTCGAAAATCTCGACACGATCCTGGACAAGGACCCGGTGTACGCGGCCGAGCTGAAGCAGGACAGCTCGATGCCCCTGTACAACACGTTCCGCTACAAGAACGCGCAGCACGCGCTGCCCGAGCAGTGGGCCGGAATCTTCCTCTACTACAACCGCAAACTCTTCGCCGACGCCAAACTCGCACCTCCGCCCACACGCTGGGAGGATGCCTGGAGCTTCGACGAATTCCTCGGCGCCGCACAGGCGCTGACCAAACGTGACAGCTCCGGCGACGTCATCCAATGGGGGTTCGTGGATCCCTGGACCGTCTACTACTCCGCCAGTTGCTTCGGGATGAACAACGGCATCGAATGGTTCACCCCGTCCGTCGACCCGACCCGCACCAACATCGACAACGACGCCTTCATCGAGGGCGTCCAGTTCTACACCGACCTGTCCACCAAGCACCGGGTGATGCCGACAATCGAATTCCAGCAATCGCTTTCCTCGTCGGACATGTTCGCCCAGGGCAAAGCCGCGATGGCGTTGTCCGGGCACTGGATGTACAGCACCTACGCCGGCCAGGAAGACCTCGATTTCGACGTCACGGTGCTACCGGTCGGCCCGCGCGGTACCGCCGCGCGGTCCGATATCGGCACCACCGGCCTGTCCATCGCCGCAGACAGCCCGCGCAAGGAGCAGGCCTGGGAATTCGTCAAATTCGCCACCGGGCCGGTCGGTCAGGCGGTCATCGCGAAATCGGGACTGTTCGTTCCCGCGTTGAAATCGGCGCTCGGCTCCGACGGGTTCGCGCAGGCACATGCGAAGGTGCACAACCTCGAGGTGTTCCACGGCGGCGACCACGCCAACAACCTGCCGGTCACACCCGCATGGCCACGTGTCGACGCGGTGATCCAGCAGGGATACGACCACGTGTTCCGCGGCGCCGCCTCCGCGGAGTGGTTCAAGCACGGCCTCGCCCGGCAGATCAACGACCTCCTGGAGGCGCAGTGAGCGACAATCGCACAGCGGTTCGCTGTGCCGACGGGGTGCAGGTGTCCCGGACCTCACCGGGCACAGTGAGCAACCATCGCTCACCGCTGAGCCGGCGCAAGGCCGCCGCGGGCCGAATGTTCATCGCCCCCAACCTGATCGCGGTCGCGGTGTTCATGGCCTTCCCCTTGGTGTTCACGCTGTATCTGAGCCTGCACAGCTGGGATCTGTTCAGTCCGCCGAAGTTCATCGGTATCGGCAACTTCCGCCGGCTCTTCGCACACGACCCACTGTTCTGGGTGGCCTTGCGCAACACGGTGATCTTCACCGTCGGCACGCTGATCCCGACCATCGCCATCGGTATCGCCGTCGCGGCGGCCCTGAATCGACAACTGAAGGGTATCGGCATCTTTCGCAGCATCATGTTCATGCCGCTGGTCGCCTCGACCGTGGCGATGGCCGTGGTGTGGCGGCTCACCTTCAGCACCGACTACGGCGTGCTCAACACCGCCCTCGGCTGGATCGGCATCGGTCCGGTCCCGTGGCTCACCGACCCCGGGTGGTCGATGGTCTCGCTGTGCCTGGTCAGTGTGTGGAAGAGCGTCCCCTTCGTCACCGTCGTCCTGCTCGCCGCCATGCAGGGCATACCGGCCGACATCTACGAGGCCGCCCGTATCGACGGCGCCGGAGCGGTGCGCCGGTTCGGCTCGATCACCGTGCCGCTGATCCGGCCCGCGCTGGCGTTCGCGTTCGTCATCACGGTCATCAACTCGTTCCAGGTGTTCGATCAGGCCTATGTCCTCACCGGCGGCAAGGGCGGTCCCGAAACCGGCACGTACGTGCTCGGAATCATGCTGTACCAGAACGCTTTCTCCTTCGACGACATCGGCTACGCCTGTGCACTCGCCTGGGTGATCTTCGCGATCCTGCTGGCATTGACACTGCTCCAATTGCGATTCACCCGCGGCGATGCCTACGAAAGCGAGGCCTAGGTGGCGACCGCGACCGCGAATCGTGCCGTTCTCCGCCGTACCGGGCGCGGGATACTGCTGTACCTGGTGCTCGTCGCGATGGCATGGTGCGCGCTGTTTCCGCTGCTGTGGGCGTTGTCGAGTTCGCTGAAAAAGCAGGGCAACATCTCCGACACCAGCATCCTCCCGGCCCACCCGGCGTGGTCGAACTACCGCGACATCTTCGACCTGATGCCGTTCGGGCGGATCTTCTTCAACACCGTGCTCTACGCCGGCTGTGTCACCGCGGGTCAGGTGTTCTTCTGCTCGCTGGCCGGATATGCCTTCGCCCGCTTGCCGTTCAAGGGTCGCGACGTCTTGTTCGTCGCCTACCTCGCCACCCTGATGGTCCCTGCGACCGTCACCGTCATCCCCCAGTTCATCCTCATGCGCACCTTCGGCTGGGTGGACAGCCCCCTGGCCATGATCGTGCCGGGCCTGTTCGGCAGCGCCTTCGGCACCTACCTCATGCGCCAGTTCTTCATCACCCTGCCGGTCGAACTGGAGGAAGCCGCCATTCTCGACGGCTGCTCGGTCTGGCAGACCTACTGGCGCGTTCTGCTCCCCCACGCCCGCCCGGCGGTGATGGTGCTCGCGGTCCTCACCTGGGTGACGGTGTGGAACGACTTCCTGTGGCCGCTGGTGATGATCCAGCGCGACGAGATCTCCACGCTCACACTGGGATTGGTGCGCCTGCAGGGCCAGTACGAAACCAACTGGCCGATCCTCATGGCGACCTCCATCCTGATGGTGGCGCCGATGCTGGTGATCTACGCGTTCGCGCAGAAGTCGTTCGTGCGAGGGATTGCGATGTCGGGACTGGGTGGGCGGTGACCTGGTCACCCATTGCCCACTCGGCGCTGTCCGGTGGGGCCTCGACGCCGCCACCCCGTTCCTGCAGCAGTTCTTCTCCGAATACCCGCCCGGCGGTAACTACTGACCTACGAACTGGGGCTTTCTTCCGACAAGAACAGTTCGCTCACCACTGCGCGCCCACGGAATGGAAACTGTTGCGGGCGAACGCTTCCCGTCCCGGATCAGTCCTCGCCGTCGCCGATCGGCTCGGCTTGGTCGCCGAGGCGGGCGTGCAGGCGCTCCCGGACCTGATCCGGGGTGTAGGCCCGGCGCTTGCGCTCGGAGCGCACGATGACCACTCCGGTCGCCGCGACACCCGCGGCTCCTGCCAAGCCGAGTACTTTCCACCACCGCATACGGCCTAGGCTAGTCGCTGTGCCACGCGAAGCGCCCTCGAGTATCGGTTTGGATGAAGCGGTCGAACTCACGCGGACGGGCGACTTGTGGTTGTTCCGTGGACATTCCGGCGCCGATCGCGCGATCCGGGGCCTGACCAACAGCCCGGTCAACCATGTCGGCATGGCGGTGGTCGTCGACGACCTGCCGGCCCTCATCTGGCATGCCGAACTCGGCCGGGCGCTGCCGGATGTCTGGTCCGGCAACCACCATCGCGGCGCCCAGCTGCACGACCTGCAGGCCGCGGTCCTGCGCTGGACCAATGATTACGGGCAGCAAGCCTGGCTGCGCCAGCTCGATCGCCCTGTGACACCCGAGATGGAGGATGCGGCCCTGCGGACGGTCGCACGGCTGGACGGCATGCCTTTTCCCTCGACAAGCGCGCTGGCCGGCCGGTGGTTCCGGGGCCGGATACCGCGACCGAAGCGTTCGAAGCACCGCGAAACCGAAGCCGGCCTGGAGAACGCCTACTGCGCGGAAATCGTCGCCCTGACCTACCAAGCGATGGGATTGCTGCCGGAGAAGCGCCCGAATTGGTACGACCCGGGCAGATTTTGGAGCGGCGACAATCTGCATCTGTCCGAGGGCTATCGCCTCGGCGGTGAGATCGAAGTGAACGTTTTCGGGCGCTGACGCACCGATATCCGAAGTACCGGGCGTCGGCACAAGGACGCGGGCGATCTCAGCCGCATTCGTTCGGACGCCGCGGGCCGACCGAGCCGGGGCGTGGACGTTCCGGCGGAGACGATCAGTCGCCCTCGACCACCGGGTAGATCCGGTCGGGAACGAGCCCGTGCGCCTCGCGATGGACGGTGATCGCGGTATCCGCGTCCGGGGCATCGACCAGGCAGAACGCCGTGTGGCTCGCTTCGTCGACCCAGTAGCGCTGGTACGTCACGCCGTAATCTCCCTGGATCGCCACGTCGGCGGCATGAGCGGCGGCCACGTCCCGCACCGTCGTGCCTTCGGGCAGATGTTCGTGCACGTCGATGAAGAGGACCATCAGGACTCCTTGGTCGAGTGGGCGACGCCGAGTGGCGATGTGACGTAGATTACGCCGCACGTGATCCCTCCGACAGCCCGCGGACCGCGATTCGAGGCATCGGCCGGAAGCCCGGAGAATTGATCATGTAATTAACGGAAAGAATGCAAGATCAATTCCGAGATCTGCACGAAAGGCGCAGTTCGCCAGCTGTTAACCGTGACCATTCACACAGTAACGAAAGTGGATTTACACATTTCACCTTCATATATTTGGGTTACGCGCCGTGATGGCATCGTTATTCATCTGTGGAAGGAACTCCCGTACATGGTCTCTCGCAAGATCTTTGCTGCCGCCACCCTCTCCGCCGCCGCGCTGTTCTTCGGCCCGGTCGCCATCGCCTCCGCGGCCGCACCCTCGGCCGACTCGGGCACCACCGCCCCCGCGCAGCTGAGCACGGGCTCGGCGGACAGCGGTTCGTCCTCCGGTTCCGCCGGATTGTCGTCGGGCTCGGCCATGCTCGACTCCGGCAGCTCGGCCCTCGAGGGCGGCACCTCCACCATCGACAACATCATCACGGCGATCACCGGTATCAAGGACCTTTCCCAGCCCAAGCCGGCCTCCTGATCCCCGGCGGCAGAACCTCTTTCGCTCCAGCCCGCCGGCGGACCCCACCTTGGCGGTGCGACCGCAGTCGGCCTCGAACGGCGATCGATAGCTGCACCGCGGCCCATTAGAGTTCAGGTGTCCGGATCCGCCGACCCTCCGGACAGTTCGGAGAATGGAGCGACCATGGCCGCCACAAGTGAGCAGTCGACGTCGGGCCCTGCGAGCTTCGACGAACTTCTGGCCGAACTGCGCCGGCGTCTGGATTCGATGTCGCCCTCGCATCGCAAGCTCGCCGAGCGCGTGATGTCGGATCCCGAGACCGTCGCGTTCATGACCGTCTCGGAGCTCGCCTCCGCGGTCGGGGTGAACCAGGCGACCGTCGTTCGGTTCGCCAATGGCCTGGGCTTGCAGGGCTACCCGGGGCTGATCCGTCTGTGCCGCGAACATCTGCAGGAGCAGGCGCAACTGCTGCGCCGCTTCGACAGCATGGAGCAGCTCGGAAACGTCGGCAGCGGAGTACTCGAACAGGCCGCAGCGCTGGATCAGGCGAACATCGCCCGCACCTTCGCCCGTATCGAGGAGCCGACCTGGCACCGCGTGGTCGAACACCTGGCACGCGATGCCCACGTCCACGTGCTGGGTCTGCGTAAATCTCATGCCCCGGCCTACTTGCTCGGATATCTGCTCGGCATGCTGCGCGAGGATGTGCACACCATCAACGGTGCGGCCGGCTCGCTCACCGACGAACTGCGCCGCGTGCGTGCGGGCGACTGTTTCGTCGCGATCTCCATTCATCGCTACAGCACCGATACCGTGCGCGCCGCGCAGTGGGCACGCGACCGCGGTGCGCACGTGGTGGCGCTGACCGATAACGCCGGGTCTCCGCTGGCGACGACCGCCCACGATTGTTTTCTCGTCGATGCGTCCAGTGCCTCGGTGCTCCGGTCGATGACCGCGTTCACCGCTTTGGCACAGGCGTTGGCCGCCGGTGTCGCCCAAACCCTCGGTCACAGCGTTCGATCGACTCTGCTGGAGGAAGAGAACCTGCTGAGCAGTTTCGGTATCTACCGCAGTGGGACCACGTCTGCTCGCGGCTGAGCAACTTCTCGGCAGGAATGAAGATCATTTCGCGGGAAGAATGTGCGGGTTGAGCAGTCGTGCCGGATCCAGGGCAGCTCGGATCGACCGCATGATGTCGAGATCGACGTCGCTGCGACCGAGCCCGATCCATCGAGCCTTCGCCCGCCCGATTCCGTGCTCGGCACTGATGCTGCCGTCGTGGAGGGCCACCCGCCGCAGCACCGTATCGGTCACCGCATCGCGGTCGTCGGCGGCGACATCGAGAAGATTCACGTGGATGTTGCCGTCGCCCAGGTGCCCGAAACAGATCGCGCGCACAGCGGGAGCCGATTCGGCGAGATCCTCGCCGAGCGCTGAGAGGAACGGCTCGATTTCCCGCACCGGGGTGGACAGATCGAGTTTCACCGGCGGAGTGGATGATTCGGCGCTCACCGCTTCGGTGTGTCCTTCCCGGTACCGCCAGAGCCGATGCGCGGGTCCCTGCTCCACGGCCGCGTCGAGCACATTCGGTCCGGCGGCTTCCAGCACGTCGAACAGCGCTGCCTGGGTTTCCGGCCGGCCCGACACCTCGACCAGCAGGTAGTACGCGGGGTCGGCAGCGAGCGGTGGTCGAAGCGCGCAGTGCGTGCGGACCAAATGGATACCGGCCCGGGTCATCAGTTCCGCGGCCTCCACTGTGATTCCGGCACGCTGTATTTCGGCTATGAGGCGCAATGCGACGCCGACGGTGCCGACGCCGATGAGCGCAACGTGCGTTTCCCGCGGCGGAACGACCAGCCGCATGAGTACGCGGGTGATCACCGCCAGCGTGCCCTCCGAGCCGGCGAGCAGCCCGGGCAGGTCGTATCCGACGTTGTCCTTGGTCAATTCCTTCCAGCGACGGACTGTTCGGCCGTCGGCCAGCACCGCTTCGAGTCCGAGCACCTGATGACGGGTGTTGCCGTTCTTGATCATGCGGATGCCGCCGGCATTCGTAGCGACGATCCCGCCGAGCGTCGCCGAATCCCGCGAGGCCAGATCGACTCCCAGGTCGAGATCGTGGGCGCGCGCGGCCTGCTGGGCTCGGGCGACGGTCACGCCGGCACCTGCGGCGATGGTGCGGCCGATCGGGTCCACGCGCTCGATCTCGTCGAGACGAGCGGTACTGAGCACCAACTCGCCCCGCATCGGAACGGACCCGCCGACCAAGCCGGTATTTCCGCCCTGCGGAACGACGGCGACCCCGGCCCGGTGGCAGGCCGCCAGGACCGCGGAGGTCTCCGCGGTGTCGGCGGGGCGGACCACGGCGCAGGTGCTCCCTACCCAATGGCCGGTCCAGTCGACTACGTGTCCGGCGACGACGTCCGGATCGGTGAGCACATGGGCTCGACCGACGATCGCCGCCAACTCGTCCACCAGTTCCAGGGTTCGCACCCCGCCGATTCTCCTACTCGCGTCCGCTGAGCCATTTACCTCTGCTGAGGCGTTCACCGAAGGCAACGGCAACAACACATTTCACGGATCATCGACTACGTCCCGGTGAACCGGGGTTCTCGGCGGGACAGCATCGCCGCGACGGCCTCGGCGTGGTCGGCGGTGTGGTGGACCGCGGCCTGCATCGCTGCGGAGAGATCCAAAATACCTTCCAGACTGTGGTTTTCGGCCGAACGCAACAGGCGTTTGGTCATCCGCAGCGCATGCGGCGGTTGCCGCGCGATCCGCGTCGCGAGGGTGTGTGCCGATTCGAGAAGCAGCGCCGGCTCGACAACCGCGGAGATCAGGCCCCACTCGAGCGCGGTCGCCGCGTCGACCGGCTCGCCGGTGTAAGCCATTTCCGCAGCGCGGGCCGGGCCGATCGCGCGGGAAAGCAGCCATGCCCCGCCGTCACCGGGAACGATGCCGACTCGCACGAAGCTTTCCGCGAAGGTCGCGGCGGTGGATGCGATCCGAATGTCGCACATCATCGCCACGTCGCAGCCGGCGCCCACGGCAGGCCCGTTCACCGCCGCGATCGTCGGAACTTCGCAGTAATACAGTGCTTTCGGAATGCGCTGAATGCCGTGCCGGTAATTGCGATACAGCTCCGCCGGACTGCCGCCGAACATTCCCGTCCGGTCGCGCATGTCCTTGATGTTGCCTCCCGAAGAGAACGCTGGGCCGGCCGCGGTGAGAATGGCGACGCGCACGCCGAGATCATGGTCGGCCTCGGCGATGGCGTCCTCCAGTGCCGCGATGGTTTCGGGGTCGGAGATCGCGTTTCGTGTGGCCGGGTTGTCGAGAGTCCACACCACCACGTCACCGCGGCGGTCGATCCGCACCGGCCCACTCACCGTCCGGCCTCCTCGGTGTCGTTGTCGGACAAAATGATGCGAACGTCGACCGGAAGGATCGCAGTGCCGGAAGCGATCACAGGGTTGAGATCGAGTTCGGCGATCTCCGGGTGCGCCGCGACGATCGCGCCGACGCGAACCAGCAGGCGCGCCAGCTGTTTCCGATCGATCGCTTCCAGGTGGCGGTGGCCATCGAGTAGACGTG
Organism: Nocardia nova NBRC 15556; assembly: GCF_001613005.1. Lineage (GTDB taxonomy): Bacteria > Actinomycetota > Actinomycetes > Mycobacteriales > Mycobacteriaceae > Nocardia > Nocardia nova. The sequence goes on along the minus strand of NZ_BDBN01000018.1, from coordinate 66,171 downwards.
ACGCCCTGGTTTCCTCGATCATCTCGAGGGCTTCGACGTCGGTGAGCGGCGCGGCGCGGAAGGTGACGTCGTCCCGTGCTTCGACCAGTACCCCGCCGCTGCCGAAGGCGACGACAGGTCCGAAGACCGGATCACGCATCGCGCCGACGAGCAACTCGACGCCCGGCTCGGCCATCGGAGTGACGATGATCCCGTCGATCCGCGCACCGGGCACGCCGGAGGTCACCGACCCGATCATGGCCGTGGCGGTCGCCTCGGCGTCCGCGGCCGCCACATGCAACCGCACACCACCCACGTCAGATTTGTGCACCACATCCGGCGATACGATCCGCAACGCGCACGGCCGGCGGTATTCCCGGACGGCGACGACGACGTCGGCGATCGTCGGTGCCACCGTCCATTCGCCGACATCGATGCCTTGCCGGCTGAGAAAGGTTCTGGCGGAGGGTTCGTCGAGCACCGGCCGATCCGAGACCAGCCGCGGTGCAGGACGAGGCAGGGCGAACGACGACCGCTGGGCTGCGGTGGCCAGGATTCTGCCGCGTCGTCGCAGGGCCGCGACGATACGGGCCGCGTGATCGAGGGAACTGGTCACCGATACCCCTCGGGCGCGCATCAGGTCGTGGTGAACATTCCGCTCACCGGCGTAGCAGCTGTGCACGACCAGCGGAACCTTCTGCGCGGCAGTACATTCCAGCAGTCGCGCCGTGGCGGCGGCCTCCTGCTCGGCCAGTGCGGCATCGAAGCGCAGGTGGTAGCCCCCGTACATACCGACGATCAGCACCAGCCCCACCGCTGGATCACGGGTCAGGATCTCGACCGCGTCGGCGAAGAGAGCGGGATCGGTGTCCGTGGCGCCCGCGACATCGACGGGATTGAACACCGCCGCCGCGGGGCCGAGGAGTTGCCGCAGTGCGTCGCGGGTGTCGTCGGCGAGGGCGGCGAGTTCGACACCTGCGGCGGCCAGCGCGTCGGCGGCCAGCGCGGCGTGTCCACCGCCGTCCGACAGCACGACCACGCCGCGTCCGAGGGCCATCGGGTGGGTGGAGGCCAGGGCATTGGCGAGCACAGCGAGTTCGTCGGATCGTTCGGCCGATTCCACGCCCGCTTGGCGCAGCACGGCGGCGGCGACAGCGTCGGATCCGGCCACGGATGCGGTGTGTGAACGCGCGGTGGCCCGACCGGCCTGCGACCGTCCACCGCGAAGGACCACCACGGGAGTGTCCCGGATCGCCTGCGCCGCGGACCGGAGGAACGCACGCCCGTCGGTGAATCCTTCGATATGAATGGCGATCACCCCGGTTTCGGGATGACGCGCGAGTTCGGCGAGGCATTCGTCGTAGCTCACATCGACCTGGTTGCCGAGTCCGACATAGGCGTGGATTCCGGTGCCCCGCAGTGTCCGAAGGTCGTTGACCAGCGACAGCAGCATATTCCCGCTCTGCGTGATCACGCTGATGGCACCAGGCGGAACATTCTGTACACCAACGAGATTCGCGCCCGTGGCGAGGTTGAGAAGGCCCGACGTGTTGGGTCCGACGACGCGGATGCCGGTCTCGGCGATCGCTCGAGCCAATGCGGTCTGCGCCTGCGCGCCCGCCGCACCGGTCTCCTCGAATCCATTGGCCAACACCACCGCCGCGGGAATCCCCACCGCCGCGCAACGGCGCAGAGCGTCGGGAACGGCAGCGGCGGGCAGGGCGATGAGGGCGACGTCGACGCCATAGGGAAGCTGGGCGATCGATGACGCGACCTCGAGACCCAGGATGCGGCCGCCGCGGGGATTCACCGGATACACCGGATAGGCGTAACCGGCCTCCTGAAGTCCACGAACGGCCTGGTAGCCGCGTTTGCCAGGATCGGCGGAGGCGCCGATGACCGCGACCGACCGCGGCTCGAACAAGCGGGCGAGGGCCGATCGCGCGGGAGCGGTCTGTACAGCGGTCAATGCGGAATGTGCTTGAACCACAGCGCTTTCCTACTTTCCTTCGAAGCGGGGGGCGCGCCGCTCGGTGAAAGCCGCGACACCCTCGGCCCAGTCCCGCGTCTGCATCAACGCGAGAATCTGGTGTGGTTCGGATTCGAGCGCCGCGTCGAGAGAGTCGTTGTGGCGCAGCGCCTGTTTCATTCGGCCGACAGACAGCGGGGCTTTCCTGGCCAACGTGGCGGCCAGCGCCTGAGCCGCTGCGACGACGCTGCCACTGTCCACCGCCAGATACGCCAGACCCCACGCGTGCGCGTCCGCTCCGCTGAATCGTTCACCGAGCAAGAGCAGTTCGGTGGCGCGGCGCAGGCCCACGAGCCGCGGTAGGCGGTGTGTGACTCCGCCGCCCACGAAGGTGCCGAGGCCGACCTCCGGGAAGCCGATCCGAGCATCCGACGCGACGACGAGAAAGTCTGCGCTGACGGCGATTTCAGCGCCCGCTCCGAGCGCGTAGCCGTTGACGGCGGCGACTACCGGGGTGTTCATCGTCTGTATCCGCTCACACACTGTCTGCGCCAGCAGCAGGTAGCGCTCGCGGTCGGAGCGGTCGCGGGTGCCGGAGCTGTGGGCTTTCATGTCGGCGCCGACACAGAAGGCGCGTCCCGCGCCGGTGATGACGACGGCGCGGACCTCTGGTGCGGAATCGGCAAGAGTCAGTTGCTCGATCAGTGTTTCGTACATCGTCTCGCTGACCGCGTTCAGTCGATCCGGGCGGTTCAAGGTCAGCGTCATCAGATCGTCGGATCGAGTCGTCACCACTGTCGTCACGGTCGGTATGTCCCTTCGTCGGCTCGAGCACGGCTACGCCGGCTGCAAGCAATAGTTGCACAAAACAGTTTCTATGCAACTTCTCTTGCATCCCGTGGGAATGGCGTGTTTCATAAGGGGGGCAAGCGATTACCTGGGTCACCGCCCAGAGGTTCAGGAAGAAGGCGCCACCGTGCCCACCTCGCTGTCCACGTCGGAAAACCTCCAACGCGCCATCAGCACCCGCCAGATGACGATGATCGGTATCGGCGGCGTCATCGGCGCCGGACTGTTCGTCGGCAGTGGTGCAACGATTTCGGCCGTCGGGCCGGGGATCGTGCTCGTATATCTGTGCACCGGACTGCTGGTGGTGCTCGTCATGCGGATGCTCGCCGAACTCGCCACCGCCCACCCGGCCACGGGTTCGTTCTCCGCCTACGCCTCACGGGAGCTGGGTTCGTGGGCGGGCCTCGCCGTCGGATGGCTCTACGCCTACCACTGGTGTGTCACAGTGGCTTTCGAGGCGATCGCCGGCGCTGCGATCGCGCACCAGCTCGCGCCCGCGGTGCCCACCTGGCTCGCCGCTCTGGGCTTCATGACCGCCCTCACCGCGGTGAACTTGACCGCGGTCACCTCGTTCGCTCGGTTCGAGTTCTGGTTCGCGCTGATCAAGGTCACCGCGATCGTCTTGTTCATTGGTATCGGCGGTGCCGCGATTCTCGGGCTGCTGCCCCATCACAGCTCACCGGGCACCACGAACCTGCTCGGACACGGCGGATTGTTCCCTCGCGGCGGGGGCCCCGTACTGGTGGCCGTGCTGACGGTGTTCTTCTCCTATTTCGGCACCGAACTGGTCACCATCGCCGCCGGTGAGGCCGCCGATCCCGGCCGCGCGGTCAGGCGCAGCATGCGCAGTGTCGCTTGGCGTATCGTGATTTTCTACGTGGGTTCCGTGCTCGTCGTGGTCACGTTGCTGCCTTGGGATGCCGCCGTGGTCACCGAGAGTCCCTATACCGCAGTTCTTTCCACACTGGGGCTCCCCGGAGCGCGGACGGTGATGAATCTCATCGTGCTCACTTCCGTACTGTCGTGCCTCAATTCAGGCATCTACTCGTCCTCGCGGATGTTGTTCTCGCTGGCCCAGCGCGGGGAGGCGCCGGCGCTCCTCGGCCGCCCAGGAGCATCCGCCGTGCCCGTCGCGGCGGTGCTCGCCGCCGCCAGTGCGGGATTCGTCGCGGTCGGCGCCAACTACTTCCTGCCGACGGGCGCGGTGTTCACCTTCTTGTTGAACTCGTCGGGCTCGGTGGCCGTCGTGGTCTATCTCTGCATTTGCGCCACGCAAATCGTCTCTCGTCGCAACGCGCGAGCCGACGTCGATTTCGAACGCGGAGTTCGAATGTGGGGGCACCCTTACCTGTCGTATCTGGTGGCCGCGGCGCTGGTCACCATCGTGGCGGCCATGGCCTTCACCTCCGCGACGCGAAACTCCCTGGCACTGACCACAGTCGTGACGGCAGCGGCGATATGCGCGGGGTTGGTCCATCAACGACATCGCCGAACCACATCTGTCCCTTCCGCTACGCCCAGCCACACCGTCGGCGGGTGAGACCCGTATCCGAAAGGCCGACCGCATGCCCCGACACACCGACAAGGACCTGGCAGTCCGCCTGATGTCGGTAATCACCGACCGGATGGAGCACGGCGACATCGACTGGAACTGCCACAGTATCGATGAAATCGTCTCCGCCAGTAGCGATCCCACCGGCCCGCTCGCTGCGATGATCGAGGAACACGCACGCGATTCGGGCCGGCCGCCGGAACAGGTCATCCCCGAGATCCACGCGATCGTCGATCGCATGCTGGGCAGTCGGCTCACCTTCGGCCCCGACGACAACCCCGCCTACTACATCGGGACGATGCTCGACGGGTATATCGCGGCCGAAGCACCGCTGCTCGGCTGCGAGCAACCGGCGATATCGGAGGACGAGCTCAGATTCTCGATCACCGAACCCGCGCGATGCGGCACAGTTATCCTGTCGGGCAGCCAAGTCGACGCGCTGATCGCCGGGTTGCTCAGGTGGCGCGCCGCTCACCCCGACCGACCCCGATCGTGACTCTCCCGCAGGTAACACGATGAGCCCGAGCACATTTCAACTCAGCGACATCACCCTGACTCCGCCGGCCGGAGCACACAAGGGCCTCATTGCCGTTCTCGACGCGGTGCAGACGGCGCTGCGCCGATCGATCGGTTTGCTGGCCTCGGGAAAGCCGTCCGAACAGCCCGACCTGCTGTACCAAATGGGCAAGCAAGGACTGCTCCACGACGGACTCGACGACAAACACGACTACGCCGCCCTGGTCGACAGCCACGCCGCGACGCTGGCGAAGATACGCGCCGCCAAGGTGGCGATCAGCGGCCACAACGACGACGTCCGTAAGGCCTACTACTCCACCTTCGACACCTCGAACGGGACCTTCACCGACTGCATGGCCAAGGTGCACCGCCTCCAAGGCACGCTCGAATACGCCTCGAAGATGAACGAGAGCCATCAACCGTTGGCACCGGCTGACGAACTGCGCCTGATCACCGCCGCCCTCGACGCCGTCAGCTATGTGCACGGCAAGGTCGGGTCTGCCGCGAGGCAGATCCAGCACCAGAAGCGAACCATCGAGAACTCGGTCCCCACCTACCGCCCCACCGCGACATATCCGTCCGGCGGCACGCCGAGCGCCGGTGCGACGCCGTGGTCGACGCCCGGCACGCCGGCAGGGCCGGGAAGTATTGTCCCGCTTCCGCTGGCGCCCGGTGCCCCTGGCGCCATCCAGGCCGCCATGAGCCAGCTCAACGTCCACGAAACAGGCGTCAACCACCTGCCGGGCAAGCCCTACAACATCGACGGGCCGTGGTGCGCGGCTTTCGCCACCTGGGCCTGGAAGCAGGCGCACATCCCGTTGAATTGGACCGCCACCGACAGTCACGGGCTGGCCGTCAGCGTGCCCACGATCTGGGCAGACGCACAACGCCACGGGCTCGCCGACAAAGCCTCCCGCGCCCAGGTGGGCGACCTCATCGTCCTGAACGGAGTCGGCCACATCGGCCTGGTCGAGAAGGTCGATGCCAACGGCACGATTCACACGATCGAGGGCAATTCGGGTGACGCGGTGCGTGAGCACACGTACTCGCCGGGCAGCAGCTACGTGAACGGGGTCATTCATCCACCGGCGCAGAACAATGGTGTCGAGGCGTAGTCCCAAGGCCGCTCGATTGCGGGCCTGTGGCCGGTCCGAGCGAACACCTGGGAACACGACTTCATCCGGCCCCGTGATACTGGACATCGCGCCGTCGATCGACGAGGAGGATGTCTGTGCCCGCACTGTTCCTACACGAACCAGGCCAGGGCCCCGAGGTTTCGCTGCAAGGTTTCGTGCGCCGAAACCCGTGGGTCCGGATAACCACCGACCCACTGTTCGTGCACCACGATCGCGGTGCGCCGACACGGCGGGTCGCCCTCGTCTCCGGCGGCGGTTCCGGCCACGAGCCGATGCACGTCGGATTCGTGGGAATGGGGATGCTCGACGCGGCCGTACCGGGAAAGATCTTCGCCTCGCCGCACAACCGCCAGGTCTACGAGGCGAGCAAGGCCGTCGCTCGTGCCGGTGGGGTGCTGCACATCGTCAAGAACTACACCGGAGACAAGATCAATTTCGGCATCGCCGCCGAACGGCTCGCCGCCGACGGTATCGAGGTCGGCCGGGTCCTCGTCGACGACGACGTCGCCACCGAATCGGATGAGACGGCGACGGGACGACGCGGGACCGCCGCGACCATCGTTGTCGAAAAGATCCTCGGCGCCGCCGCGGACCGCGGTGACACGCTCACCTCGCTCACCTCGCTCGGCCACGAGGTGGCCGAGCACAGCCGCAGTATCGCGGTGGCCACCGAGGCGCTCACGTCACCGAATACCGGGGCGCGCGCCTTCGAACTCGAACCGGATCAGCTCGAATACGGGGTCGGAATTCACGGCGAACGCGCCTCGACCTCGATTACCAGGCCACCACTCGCGGAACTTGTCGACCGGATGCTCACCGATATCCTCGCCTCACTGCCCGGCGATCCTCGAAAGCCGTTGTTACTGTTGATCAATGGGCTCGGTGCGACGACGGAACTCGAACTCTGCACAGTTCTCGAGCTCGCGGCGCGCACCCTCACCACCCGAGGTCGCGAAATCTCGGCGGTCCAGGTCGGCACATTCGTCGCAGCACTGGACATGAGCGGCTTCTCGATCACCCTCACCCAACTCGCCGACGGCTGGCTCGATCTCTGGCACGCCCCGACCGGCGCACCCGCCTGGAAGGACACCGCACGATGACCAGCGAGGCACTGACGACGCTCGACAGCACCGTCGCCCGACTGCACGAGGTGTTCATCGCCGCCGAGCCCGCACTGACCACGCTGGACGAGATCACCGGCGACGGAGATTTCGGCGTCAATCTGCGCGAGGGCTTCTCCGAGGTCGCCGACCGCCTCGCCGCACCGGACTCCCCCGCACCGTGGAATACGCTGCGAGCGGTCTTCCTCGACGAGGTCGGAGGCACGAGCGGCCCGCTGTTCGGACTCCTGTTCCAATCACTCGGCGCCCGGGCGACACGCTCGGATTCCTATATCGACGCCCTCAGGATCGGTATCGAGGACGGTCTCGCCGCCATCCAGCGCGTCGGCGAGGCGGAAGTCGGCGATCGCACCATGGTCGACGCGCTCGCTCCCGCCGCCGAGGCGCTGAATGGCGATGCCGATATCGCCGCGATGGTAAGCGCCGCAGTGGACGGAGCCCTGTCCACGGCGACCCTGCGGGCACGTCGCGGTCGCGCGAGTTACCTCGGCGAACGCGCCGTCGGCCACCCCGACCCGGGCGCGGTAGGCGTGGCGCTGCTGCTGTGTGTGCTCGCGGAGCCGGTATCCGGAACAGAGATGTCGGACGGGGAGCGCGAGCGTCTGCTCGATGCGGTATCCCTGCCGGCACCAGGCAATCATTGAAGCACAGCCATTTTCGAATTCCCGAGCCTATTCGGGCGGCAACGGAAACCCTGACGCGAGCGGCCGAACGATGTATGCGCAAGTCGGACTCCGGACGGGCGGCTGCCACTTCATCCGCGGTCGGACGACGGGCGAGATGGCTCGGAGAACCGATGCTTCCGAGTCACTTCGCAATACGAGCCCAGGCATCTCGCACCGTATGCAGTGCCGTCTCAGCGCTGATCGCCAACCGAGTCTGCCCCGCCAGTTGTGCATTCCAGTCGTCTTCGCCTGGTGCACGATCGAACAGGTGCGAACTAGGGAGCCGACCAGTCGGACCCCACCTCCGGTACAAGTCTCCCGCAACGCTATCGATAGCGCCGGCGTCGCTCAGCGCCCAGAGATCCCATAGGTCACGCGCAGCGCGTCGATCGTGCCATGTTGCCGTCTTACCGGCGGCGAAGGCAGGCAAGGTGGGCACGAGCAGCTCCGCAGGTGGCGCATCGCTGTATCGCTGCTCGAGGCTGCGAAGCTCGGTCGGCCACACCGCTCGTCCGCGTGGCGACAGCAACTGGATCTTGACGGATATGCCGGACGCGGAGCGAAGATTGGCCGCCCCAGTATCCGGGACATTGCTCAGCGGCGGTACCCATTCGAGCCGTCCATAGGTCCGCGCCACTGATCGCGGCAAAGCGGCGTCGAGTTCCGCCGCCAGTGCGGTTCGGTTGTCCAACGCAACCAGATCTATGTCTTCGCTGAGTCTGCCGTTCACCAGATGGGTACGAGCCAGAGCGGTACCGCCGATGAAATGTAGCCGATCACCGAATCCTCGGCTGATCGCCGCCAGCAGATGAGAGATCAGGTGGTCGCGCTCGACCTGCTCCGGGGAGACGCCGAATTGAACTGCGACACTTTCAAGTTCGTCATTTACCATTCCCCACCCAACCCTCCACACGTCGAAGCGCAGCACCGAGACGCTGGTCCGCAGCCAGCTGTGTAAGTATCGCCGAATCACTACGGCGGTAGAGCGTCTCGATCGCCGAACGAACCTCCCCCTCGGCATTACCCAGCCGCGGCCGGCGGGCGAGGTCGAGCACAGTCTGTTCCGGCGTTGTAACCAGCGCCGGGCCCAGGGATGTGTCGATGCGCTCGGCGTCGAGTACGTCGGTGTCACGGCAGACGAACCGGACGTGAGCCGAACGGTCGGTCAACGAGATAGGCCGATGCTGGCTGGGAACCGCGACAACCGCAGTCGCCAACGCACGCGGCACGGCGCCCAGCATGCGAGCCGCGCTGACACCCATGACAATGGCCCGATCTGCGCCGTAAATCGATGACGCGATCCCCGCGGCAGCCGGCTCGAGGCCGGGCAGCCAGGCTCTGCCGACGTACTCCGGCGGGACGACGATGTAGTAGCCGTGCGCGACGCGGTGCAGTACGCCCCGATCCACGAGCCGCGCGATCTCAGGACGCGGCTGAGCATAGATACCGGTCAAGTCCTGCGGCCGGAGTGTTCGCAGCGGGACGCGCCAGAGCTCACTCGGCAGTACAGGGCTGCGGGCCCCAGTCATCAGCATCACCTCAGAGATTATGCATATAGTTGGCTATAACCCAACTAATTGCATAGTAACACCGCATACGTCGACAGGAAATCGAGGTCGGGGCACAGCAGTGGGAAAACGACCTCGGCTTCCCGACCCTGAGCCACCTGAACCGGCCGACTCGTTCCAGACATCTCCATCCGTCGACCTCCGGCATTCTCATGCCACCGAAAGACCGTGTACATGTGTCGTGGGTCCGCGGAGGTATCACCCACCCCGGCTCGTCCGATCTCCCCCTCGGCGATGAGGTCTGTGACAACCCGCGGAACGACAGCGCCGCAATAATCGACCATACGACGGGTAGTCGCAGGGTGTTGTCGCCCGGTCGAGTCCTGGCACCTTCGATGAGGGAGCTGATATGGAAGCCACCACCGCGCAGCAGTCGGGCAAGCTCGACCGCAGCGTTATCGTCACAGGACTCGTCATCGTGTCCGGCATGATCATGGTGGTTCTCGACACCACCATCGTGAACGTCGCCCTGAAGTCGTTGAGCACCGAACTCGGCGCGACCCTGTCCACGACGCAGTGGGTGGTGACCGGTTACCTGCTGGCGGTGGCGCTGGCCATCCCGGTCACCGGGTGGGCGATGGATCGGTTCGGTTCCAGACCGGTCTGGCTCACCGCGGTAAGTCTGTTCGTCGCGGGCTCGGCTCTGTGCGCGACCGCCTGGTCCATCGAAAGCCTGATCGGCTTTCGCATCCTGCAGGGACTCGGCGGCGGCATGCTGCTGCCCGCCGGGCAGGCGATCATCACCCGAGCCGCGGGCGCGCAACGCCTCGGCAGGGCCATGGCCATCCTCGGTGTCCCCATGCTGCTGGGACCGGTATTCGGCCCGGTGATCGGCGGCCTGCTGGTGCAGTACACGAGCTGGCACTGGATCTTCCTCGTCAACGTCCCCGTCGGCGCCCTCGCCCTCGCGCTCGCGGTCTGGAAGCTTCCGCACGGCGACACCCTGCCCGAGCACGGCCGTCTCGACCTGCGAGGGCTGATCCTGCTCTCCGGTAGCCTCGTCTGCCTGCTCTACGGACTTTCCGAGGCCAGCTCACACGGTGGTTTCACCGAGTGGGGCGTGCTCGGCTGGCTCATCGGCGGCGTCGCGGGCCTGGCCCTCTACACCTGGCACAGCCTGCACAAGGGAGCCGACTCGATCGTCGACGTCCGTCTGCTCACCAACCGGCTCTTCGCCGGCGGAACCATCGCGGTGTTTCTCGTCGCCATCGGATTGTTCGGCGGCATGCTGCTACTTCCGCTGTACTACCAGACCGTGCGCGGACAGGGCCCGCTCGACGCCGGCCTGCTCCTCGCACCCCAGGGATTGGGCGCGGTCGTGGCGATGGTGATCGGCGGCCGGCTCACCGACCGCATCGGCGCCGGCTACGTGGTCCCCGTCGGCGTCGTCCTCGCCCTGGTCGGCACCCTCCCCTTCACGCACGTCGGCACCGACACGTCGTACGTCTGGCTCTGTGTGGCCCTGTTCGTCCGCGGTATGGGCCTCGGTTCGGTGATGATGCCGACCATCGCGGCTGCTTACACGGAACTGGGCAAGGACGCCCTGACACGCGCGGCGCCCACACTCTCGGCCATTCAGCAGGTCGGCGCGTCGCTCGGCAGCGCCCTGCTGGTAACGGCGCTGACGCAACACCTCTCCGGGCAATTGACCGAGCACGGAATGCCCTCCGGCAGTAGTGGTTCCGGGCAGATCAGCTCTGTCCCGCCTCAACTGATGCCGGTGGTCGGACCATTGCTCGCCGACTCCTTCGGCTTCGCGTTCTGGGTGGCGTTCGGCCTCACCGCGGTGATCATCGTGCCCGCCATGTTCCTGCCGCGGCATGCCGCGCGGGAGCGTGAGGAGACACCGGTAGCGCCGGGGCTCTGATCGAATCCGATCGCGAAACTCGCACCACCACAAGCTTTCCGGCCGCTCAGGCAATCACCCGGGGCCGCAGCTTCCTCCTCCCTCGATAAGGATGGCCAGGACCTTTTGACGGAATTTTGCGCGGACACTTTGCCGATCCGCCGTGGATATAGTTGAGCACATGGAATACGAGCGAAAGGTGCAGCGCGCCAAGGGGAAAGTCTGGCGCTGGAACGAGAAGCGCGCCACCGGGATAATCGAGACCGTTGACGGTTCGCATGTCTGGTTCGGTCTCGACTCGCTGGGTGAGCACAAGAATTTCGGGGACGTTGTCCTCAACGATCAGGTTGAAGTGGAATATGAAGCAGTTCAACAGGGTTCACATGATCTTAGGGCCGTCAAAGTTACTTGGCCCCTGAGTCTCGCTAGCACAAGCAAGGGCCTAATCCGGATCGCGAAAGTCACACCGCCACCATCACGAGAAACATGTTGAATATCTGCGAAAAGCCTAACGCGTTTGCTCTGCGTGTTAAAAACTTTCACCTCTCCGCGGCGGCACCACGCCAATCGTCGGCAGCACACGGGCGTCTCCCGAGAACCATCATCAGCACCGTGGCCCCTCGAAACCTGCTGTCCAGACACGCCGCCGCAGCCTCCGAACCCGCCCTGACCGACACTCACGTGGAACTGGTCAACTGAGCACGGCAAGCCGGCGACTGACTGAGGTGGTATCACGCTGTGCGGGCACCGTGGTCGTTGGCACGCAATGGATTGTTCGGTGTTCGATAATTCCGAACACCGAACACCACTGTCGAGCACAGGACGGATGTATTCGAAGGTCACAATTGCGGGGCTCAGCATCATGCGCGCTGGAGCGTCGACGTGGCTCGTCGATCACTTTCTGTTCAGAGTCGTTCCGGCGCAGCGATTCCCAGCAGCCCGAGCCCCTGGGCAAGGGTTCGCGCCGTCAGCTGGGACAGGGCGATCCGGTTGCCGCGGACGGGCTCAGCGGCGGTCAGGACGGGGCAGGTGTCGTAGAACCGGGTGAAGGTGCGGGCGAGTTCGTAGACGTAGCCGGCCAGGCGGTGGGGTTCGAGCGTTGCGGCGACCTCCGCGATGGCATCCGCGAATCCGTCCAGGGTGAGTGCGAGTTCTCGCTCGGCGGGCTCGAGGAAGATACTCGGCTCCACCGAAACACCCGTGAGGTCTTCGGCTTTACCCAGAATCGAGCAGATTCGGGCGTGGGCGTATTGCAGGTAGACGCCGGTGTTGCCGTTGAATGCGGTCATGCGCTCCGGGTCGAAGGTGTAGTCCTTGATCCGGCTGGTGGACAGGTCGGCGTATTTCACCGCGCCGATTCCGGCCTGTTCGGCGATGGCATCGAGTTCGGCGGCGGGCAGGTCGGGGTTCTTCTCGGCAACAACGGTGCGGGCGGCGGTAACGGCATCGTCGAGCAGATCCATCAGGCGGACGGTGCCACCGGCGCGGGTTTTGAAGGGGCGGCCGTCTGGACCGAGGACGGTGCCGTAAGGAACATGGTCGACGGTGACGGTGTCGGTGATCCAACCGACCCGACGGGCTGCTTCGAAGACCAACTGGAAGTGCAGGGCTTGGCGGGAATCGGTGACATACAGCAGCCGGTCGGCCTTCAGGGTGGTGATGCGGTAACGGATTGTGGCCAGGTCGGTGCTGTCGTAGCCGTATCCACCGTCACTCTTGCGAACCATCAGCACGGCGGGCGTGTCGTCGGGGCCGGTGACCTCTTCCGAGGCCACGACGATCGCGCCGTCGCTGGCGACAGCGACGGCCTTGTCGAGGAGTTCGGTGACGGTGTCGGCGAGCATCGGGTTGTAGAAGGACTCCCCGGCATAGTCGTCGGAGGTGAGCAGAACGCCCAGACGGTCATAGATCGCGCCGAATGCCTTCTCCGATTCGGCGACGATCTCCTTCCACCGGGCTACCGTCTGCTCGTCACCGGTTTGCAGGGCGACCACACGCCGTCGCGCACGATCGGCGAAGTCAGGGTCGGCGTCGAACTGGGACCGTGCAGCTTTGTAGAGCGCGTCCAAGGCCGAGACCGCACTGACCTGGTTATCGGTGAGATCGTCCTGGTGCCAGGGGTTTTCGGGGTGCTCATCGATGTATTGGATGAGCATTCCGAACTGGGTTCCCCAGTCGCCGAGATGGTTCGCGCGGATCACCTCGGCGCCGAGAAAACCGAGAACACGGGCGAGGCTGTCACCGATGATGGTGGTGCGCAGATGCCCGACGTGCATTTCCTTGGCTACGTTCGGTCCCGAATAGTCGATCACCACCCGGTGCCCGGTTTCGTCGGCGGGAACGCCGAGCCGGTCGTCGGCCAGCCTGGCGGAGACCTGTGACCAGATCGCAGCATCGGAGACGGTGATGTTCAGGAAGCCTGGTCCCGACACCGTCACGGACTCGACAGCCCCGGGGCCAGTGCCTTCGAGATGCTGTACCAGCGAGTGTGCCAGTTCGATGGGTTTCGTCCCGGTCTTCTTCGCCAGCGGCAGCGCAGCGTTCGATTGGAAGTCGGCGCGATCGGATCGTCGCACCACCGGGTCGGCTCCTGCCAGATCGGGTCGGACTCGGGCGATCGCCTCCGACACAGCGGCAGCGACAGATCCGAGCAGCGGCACAACACCGGCAGGGCTCACCTGGGATTCCTTTCCTGAACGACAGTGGGCACCGATTATCTCAGCGACCTCTGTTTGCATGACTTTCAAGGTGGGTGCGGGCTTTTGGCCGAACCCGCGCACCGGGGAGAACCTCGAGGTCTCCCGCTGCGACGAGCGCCGCCATTCCCATCGCGACGACCGAACGGAGGTGGGTGGTGGGCATGTATCCGAGAAAGTTCTTACAGAGGCCGAGACTGACATGGGAGCTCTTGTGTCGGAACGTGATTGGGGCGCGAGCCGACGCCGTCAGCCGCCTCTTCCTCTCCCCTCTCGTCCGCGCTCTCTTGCTCGTGATCGCTCCGCCCTGCCACCGCGCGTCGAACCCGCGGACGGAGGCTCACGGTGTGGTGACTCCAACCCCGGTGTCGGCCGACTGAGAAGTAGCAGATCGGCTACGTCCGGCGGCAGCCTCGCCCGCAGGTGTGCGTCCGCCTGCTCCCGTTGCTGCCGCGCCCTTTCCGTCGTCTCTCGCTCCAGCCGCGCGCGTTCTTCGGCTTTGGCGGCTTCCTCGAGGCGAGCATGGTCCGCGGCGTCGGCTGCTTCACGAGCCTGACGGACCTGTTCTGCATACGCGTTCATCTCGTGCAATTCCGCGTGCAGGCGCGCTTCGCGCGCAACGCGGGCCTCCTTGACCTCCCGATCTCGACGCTTGATGCCCCTCATGACCTCCCCGAATTCGCGTGCCACCCGCTCAGAGGCTTCGCGGATTTTCTGTTCTCGCGCTTCGCGGCGGTGCTGCTCCTCACACAGCCGCAGCCGCTCGGCGGCCTCACGCACCTTCGGCAGCCGCTCCGCCGCCCGCCGCCGCCGATCTTCGCGATCCCTCCGCTGCTGCTCGCGTTCATGCAGGCGCCGAGCTGCCACGCGAACCTTCTCGAGTCGCTGAGCCGCGCGCTGACGCCGTTGCAGCGCTTGCGCGTTGTACAGCTCCAGCTGCCGACTGTCCTTTTCGCGCTCGCGGCCGTTCGCATAGATTTGCGTTGCCTGGGTTCGCGAAATGATCTGATGAGTAAATCGGTCCGGAAAGTCGCGGGATAACTTGTCGATCAGCTCCCGCGCTGTCTTCGAGATCTTCTCGCCTTCCACCGTGCGTAACCGGTACTGGCTGACGACGTTCTCGCTGAGCAGATAGTGATCTTTGCGGAGTTGGTTTTCGTCCTTCTTGCCGCCGAGCCGCCCCGACTTGTCCTCGATGCTGTCGACGCGGCCGCGCTCGCGTCCACTGGCTCTGGCCTTGTCGAACCGCCTCTTGCCGAATGGCGTGGCGTACTCGCGCGACTGCTGCTGATAGCCCCGCTGTCGATCGCGGAAATACCTGTCGGTGCCGTTCTCGAAGATCCGGCCACGCGTATTGCTGTCATGGCCGCGTCGGATGTCGTCGTAGCTGTCGCCGGACATGGCTCACCCACCCCCGAATATCGAAAGTCGATTGCGAAACGCGCCTGACTTACTCGACTGCTAATCGGAAGCGGATAACGCTGTCAGACAGCAGGTTTGGATCTATCGACGATCGCGGCGCAGACAGTCGTCGAGAATTGACAACACGGCACCGAATTCGCCGGTTGCGGTGAGTTCGGCCATGTGGGTCATGGACACGATGCTGGGCTGGTCGCCCTCGAATTGCACGCAGGGCCCGAAGTCGGTGTAGAGCAGTTCGCCCCACTCGGGGTTGTTCACCCAGATCATGCCCGTGCGGCGGATGAAACCCTCGCCGAGGAAGCGGACAAGCTGATCGGCGATCTCGCGGTTGTCCGCTGCGGTCAGAGCATCGAGGTTTGGGAACACGGCGGCGATCCGCTCGCCGAGGCGATCGAAGACTTCCGGCTCCCACCAATTCGGTTGATCCACCGACGGATTGAGCGTATCGGCGAGGAACGTTCGGACGGCCTGCTTCATCCGGGCCGGCTCGAGCCAGTCCAGCCACGCCTGTGTCTTGTCGTCGAATTCGATGTCGAAACCGATCTGCTCGGCGTCGCTCATATCGGGCTCCCGTCGTCGGTTGGTTGCTGGTCAGACTAGCTCGGCGCACTGTCACAGTTCGTCGTTCTCCTCGTCCTCGATGCGCTGACGTATCTCGTCCACTGAGCGGCCTTTCGAGATGCAGCTCGGCCAACACCACACGCCGGATAAGACGGTGAGCAGCACACCGGCAGTGACCGCACAGAAGATCCAGACGCCGGTCACGGAAGAGCCCACAGCCGTTCGCACGGCAGCC
Organism: Nocardia nova NBRC 15556; assembly: GCF_001613005.1. Taxonomy (GTDB): domain Bacteria; phylum Actinomycetota; class Actinomycetes; order Mycobacteriales; family Mycobacteriaceae; genus Nocardia; species Nocardia nova. The sequence goes on along the minus strand of NZ_BDBN01000018.1, from coordinate 50,056 downwards.
GACGCCACCCTCGGCCCGGCGCTTCGAAGGTCACGCTCACGGCCGGGTAGTCGGCGCACCAGTACACGACGAACCGCATCGCGGCCGATACGCACGCCACAAACTTCAGTTCATGTTCGCTGGGGACCGTGATCAGGACGCAGAGGCCGATATCCGGCTCGTCCGGCAGCGGCGATTCATGTTGAGCTTCAGCGGGATTGGCGAAACTCATCGCATCCCGCTACTGCTTCCCGACTGGAGAATATTCGGCCAGGCCGGCCAGAACCTCGAGCAGCGTTTCCAGGTTCACGCCCTCCGGTAGCGGGGCGTCGCTGTCAGGTCGCGGTCGGAAGGGAATGCCGCGGGCAGCGGCGCGCTCGCGCGGGGTGTCGACGGGCGGGACGATCTTGCCCTCGCGCACAAGGAAGCTGTAAGCGCTCGACTTTCGCGCGCACGAAATCGCGTGACACTTCAAGTGCTGCTGCATGATTCGTTGCGCTGAGACCACCGTGAGCGGCTGTTCCGGATGCCTATGAGCCGCGTCGTCCGGGCTCAGCACCGCTGCAGCCCACGTCACCGGAGGACAGACCGTCTCCAGATCGAACAGCTCGCACACCCGGCTCGGGGTGTGCCCGACGGTTTCCAGGTCGTAGACGATCATCGCATCGACACCCAGGCCGGCGGCGAGACCGAGCGCGTAGCCAATCGGGTCGGCATCGTCTGCTGGTGGCTGCACCGTGTAGGCGTACACGTACCCCATGCGCTCGGCATGGCGACGGATCTGCTCAGCGTGCAGTGGCGCTCGCGAGCCCGATACATCGGCACGTATCAGGCCGATCGCGATGGTGCGCTGCACATTCCGTGTTCCGGTATTCATGCCCTGTCCTCTCGTTTGGCCATCCTGGTCGACGCCCGCCGCCGTGCCTCGATGTCGTAGGCGGATTTGCCCCGCTCGACCCGTTCCGGCCAAACGACTGCCAGCAGACCCACCACCACGGGAATTCCTATCGCCGCGCTCCGTCCCCACGACATCGCCGTCACCGCGCATTGCCGTCCGACACAAGGCGATTGGTTTCGACCAACCATTGCCTCGCCTGCCGCTCGACCGGGCAGTCACACACGGCACAGTCGAGATTGGCTAGCGTGATGATGTGGGCACTCCCCACGTTGCTCACCGGAACGCGGTCGAGATTCATGCTGTTCTGCTCCTCCGGGCTGTTTCACTGGTAAGGCACCCGCCGCCGAGGAGCGTTTGCCACCGACCAGGGGTGTCACTGCTGGGTTGATCGGCGCGCCGAAAGCACCGGCATCGACCCGGCGGCGGGGCCTGGATCAACCTTGGCGTTGGAGGATTTGCATTGAAAGGTTGACGCGGGGCACGCTGGTATACGCTCGGTTCACGCTGGTACACGCACCTCCGGCAGGGGATGAGGTATTGGGTATGCAGGGCATATGGACCGGTGCCGACGCGACAGCTTTGCGCGAAGCGCTGGGGTTGTCTCAACCCCAATTCGCCCAGCGCGCAGGAATCGCTGTGTCGACTGTGAAGAAGTGGAAGCGCCGAGGAACGACCGTCCAACTTCCGTCCTTCTTCGCCGAGTTGATGAGCACCATGCTGGAGCAGGCGACGCCCGACCAGCGGCGGCGCTTCGTCGCGCATCAGCGCTCTTCACGGGTTGCCCCGACTGCCGGCACGTCGCATCCTGCCCACATCGAGGTCGTTTTCCCGGATTCGGGCGTGGACATATGGTCCGCTGACTGCACGACAATCGCCCATGACCTGACGAGGAAGGATCTGGTGTTGGACCGGCGCCAAATATCGAAAGCACTCGCAGGCGTCGTAGCGGGCTTAGCGCTGCTCGAACCACTGGAACGATGGTTGTCGACCCAAACCGACTGCACGACAATGGACCATCTGGGCATCGGCTCTGGTTATCAGGAGATCGAACAGCTGGAGAACACCGCACGGGTGTTTCGCGAGTGGGATGATCAGTTCGGTGGCGGTTTGCGTAGGAAGGCCGTTGTCGGCCAGCTCAGCGAGGTCAACGAGATGCTTCGGGATGCTCACCCGCCGCAGATCAAGCGTCGATTGCTGCGCGTTCTGGCACTGCTTGCCGAAACGGCGGCCACAATGTCGTGGGACTCGAGTGAGCAGGAAACGGCGCAGAAGTACTACATGCTCGCGATCCGTGCAGCGAACGCCGCCGATGATCCAGCCCTGTGCGCCAACGCAATCGCGGGGATGGCCCGCCAATTGATGTCGTTGGACCACTACGGCACGGCCTTCCAACGGGCAGACAGTGAACGCGAACGTGCCGTAGACGCGCTGGAACTCATTCGGCTCGCCCAGGACCGCTTCGCCGATCGCGTGACTCCGACAGTACGGGCGATGCTGCATACGAGGGAGGCGTGGGCATACGGCAAGCTGGGCCGGCTATCCGCGTTTCGCCGGTCCTGCGATAAGGCGGACAGCGCCTTCGCTGATTGCGACCCGTCGGAGGATCCCTACTGGATCAACTACTTCGACGCTGCGGAACTCCGCGGCACCCTCGGCGGTCGCCTACTCGAAATTGCCCGCCACGAACCATCATTCGCCGGAGAGGCAGCGGAGTCCATCAGCAACGCGATCTCACTGCGGCAATCGAATCGATTGCGGAGCTCGGCACTCGACCAACTGGGTATAGCGGAGGCGCGAATGATCGAAGGCGAGCTCGAGGAGGCGTGCCGTCTTGGTCAGGCCGCGTTGGATACGGTCGAGAAGACCGGATCGGACCGTGTGCGGAAGAAGTTGCTGAGGGTGTACAACCAGACCGAGCAATTGCAGAGCGTCGGCGCGGTGGCCGAGCTGAGAGACCGTATGCGACCGATGGTTTCGGTGTCTGTGTAGAGGAGTTGTGGATGGTGCGTATCGGCGTTACCGGGCATATGAACATCACGCCGGAGACGGCCCGGCTGGTGTACGACGAGATCGTCGGTCATCTGGTCGATGCGGGTGATCCGGCTGACTTGGTCGGTGTGAGCTGCATCGCCCGTGGAGCCGACTCGGTGTTCGCGCAGGCCGTTCTCGATCGAGGCGGGCGCCTGGAAGTGGTGCTCCCGTCGCGGAATTACCGCGAGCGGAAGGTAAAGCAGGACCATGCCGAGCTGTTCGATGAATTGTTGCGCCGAGCCGATACGGTGCGTGTGATGGATTTCAATGACGCCGGTGCCGACGCCTACGAAGCTGCGAACCAGGCTGTGCTCGGGTCGTGCGATCGACTGATCGCTGTGTGGGACGGCCAGGCCGGCGAACGCAGTGGGACGGGAACCGTTGTCGCGCTGGCGCAGCAGAAGGAACTGCCCGTAGAAATCGTGTGGCCCGACGGTGCAGTTCGCGCGTAGTCGGTTTTACGAAAAGGAGACATCCGCCCAGCACAAACATGCGAAGGGAATAGTTGAAGCGAAGATTGGTTCCGTAGATTGCATAATTACGCTATTATTGCCAATCCAAAGGCGGAAATCCGTTCGGTGATATTACTTTGAAAACGCTTTCAAGCACATCTCCGAGCAGTTGACCCCCTCACCTTTAGGCGTCGATCGGTCGAAGACCTGGCCGAAGATCGTTAGGATTCTCGCGACTTCCCGGTATCCGGAAAACAACAACCAGGCATGGTTCTACTTCATCGGACCTCTGGACTTCTTCTATCCACACGCTGTCAAACAAGTTCACCGCCCCTTCTGAGCCCACCGTCTTGTCCAGGACGAGCAAGACAGCAAAGGAAGGACCTGTATTCTGATATTCAGCAGCCTGCGCTACATATTTTCTCAAACCGTTTCGACTGGCATCCTTGTCCTCTATCTTGCATTCAACATTGATTTGCGCCGCCGGAAAAGTGAAGAGTATATCCACGCGCCCACCAGCTTTATCGATCACTTCGGAGTGAACAATCCGAAATAGCGATGTGCCGTAGACGAAACTGAGGTAGTGCTGATGAAACAGGGCCTCGTCTACCTTCTGCTTCTTCCCGTCCTTGTCGCGCAGGCGAAGGTATTCCGTATAGCCTCCTCCCATTTTGCGGCCGACCTCGTAGGAGAAGCACATAAAGTTTATTGTGACGTCCAGGAGGACGAGAAAGGCTTCAGCTACACCTGCACACCAGTCGCCCGATCGCTCCAGTCGCTCTACAAGCGACCTCATGAGTCGGCTGTATTTGGGGTCAGCTGCGGCCACAGCCAGATCGTCAGTGTCTCGCAATGCGAGCTCCAGCCTGTCGAGGACAAGTTCATCATTGTTGGCCACAATCTCGGGGAAGTCGTGCGAGAGCTGGCGCGCGAGTTGGTGCCAGCGCCGAGCTTTTCCCAGATCGACCCCTTCGGACGTTGTTGAAGCTTCCCTTTCGTCCAGCCTCGCAACCAGAGCCGCATCGAGCATTTGAGCTCCAGGGTCGCCCCGCAACTCTCTGTCGTTCGCCAACGCGTACCTGAGGATCCGCAGTCGATTTTCGTTCTGCAGGAAGACGTCTTCGATCACTGGAGACACGAGCGTTTCGACAACACATTGCGCAGGTGCATCTGCAAGGACGGTCAGGGTGTGGTGCGCCGTGTATGCACCTACGAGCGCCGTCAAGATGCCGTGCCCGTGCTCATACCAAGGATCATCCCGCCCCATGTAATTTGCTGCGTCATCCAGCAGAGCAATGAGCTTTGCCCATGACGCTATGTCCTCCTGGCGCGACCTACTCCACGACGGAGTATTGGTGCGCATTCGCCACGAATGGTATCGCTGCAGGCTTTCATGCAAAACGGCGGCTGCATTCGAAACCCGCTCGGGCGCGTCGGGGGCCGACAGACCTAGCAGCCCGTCGATCGCGGCCAAGTAGATCGTGGCGTCCAATCTGTCTGGGTCCGTCTCGGCCAACGCAATTAGTTGGCTGCGAACGGTCGAAAGACGAGAGATGATCGCTTGATAGCCGTGTTGTTCGAGAGCGCTCCGTATGTCGGAAAGCGCGAGCTCAAAAGCTGCGTCGCGAAAAGTATGGTCGAACGGTAGACAACGCTCAAGAGCTTCACGCATGCCGGCCCCCGGAAGGTGAGCATCCAGAGCACCTAATAGCCGAGGGAGCCTGACTGCGAATTCTTTCGGCAGTGCTGCGACGTCCTCGGTAACCTCGTCCAGCTTCCCCGCAAGCTGGGCCGCCGTCGTCACTTTTGCCATCGCCAGTTGCAGCAGGCATTCAGCGGAATCAGCTCCGATGAGCGCTACTGCCGGATCTTCGGTCGCCTCGCCAGCGGCGGTGATTCTGTCGAGGAGCGCCTTCGCAACCGCCCTCCCCCCTAGCGCGCGGACTAGCCCCGGTTGAGCCGCGAGAGAATCGAGCGCTTCAGCGAAAGCTAAGTGTCGAGTCGAATTGGTCAGTCCGGCGACGATCGTGTCAGCGAGCGCCGGCGTTAGACCACGATTGACGTCCTTTCCAGCGGCGGTGACCAGATATCCGAGAAATGGTCCCCCTATGAAGTAGTCGGCTTGGGCGACGATTTCGTCGGGGCCACCAAGCTCCTCAATGGTTGGGCCGCAGGCAAGCTCGGTGGAGGGTGTCCTGCGTGCCCACGCCTCGATTCGCGCGTCCATGGGATGCACTGTCCCTCCTCGCGTTCAGCGCCGTGTACGGTTTGACCATCGCTCAGAACAACTCACGCTCGCGCGGCCCGGTAAGGATGCGGTCCCTCGGGAAGATCGTCCATATCGGCTCCTCGATCGAGGTGATGATCACCTGCATGTCTGGGACACTCTCCGCGGTCTCGTAAAGGGCGGACAGAACCTGATACTTAACTTCCGGAGTCAGTTCATCTGCGGTCGGAGCATCGACGAGCAGCAGTCCCGGGTGCGACATAATTCCACGACGACGTCCGATATTGATCATCCCGACGACGGTCGCGATCCGCATTCGAAGGCGGTCCACAGGGCTGAACTTCTTGAACGAATGTCTCGCTCCCGACTTCACGGCATTGAGGTGCCCCGCAAGGTTCAGATTGACGCTCGTCAAGTTCGTTACTCCCAAACGACGGGCGATACGGACGATCTCTTCGTTCAATTCGGCGAAGAGCGCACGGCTGTTCGCGTCCACCAACTCTTTGAGAACACTGCTCGTTGCGGTCAGGACGTGCATCTCACCGATCGCGGCGTCGACCAGACTCGTCTCTTCCACGCTCACAGTGTCAATGGCCTTCATAAGGACGTCAGAGGTTGTTACCTCACGTTCGCCAGTTACTACCGCGAGGGCACCCTGCAGCTGCTGAACTTCCTGTTTGCACTCTTCATAGCGGATGAACCATTGGCCTGATCGCGCAGCATTCAGCTCTTCAGAAGCTTCTTCGTAGCGCGCCCGTGCGGTGGCGAGTGCGTTCGCGGACTTGCCCATCACAGCGGCACACTGTTCTTCCACCAGCCTTGAGGCGGCGAGGCGTGCGTCAATCTCCGCGATGGCGTCGGTCTCGGATTGCGGATGCATAATGTCGGGTAGCGGGTTCACGCAGACCGAACAGCGATGTTCGACGTCCTCTGCGATCCGCCGCGTGTCGTCAATCTCGTGGTCGCAGCGGGGGCATGCTTCCGGTTCCAACGCACCCAGCAGTAAGCGTGCCGCTCCGCTTTGTTTGAAGCGGCGTTCCTCACGTTGATCCCGTTGCCTGGCCTTCCGCGATGCTGCGTATTGCTCGCTAGCCTCATCGTGTCTTGCCCTGCAGGCCGCCAATTCCTCGCCAGCTCGTGCCACATCGTCGGCGAGCTTTCCTATGTCCGGACCTCCAGCCTCTACAGCGCGTAACCGCTGCTCTGCGTCGACCAGCGCATTTCGCAATGGAGCAATCTTGTCATGGCGACTCCGAGCATCATCCTCAGCACGACGTACAACACGACTGGCTTCCTGAGTGAACACTTTTGTCAGGGATGAGGTCCGACTTAATTCTGGCGCGAAGGGCACATTCAAAAAAAGTTGCATCAGTTTCACCGGAAGCTGACCGACGACCGTGGGTCCCAACAGGATACTGTCGCTGGCGGAATTGAGAGCGATCGCATAGAAGTAGCTAGCCCAGCCGTGTACACGCTCAGCGCCATCTCGTTCGCCGTCGGCGGTGGCTGAGGCGCCCTGCTCCGAAGTCCAAACCGACAGAGGCCGGAGCCCCAGACGTTCCATCATGAATCGCCCGATCAGTGTTCGAACCCCGCTTGGCCCAGCGCTCGCCATCACGTGCACGTCAGGGTGATCTTCGCACCGGCCGTCGAGGGCGAGTAGATCCTCGATCGTGTTAGCGGTCAGTAGTCTCACGCTCGGGCGCCCAGGCTCTTCGAACAACAGCCGAATTGAGGCAGCGGCCCCGCCTACGACCACGTCGGCGCGAACATACTGAAACCATCCCCTCGTTTCGGGCCTGGCGAAACCATCGAAACCTTCCCCCCGCAGTGCGAAACTGAGTGCCCAAAGCAGGCTCGACTTGCCCGCCGAGTTGATCCTGCTGGCGATCACCCACGGTCCGCGGCCCAGCCGCATATCACAGGCAAATGGGCCATCGTTGCTGTCGGTACCCGACTTCTCACCGTCACAATACAAACGGTGCACGACCAGTTCCCGTTTGGTCGGCAACGGGCCCGTCAGCTCTAACCCATGTTTGGTAAGAATTTCAGCCACAAGTTCAGGGGCGACGTTGTTACCCAACCGCTCGGCGACTTGCTCGTGCAGCATCTGTTCACTCGGGACCAGCATGTTCGCAGTCACGCCGCGTCACCATCCAATGTAGCAACCCGAAGTTGCGCCAATCGTTTTCGAGCCTGCTCGGCGATCGAAGGGATCATCTCTCCCACTGGAGTGGAGGCGTAATCTCGCTGTAGATACTGTCGCTTGCGCAGCGCCAACCCGGTGTGTCCTGTAGCGTCAGCAAGAGCCCGCACCAGCACCGCGCGTTCGGTGTACCAGGCCAACTCAGGAAACTCGGCCGTCGCACGGTCTGCGATCTCACGCCCCTTCTGTGTGAGGTAGTAGTTGTCCTGGATCACCTTCCCGGTCACGTTGCGTTTGGTCTCAATCATCAGCAATCGTGGCGCGACCAGCACACTCAAGGCGCGGTCCAAGTGCTCGAACGCACCAAAAAGATATCTCAGCATCGGAATAGCGCAGATTTCGGGCTCTTCCGAATCGAGGATGCTACCGGCGATCTCCAGAGCCTGCGAATCATGTTCACGCTCATAGTCGTTCAATAGCTCGTCGGCAAGGTAGTCAGGATTCCGCAGCCAGAAATCGAGCTTCTGCAGACGACTCTCTGACCGAACCACCGCCACCGCGGTCGCCGGTGCCCCCTTAGCTGATATCTCGTCGAGCGGGTCCGCAGTACCCGCAATCAGAAGCAGAAGCCGAATCGCGTCGGCAAACCGATCCCCTCCGTCATCCCCTTGCATGAACTTACCGTAGCGAGTGGCGGGACCGCACGCGAGCGGTTCAACCTCTTCAATCATTGTCAAGAAGGTTATGGAAGTGGCGCCGATGCTGGTACCTACACATTAGCTCAGGAGTCGCCGCCCACGGCATCACCGTGTCCGAGCTGGATGGCTTGTAGAACGATCAGTTGCGGTACAACGTCTCTCGTGCCTGAGTATAGGTGCTGCGGATCTGCAGACCCACGGCACCTTCACCGGGTGGAATCTCGACGCTCGCCGCCGCAGGCCACCGCGGCGGCTCGGTGCCGCCCTGTAATGCCCACGCGGCCTGTCGCGCGGCGCCGAGGGCGACATACTCCTCTGGCTCCGGCACGGTTACCGCCGCACCGAAGATCTGCGCGGCGGTCTCGGCTACGAGCGCCGAACGCGAAGCGCCGCCGATCAGGAGTACTCGCCGGGGTGTCGCGCCGGCAGCACGCAGTCGGTCGAGCGCGTCTGCCATATTGCACAGCATCCCTTCGACTGCGGCGCGGGCCAGATGTGCGGGGCGCATTGTCTCCATGCTCAAACCGTGCAGGCTGCCTGTCGCGTGCGGGAGATTCGGGGTGCGTTCGCCGGACAGGTATGGCAGCAGTACGACTCCGGCGGCGCCTGGTGGGGCCTGGCGGGCCATCGCATCGAGTTCGCTTAGCGGGATTCTCAGGGCTGTGGCTGTTGCCTCGAGCACTCGGGCGGCGTTGAGCGTACACACCAACGGCAGGAATTGTCCTGTCGCATCCGCAAATCCGTTGACGAACGGATCGGTGTGCAGCAGCGAGGTGCGCGCGAACGCCGTCCCGCTGGTGCCCAGCGAGATCACCACGTCGCCATCTCCGATCCCGAGCCCGAGCGCCGCAGCCGCGTTGTCCCCCGCGCCCGCGGCGACCAGAGCGCCCGATGCGGTGCGTCCGGCGCTCTCGGACGGTTCCACCACCCTCGGAAGTTGCGGGGTCCGGTCACGGAAGGCCAAGGCCAGCAGATCTTCTCGATACCGGCCCTCCACCGCGGACCAGTATCCAGTGCCCGAGGCGTCGCTGCGATCGGTGGTGGGTGCGGCACCACTACCACCAAGCAATCGCCAGGTGAGGTAGTCGTGCGGCAACATCACTCGGGTGACCCGGTCCGCGAGTTCGGGCTCGTGATCGGCCATCCAGCGCAGTTTCGCGGCGGTGAAGGCGGCGACCGGGACGCTGCCGACTGCGTCCAGCCACGCCTGCGGGCCGCCCAGTTCCGCGACGAGGTCGTCAGCCGCCTCGGCCGAGCGAACGTCGTTCCACAGCAGGGCATCTCGCACCGGGCGGTGCGAATCGTCGAGCGCCACCAGGCCGTGCTGCTGGCCGGCGATCGACACCGCGTCGACCTTGTCGAGCAATCCCTCCCCCGCCTGTTGCAATGCGGTCCACCATGCCTCAGGCGGGACCTCGGTTCCGTCAGGGTGCGGCGCGGATCCCCGCGCCAACACCTCACCGGTGTCCGCGTCGCACACCACGACCTTGCAGGATTGGGTGGAGCTGTCCACTCCGGCGACGTTGCCATCTATCCGCTATCCGCGCGGGGCGATCTGGATCTTGCGGCCGATGCCGTCGCGGAAGGCTTGCAGCGCTTCCGAGAACTGGTCGAGTCCGAAGGTGTGGGTGATCATGGTGTCGGCGTCGATCGCGCCCTTGCACATCAGGTCGACGGCGCGGCCGAAGCTGTGGACCACTGCCATCGAGCCGACGACGGTGATTTCGTCGTTATAGATGCGGAAGGGCGAGAAGGAGGCCGTCGCGTCGCCGGGGGCGACGCCGAACTGCTGGTAGGTGCCGCCGCGGCGGACCCGGGTGAGGCCGTCATCGATCGCCGGGATCGCGCCGGTGCAGTCGATGACGACTTCCCAGCCGTGCGGACGGTCGAACTCGTCGGCGTTCGTGGCTACCGCGTCGGCGCCGAGTGTGCGGGCGACCTGCAATCGGTCGGTGTTGAGGTCCACCACCGAAACCGAGGTCGCGCCCGCGGTCACGGCGAGTTGCAGCATCATCAGGCCCATGGTGCCCGCGCCGTAGATCAGATAGTGCGCACCCAATGTGCGTGGTAATCCGTCGAATCCGTGCACCGCGCACGACAGCGGTTCCACCAGCGCGCCGTGTGCGGTGGGCAGATCGGCCGGCAGCGCATAGCAGTTGGCCTCCGGCACCGCGACGTATTCGGCCATGGCGCCGTTCACCGTGTCGCCGATCGCGCCCCAGCGTTCGCAGAGATTGCCGCGGCCGATGCGGCAGTAGTGGCACGCGCCGCAGAACAGCGACGGGTCCACGGCCACCTTCTCGCCGGACCTCGGACCGTCGACGATCTCACCGCAGAACTCGTGGCCGGGCACGATCGGATAGGGCGTGGGTGGGAATTCGCCTTCGACGATGTGGATGTCGGTGCCGCAGATTCCTACCGCGGCCACCTCGACGACCACCTCGCCGGGGCCGGGGGTCGGGTCCGGAATTGTCTGGACCGAGTACTCACCGGGCTTTTCGATCACCAACGCACGCATTCACCGTCCCCTTTCCTGGTACCACCATGCGGTGGTGGCGATATCGGCGTCGGCCAACGGCAGATACCGCCCGCCGTCCTGCCATCCCAGTGCTTGCAGCGTGACGCGCAGTTCCTCGTGGAAGCGGATCGGGTCACGCACATGCCAGCGGTACATGCCGAATCGTTGTTGCGGCGTGTAGATCTCGTCGTGCGGAAGTACCTGGTGCAGGCCGAGATACGGGCTGGAATAATCTCGGTAGGCGCCGTCGAGGTCGAAATTCCAGGCGCCGCCGAAATAATCCTCGGTGCCGGTGCCGCAGATCGTCGGGAACTCGTCGTCTCCGTCGAGATGGAATTTGATCTCGCCCTCGCCCCACCAGCCCGGGGCGTTGGGGGTGATCGCCAGATAGGTGCCGACATAGCGTCCGCGGCCCCGAATACCGTCGACGATGGTGTGCACGGCCGGAGTGCCCAGCGGATTACTGTGTCGCCGTTGGCAATGCAGGTAGCCGGCGTCCTCGCCTACCTCGGTCTCGTCGTAGGTGAGCTGATAGTAGACCGGCACCGAACGTTCGGTCGGATTGTGCAGGGTGACGCGGACGCGCTCGCGAAAAGGCATGGGCCAGTAGCTGTTCAGGCCACCGGCGGGTGCGACCACGACCATTTCCGAACTCACCAGTGCCAGTTCGTCCCAGCCGTTGCAGAAGAAGTCGCCCAGCGGCACGTCGATCGACGGATGTGGGTCGTCGTCCCAGGTGAAAGTCAGCCTCAATCGGCGCAGCAGTGTGCGGTCGGTGGTCAGCCAGAAGTGCCGGATGACGCCCGGTCCGGATACGTCGGCCAGCGTCGCGGTGGATCCGGCCGCGAGGTCGATCGACGGGGACACCTTCCACCCCACACCGAGATCGCGTGCCGCGCCCGCGCCGGTGCCGGTCTCCGCCCGTGCGCCCGCGCCCGGCGCGCCGGTCGGGTTCTCGGGGCTGATCGAGCGTGTCCGCGCCCGGTCGAGTCGCCAGAGTTCAGCCATTATTCGCCGCCCGATGTTGTTCGGTAGCAAGGAAATGCGCGATATCCGTAGTCGATTCGTAGAGTTCGCGGTAGCGCCGGTAGTACTGGTCGTAGACCGCGTGCCGTGCGGCTTCCGGCTCGACGATCGACGTCACCGGGTTCCAGCCGGAGGTGTCGACGCCGGAAGCCTCCGCGGCGAGCATGGCGTCGCCGAGACAGGCACCGACGGTCTCCGCCGGCAATTCCTGCGGCAGACCGGTCACGTCGGACACGATCCGGGTCCACAGACCGCCCTTCGTTCCACCCCCGACCGCGACCAAGCGTCGAGCGCGGCCACCGGCGTCGGCCATGGCTTCCAGGTTGTGTCGCACCCCGTATGCGGTTCCTTCCAGCGCGGCGCGGTACAGCTCGCCGCGGCCGTGGCTGGTAGTGAGGCCGGCGACCATGCCACGAGCGTCTGGATCGAACAGAGGCGTTCGTTCACCGGCGAAATACGGCAGCATCAGCAGTCCCCGGCTGCCCGCCGGAACCTTGCCGGCCTCCGTGACCAGGTCACCGAAGTCTCCGCCGACCAGGCGGCGCAGCCAATCGGTGACCGCGCCCGAGGTCGCCATTCCCGCTGCGAGCGAATAGGTTTCGGGCCACGCGCCGCAGGTTCCCCACAGGCCTGGATGCGGACGCGGCTCGGTGAGGATCTGGACCAGGAACATCGTGGTGCCGTACATGACCATGGCATCGCCGGGAGCGCGTACGCCGACGCTGGCCGCTTCGGCCCACGCGTCGACGGTGCCGGTGGTGACCGGCAAGCCCTCCGGAAGACCGGTCGCGGCAGCACCTTCCGCAGTCACCCGGCCGACTATCTCTGTGGGCCAGGCGAGTTCGGGCAACGGCAGGCCCGGAGCGCAGTGCTCGGCCCAGTCGCTCGCCCATTCTCGTTTGCGCAGGTCGTACATGGGCACGCATTGGCTCGCCGACTGATGGTCGAGCACGTATCGCCCCGTCAACCGATGCACGAGAAAGGAACTCGCCATGAGCAGCATGCGCGTGCGCTCGTACACGTGCGGCTCGTGCCGCGCCAGCCACCGCAGCTTCGGTCCGACGGCCTGACTGGTCAGCGGCGAGCCGGCGCGTTCGAGCACCGCCGCCGCACCGAATTCGTTTGCCAATTCGGCAATTTCAGCTCCTGCCCGGGTGTCGACGCCGTACAGGATGGCCGGCCGCAGCGGGTTTCCCTGCGCGTCGGCGGGCAGTAGGCACGGCCCGATACCGCTGATCCCGAGCCCCTCCAGCCGAGCACCGGCGGCGGCACCGACCAGTTCGCGGGCGATGGCGACGAAATCCGCCCACCACACGGTTTCCGCGTCGTGCTCGACCCAGCCCGGTCGCGGCATCGACACCTCGTGCGGACGCTCGGCACGGGCGAGGACCTTGCCGTCGGCGTCGGTCAGTACGCCCTTGGAACCCGATGTGCCGATGTCGATTCCGAGGAACATGGTCACCGAGTGAATTCGTCCACGGTGACACCGAGCAGATCACACGCGGCGCGCACGGTCCCGCGATGGTCACCGGGCACGGCGTGGATGTGGTTGGCGCCGAACCGGGACAGAAAATCCTCGGCACGAGCGTCCAGCCGCGCGAACGCGTGCGGCCATTCGCGGGTCGACTGGCGCATCAATTCGTCGTTGGTGGCCTCGTCGTAGGTCTCGAAGTCGCCGAGCATCAACTGCATTCGATAGTTGCCGTCGTTGCGCGTGAGCCGGGCCAGCGTCATCTGCCCCGGGGCCGCGAGATGATGGACGGACGCCCCGCCGGCGGGGAAGAAGAACACCTCGGGGAACAGATGCACGCGGGACAGGTTCTCCGCTGGATCGTCGCTGCGCGCCGCGAACCAGGTGGCGTGCTGGCCGGAGTTGCACAGATCCCAGATGTCGCGGTCCGCGTGGTAGTGGCGGACGTCGGCGAACAACACCGGCGTCCCCGAGATCTGTTTCAGCAGTTGCATGGTCAGCGCGCCGTCCATATCGGCTTCGGTCGCGCACACGTGCGTCGGTTTCGGACCGTTCCAGTCGTACGGGTCGTTGAGGAACGCCTCCGTGACGTCCATCGTGGCGAAGTACTGGGTGAGCTCGGGCTGCCCCTTGATGCCGGAGAAGTCGATATTCCATTCGTCGATCAGCTCGCGCACCGCGAGGTAGGACCGGATCTGGCGCTCCAGCAACTCCGGCGTGAGTTTGTCACCGTCGTAGTGCACGCCCGCGGTGGTCTCCTCCAGCCAAGTCCGAGCCTTGGAGACCTCCGCGGCATCGGCCAGCTCGGCGCGGCGCACGATCTCCCACTGGTCGATCTCCTCGACGTCGACACCGAAGATGCGTTGCCACTGATCGGTATTCGCGACAGCGGTGTTCATCCCCATCGGCCGGCCGCCGAACCGTCCGAACGTCGAGCCGCGCAAGCTCGACACCGCCGACGCCGCCACCGCCTGCACACCGACCTTCTCGATCAGGTCCGGGTCGGCCGGGTCGCCCCACAGCCGGGTGTGCGTGCGGCCGATCTGATCCAGCGCTCCCCCGGCCGCCAGCATCCCGACCATTCCGGGCTGGACCGGGTCGATATTGGACAGCAGCAGCAACGCTCCCGGCGTGGCTCCCTGGACGAGCATCGTGAAGTGCGGGAACGCCCACACCGCGTAGTGCAGAACGGTCAGATCGACTCCGGCCGAGGCGACTTCGCGAGCCACCGAGACGGCGAGAGTGTTGGTACTGACCGGCGCGGAGCCGCGCACCACCTCGTGTCCGGCGGAGGTCAGTTCGGCGACGAGCCGGTCCTCGTTGGTACGGATGAACTCGGCTATGCCGTCGTGCACATAGTCGCGTCCGTCGGAAATGCTGATCACACCGATACGTGCCACGCCGGATCCCTTCCAGAGACGAACGGTCGGACTACTCGCTGCTGTGCCCGATGGTGGTCCGCACGGTCCTCGGTGGTAACGCAGGCTGCCGCCTCCGGGCCGCGCTCGCACCACTAGAGATATCACTCGGGGCACGGTCTACGGTGCGGTTCTGCCGATCTCGAGGGAAGCCAGCGACACTCCGCCCTGGCCCCAGCCGCAACTGGTGATCCACAGATCGCCGTCGTCGATCACCTCGGCGGCATGCGCGGCGATGTGGCCGACACGGTCGTCGATCCGGAAGTGGTACGGACTGTCGCCGCGGAACACGTCGGTGCCGACGTAGTCGGGTCGCGGGCCGATGAACAGATACCAGGATCCGTTGTGGGACAACACGAACGGTGATTCGGTATTGCCGGCCTCGGTGCCCGACGTGGGGTCGGTGAACGCGATGTGCCGCTCGCTCCAGGTGCGCAGGTCGCTACTCGTGCGGTATGCGACCACGTAGTTGCCGCCCGTCGGCGAACTCGTCGCGGCGTAGTACATCACCCAGCGGTCGTCGATCCACACGACCATCGGATCGCGGGCGTCGTACCCGTCGCGAAACACCGGCCCGGTCGGTTCGCGGGTCCACTCGAACAGGTCGTCGGAGGTGGCCACACAGATCGCCGCCGCGGTGCGGTCGTCACCACCGCCCGCGTAGAACATGTGGTAGCGGCCGTCGGCGCGGATCACGTACGGCGCCCACAGGTGCGTCTCGCCGTAGTCGCGGTCCACCACCAGAGCCGACGGGTGTGTGGTCCACGGGCCCTGCAGATCGTCGGCACTGGCGTGGGCGAATTCGATCTCGTCGAACGGATCCGCGGGTTCGGGATGGGTGATGCCGAACAGGTGCCAGCAGCCCGATTCGTCGCGAATGATGGTGTGGTCGTTGATGTACCACCGCTGCGACTCGCCGGCGCTCGGGTCGTAGATCGTGTGGAAACGCCCGGCTCGAACGCTCACCATCCGGCGTGCCGATCGCCCCGGACGAGCAGGCTCGGTGGCGGTCCTTCTCGACATTCGATCTCGGTCATCTGCCACCGCTCTCCTCAGTCGCGTTCGCCGTACCGGGTGTGACGCTGCCGGGGACGCCTACTGCGGATCGGCTCGCAGGCCGGTGAACGACCGTCTCGGCATCCCATGACACGGTAGATGACACCGCGATGGAGAGCGGCCACATCGCGCTGCACTGCGCCGGCAAGATTCATTACCCACTCGCAGCCGGCCTCACCCCGACCACCCGGCGTCGGCCACGAATCCATGCGTGTAGCGGAATCGGCGACACCATTCCCATCGGTGGGGACAATCTCGGTATCGCCGCTTCCGAATAGACTGCGCCGCATGCGGACAGCGATGACGCTCGACAGCGGCCAAGTCGTCAGTTATGTCGACCACGGCGGTTCCGGCCCCGCCGTACTGCTGTTGCACAGCTACCTGATGGACGCGGACATGTTCGCCCCGCAGGTACGTTCGCTCGGCCAGTCCTACCGGTTGATCGCCATGGATGAGCGCGGCCACGGCGAAACGCCCGCCGACGGCCCCTTCACCTATTGGGACGTGGCCCGCGACGCACTCGGATTGCTCGACCACCTCGGAATCGCCCGGTGCGCGGTGCTGGGTACGAGTCAGGGCGGATTCATCGGTTTGCGGATGGCCCTCCTGGCACCGGACCGGGTGGCCGCGCTCGTGTTGCTCGGAACGTCGGGCGCCGCCGAGGACCCGCAGGTCGCCGACGCCTACCGGCAGGCCGCTGCGGCATGGCGGGAACTCGGTCCGACGCAGGACCTGCTCGACATGAACGCCGCCATCTGCCTGGGCCGGCACGACGCAACCGAGTGGCAGGCCAAGTGGCGCAAGCTTTCCGGAGATCACATCGACCGCGTTCTGACCCCACTGGTCGAGCGGGACAGCATCCTCGACCGAGCTTCCGAGATCGACTGCCCCGCCCTGGTCCTGCACGGGTCGGCGGACGCCGCTTATCCGGTCGATCGAGCCGTCGAGTTGGCCGCGGCATTGCCCGACGCCGGACCGCCGGTGATCGTCGACGGCGGCGCGCACTTCCTCTCGCTCACCGATGCGGACGCCGTGGAACCGCACCTGCTGGAATTCCTGTCGAAGTCGCTACCCGGGTGATCCCGAGCCTCCGTTGACCCGCGCAGCAGCCGGCGCGACCGGTTGCGTTGCCGATCATGGACCTGTCTCGCCTACCGGCCCCGGAAGCGACTCTCTGCGCGTCCCCGCAACATCAGTGCCGGCGGACGAGGTGGATCACTCGTGGATGGAGACCTTGTTCTTGTAGAAGGCGACGTGACCTTCTATGTTGGCCGCCGCCCGTTTCGCCTCGGGGTAGTACCACGCGGCGTCGACGAGGGGATTTCCGTCACCGACATCCACGGTGTAATAGCTCGCACGACCCTTCCACGGGCAGATGGTGTGCGTCTCGGTGGGCGTGAAGTACTCCTTCTTGATCGCTTCCGGCGGGAAGTAGATATTGCCCTCCACTGTTTCGTAGTGGTCGGACTCCGCGATGGTGACACCGTTGACCGTTGCCTTTGCCATGCGTCTATTCTGCCTCGATCGGCGAGCGGGTCCCAGCGGCGACCAGCTGCGGGAGGAGATCGTGGTAGCCCCGTCGAGCCGGGCCCCGGCGGCGTCGACAATACGAACTCGGTGTTCGCGGAGACCGATGCCGATGGAACGACCACGCTGTCGGCGAAGGACGACCGGCGGTACAGGGGCGGCGCGGGACCGTCCACCACGCGGCGAGGCCAATTCTGTTGGCACACTCTACGATCGGCCGGTGACGCTTTCCCCGCCGATCTGATCGGCTATGTCGACGGTGGCCTCGATGCCGATCTGGGCCGCTGGTTCCCCGACGCCGAACCCGTCGTGGTGCCGGATCGAACCCGTTCGGTCACATCGTTTCTCGCGCGCCTGGCCCCGACGGACGGGGCCGCGCTCGCCGCACTGGATGCCCGGGTGCGCTCGGGGGTGATGCCACCGTTCCTCGACATGTTCGTCTGGTCGTTCCTGCGCTACCGCGCGGTGCGCGCGGGCCGCCGCGATGTCGACGCCGTGGAGGCCGATTTCCGTGCCCTCGGCCAGGACGGCGCACTGGAACCGCAGCTCGGCCTGTTGCGCCTCATGTCACGATCGTGATTCGACGCGGTCGAGTAGCTGCCCGGGGCCGTGCCGGTTACGGCCGTGCGGTGTGGTCCGGACGCCCGCGGGTGCGACGCTGTTCCTTCATCTCCGCTTCGAAGACGTGGCGCCGGCCTTCGACTAGCTGATCGCGCACCGTGCGTTCCATGTCGGCGAATGCCGCGTAATACCCGTCGTCGTATTCCTCCACGATCTGAAATGTCCATCGGCCCGATAGCACGTTGCGACCGATCAACTCGCTTCGCACCCGCTCCGCCAAGTCCGGGCGGCCCGCGGCGACGAGCTGATCGGCAGCGCTGTCCAACAGCAGATCGGCACGACCGGTCAGGCGGTGAAACGCGTACAAATTCCCACGCGCCTGTTCGATCGTCTCCAGCGCTTCGGACAAGGTCCCGGCCGCCCGGACCGCGTCGTCGCCGGCATCACCGGGACGACGATGCCGGGCCGCGGGCTGCTCCTCGGTGGCCAGGCCGCTGTCCGCGACCTCTTTCGTGTCGGTGTCGTTGGTCATGTAGTGGCTGTACCCATGCACCCCGCTTCGATGCACAATCGATGCATCGATCTCCGTCACGGCTCGAGTTCGCGTTCGCCCAGGACATCCTGGAATCGCCTCGCGTACGCTTCGCGAAGCGGCTGCGACGCCGCCAGCAGTGCACCGAGGCGGTCGGGGCCGATCGGCTCGGCTAGGCCGTCCACCGCGCGCAGGTCGCTGATCTGTCTCGCAGTCTCGAGCTCGGCGAGCTCCCATGAGCTAGGAGTCCGGGGATCGTCTTGCAGCATTCCTGCCAGGGAGTAGCAGGCGACCAGGACGTCGAAGCATCGCGAATCGCCGGCATCCGGCTCGTTCCACGTCCTCACGACGTAATCCGCTATCGAGACCACATCGATGTACCAGGCCGCGACACCGTCGGGCTCCTCGAAAGGCAGATCATCAGGGCCGAGAATGTCGCGGAATCGCGTGGCCAGAAGCTCCGGGCCGATCCGCGGTGGGGCACCGACCGCGCGAGCGCGACAGTATTCGAGCGAGTCGTCGATGAGCCGGCAGAGTCCGGCGACCTCGCGGTCGGCCCGATCGGTGGCGGCGAGAACGGCCGCTCGATTCAGGCACAGGGTAGCGACCAGCGCGCGCTGGAACGCATCGGCCCGCTCCACCGAATCTCGCACGAGATCGTCGTCGAACATGCCAAACATCTCCCACGCTTGTCCGATCGTTCCCGCACCCGGATCCGATCTACGACGTCGCCCCGAGGGCACCCGCAAAGATACTCGGCCACAGCGAATTTCGTGAGCCCGTAGACGAGGATCAAAGTGCCGAACAGCACGACACTCATGCACCACGCCTGCAGCAGGTGGTTGTCCCGGCTGAACCACCGTTTTTCACGGCGGGGCAAGCGTTCTCGTTCCACGGTGAGTGCCGAGCGGAAGCCGCCCAGAGCACTGCGAGGCAGGAATCTACCTCCCGGGGCATTCACTCGGTGCCGGTTCGCCGCGCAGCCGGCCGTCTATCCATTCGCTGAGTCCCGGATAGCTGGTGACGTAACTGCTCAGGTGTTCGCCGGGCACTGTGCGGAAAACGGCCGGAACGCCACGGCTGCATTGCTCACCGTACATACGCTGAGCGTCCTCCAGGGGAATCCAGGGATCCCACGCACCGTGATAGATATACAGCGGCACACCCGACGTCCGGTCGGACAAATCCAGTTGGCGAAACAGATTGTCGGCCATCGGACTGTCGAGTGGGTTGCTGATATTCGTCGCCACATCCATCGGAATACCGACGACGCCGAGCGGTCCATCGGCGTCACCACACAGATCCCGCGTCGGGGATGTCGTCACCCACTGCGCGAGATGATTCATGTACTGGAGCACCTCCGGATGCTCACGCGCTATCGCCGTCGACACCGACAACAGAATGCCGGAGGCGATCCCGCCGTTGAAACGGTGGGCGATATCCCGGTAGTCGGCCGCCAGTCCACCCGAGGCGACGCCCACCAGAACGTCCGACAGATCCGGCGCGTACTCACTCTGCAACATCGCGGTGGCATACGCGGCGATCGCTCCGCCCGAGTAGCCCTCGACCACATAACGACTGTTACCGAACTCCGGCAGGGCATTACGCACGGCGCGAATCGAATCGAGCATCATGTGCCCGGCCACATTCGTCTCGCCGTACGCCATCAGCGGGCCCTCATGGTCGGGCAGGAGAACCGCGTGCCCTTTGTTCAGGGCCGACCAGATAGCCGGCAGAAACCAGACCAGATCCGTGTTGGTCCGATCGAGTATGCCGTGCGACAACTGATAGCCCGGCGTGCAGTGCAACCCGAGTGCGTTGATCGGCATCGCGTCCACCTCCACCGGACGGGGCCCCGGACCGTTCCACGAAGCCGCCGGGACGATCAATGTAGCGGTGCCGAAGGAGGGCGTGCCCGTCGCCGAGGTCGAGCGAAACTTCAACAGCACCGCCCGCTCGATCGGCGCCGCCATGTGCTGCGCTGTCGTCGCCGTCACGTCACGCGACTCGAAGATCTGCCCCGGCTCCAGCGCGGCCAGATTCGCAGGCCAGGCATCGAAGGTCTGATCCCCGGTCGGCGACGACAAAATCGCCCGCCACAACGCCGCCTGCTGATCAGCGGCGGACTGCTCGGGGCCGGCGGTCAACTGCGGCGGTTTTATGTTCTGGTCGATCCAGTTCTGCATTGGGGAGGGCGGATTTCCGGGCGATGACTGCGTGATCGGCCCGATGGGCGGGCCTTCGTCCGCCCGAGCAGACTGTTCGCCCAAACACGCACTGGCGACGAGAACAGTGACCACAGCTGCCAGAAACCCTCTCACAAGCGACATCCTTTGTTCGGACGAAACTGCCGGGAGTCTCCCCTGCCGGGGGGGTTGCGCCAAGCGACTTTAGCAAGCGTCTGCGATCCTGACCACGAAAGCGGGTTGCGAAATCGACACATAATTCGTGGTCGCGCAAATATCGGTGCTTTGTGCGCGAAACGGTGGCTGAAGTGCAACGGAACTACTCGACGGCGGCTGATGAGTGGCAGCGCCGACGGTTGTGAAAAATCTCGATGTCGTCGAGGATTGCGTTCACGAATCGACGCGAATCGTGCATTTCTGGCGGTCGAGTAGTTCGATATGCGTCGAAAAACATAACGATTCCGTCATCGCGTCCGGACCGTCGCCAACGATGCCGACCAACGCGGCAGAGGGCTCCTCGCCGACAACCCGCGAGGTGAACCGACTCGCCGTAGCGATTATTGCGGCCGTGATTCCCGAGGCTGGTCCTCGGCTCTGCGCACGCCGCCGTGATGTCCTCCCTCGGCCCCTTCGTCGGCGCCCTCGGTTTCGGGTGCCTGCGATGCGGGTTGCTCCTCGGCCGGGGAGGCGGTGGCCCCGCCGGAAGTCTGGCCAGGCGCAGAGGATTTGAAATTCGGGTCGGCCACCGGACGTGTCGCGCCAGCTGTCCTGGCGCCGCTCCCGGGTCCGGTGGTGCCGGTTACCTCTTCCGCGCTCGTCCGGCGGCCCTCATAGGGCGGCACGGCCGATTCAGCGTCGCCGGGTGGACGCGTCCCGGTCGTGGCGACGTCGTCTTCGGACTGGTTCTGATCACGGGCTGACGTGACTTCTTCTTGGTCGAACGTGCCGGCCGGGCGATCGGTCGGGCCGCCGCCCGGCGCATTCGACCCGGTATCTCGCGAGCCTTTGGCTCCCCGCTGCGATTGAGGCTCTTCGGACAGATGTTCGCTGGACATAGCTCCATCGTCTCCTCGAGTGAGCGCTGGATTATATACTCTGCGTTCAAGCCTGGTGCCCGATTCCACTGCAGTCAAGCAAACTCGTGGGCCGCATCACTCACGAACAACAGCAAACGCACAGGTCACACCGGTTCACCGGGCAGAACTGGCCAGTCATCTCACCCGTCCGGCGTGAAGCACGGCCCGATGTTCAGGGCAGGACCATCACGGCCAGCAGGACGACCAGAAGCGAGACCGCGACCGTGATGTGGCTGCGTCGGTAATGGGTCGCCAATACCGCGACGAATTCGCGCAAGAAGGCGGCGGGCAGAAAATAGGCGGCGGTCCGAGACCCCAGGACCTGGGCATCGATGCCGAGGCGGCGGGTCAGCCCGGCCGTCCGGAGAACGTGAAAGTTACTGGTTACCACCGTGATTCGGAGCTGCTCCGGATCGATACCGCGCCGGTTCAGTTCGCGCAGGCAGTTACGCAGATTCTCGGCGGTATTGCGCGAGTGCCGTTCTCGGACGATGGCGTGTCCGCTGACGCCGCGGGCGGTGAGGTAGCGCGCCATCGCGTCGGCTTCGGTCGTCGCCTCGTCGGGCCCCTGTCCACCGCAGGTGACCAGGACCGGCTGGCGTCCGGACCGCAGCGCTGTGCGGTAGGCGTCGATACCGCGGTCCAGTCGCGCGGCCAGCAGCGGCGTGACCGATCTGCGATTCAGGCCGCAACCGAGAATCACGACCGCATCGGCTTCGGGGCGAGCCGCCAGGCTGCCGTAGATCAGTGCGTAGCCGCCGAACGCGATCAGATGCGCCACGAAATAGACCGCGACCGCGGCGACCAGAACGATGGACTGAATGGCCCAGCCCGGCATCGCCGGACCGGACGCGACCGTGACGACCGCGGCCACCGCGCCGATCAAGCCGGCCCCGAGCACGACCGGCAACGCGGTGGTCGCGGCGATCCCCTCCCGTGACATCAGCTCGATTCCGTTGACCAGCAACGCGATACCGGCCACGGCGAACGGAGCCGTGAGTACTACGACCACCCCGAACGACGAAGGCGCGTCGGGGCCGAGTCCGACGACCGCGGTCGCGCCGCCGACGCCCAGCAGCGTGACCGCCGCCAGCAGGACGAATCCCGTCGAGAGCCGGCGGGGCTCCAAGGCCACGCGGATCGCCGCGATGAATGCCAGGACCGCCCCACTCGCCACCAGAAGCCCGCCGATCGACAGGTACGTCGCCGTCTGCATCCGCCCGAGACTCCTTCCGGCCCCTGCCGGGCCGCCGCGCCGAAGACACTACGAAGTCGTCGGCGCGACGAGAAATTCGCGGCGACCGGTCGACGTACCGACGATTTCCCATTCCGGAGCGCCGGAAACAGACCAGTGGCGCGGCCCCTTCCCCGCCACTCCGCCGACATCGAGATACGGGCGAGTTGGCTTGTGGACCATGGGTTTCCGCGTGTACACGACAGGTGCCCCACACTTTCGAATCGCGCTGGCCGATCTGGCCCGCGGAGCGGCGACGCACTGGATGGCTGCCTCGCGCGGAAACAAGAACCGCTACGCGACAGCCCACGCGTTGGACCGGCTGTGTAGACGAATCGACACAAAGCAAAATAGGCGGAATCGCGAAATAGGCGGCGCGGGTGGATGTTCGCCGAGGAAGAGGAGTCTGTCTTTGTCAGTGCGGCATGGAATTATCCGCGATGGATCGACAAGCTATGAAACACGGATAGGCCGAACTCGATGACGCTGACACGCAATGACGCATTGGCGCTACTCACAGACTCGCTCTCGACGCGACGACGACGCGGCGCAAAACGGCTGCGCGCGCTCGCAGACCCGACAGCAGCGGCTCGAATCCGCACCGCGCTCGAACACGAAGTGCTGGACAAACGCACCTGGGAGACGCAGTACCAATTGATCATGGCACTGGGTACGACCGGCAGCGGCGCGGATGTCGAGCTATTGAAAAAGCTGGCGCTGCAACCACGATCGGCAACCACGGTCAACGCTGCGCTCGGCGACGCCATCGTCCGCCTGGGCCGCGACGCCGACAACGACCCTGCTCCCGCCCTGTGGTGCCTGCAACAAGATGTCGAGCTTCTCGCCGACGGCGCGCTGCGCGCGGTCGCGATGCTCCGACTGAAATTCCCCGACTCCGCGGTCGACGCCGTCCTCGACTACGCCGAGGCCAATTTCCACGATCTCAACCACAAGTTCCTGGCGTACTGGCCGGCGGTCGCGGCAGCCGGTTGGTCCGGGCCTCGTGTGCGGATGTTTCTGACCCGATGTTCGCAAGACAGCCGCGAGATCATCGCCGCAGCCGCAACGGACGCCCTGAACGGTTGTTACGGAAACTATATGAGCGTGCTGTAACCGGCGTGGTGCTCGAGCTCAACGGAGTGCGTCGGCTGAGTCGGTTATGCGAGGACCACATGCGGTCGCAGATCGAGCGCAGATTAGGTTTTCGCGGCGCGGCAGTCTGTACGTGTGAGATCGACTCACGAGAGGCTGGCAACAATGCGGAAAATAGTCTTCGGCATGAACGTGACACTGGACGGCTACATCGCCGCGCCTGGCGACGACATCGGCTGGAGCGAGCCGAGCGACGAACGGTTCCAGTGGTGGCTCGGCCAGGAGCGAGCGCACGAGGTGTCGCTGTACGGGCGCAAGCTGTGGGAGACCATGAGCTCCTACTGGCCGACCGGTGACCAGCAGCCCGACGCCACCCCGGCGCAGATCGAGTTCGCGCGGAACTGGCGGGACACGCCGAAGGTGGTGTTCTCCTCGACGATCGACAAAGTCGACTGGAACACCCGCCTGGTCACCGGCGACGCGGTCGCCGAAATCACCCGGCTCAAGGCCGAGGGCGGCGGCACGATGGGCATCGGCGGCGCGACGCTCGCCGAGGCGGCCATGCGTGCCGAGCTGATCGACGAGTACGCGATCGTCACCCATCCGGTCCTGGTGGGCGGCGGCACATCGTTCTTCCCGGCGCTGGACAGCTGGGTGAACCTGAATCTGGTGGAAACGCGGACGTTTCCCGGCGGCGTGGTGCTGACCCGATACGAGACGAGGCGATGAGTACGGGCCAGAGTGAGGTATTGACCGACTCGCTGGAGATACCTCGAGATCACAGTGTCGGGGGCAGGCCCAGCCATGGTTTGTCGGTGGCGTCGAATCCGGTGAGCGCAGCGATCTTCCCGTCGGCGATGTGCAGGACCGCTATGTTCAACAGCCGGTACTCCGGGTCGTCGGGGGTGCGGAGGTAAAGCACGGCGGCAGGCATTCGATTGACTGTCGTGGCGATACAGCGCCAGTCGTCGTAGCCGCGCTGGAAAAGCCCACCGGAGACCCAGCCGTCCACCGCGTCCTGAGCCCCGATGATCACGGTGCCCGGATCGGGCAGCATCGCGAAGCGCAGGTCGTCGCGCAGCAGGGACATCAATCCGTCGAGGTCGTTGCGCTCATGGGCATCGATGTAGGACTTCACCACGCCCCGCTCGTCATCCGACAGCTCGTGAGTGGCAGGGCTCCGCCAATCGAGGCGGCGGCCGGGCAGTTGCTCGCGCATCGTCACACGCGCCCGCTGTAGTGCGCTGGTCACCGATGCGACGGTCAGCTCGAGGGCTTCGGCGGCCTTCGGCGCCGGCAAGCCGAGGACGTCGCGCAGGATGAACACCGCTCGCTGCCGCGGCGGCAGGTGCTGCACGGCGACGATGAACGCCAGCTCGATCGTCTCCCGCGCCACGACCGAATCCTGCGGGTCGTCGGGAAGCATCCGGTCGGGGTACGGCTGCAGGTACAGCACCTCGGAGCCGGGGTCCGACAGCCCGTACGGTACGGGTGTCCGGTCGTTGCGCTTCTCCAGGAAGTCGAGGCAGGCGTTGGTCGCGATCCGGTACAACCAGGTCCGCAGCGTGGCGTGGCCTTGGAACGACTCCCGCTTGTTCCACGCTCGCAGAAACGTCTCCTGCGTCAAGTCCCGGGCGTCCTCGTAGTTCGCGAGCATCCGGTAGCAGTGCACCTGCAGCTCACGCCGGTGGCGCTCGGTGATGTCCGCGAACCGCGCCGTGTCGCCCGAGCGGGCCGCCTCGATGAACGTGGCCTCATCGGCGCCCAGCGCTCCGGCGTCGGTCATGGTCATCAATCCTTCCACTGTTGCGAGGGGCTACCAGAGCTGACGACGTAGCGGAGGATTTCTGATCGGTGACGTGGTGTTTGCGTGTGTGTCGGGCGTGCGTGCGGTGCGGCGGAGCCGCCATGTCGGCAGGTCCGCTACCCAGCCGGCTGTGGTGTCGGCGAAGGGGTGGTGGACACGATGGATACTGGAAGCCACAGCGGCAGTGAGGTTTTCGTGTCAAATTGCCGAAGAGCTTCTTCGGTGATGGCGCCCACAATTCGAAACTGCCGGGATCGTGCGGAGGCGTCGAACACCTCGTGCAATACGACTGCGACGGCGGCGAGACTGGTGGCGATGCGGCGCACCGCCCTCTGGGTTCACCGATCGGGCGCCTGCCGGAACGGCGAAATCACGGATCCGCAGGTCACGCCGCTTCGCCGGACAAAACCACGTCGCCGTGAGCAAGCGCTGGCTCACTTTCCAGTGGCGCCCGGGGCTCTGTGAGCAGAATGCAAAAGCCGATATAGCTGCCCGTGATCCAGATGTCGATGAGCACGGCGATGCCGATCGGACCGCCGCCGGTATGCGTGAGGGAGGCGTCGAATCGCCGGCGCGGCGGGATCAGAGGTACCCCGACCTACCGCTATGCAGCCCCGGAACCGGCTTGGCGCCCGGTCGCCTTTCCTTTGTCCGTCCGAGTGTGGAGTTCAGCAGGTGCGGTCGGGTGAGTGCGGCTTTCAGACGGTTCAGGGCGGGAGCGAGGGGACGGGGATCGATGTGCTGGAGTACTTCGGTAAGCAGGTGTATGGGTTCGCTGCACGAGTCATAACGGGCGCCGGGATCCTTGTCGAGTGACCGGTGCAGGATCGGGTCGACTTCGGGCGGGATCCAGGGTTGACGTTCGGAAATCTCCGGCGGTGGTTCGCGCAGTTGCGCCTGGGCGGTGGCTATGAGGTTCTCGCGAGGGAACGGCGGACGGCCGGTGAGCAACTCGATGGCCGAGCAGATCAGGGCGTACTGGTCGGTCGCTGGGGATATCGCGTCCGCCCGCAGCAGTTCGGGTGCGGCATACGGTACCGACACGACGACGAAACCATTGGTGGCCAGGGGCGGTTCGGGCCGGTGCAGCCACCGGCCCTGATCGAAGTCGGAGATTTTCACGGTAGATGCGCCGAACAGCACGTTCGCCGGTTTCACGTCGAGATGGACCACACCCTCGGCGTGCGCATAATCCAATCCAGCGGCCACGTTTGCCAGCACGTGCAGCACCCGCCGCAGATCCGGGCGTTGGTGCGGCATCCGAACCAGCTTCGCCACGGTCGCGCCGCGAACGTACTCGCGGGCGGACCAGAGCTTGCCGTCGGCTTCACCGTGTCGATACATCCGCACGATGTTCGGGTGCCGCAGCGCGGACAGAATTTCGAACTCGTGCACGAATCGTGCCCGTGCCTCGGGCGACCGGCTGTCGTCCGGTCCCAGAATCTTCAGTGACACAGGCCGCGATGCTTCCGGATCCTCGGCCAGATACACCGCGCTGCTGCCGCCGTGCCCGAGCCGGGCTTTCACAACGAATCCCGCGAACTGGTCACCTGGCGCGAGCGGCATCGTCCCACGATAAGCGCTCTCCCTTGGGGCGTTGTTCTCACCGATGCGGAGCCGGCGTCGTGATACGGACGCTACATGGTGAAGGCTCCGAGAGCGGAAACGGCCACGGCACGGGCCTCGAGCGGGGTCAATTGCATTCCCGCGCGGTGAGATTCGCGGGTCGCTGTAACCGGCCGCAGAACCGGCATGCCGACAGCGACATGAAGACACAACCGCGTTTGTCGCTGTCACGAAAAGCGGCTACTGGGTAAACCGTTTCTTCGCTGGCGGATGTCGCGAAGGATCCGGCATACGCGGTCAGTACACGGGCGTCGGCGGACCGCTTGCGGCCGCCGCCGATCCCGGGCGCGGCCAGTGTCGCGTTTTTGCAATCGCCTTCGGCGCCGGTATTGCAGTCTGACTGACAGTAATTTTGTTGCGGAGAGGAAACCCCATGGCCGTTGCCACGTTGAAAATGCTCACCCTGGACAGTGCCGACGCACGGCGAGACGCCGAGTTCTGGGCCGCGGCGCTCGGTTGGAAGATCGCGCACGCGCAGGACGAGTACGCCATGCTCACAGGCCCCGATCACGCGCTCGGATTCGGCACAATCCCCGACTATCAGGCGCCGACCTGGCCGAACGAGAACGGCACCAAGCAGTTCCATCTGGATTTGGCGGTCGAAGACCTCGAGATCGCCAGTAAGCAACTGGTCGAACTGGGCGCCACGGTGCCGGAGTTTCAGCCCGGTGAGAGCTGGCGCGTACTGCTCGATCCGAGCGGCCACCCGTTCTGCCTCACCCTGGCTGCCAACTGGGGGTAGTCCACGGCCGCGCAGTTCGGGCGCGGCCCTGTGTCAGGTGCGGCGGCCTGTGCGGAGCGGGTTGTGAAGTGCGTTGTGCGGCTTCATCAGTGGATGGCGAGCTCAGTGCGCGGTCCATCCACCGTCGACCGGTAGTACAGCGCCGGTGAGGTAGGAGGCCGCAGGACTTGCGAGCAAGACTGCCGCACCGACGAGTTCCTCCGGGTCAGCCCACCTGCGCATCATCTTCGCCGGCACCGCGCGGGTAGGCACCCTCGCGTCCCCAGTCTCGATCGGCCCTGGCGCGCATGGCAGTTGGGCCGCCGATGTCCCGCATGTGTATCAAGCGCTCGACGAAGATGTCGAAGCCTTACTGCTCGTCCGCTGTCCACGATGAGAGGCGTCGGTGCGGCGGCCCATCGAAAGCGCCGATAAGGTCCGCGCCGATGCGGCGCGGTACTCGAGATGCTCGATATCTCTGCCCAGAGCAGATCAGGTGTGAACGCTCCACCGACTCTCGATAGGGTCCCGCCCATGGAGATCATATCCGTGCTGCCGCAGTTGACGGCGTTGCGGTTTTCCCAGCCCAACGACGTGAATGTTTACGTGTGGAGCGATCCCGAGGGGGTGACTCTGATCGACAGCGGTCTGCCAGGCGCCGCCGGGGAGATCGAAAGAGGCCTTCGCGCTCGGGGATTGACCCGCGACGACGTGCAGCGGGTAATTCTCACCCATGCCCACGACGACCACATCGGTTCGGCGGCCGACCTCGCGGAGTGGGGAGCCGAAATCTGGGTGCACCACGCCGACGCCGACATCGTGCGGGGCGAACGTCCGCAACCGGATCCGGTCCTGCGTGAGTGGGAACGCCCGATCGCCGAGGCTCTCGAACCGGGCACACCCCCGCGCCCGGCTCCGGTACACCGCGAGCTACGCGACGGCGAAGTGCTCGATTTCGGCGGCGGCGCAGAGGTTCTGGCAGTTCCCGGCCACACCGCGGGCAGTCTGGCGCTCCATATGTCGCAACACCGTGTGCTGTTCACCGGCGACACGCTCGCCAATGTGCGCGGTGTCACCATGCCGGGTGTGTTCAACCTTGACAGCACCGCCGTCGACGCAGCCGCCCGCCGCCTGGCCGAACTCGACGTGGATGTCGTCTGCGTCGGACACGGTGATGCGCTTACCGGCGCACCCCTGCTCACATGGCGAGGCCACGGATCGGACGGCTGACGCACGCCCGCATCGGCGGGTCGCTCCTTGCGGCGGATGCCGTCGGGTGAGAACGCGAGGATTTCAATGCTGTCCTCGCGGGGCTGCACAAAGGGGCTGCGGCATAGTGCGGCGCTTCACCGTCACCCCCGCGTTGTAGTTGTCTGCTTCTGGGCGTGGGGGTGGTGGTGTTCGAGTCGGTTGGTGATCAAACGAGTGGCGAGGCCGTTCGCCAACGCGGTGGCCGCGCTGGTGTGGGGCTTGCGAGCGGCTTGATCCCGGAAACAGTTCGTGAACTCCTCAGCCAGCCTTAGTCGCGGCCAGCGCGCCAGGATTTCGCCACGTAGTTCGGTTGTGAGAGTGTCGATCTCGCGACCGGAGATGTCGATGCCGGTGGAACGCTCGAGTAGGTGCCCCTCCGGGTCTGCGTCCGACTCGACACTGGGCCACATGTGACGCACGATGATCTCGTGCAAGCGGGTGCGGCGGTGAGGTGACCATCCGAGCCCGGCGGCGAACACCTTCGCCAGATGCCCGCCCGCCTCCTCGAATGCCAGACGGTGGTTGTCGAACGCTTCGACCAGCCCCACATCGTGGAACATCGCTGCGACCCAGAGTAATTCGGGATCGAACTCGATCCGCTCCTGACGTGCCAGTGCCGC
Organism: Nocardia nova NBRC 15556; assembly: GCF_001613005.1. Lineage (GTDB taxonomy): Bacteria > Actinomycetota > Actinomycetes > Mycobacteriales > Mycobacteriaceae > Nocardia > Nocardia nova. Next base: position 19,903 of record NZ_BDBN01000018.1, on the reverse strand, counting down.
AGCCCAGAGGTAGGCACGAACCGAGTGATGCAGCAGAGCCGGCGAGGTGTATTCCGCGGCGATCTCGTACGCGCGGACGGTGGCGGTGGACTCGGGAATCGCCAGCTGCCCCGTGTTGGTGACTCTGGAACCGGCGCTGTTCATTGTGCCCACGCAGAGTTCTTGATTACCTCGACGAAGTCGCCGCGCTCGAACCCGGGCACGTAGTGCGCCAGCACGTCGGCCTTGACGTTGCCGAAAGTGGTGTCGGGTCGGTGCGCGATGCCGTCGGTGAAAGCGGCCAGAATGCGGTTTTTGAAATCGGGACGCGGGTGCGCGGCCACGATCTGCTCGCGCTGGGCGTCGCTGATCGTGTCGTAGCCGATACCGAGTACGTCGAGTTCGACCCCGCGAGTCACCAGTGCGATCTCCGCATCCATGTGCAAAGGGATCTGCGGGGTGGTGTGCAGGGCGATCGCGGTCCACACCCGTTGCGCCGCAGTGGTATCGACACCGTGCCGCAACAGGAACCGGCGCGCTTCGTCAGCACCGTCGATCTCGAATCGCTGGTCATCACGCCGGAAGGTTTCGGTCAGTCCGAGGTCGTGGAACATCGCCCCCACGTACAGCAGCTCGGGATCGAAATCCACACCCAGCTCGGCTCCGCGCAGCGCCGCGAACAGGAACACCCGCCGGGAATGGTCGTAGACCAAAGGTGTCGCGGCCTCCCGCACCAGCTGGTCGGCCTCGCGCGCCATCGCGCTGTCGGGGATCGCTACCCCCGCGATCGTGGTGACGGTCGTCATCGGATCATCGCTCCTTCCGGGTGTTTGCTTGTCTGTGCTTGTCCACTCTGACGCGCGGCGATACCCTGACGCCATGTCCAATACGACAAAAGAACCACAGATACGGACATGAGGTGAGCGGCGAGACAACGGCTCATCGAATAGCGATCCTGGTGTTCGACGGAGTGACGCTGCTGGATATGAGCGGACCGGGCGAAGTGCTGCACGAAGCGACCGCGCTGGGCCACCCCTACGAGGTCGATATCGTCTCTCCTGCCGGGGGAATGGTCACGACGTCGGCAGGTGTGCGGCTCTCGAGCACCGCGGCAGCCGATGCCGCGACACCGGAGACACTCATCGTCGCCGGCGGCGCGCTCACCGACGGGGCGCTCGACTCCGCCCTGCTCACCGCCGCAGCCCGGCTCGCCGACAGCGCCCAGCGGGTGGCCTCGGTCTGCACGGGAGCGTTCGTGCTCGCCGAGCTGGGACTACTCGATGGTCACCGCGCCACCACCCACTGGCGCCACACCGGCACCCTTGCACGCCGGTTCCCGCGCATCCAGGTCGAGACCGACGCTTTGCACGTGCACGATGGCCGCTATCTCACCTCCGCGGGTATCAGTGCCGGTATCGACATGACTCTCGCGCTGCTCGAGCACGACCACGGAGCCGGCGTGGCCCGGACCGTGGCACAGGAATTGGTCATGTTCATGCAGCGGCCCGGGGGCCAGTCGCAGTTCTCCCACGCCCTGTCCACCCGACCCGCGCGCACCGAGCCCCTGCGTGCGGCCATCGACTCCGTACTCACCGACCCCGCCGGTGCGCACACCACCGCCACCATGGCCGCGGTCGCAGGCGTGAGCCCGCGACATCTCACGCGACTCTTCCACGCCGACATCGGTTCCACACCCGCGCGCTGGCTCGAACGCGTGCGTGTGGAGCACGCCCAGCAACTGTTGCTGCAGGGATACACCGTCACCGCCACCGCGCACCGCAGCGGGCTGGGCACCGACGAAACCCTCCGTCGCGCCTTCGCCCGCCACCTCGGGTTGACCCCCACCGACTACAAGCACCGCTTCATCACCACCGCACCAACGAACACAACCCTTGCGCCCTGACGCACCAGAGGTAGACGGCCCACTCGGCCGTTCTTTCGCATATCGACCTACTCACCACGCGCGGTGTGTCAGCAATCATTCAGCGTTCACGGGCTGAATAATCCGTATATGACGTCGATCGGGCTGTCCCGCAGAGCGATGCTCGCCCTGGCAGCGAGCGTACCGTTGAGCGCTGTGGCATCCCGACGCGCCGTGGCCGCCGCCCCGCCGATCCGATACACGATGACGGCGTTCACCAACGCCAGCCAGACCGACATGTGGGTCTACGAATCCACCGACGCAACGAATTTCCGGCTCGTCCAGGCCGACGCCTACCGTCCGCCGGACGCCGACCCCGCCGACACCCCGGCAGCGGCGGCCACCACCAAGAAGGGCTTGTGCCGCGACCCCAGCGTCTTTCGTCACATCGACGGCGAGTACTACGTGACGTACACGACCGCATGGGACGGCAACACCATCGGGTTCGCGCGCAGCCGCGACCGGATCAGCTGGGAGTTCCTGTACGAGTACACAATTCCGTTCGATGGTGTCACCCATACCTGGGCGCCGGAATGGTTCGTCGACCGTGACGGCACGGTCAGCGTCCTGGTGAACATCAACGACGGCACGGTCTTCCGGCCCTGCGTCATGACCGCGACCACCTCATCGCTGAGCCGGCTGCATTGGACCACGCCCATACCGCTGGCAGGCGTCATTCCCGCACCGGGCGACCTCGGCTACATCGACACCACGGTCAAGTTGTCGCAGGGACGCTACTACGCGTTCGTCAAGAACGAATCGACCAAGAACGTCGAGGTCGCGGTGGCCGACCGCCTGGTCGGCCCGTACACGTTCGCCCGAACCGGGAACTGGGCCCGCTGGGGCGGACCGGGCCCGGGACAACCGCGCGAGGGACAGTGCGTGATCCCGCTCCCCGACGGCCGATGGCGGATCTACCTGGATGCCTACGACCTCGACGAACCCACGCACGGTCACTATCTCTACAGCGACACCGTCACCGGCGACCTGCTCGGCGAGTGGACCACACCGAAGGACCTGCCCGTCCTGTCCGGTTTCGTCCGCCACTTCACCGTGTTACCCGAACAGCTGAACACCGGCCCGCAACCGGGCCCGAAGCCCGTCACGCGGTGAGGACGATCGGGCCGCGGCCGGTCCGCGGGCTAGACCAGACCGATCTCGCGAAAAGCGCACGGGTGCAACGGCTTGCCCTCCCGAAATCACCTTCCGGTTGCCGCACCGGCGATCGCTGTGGGCACCGCCTGCGACCTTCCCGCACAGGCAACGGGAAGGCCGGGATCCCATCGTGGGAGGAAGGACCTATCAGCAGCAGCGCCTACAGCGGCGTGATCGCGCGGACGACGAGCATGCGCTGCGGGCTCGGGCAGATCAGGTTGTCCCAGGGCAGCCACAGCGATTCGGTGTTGTCGGGCGGGTAGACGCGCAGGGTGGTGGTGCGCAGGGCTGCGCAATCGTTGATCTGCTTGGGATAGGTGATGAACTCGAATTGAGCTGCCCCGCCCGGTGTGAGCGTGACCGGAGCGGGCTTGGGCGCCTGCGGAGCCTCGTCCCGCACGGCGGGCTCGCCCACCGGGTCATCGCTGGGGCCGTTGGTTTGCGAGACGCCCGGGAAACCTTGCAGGACACAGGTTCGCGAGCTGGAGTTGATGAACCGTAGGAACCAGTCCCCTCCCACCGGGCCGCCGACACCCTTATCCAGACGGAGTTGGGCGGTCACACACTTCGGGAATGCGGTGTCGGCGGGAGTAGCCGGGTCGGCGGCAGCGGCCCCGGGCGCCGGCACGACCGTAGCCTCGGCCGTCTCGGGGACGCTGCCGCCAGGCTCGGTCGCGTGTCCCGATTGGGCTGGTTGTCCGGTTCGTGCTGGCGGCTGCGAAGTCTGGGCCGCCGGAGTGGTTGTGGACAGCGACCCGGGAGTGGAGGCCGGGCCGCAACCGCTGACGGTGATGGCGACGCTCGCCGCGAAGCCGGCAACAATCAGTGACTTGGTACGCATGAGTCCCCCTCGAGTCCGATACCGCAACCGTTCGCACGGGTATCGATCCGTACCAGCCCCCCGTTACGCCGCGGCGTCAGCAAGAATTCGCGTAAGCGGCTGCCGTCCAACACAGTTCGCCCCGGGCAGTCACGGAATCGCCGAATTCCTGCATACCTGTGAGGCTCTCGGATGGGCCGCACGACCTTCGAGCCTGCGCCGACTGCTGATCGGTGGCTCCGGCCGGATTTGCAGGTCTTCGTGCTGCGTTCGCGCCGGCCCGAGGGTACTCCCGACGATGTCGTCGTCGACGATGATCCGGTGCGGCTGCTGAGCGGCTTCGTGTGTGGTGGCGTGGAGGTCGTCGATCGGGTGTTGCCGACCGCCTCACAGCGATCGGGCGATCGCCCCGTCTGCCTGCTGCCGGCCGAGGGCGCGTTGCAGGGTCAGGGTGTCCTCCAGGACCAGATCGTCCACCAGCTTGCCCCAGCGCAGGGTGAGCCACTGCATCGCGGTGTTGCGGTAACCGCTGCCGTCGGCCAGGGTTCCGCTCACCTCCAGCTGGACCGCGACCTTCGTTCTCCAGGGCGGGCCGCTGGAGACCACATCCACCAGGCTCGGGCGATCACGACGCCGCCGTGGCGATGGCCGCGCCGGACCTGCGGTTCCGCTTTCTCGGCGATACCCCGCTCGGTGCCGACTGATCGCGACCGTGCTGAATTCCGCGGGCGACCACACAACACCGTGAACGAGATCGGCGCCAGAGCCGAACCTCACGACACACGTCAATTCGTCTGCAATCGACTACCTTTCGACCACGCAGCGGCCTGAGTCCGCCCACACCCTGCACGGCACCGGGCAGAGGCTGCAATGGCTCGACAACACCGCCCACGTCAGCGGCTGACCGGCACCGAAAGAGTCCGCGGCCAACCCCCAATAGCGCCAGAGCGGGCAAGGAAGAGCAACAGCCACAACCAATTCCACGATGGGCGACGGTCATGCGCTTGCAGCCGGCGGCGGGCGACCGGCTGACTTACCAGGCACGCACCGCACCGAGGAGGCGGATCCCATCGCGTGCGTGAGTTGCCCGGTGCACACGGCTAGTTGCGGACTCGGAACCTCAGGTGAAGTACGCCCTCGCCACGGATGATCACATGCGGATCCTCCAGGCGGTGTCGACCGTCGATGCCACCGAAATAGGGCTTGCCAGAACCGAATACGACCGGCACCACGTCCATCGCTACTTCGTCGACCAAGCCGGCCGCAAGGATCTGGCCGCCTACCTCGCCGGCATTCACAGCGACGTTTCGGTCGGCGGACAGCTCGCGGGCCGTGGCTACCGCAGCGGTCACGTCGTCGACGAAATGGTAGGAGGCTTCGGGGTGCCAGTTGTCGGGTTTGGGGCGGTGTGAGACGACAACCACGTGCTCGCCCGCGGGCGGACGGCCCTCCCAGCCGTTCACCAGGTCGAAGAGGGTACGGCCCATGACGATGGCGCCGATCGATTCCCACATGGCGCGAACATATTCGGCTGAGGCGGCGGAGACCTTGAAGCGGCTGCCGGTTCCGGAATGGTCGAATACTTCGTCCATGCCGGCCGTGATGGGCGTGTCACCGTTGAAGTACCAGTCGTGCAGCGGGCCGACGTCGTCGTTCTTGTCGGCGATGTAACCGTCAACCGACACGACATTGTGCATGATTACGGTACCCACTGATGCTCCTCGAGGCTCGTACGTTGTCTTATCCGATCTTGTCGAGCCCAGCGCGGTGCGGCTTGTAAAAAATCAATCGGCGGGCATCGGTCCGAGATCGGGCGGAAAGCCCCGATCGACAGGGAACCGGCGACGCAGGGCCAAGTATTCGGTCGGGGTACGGCCGGTGAAGGCCTTGAACTCCCGACTGAAATGCGCCTGGTCGAAGTAGCCCGCCGAGGGCGCCACCTCCGCCCAGTCGACTGGGTGCTCGGCGTCGACGGACACTATGAGCCGCGCGAATCGGTAGATCCGCGCCATAGGCTTCGGGGTGATCCCGACATGTGACTTGAACTGTGCGGCAAGGTGATTGCCGCTCACGCCCATCGCGTCGATCAACGCACCGACCGACACGGTGCCGCGCGAAGCCACCAACCTCGTGCCCGCGTGCCGGACCAGGTCGAGGCCTCGAGGCCAGTCCTCGGGCAACCGCGAACGCAACTCCCGCTCCACTACCCCCAGCATCTCGTCAACAGATGCGCCGTCACCGACCTGATTTCGGATTCGCTCCACCGACCGTTGCCAGACAGCGTCGACCGGCGCCCATCGGTCCCGCAGCTCAGTCGCGGGCATACCGATGAACGGCGAAAGTCCCCAGGGCTTGAAATGCACCCCCACAACCCGCACCCGGTCGGGATACTCGACCACGAACCGCCTGGTCCACACGCCCATGAACCATCCATTGACGAACAGGGCGGGCACCGCCGAGGAATCCGGATCCCACAGCCGAATCGGTCCAGCCAGGTTGAGAAACAAATGCGCCGATGGCATCGACGGCACATTCATCCGTCGGTGCCGCGGTACCCCCGTCAGACAGTAGATATCATCGACGAACTGATCCAACGGCGGCGCAGGAACTCGGCCGACGTAGTGCATAGGGCCAGTCTTGTCGAAGTCCGCCCACGGTTCCACCCACCTTGTGCCGGATGGAGCCCTATGGTGTTCACAGCCCTCCGCGACTCGCGACCATGGAGTTGCCCATGGCCACCGCCTCTGCACGGTAACAGGTGTATTCGGCGGCGCGCCTTGATCATCCGAACTCGTCGCTTCTCCGCGCGGCCTGGAGGTTGGGGCTCGTCATCGAGCTGATCGCCGATGCCGCAGAAGCGCTGGACTACACACACGCGCACGGAGTGCTGCACCGTGACGTGAAGCTGGCGAGTTTGCTGATCGAGCGAGACTCCCCGCATGGGCTGCACGCGTTGCTCACAGACAGCCGGCGGACGAGTGATGCGGAACCGATCGATGAATGCCCCCGGACGTCACGGCCCCTACCCCTCGATTCGCACCAACAACCACGAATCCGCAGGTCGCGCCGCTTCGCCGGACAAAACCAACCGGTCATCAGTAGCATCGACTCCATGCGATCGATACGCAAATAGGCTGGAGCAGTTCCTCGTTCGGCCCGTTCTTCTCGGTTCTGACGAATCGCAAATCCGCAGTTCAACGGGATTCTCGATACGGCCGGAACAATCGGATTCAGTCGGGTCGCCGATTCACTCGGACCTACAGGACGTCGACAGGACGTCGCGGAATCACTGGGAATGAGGCAGCCTCCGAAAGGCCGGTCAAGCGATGTGCGACTCCTTCGCCCTGCGCACGATCTCGAACTCGCCGGCGTAGCGCTCGACCCGCACCGCATGACCACACGACCCGAGGAACCCCGAACCCAAACTCGTCGCCTACGCGAAAACCCGCAGCGGACGCAGTGACAGACTGGCCGGTGCAGACGTGCCCGAAGGGGCGGCGACGGCTCCCCCGGAGCCATACCGTTCGAGACCGAGGTCAGCACGAAGTCGGCGGTGTTGCCGGTTCGTGTTGCGCGAGCTGCGCCTATTCCCTGTTGATAAGGCCGATCACCGCTGAACGCAGAGTCGGCTGCGGCTCATCGGCATACAGTTCGGCCAAAGCGATTTCGGCGACCATCGCGACGACCAGGTGCGCCACGGCCGCAGGATCGTCCCACCCGATAGCCCGTAGATCCGGCTCGATGACTGCAGCCACTGCTCGATTGCGCGCATGGACCTCATCGAGCAAGTCGGTGTCGGTACGCGACTGAGCAAGAAAGGCTTTCGTACCGCGCGTCCGCAAACATGCATCCAGATACGAAGTGACGCCAGCGGCAAGACGGGAAAAACCCGGGGCGAGATCGCCGATTTCGGCGAGGATCGCTTCGGCCAGAACATCGTGGTAGCGGCGGTGCAGGGCGATCATGTAACTACGTCGGTCCGAAAAATGGTGATAGAAGCTGCCTTTGGACATTCCCGCCGCCGCAACCACAGCGTTGACCGATAGCCCCCGCAGTCCCGCACGCTCGGCCACCACAGAACCGGCGTCCAACAGCGCCCTACGACCGGGCTCCGAGGGTCGGGCCATGACCGCTCTCCTCTCTCAGGCTGCCGCCAGCGTATCCCGATGCTACATTATGACCGGCCGGTCGGTCATTCCTTCCGCGGCGGGGGCGGAAGGACTGCTGACCGGCTATACAAACGAAGGAGTGCGTCGATGCGACGAGTGATATCCGTTGCCACGCTGGCTGCTACGGTGCTCGTGACAACAGCCGGTCCAGCCGTGGCCGACGATCATGTACCCGATCCCGCCCCCTCCTACAGCTATCTGGGTGGTGTGCAGGCCGAGTTGACCGGACCGGGGCAATCGCCTCCTGGGGCCAACGATCGATCGTGCCGGCGGACCGCAGCACATCCGAATCCCGTTGTGCTGCTCCACGGATTGTCGAACGACACCATCAGCTGGAATACACTGTCGCCAGTGTTGGCCGACGCCGGCTACTGCGTGTACACCACCACCTACGGATCCGAGGGGCTGGGCCCGATCGGCGCCACCGCTCCCGTGCAGGACAGCGCCACACAGATCGGCAACTTCATAGATCGGGTCGAGGCCGCCACGGGGGCGAAACAGGTTGACTTGGTGAGTCATTCGATAGGCGGGGCGGTGGCCTACTACTACCTGAGCCGACTCGGCGGGGCGTCGAAGATCGGCCGTTACGTCGCACTGGCCGCCCCCCTGCACGGATCGACGGTCAGCGGTCTCGCCGGTGTGCAGCCGCTGGTGGAATCCACCGGGAGCGGCGCGGCGGCCACCCGTCACTGCGGGCCGTGTCAGCTGTCACCCGGGGCACCGTTCCTGCAAGACCTCGAACCGAACCCCGGTGCCACACCGGCGATCCCGTTCACCATGATCGTCACCCGCTACGACCAGATCGCCACCCCCTACACCACAGGCCTTCTCGACGGCCCCAACGTGAACAACGTTGTACTACAAGATCTTTGCCCGACCGACTTCACCGAACACAACGAGCTGACATCGGATCCAGTAGCGATACACGAAGTACTCGACGCACTCGACCCCGCCCACGCCACCCCACCGACCTGCACGATCGTCCTCCCTCTCCTAGGGCCCCCTTGCCGATAGCAAAACCCAAACGCCCGAACTATCCGCGACACCCTGCCAGCGATCGCCGAGACCGTGCAGCAGCCCCTCCATGCACTGATGCAGGAGCCGGGTCCAGCACCCGAATTGCGGCGTGGTCGGCGGCCGTTCGGAACGCTTCACAACGCAGATGCCGGGCAGTGAGTTCCGAGGGACAGCGCACGTCTCGAACCCACCCGATACACCCGATTTCGACACCGCATTCTGCTGACCGGGGTGCGACCGGATCGGTCGCACCCCGGGGAACGCGTTACGGACGGTGGAGATCAGCCGGTGCCGGAGGTGGGAGGTGTGCGGTACCAGGTTTGAACGTCGGAGAGGGTGGCGGCGGTCGCGTTGACCAGTGGTGCGCCGAATTGTTCGGTGTCGCCGGTGGCAATCACGAACCGGGCCGGCGCGGATCCGGTGACAACGAGGGCGTAGGTGCCGGCCTGCGCGGCCGAGGCGGTGTCGGCGAGGGTTAGGTACGAGGTCTGGGTGAACGGTTCGAAGAAGGGGGCGCGCGCGGTGTTATCGAGAGTGGTCACGGCTCGGTCGGGGCCGAGGATCGACAGTCGGGGCAATTGCGGGACGGGTAGCTCGTTCTCGGGGGCCAGATCGGGAATGAGGAGCTGGGCATGGAAGGGCTCGCCTCTGGAGAGTTGGATGCGGACCGCGCGTGTGTCGCCGACCGCGCTGGTTCGGCCGTAGAAGGCGAACGAGACGGTTCCGATAGGGGCGAGTGGACTCGTGTCGAGGGCGTCGACGGTGTCGTCCGAGCCGAGCAGGACCGGGGTGTGCGCGGCAGCCGGAGCGGCAAGGCCCACCAAGGCCAGGGCGCTCGCGACGACAGTGAGAATGCGCCGCCGCGGTGCGCGTGGTCGAACTGTTCTCGGTGTGTCACGATCTGCGTGATCGCCTCCTCGACTCCGGTTCCGATGCTGGTCGGCCCCGGGATATGGGCATCGCGCGGCAAAAGACGGACCGCTGGTCATCGACTCATCCTCCCGGCGCTGGCAATGTTGTGCAGGCACCTCAACGAGCACGCTGCATCCATCGGCCAACGGAAACGCACCAATTCCGTCAACGCGCCACCTCGCAGTCTCGACGAATGCGCCTGCTTACCCCCACCGCCTGGTTCCTGCACCAACCCAACCCAACCCAACGGACGCTATCGATGCCAGGCGGCCTCCACTGGTAAATGTCCTCGCGGCCGCCGATCATTGCACAGGGCCGAAAGCCTCACAGCAACAGGACTTCAGCACCGAAACCGGTCGAGGGCCAGACCGGTAGGGCGGTTACCTCGGTCGCCCGGGACCACTGCTCGGGCCCCCTTTCCGACACACCTCGAGACGCTCACCCAGCGCAGTCGGTCAGCCGGAAGAATTGATCGCCGACGGGTGCGTCAGATTGGGGTCTACCCCAAAAAGACAGCTCACATGCATCCAGAGGGGTCGCGCTGGCCGCCGGTTCGGTCAGCACGGTATGCGGCATGACGGTGCGTTGGTCGATACAGTCGCGCGGTGGGGAATGAGTGTCTTATCTGCGAAAAGCATGGTGGCATAGGCCACTTGGTCGGCCCGGTGATCTACGCCGATGATTTGGTTGATCGCGGCATGCTACTGGCGACGATCCAGCGACCGTCGCCAGGCATCGGTGTCGGCAGACAACAGTAAGGTGACGCGGGTAACGGCGCTGTTCTGCCGTCGCGGCGTGATCAGCCGTGCGCGTACACCCGCTCCACGTACTCCGCGATTTCTTCGTCCTGGAGGTGTCGTGCGATGTCAGCTTCGCTGATCATGCCGACCAGCCGTTTGTTCTCGATGACCGGCAGCCGTTTGATCTGGTGCTCTTCCAGCTCCTTGAGAACGTCGCGCGCGTCGGCGTCGGCGTCGATCCAGCGGGGAGTTCCTTCGCAGAGATCGGCGCATGTCGTCGTCGCCGGGTCATGGCCCAGGGCAAGGCATTTCACGACGATGTCGCGGTCGGTGACGATTCCGCACAGCCGCTCGTGCTCATCGCTGATCGGCAACACTCCCACGTCGAGTTCCCGCATCGTGCGGGCCGCCTCCTCGACCGTGTTCGCACGTGACATCCAGGTGGCACCCGAGTGCATGATCTGTCTCGCAGTTGTCATCTCGTCCTCCTGTTCGGCCATTTCGATCCTTCTCACCATCGCCCCGCCGGTACGCGACCGGAAGGGGCGAAGGTCCCCGGCCTCCCCCACGCGGCAGGTGCCCGGCGGCCGGACGGGTCGGTCTCGGGTGTGGTGGGCGGTGTGGGCCCAACGACCCTGTTGGCAGACCCTCCGAATGACCATGATCGTCGGTGAGGAGGTGCGAGCAGATGTATGCGAAGCCCGGAGATTGGCTGGTCGTGGAGGGGCATGAGGTAGGTGGCGCGGTACGCCACGGGTTGATCGAGGAGGTGCACGGGAGTGAGGGAGCGCCTCCGTACCTCGTGCACTGGACCGATACCGGCCACCGAGCGCTGTTCTTCCCCAGTACAGATGCCTACGTTCTGACCGTTGAGCAACTGCGCAAGCAGGAAACTGTTGCGGCGGAACGCTATTCGTCCATGCAGCACGTGCCGGGCGCACACGGCGCCGGACCGCGACATTGATGGCAGCGCGCACAGAGGCACGCATGGCCAGGAGGCCTCATGAGTAGACGCGCGAGCGGTCCGCCGGCGGGGACCCCGCCGGCGCTGGTGCCGCCGCCGGCGGGCAAAGCGTGGCTGTGGTGGCTCGTCCCGGTCGGTGCGCTCGTCGCCGTGCTGGTGGCGTCGATATGGCTGCCCGGACTGGAGAAATCGAAGCCGTCTCCGCGTCAGCTCGGCTACAGCGAGTTCGTCTCGGATATCGATGCACATCAGATCAAGACTGTCACGCTCCAGTCGTCCGGACGGGCCTCGGGCACGCTGGGCGACGGCCACGACTACACCACCGTCATTCCCGCTCAGGCCGGGCCGCAGCTGCTGGACCGCCTCGAGAAGGCGGGGGTTTCGGTGAGCGCATCACCTCCGGCCGCCACCCGCTCCGGGGCATCGCAAGTGTTGACGTGGGTGCTGATGATCGCCCCCTTCCTGCTGCTGTTCTGGTGGCTTCGGCGGGCCGGAAGCCGGGCCTCGAGTCAACTCGGCACCACGATGGGCGTCGGGAAGTCGAAAGCCAAGGTGTTCGATACCGAGCGGCCGGGAACCACATTTGCCGATGTCGCGGGCTATACCGGCGCCAAAACAGAGATCGCCGAGGTAGTCGATTTCCTGAAGGCGCCACAGCGATATCGGCGCGCCGGAGCGGTAGCGCCGCGGGGAGTCCTGATGATCGGCCCGCCCGGTACCGGCAAGACCCTCTTGGCGCGCGCGGTGGCCGGTGAAGCCGATGTCCCCTTTCTCTCGGTGGTCGGTTCGAGTTTCGTCGAGATGTTCGTGGGCGTCGGCGCGGCCCGAGTGCGAGATCTTTTCGCCGAGGCTCGCAAACGAGCCCCAGCGATCGTGTTCGTCGACGAGATCGACGCGATCGGGTCGCGGCGGGGGTCTGCGACGGCGGTAGCCAACGACGAACGCGAACAAACCCTCAATCAGCTGTTGGCGGAGATGGACGGGTTCGATCCTGCGGTCGGCATCGTCGTTCTGGCGGCGACCAACAGACCCGAAATTCTCGATCCGGCGCTGCTGCGACCGGGCCGCTTCGATCGGCAGGTGACGATCCCGTTGCCGACGCTGCAAGAACGGGCAGCGATTCTGGGAGTTCACTGCCGCGGTAAACACCTCGAATCCGACGTCGATTTGCAGCGCGTGGCGCGCAGCACCCCGGGGTTCTCCGGCGCCGATCTGGCCAACCTGGCCAACGAGGCCGCGATCTGCGCAGTCCGCGACGATCGATATACGATCCGAGCCCTCGACTTCGACACCGCCCGCGACCGGATTCTGCTCGGCCGCCGCGAGGGATCGAATGTGTTGCTGCCCAGCGAGAAGCACGCCGTGGCAGTCCATGAGGCAGGCCATGCCCTGATTGCCGCGCTGTGCCCACACGCGGACCCCATCGCGAAGGTGACGATCCTCCCGGCCGGGCAGACACTCGGCACGACCGAACAGCTACCGCTGGTCGAACGCCATCTCTACAGCGAGGACTACCTTCTCGACACCCTCGCCGTACGGCTGGGCGGCCGAGCCGCCGAATTGACCGTTTTCGGTCAAGGATCCACCGGAGCCGCGAACGATCTGGCCCAGGCAACGGAACTCGCTACAAAGATGGTGCGCGAGTTCGGGCTGTCCCCGGTCCTGGGCCCGGTCGGATACCCCCGGGGCGGATCGGTCTTTCTCGGCGGCAGCGGAACACAGATGTCGAGCCGGCCGTTTGCCGAAGCCACGCAGGCGATGGTGGACACCGACGTCGCACGCTTGCTGCGTGAGGCGGAGCATCGCGCCATCGACCTGCTCGAGTCCCACCGCGACGTCCTTCAACGTCTGGTCGACCTGCTGTTGGAACACGAAACCGTCGACGGCGCAAAGGTTTACGACCTGTTGGGAATCGCTGTCCCGACCGACCGCTGCGAACCCGTTCCCGCCGCCACGGTTGCGCCACATCCTGGCGTCCGTCCGGCCGTCGCAGAGCCGGAGCTCCCGAGAGATGGCCGCACCATCCCCGGCCTCGGCGGCTCGCGGACGACGCGGTGAGCAGTCCATGGCGCCGACGGTCGGCTCGGGTCAGGTGACCGAGGTCGGATTTCAGATGCCATTCGCCCCTGCCGTCGAGCGCTGCCCGCGGGCGATCCTGAGGAAGCGACGCAGCCGATCCAGGGGCCAGGTGTTGATCACTTCGTCGCGCTCCACCCAGCCGCGCTGGGCGGTGGCCACCCCGAAGCGAATGTGGTCGAAATGGCGGACGGCGTGGGCGTCGGTGTCGATGGCGAACACCACCCCGTACCGGCGAGCCCGGCGGGCCAGTTCGTCGTCGAGGTCGAGCCGGTCGGGAAACGCGTTGATCTCCAATGCCGTTCCGGTACGGGCGGCTGCGGCGAATACCGCATCGGCATCGAACTCGACCGGTGGCCGGCGGCCGAGGATGCGAGTAGTGGGATGACCGATGATCTTGACGTACGGATTTTCCATCGCGGTGATCAGCCGGCGGGTGAGCACGTCGGGCGGCTGGTCGAAATGAGAGTGCAGCGAGGCGACGAGCACGTCGAATCCGGACAGGAACTCATCGTCCCAGTCGAGACTGCCGTCGGCGGCGATGTTCAACTCCGAACCGTGGAGCACGGCGATGCCGGAATGTTGTGCGAGCGTGCGTAATTCGGCGCGTTGAGCCAGGGCCTTGGCGCGGGTCATGCGCTGCATCGCGAGCGCAGGGGCGTGATCGGTGATGGCACAGTATTGATAGCCGCGCGCCGCGGCCGCGGCGACCATGTCGGCGGCCGAGGCCAGGCCATCGGTGAGGTCGGTGTGGACGTGCAGATCGCCGACGATATCGCAGACCCGCACCAGTTCGGGCAGCCCGCCCGCGGCCGCGGCCTCCACCTCTCCGCGGTCCTCGCGAAGGGTGGGTGGAATCCACGGCAGTCCGAGGGCGGCATAGATCTCCTCCTCGGTACCGGCGGCCACCAGCCGATCGTCGTCGACCCGGAACAGCCCGTACTCGCTGAGTTTGTATCCGGCGTGCACGGCGCGTTCGCGAATGCGGATGTTATGGGCCTTGGACCCGGTGAAATACAGCAGCGCGGCCCCCCACGTGTCGTCGGGAACCACCCGTAGATCCACCTGAATACCCGCGGTGGTCACCACCGACGACTTCGTCGGACCGTGCGCTAGCACCCGATCGGTCAACGGCAGGCCGCAGAACCGGTTCATGACCTCAGGCGCGTCGGCCGCGTCGGCCGCCGCCAGCAGATCGACGTCACCCACGGTGTCGCGCATGCGACGCAGCGACCCTGCGTAGGCGGCGCGGCACACCCCCGGCATGGCCGACAGCCGGGCGAGGAGGTCCTCGGCAAGGTCGAGCGCGACCGCTATCGGGGTGCGCTGCCCGGTTTCGCGCATGCTCCGGATAGCACGCGCGAGATTGCGCTCACTGATCTCACCCCATCCCTTCAGCCGGGCCAAATCGCCGGCATGCAGGGCGGTCACCAGCTCGGGCATCGACGATATGCCCAGTTCCTGGTACACCTGGTGTGCCCGTTTGGGTCCGAGCCCGGGAACACCGAGCAGAGCGCGCAGGCCCGCGGGCAGCTGAGCGTGCAATTCGTCGAGATCGGCGATGTGGCCGGTACGGCGCAACTCCAGCAACCGGTCGGCGGTGTGGGCACCGACATCGGCGATGGCCAGCAGGCCCTTGCGGTCCAGCGTATCGAGTTCGACGGGACAACCGGCCACCGCGCGGGCTGCTTTCTCGTAGGACCGCACCCGGTACCGATCGCCGCCGGAGATCGCGATCAGATCCGCAATCTCCCGCAATTGTTGTGCGGCAACATCGTTCGACCGCATGACAGCCTCCTGCCGCGAACCCGGGTCATCGACGTGCCTGTTCCGCCGGCCGGGCTGCGCCATCTGTGTTCATTCGGCGGTGAGTAGTCCATAGTGACCGTCGTAGCGGTGGTAGAGGATGCAGCCGCGGTGACGGTCCTGGTCGGTGAAGAACACGAACGGCCACCCGGTGAGCTCGAGGCGTTCGATGGCGCCGGTGGTCGTCGTCACCGGCGGGGGTGCCGGGCTGAGCGTGATCGGTACGCTGCCGCGTGTGACGCTGTCGGGCCGCGGGTCCACCTGAGCGAGTCGGTAGCCGTCGCCGCTGCGGTAGAGCACGCTGTCGACGCCGCTGCCGGACTCGGTGAACAGGTGGAAGTCGTAGTCCGTCATCTCCATATCGAAGGCGGCTTCGTCACACGTCTCGTCGGCCAGCGCATACGACTTGTGCCGCACCACCTCGCGTTCTTCGGCCGGGCGCGGGAAGTAGGGAAGAGGGGTGCGGGGTGGGGCGTCGTGCCGCCATTCGTGCGGGTCCGGCTTCGGTTGCCGGCCGCGAATGCCTTCCCAATGCCGGGCCAGGCGTTCGAATCGCTCCTTCAACCGGGCCTCGAGCAGGTCGATCGCTTCCCGGACGGTGTCGGCGGTGACCTGAACTCGTATTCCGTGTCCGTTCACATTCACGTTGGCCTGGGCGATGCTCGGTTTCGTGGCCGCGGGATCCGCGCGCTCGCTCAGGCGAACGCGTGCGGACAAGATCGGCTCGGGAGCGAAAGTGAGTGCGTGGCCGATCTTTTCGCGCGCGTAGTCGGCCGCGCCGGCCGAAACGTGGTGGCCGCTCGAAACCTGCAGCAGGGAATCGGTGCTCGTTGCTCGTGGACCTCTCATGTCGGCAACCTGCCTTTGTCTCATGAAGTCCGTATCGGATGGGCGGTGGCGATCAGTGCTCGACGAGACCGACCGAGGACTTGTCGGAACTCCTTCGGCTCGGCTCGCACTTCCAGCACATCGTGCGGAGCTGGTGTCCGGCCAGGGGCGAAGTTCCTCGGTCCTGCCCACCGAAGTCCTGACCGGTGAGGTATGCGGGGAAGGCCTGCGGCAGCCCGCCCCTGGTGCGGGACCGAAGTCTCCCGTGGCGGGTGGACTACCTCGCGGTTGCGCGTGCCGATGTGGGAAGAGGTTCGTCGTTGTGCAGGGCTGCGACGGCGTCGGCGAGTAGCGGCGCGATCGAGCACACCTCGAATTCGGGTGGGAGGTCGCGGTGGGCGACGGTGTCGGTGAGGAGTATGCGTTTCAGGCCGAATCGACGCAGGTGGCCCACCGCGCCGTGGGTGAACACGCCGTGCGTGGCCGCGACGGTGACGTCGGGTGCGGCGTGGCGACTGCGTAGCAGCCCGAGCGCGGTGCTGATCGTGGCGCCGGTGGAGATCATGTCGTCGACGATCACCGGCAACCGGCCCCGCACGTCGCCGATCAGCTCGAGTGCGGTGACCTCGGTGCCGCTCAGGCGGCGTTTGCGCACCACAGCAAGAGGGTTCGGCGACACTTGGGCATAGCGCTCGGCCAGTTTCACCGCGCCCTCGTCGGGCGCGACGACCACACGGTCCGACAGGGCGATCTCGCGGCCCAGGACGGGCACGGCGGTGAGTATCTCGACCGGAACAGGGCAGATCGCCTCCAGGGCCGAAGTATGCGGATCCACGACCACCAGGCGGTCCGCACCCGCGGCGGCGATGGCCCGGGTGAACACCGCGACTCCGACGGCTTGCCCGGCACGGATGCGTCGGTCCTGGCGGGCGTAGCCGAGGTAGGGCACGACTGCCGTCACCCGCGCCGCGCGGGCACGGCGGCAGGCGTCGAGCAGTAGCAGCAATTCCGCGAGGTGGTCGTTGACCGGCGGCGGGGTCGGTTGCACCAGGTACACGTCGCTGCCGCCGACGTGCTCGACGGTCGGGAGCAGTTCGCCGTCGGGAAACCGTTCCAGCACGGTATCGGGCGGGCCCACGCCCAGCAGGTTCGCGAGTGCACCGGCCAACTCCGGATTCGCACTGCCCGTGATGATGCGCAGCGTGGTCATGATCGCGTCGTGTCCTTCCCGGTCGCGGTCTGTCCTGCATCGTTCTCAGATATGTTCGGATGGCCGGCTCATCCGCAGGTGGGCCACGAACCAGCCCCGGGCGAGGTCGGCGACGCTCTCCAGTGCATCCGGTTGCGTGAACAGATGGTCGGCGCCGGGCACCACCGTGACTGTGCTCGCGCACGACATCGTCGCTTGCGCCCGCTGGTTCGACTTCAAGGTGAGCGGATCATCGCCACCGGCGATGAGCAGGGTAGGTGTCCGCACCCGCGTCATGGCGTCGCGAGCCAGGTCGGGCCGGCCGCTCCGGGATACCACGGTGGCGATGTCGACCCGGGGGTCGGTGGTCGCCCGCAGCGCTGCCGCCGCCCCGGTGTCGGTTCCGAAGTACGCGATCCTCAGGCCCTCGCTGTGTGGTTGGTGGGTGAGCCAGTCGGTGACGTCCACCAGTCGGTCCGCGAGCAGGTCGATATCGAAAACCCGGGCTCGGTGAATCTCCTCGTCCGGGGTGAGCAGATCGAACAGCAGGGTGCCGAGTCCCGCCTGCTGGAGTACTCCGGCGAGGTAGCGGTTGCGGGGGCTGTGGCGGCTACTTCCGCTGGGGTGCGCGAATACGATCAGGCCGATCGGGTCGGCGGGGATGGTGAGATGCCCGCGCAGTTCGATGTTTCCGGTGATCACGTGCACGTCGTCGTCGCGCAGCGGGGGCGGTCCGGGCTCGGCGTGCGGCGGTTCGGGGGCACCTGTGGCCGCGCGGTCCAGCAGTTCGGCAATGTCGTCGTCGGAGGGCCGCGGGAAGCTGCGGTACCACTGGCCCACGGTGTGCGACCATGCCGGGGTTTCGAGGCAGATCACCTCGTCGGCCTCGCGTTTCAGGGTGTTCACCGCCTCGCGGGCGGCGACCGGTACGGCGAGCACCACCCTCGTTGCGCCGTGGGCGCGGGCGATCCGGCAGGCGGCGCGGGCGCTGGCTCCGGTGACCATCCCGTCATCGACGATCACGGCGGTGCGCCCGGCCACGGGGGTCGGTGGATGCCCGTGCCGGAATCGAGCGGCCCGGCGGGTGATTTCCGCCCGCTCGCGATGCTCGACCTCGGCCATCTCGTCCACGGTGAGTTGCGCTTGCTCGACGATGAACTCGTTGATGACGCGGACATCCTCGCCGATGGCCCCGAAAGCGAGTTCGGGTTGGTGTGGCACGCCGAGCCTGCATACCGGAATCACATCCAGCGGTGCCCCGAGCGCTGTGGCGACCTCGAATGCCACCGGAACGCCGCCGCGGGGGATCCCGAGCACCACCATGTCCTCACCGTCCAAGGACTGCAATGGCACTGCCAGCCGTCGACCGGCGTCGCCACGATCGATGAACAACATGAGATCACCTCCTCGAGATCCGGAACGGTGTACACGTCGTCAGCGACCTGCCCTGTGCCCACCCGTTCAGCAGTGGACCGACGCGGCCTGTTTCGCGGCCTCGGCCGTAGCGGGCGGCAGCTGCTTCGGTTCCCTTCCCGTGGTGGCCGTGGTTCGCCGGAGCCGATCAGTGTCCGGTGGAGGGGGTGGTCAAATGCTCGCGCATGAGGAGGCGGTGAGCCTGCTGGGCTGCGGCCGATCGATGCTCCTGGCCGGTGGTCGGTAGCTCCTCGAGGCCGCGGGCGAGTACCGCTACCGCATCACCGAGCAGTTGCAGGCGGTGTTCGAGGGCATCCATCCGGCTGCCGTCGCCGGGCCCCGCCGGCCTCGCGGTGTGCCGCGCAGCACCTTCGGGGTAACCGCGCAACAGCTCTCTCATCGGTGCCGGGAGCACCGCGAACAAGCCGTCGAACTGGCCGGAGGAGCAGCGTTGCAGCATCACCTCGGTCACCGCGCCCACCAGGCCGGGCACCTGGTCGCGGGGGACCCTGGCTTCATGAGCGAACTGGGCGAGGAATTCGTCGGTGCCGTGCCGGACCGGTACATGGCCGGGCACCCAGTCCTCGTAGTAGACGCCGCGCAAAATTTCGGGCAATTGCGCGGTCAGACGGGCCGATGCCGCGACATCGAGGCGATCGCGCACAGTGTGCAGCCAGGCGCACACCACACGGTAGGTGAAGGCGCGGTCCTCGGTGCCGATCCGGTCGGCGACCGCATGGAGCCATTCGTGGGCGGTATGAACTGCCGGTGCCAGGGGATCGTGCTGCAATGACATGCATCCAGCGTCGGACCGCAGGCGGCGCGCAACAAGGGTCCGATGTCACTTCACAGCAGGCGACGATGCGGTATATCCGCCACCGGTTCATGCCGGCCGGGTAGCGATGGCCCGCGCG
>NZ_BDBN01000017.1 GCF_001613005.1 Nocardia nova NBRC 15556 | reverse complement strand
GACGGCTGGTCATCGACTCATCCTCCCGGCGCTGGCAATGTTGTGCAGGCACCTCGACGAGCACGCTGCCTCCATCGGCCAACGGAAACGCACCAATTCCGTCAACGCGCCACCTCGCTGTCTCGACGAATGCGCCTGCTTACCCCCACCGCCTGGTTCCTGCACCAACCCAACCCAACGGACGCTATCGATGCCAGGCGGCCTCCACTGGTAAATGTCCTCGCGGCCGCCGATCATTGCACAGGGCCGAAAGCCTCACGGCAACAGGACTTCAGCACCGAAACCGGTCGAGGGCCAGACCGGTAGGGCGGTTACCTCGGTCGCCCGGGACCACTGCTCGGGCTCCCTTTCCGACACACCTCGAGACGCTCACCCAGCGCAGTCGGTCAGCGGAAGAATTGATCGCCGACGGGTGCGTCAGATTGGGGTCTACCCCAGATAGACATGCTGGTCCGCCACTCATGATCGACAGCATCAGGTGCGCGATCGGAAAAACCTCCCGGACATGGGTCGAAAACCGGACAAAAACGGAGCCCGAATTCGTTGCTGCGGTGTCGGTTGACGAGGGGTACTGGAGACAGCAGATGTCAAGACGTCGGCGCCGTTGCAGGAGAACCGTTTTCACCGCACTGTCACCATCGGAGGTGCCCCATGCCTACTCTCGTTTCGCTTTCACCGACCTCGGGGCCTACCACTGGTGGCAACAGTGTGGTGCTGACTGGGAGTGGGTTCAATGGTGTTGGGCCGTTGGAGGTGCGATTCGATACCACCGCAACCACAGTCACCGTCGACTCCGACACCCAGATCACTGCGATCGCCCCGCCCGGAACAGGCACACAACAAGTAACCGTGCGCGCCCTGCTGGACGGCACCAGCAACCCACTGCCCTACACATACGGGGTGGTACTGCCTGTCTTGACCGAGATAGTCCCCGCCAGTGGGTCGCCTGGCACCGAGGTCATGCTCACTGGCTCCGGTTTGTCGAACCCGATCGGCGTGAGTTTCGGTGGCACGCCTGCACAATCGTTCCACGGTGTCACCGACACCGAGGTCATCGCGGTCGCCCCGACGGGCACCGGCACAGTCCCCGTGACCATCACGACCGGCGACGGCACCAGCAACCCAGTCTCGTTTGTCTATACCGGCACGCTCTTTATCGCCGAGTCGGAACGTGGCGCGGTGGTTTCGCTACCGATCGGCGGCGGCACACCCACCACCCTGGCCTCTGGCCTGGAATACCCCGAAGGCATCGCGGCATCCGGCAACACGCTCTACCTCACCAGCCTCACCGCATTCTCGGGCGGCGAGCTGTTGTCGCTGCCAATCACCGGCGGCACACCCACTATCCTGGCCACTGGCCTGGACTCCCCCTCGGGTATCGTGGTCGGGCTGCAATTCCCAACCGCGATCGCGGTCAGGCCTTAACCTCCGGGCAGTAACCCGCGGAAGTCCGCAGCAAAGCACTCGCCTTCCCTGCTCGCCAACACGAAACGCCGCCAGGTGATACCTGGCGGCGTTTCGTGTTGGCGAGCTGACGTCCGACTGCGCTCTCGGCGAGTGGTCACTCGAAGCGACGAATGGATTGCGGCACGAGGCTGTCCGGACGCCGACAGCGCATACGACAGCAGCGAACTGTGGTCCTGGGAGGAACGGGCCAACAGCGAAGCAGCACGCTCATAGCAGTTGCACATTACTTTCTGCCCGTCTAGGGGTGGCTTTGTCCTCCACTGTCGACATCAACGGTGTGCGCACCCTGGAGGAGGAGGTGGTGATAGCCATGGCCGAACGAGACGAGACAGCCATTTTCTTCTCGGAAACCCACTTCGACAGGCAGAACCCCGAGCCTGCTGCGGTCAACCGTGAAGAACATCCGGTGTCGGGTCGTGCGCTGCAGACATGGCGCGACGGATGGACGTACTGCAAAGCGACGAAGAAGGTGGTTGCGCGTAACCAATGGTTGCCGCGTCTGAACCTGGTCGCCGCTGTCGTGACTGCGCTGACAGGTACCGCGATTTTCGCGACGATTCAGGTTAGCCAGTCGACTGCGGCCCGCGTGGCTGTCGGTTCGATCGTGGCGCTGACGGCGGTCGTGTCGGCGGTGACAGCGTGGGTCGGGAGCAGGATCAAAGGGCTCAACGACCAGGCTCATCGCTTTCACGAGTTCCACCGCAAGGTCCAAGCAGATTTCGACGCCGGCCGCGATCTGACCGAACCCGGCTACGAAGACCGGATCGAGCACGAACTCAACGGCATCACCGCAGGAATGAGCGAGCCCTCCAACAAGGCATGGCGCGAAGCCAAAGCAGAGATGGAACACGACATCCAGCAGACGTGCCCCGATCTCCTCCCCCACCGCAGGGTTCTATAACCACTGCTGGGCGTGGCGCCGGGACGACCCGCTCCTCCGGGTGGGCTGCTCCGCCAGAGACGGTTCGAGTGCGGACCAGGTTGCCGCTGTCAGGCGGGCTCGGTCGGATACGGGTTGTATGGGCTGTCGCCTTTGTCTTTCTCGAACTCGTCGCGATCGGTGTCATCCCCGTCGGGCTTTTGGGGCCAAGGGTGGTCCTCTTCCCTCTCGGGCTGCCACGGCGTCGGGGGAACATTCGGCGTGAGCGGCATCGCATCCTCCTTCATCCGGTAGTGACTACTGCCAACTCAACGATCCATCACCGCCCCGATCCGCCACAGAGGCCAAGGGCCCTGGTTGACACCTGTGAATAGCCCCAGCCTGGCATTGAATCGCCCCGGGGTGTCGGGAGACTTCAACCTCTGTGAAGGATGGAGTCGTGTCGAGTTCGAAGAAGTACCCGTTGGAGCTGCGTGTGCGGGCCGTGCGGATGTTCGCCGAGATCAAGGGTGAGCACGAGTCGGAGTGGGCGGCGATGAAGGCGGTGGCCGATCTGCTCGGGGTCGGGACACCCGAAACAGTCCGCAAGTGGGTGCGCCAGGGCCATATCGACACCGGAACGCGGGCAGGAACGAGCTCGGATGAGATGGCGGAGCTGAAGCGGCTGCGGCGCGAGAACGCAGAACTTAAGCGTGCCAACGCGATTCTCAAGGCTGCGTCGGCATTCTTCGCCGCAGAGATCGACCGGCCCCAGCGCTGATCGTTCGGTTCATCACCGAACACCAAGGTCGCCGTGACAGCGGCGGCCTTGTCTGGGGTGTCGAGTCGATCTGCGCCGCGCTCTGCGTGCTCGGCGTAAAAGCGGCCCCCTCAACCTATTACGAGCAGCGCAAACGCAAACCCGCGAAGCGGGATGTTCGTGACGCGGACCTGAAGGTGGAAATCGGCCGGGTTCACCGCGAGAACTTCGGAGTCTACGGCGCGAGAAAGGTCTGGTTGCAACTCAATCGAGAAGGCTGGGCTGTTGCCCGGTGCACGGTGGAGCGGCTGATGCGGGAGCTCGGGCTGCGCGGAGCTGTGCGAGGCCGGGTCAAGCGCACTACCTTTCCTGATCCGGCTGCGCCGCGGCCGGCGGATCTGGTGCACCGGCGCTTCGCGCCGCCTGCACCGAATCGGTTATGGGTGGCGGACATGACGTATGTGTCGACGTGGTCTGGGTGGGCTTATGTGGCGTTCGTGATCGATGCCTACGCACGTCGGATCATCGGCTGGCGCACCGGCACGTCGATGACGACCTCGCTGGTGCACGATGCCATCGAGCATGCCATATGGACTCGCGAAAGAGCGGGTTGCGAGGTGAAAGATGTTGTGCACCATACGGATAGGGGATCCCAATATACATCGATTGCCTTCTCCGAACGGCTGGCCGAGGCCGGGATCCAGCCTTCGGTCGGGGCGGTGGGATCTTCCTACGACAACGCCCTCGCCGAGACCGTCAACGGTCCCTCAAGACCGAATTGATCAGGCCACGCGGTCCGTGGCGCAGCGTCGACCATGTCGAGTTCGCGACCGCCGAATGGGTCGACTGGTTCAACCATCGGCGGCTCTACAGCTACTGCGGGGACATCCCGCCAGCCGAAATGGAGGCCGCCTACTACTCTCAACAACCAGCCCAGCAACCCGCCGGGCTGTCATATCAGTAGGTCTCCGGACTCACCGGGGCGGTTCAATCAAGAGCAAGATGCTGACGTTTGCCCCGACGTGCGACGAGAACCGCTCACGGCTCACCGCCTTCCGTGACTTCCTGGCTAAGGTTGGCGGACCGAAGATCGTCGGTCCGGTCATAGCTCAGCGCCCGTCATAGCCCAACACCCGGACCGACTGTGTCGCGCATCACATTGTTGCAATTTCTGCACGTACGTCAGCTTGACACGATAGCCTTGAGCAGGTGTTCTGATGTCGAATGACTATGGGTCGTTTCGGAGTGGGTGGTCTGCGGGCGGCTCGATCCCTAAGGGGATTGAGAGTGGACAACGTCGAAGAGATGCTGGCTCGGGCTTGGTTGCAGGCCCTTGCTCCATATCGTGCGGTGCCGCAACTGGCACCGTCGGCGCTGCCCCTGCAGGCACTTATTTCGGATCTTCTCGGTGCGCTCGGTGCAGAGCTCTTCGATGCATCGGCAGGCGTGCGGGGCGGCCGCGCCTTGGTGGCCGCCGAGTGGATCGACGAGCAGGTTCCCTTGGTGTCCGCGCGGGTGCTGCATCGACTCGTCGACCAGTGTGAGCATCCCGATGCCGCCGCCCGGACCGCCGAACTGATCAGCGGGAGCAGTGTGGGTGACCAGCACTGCTTGGTCGCGCGCATCGGCGGAGACGAATTCGTCGTTTGCATCCCACCGCCGACCAGCACGTCCAGCACTTCGATCATCGCTGACCGGCTGCTATCGGCGCTAAAAGATCCGATCGTTATCGACGGTCGTGCGCTGCGGATATCGGCCAGCATCGGCGTCATCGTCACCTCCCTCGGTGGGGCTGACACCGAATCTCTTCTGGCTGCGGCCGACGCGAACTTGTACAATGCCAAATCCAACGGCAAAGGCCATTGGGTCCTGAAAATCCTGGACACCCCAGCCTGACGGCTCGGAGCAGATTCTGGCCGTTGTGTTTCAGTACCTCGGCGAGCTTCCGGGGATCGGTGCGGCCGCCAGTCTGGGCACCGTCACCGATTCGCGTGAATGGGACGAGACCTGGAGGCACATTCGTCCTTCAACCCCCATTCAGTGGAGACGCTGCAGGAAAAATAACTGGCAGGGACGTCAGGGCTCGGTGGAATGATCCCGGCCGCCAAGTCAGTTGAGCAGTCGGCACCGCGAGCTGGATGTCGGGGAGGGCATCGAGAAGCTGGTCCACGGCATCCTGAGCGATCAAGGTCGCCATGGTCTGGGCGGGGCAGCGATGAGGTCCCGCGCCCCATGCCAGGTGTGAGCGGTTACCCGCGTGCGCACCTGTGTTTACCGCAGGATCGTTGTTGCAGCCCGTTATGCTGATGATCACCGGTTGGTGAGCGGGCAGCCAGATGTCATCGATCAGGATCGGCCGCCGCGGATAACTGGGGCAGTGATTGGCCAGCGGCGGGTCGTTGAACAACAGCTCGTCGAGAGCGTCTCGGGTTTGCAAGCAGCCGCTGAGAACCCCGCCGGCGAACCGGTCATCGGTCAAGATCAACAACAGAGTGTTTGTAATCAGATTCTGTTGTAGCTCAATGTTCCCGGCGTACAGATTGGCCACTTGTTGAACCACCTCCATGTCGTCGAGGTCGGCCGGGTGGTGAAGCAGCCGCGTGGTGACGTCGTCGCCGGGGTGAGCGCGTTTGAGGGCAACCAGTTCCGACAGCGCCTCAGTGAAGACTTCGAGTCCCTTCTTCTCCTCGACACCCTCGAAGAACGCAGCCATGCCAGCCGCGACCTGCTGCCCGATCCGTGCCGAGCAGCCCACCATGTCGTTGACCGCCGCAAAGGCGAGCGGGAACGCGTATTGGCTGATCAGATCAGCCGAACCGGTTTCGCAGAACACGTTGATCAGCGACGCCGCGATCCGCTCCACGGTGTTGTGCACGGCATGCAGATCGACTCCCGCAAGGCTCGCGGAGGTCGCCTGTCGGTACCGCGCGTGTACGGCTCCGTCGCTGTGCAACGCGGTCGGTCGCCATCGGAGGATCGGCGGGACGGGACAATCGTCGGGAACGTTCTTTTCCCAGACGCGCGGGTCGGCTGGAAAATGGTCGGGGTCGTTGAGAATCCGCAGCGCCTGGTGGTAGCCGATCACCAGCGTCGCAGGAACTCCCGGAGCCAGGTCGACCGGCACCAGCGAACCGTAGCGCTCACGCATCTCGCGATAGATGCGGTGCGGATCGGAGGAGAACTCCGGGGAGTACAGCGGGACGCGGGGCCCGCTGGTGCCGACAGGCGATGAAGAAGGCGCGGACGGGGTTTCGCTCTGATTGGGGGGCAGCGTTGTAGGCAAGTGAATGCGGCTCCAGACGATGAGACAAGAACTTCACGAGCGGATCAGTGGCGTTACCCTCTGGACGGTCGCGCCACTCCGGGTGGTCGCGCAGTGGAGCCGGTCCGGATGCCGCAGCTCGAACAGATCGAGGACGAACCCAGAACATCCTGCTTCGGGCGGCAAATTGTCCCGGCGGAATGTGTCCGTATGCGCTGAATGTGCGGGCATCGGAGTCCAGCCCCTTCCACAGAAATATTGCGTCATCATGACGAGCGTCATTGAGGCGAGAGGCAGGTTATCATTTTCGTAGGCTCCTCGCCAGGCCGCCGCACCGTCGCCCCAATACCGGCCGACCGCAGGAAGGCCTGGTCTCGCACCCGGTCAGGACCGCGCCGTCATGGAGCGTCCGGCTTCCACAAGCGCTGCCGCTCCCCTTCGACCCGCTGAAGGGCTGCGCGATGACCGCCACACTCGCCCCCCTTCTCCCCCGAACTTCGTACCGACCCCAGACCCGGCCTATTTGGCGTTGCGGGCGGCGGGCACACTGCACGCACTCCGGCCCGGTATCTTTTTGTGCCGCGAGCTGTCGGCGATGGCCGCCCAGGGTGGTCAGTTGCTGCTGGGCGTGCAGTCGCTGCGTGGTCGATCCGGTGTTGGACGTGGTGGACGTGCTCGCCAGCGGCCCACGTCAGGGAATCTGCAGCACGTCGTCGAGGAAGGACCGCCGCAGATACGGCCATGCCGAGACGTTGCGTTCCTTGTCGGCAATAAACATGTGGATGAGCGCGGCGATCCGCGGACCTGCGTCGAGCAGGAATTGCGGGAGGTCGAGTTCGGCGCATCGTGCGACGGCGGGAGCAGCCACCTCTAGCGCATCGCCATCTCGACCCGCCGCGTGCAGGCACGCGCCGTACAGCAATCGGGCCTGCAGGTGCGCGCGTGGTCGGCCGATGGCGTCGATGCGGTTCATTCGGGCGTCGGCCTCGGCGCAGGCAGTGGCGATGTCGGCCGGCGAACCGCGAAGCAAGGTACGGATATGTGAGTCCGCGATCAGTTCTTGTGCGACGAGTGCAATGCCGTCGGCTGGTCCGTCCGCTGTCGTCGGGCTTGTCGATATGCGCAGGAGCTCTGGGCCCTGGTGTGGGAGATCGCATCGCAGCCGCTCGTTCTCGATACGTGCGGCAAGCCTGGGCAGGGACAGCTGTCGCGCGATTCGCTCTCCTTCGTCGAGGCGCTCTGCTGCTGCATCTCGTTGTCCGCGTGCGGCTTTGATGCGCGATCCGGTGCCGTAGGTGATCAGCATGAAATCAACTACGCCGCCTTCGGAACCGAGCTGGTGACTGGAGTCCAGCAGTGCCTCGGCCTCGGCGATGCGGCCGTGCTCGTAGAGCAGCTCACCCAGGACGGCACCGGCGAGCCGGGCTGGGTACGAGTGTTTGCCGCTTGATTGGCAGGCCAGTGTCTGTGCCCGCCGAACCAGGGATTCGGCCGCGGTGAGGTCGAGTTGTTCGTGTGCCGCCATGCCGGCGAAGAGGTATCCGTACATGGCCGCGAACGATCCCGCGGCCCGCTGGTGGTAGGGCATCGCCCATTCGATCCACCGGCGGGCCGATGCGAACTCGAACCGGTGCAGAGCTTCGAATGAGGCGACGTTCGCTGCCGACGCAACAACGAATGGCCGCAGTGTATCCGGGCGCTCGAGGCACTGCGATGCGGTCTCGAGCAGACCGTCGATTCGGTCTGCGAACAAGTCGCCGATGGACTGAATCAAGCTTGCCTCGAGCAGGTCGTCGCGGACGTCGGTACCCGACCGTGCCATGATCGACAGCTTGGATTTCGTTGTTTCCAAGGCGTTTTGAATCGGCTCCGGCGGATGATGCAACAACACGTGCGCCCAGCCGAGTGCGATCTGCATTCGGGGGCGGTCTGCCACCAGTTTCGTCGGCAGCTTCGCGATCAGCCCGAGCAGTGTCGACATCTGGGAGTTCTCGACCAGTTCGATACCGTCTCGCTCGACGAGATCGATTGCGCGGTCTGGATCTCCGGCCGCCAAGGCGTGATCGACTGCTTCGCTGAGCATCTTCCGCTCCGAGAACCACTGTGAGGCCACGCGGTGCAGTTCGGTGAGCCTGCCCGGGTGGTCGCGTTCGAGGCGGCGACGCAGAAAGTCGGCGAACAGATGGTGGTAGCGGAACCAGGTCCGGTCGTCGTCGAGGGCTCGAAGGAACAGGTCCCGCTGTTCGATCTGTTCCAGCAACGCTTGGCACTGGTCGCGTTGCGACAACGTGGCTGCCAGTTCGGCGCAGATGCGTTCGGATACCGAGATGGCGAGCATGAAATCGAGAAGTTGTGAATCGAGCGTGTTCAGCACATTGTCCGCGAGGTACTCGGCAATAGCTCGATGTCGACCGGACAGGTGACTGATGAATTCGGTCGGATCGTCATGATGACGCAGCGACAGCGATGCCAGTTGCAGCGCGGCGATCCAGCCGTCGGTTGACGCACGGAGATCTACGATGTCCTGCGTGTCAAGCGGTAGCCGAGCCAGATCGATGAGGAATTCGCGTGACTCGTCGACGTCGAAACGCAGGTCGGTGGAGTCGATTTCGACCACCTCGTCCTCGACCCGCATGCGGCTGAGTGGAAGTCCTTGCCGTGATCTGCTGGTCACGACGATCTGCAAATAATGGCAGCCTTGCTCGAGTAGAAAGTCCAGTGCGCCAATGGTCCCGGGATCGCTGACTCGATGCCAGTCGTCGAGTACGAGGGCGAAAGGTTCCTGGGCCTGGTAAATCTCGTTGATCAGCGATGTGAGGACGTAGCGTTCGGCTGCGTGTCCGTGCTCCTCCAATGCCTGGCGCAGCTCGATCGCCAGGTTCGGGCGCACCTGCTGGATCGCCTCGATGAGGTGTTCGAGGAACCAGATCAGGTTGTCGTCATCGTGGTCGATGTTCAGCCATGCCACCGGGACGTCGTCCGCCAGGAGACGCTCGCGCCACTGCATGGCCAGAGTGCTCTTGCCGAATCCGGCTGGAGCGTGGATAACGACAAGGCGCTTGCGGCCGGCGTCCCATATTCGTTCGATCAGTTTCGCCCGTCGCACGAGCGTGTGTGCGGCAAGGGGTGGGCGGAACTTGGTTGCGGCACTGGGTGGCCGTGCAGCGGCCCGCTGTGACCAGCCATCATCGTGTCGCTGCAGCTCATTGAAGGTAGTCGATCGACTATCAATCAGTGGATTCTGATCGGCCGTCATGAGCGCCATATCGCTGACCCGGTGTCCATGTCTGCGCTGGAGATCGCGCAGTTGTTCGCCGAACTCGGCCGCGGTGGCCGGACGGTCAGTCGGCGACCTCGCCATGGCATGCTGGATCGCTTCGGTGAGCTCTTGTGGGAACTCTTCATCGAGATCGGGAACGGGTGTGGAAGCAACCCGAACGAAATGCGCAACGACTTCCTCGCCCTCGCGTCGCTCCAGAGCAGCGTGTCCGGTGACGAGGCAGAACAGGCTGGCGCCGAGGCCGTACAGGTCGGAGGCCACGCTGGGTGGCTTCCCGTTGAGAATCTCCGGAGCCGTGTAGGCAGGGGAGCCGAGGATCAAGCCCGCGGACGTCTCGAAACCGCCGCTGACGCGCGCGATACCGAAATCGCAGAGCTGTGGTTCCCCGTAATCGGTGATCAGGACGTTCCCGGGTTTGACGTCGTGGTGCAGGATCCCGAGGCGGTGGCTGGACTCGAGCGCGCCGGCCAGCTTGACGCCGAGTGCCACTGCTGCCGGCCAGCGGAGCGGACCGTGGCGTTGCAGGTGATCGGTGAGCGAGCCTCGGCGATGGTAGGGCATCACGATGTAGGGGCGTCCGCTGAACGTGACGTCGGCATGCAGTACTGCGACGACGTTGGGGTGTCCCGAGAGTTGAGCCATCGTTCGCTGCTCGCGCAGGAAGCGCGCCCGACTGTTTGTGTCGAAGTCGGACGAGAGCACCTTAACCGCAACCGTTCGGCCCAACGCGGCTTGAAAACACCGGAACACGGTTCCGAAACCGCCGCGCCCAATTATCTCGGCACGCTCGAGCCCCTCGGCGTCGAGCTCGTCTTCAACCTGCTGTTTTCGCTGTACGCGTTGCGTATCGTCGTTTCCGGCCATTGGTCTTCAATCGCGATCCATCGCCATCCTCCGGGCGAGCGACGTCCCGGTGCCAATCAGATCGCGTTTCGCCGAAGCTTTCGCAAGTCTACGGCGCTGCCTCGGACAAATGCAGCATCATCTCGCTGCCGCAAGGCACCTGCGACTCCATTGGCGGCTCGTCCACGCCTCTAGCCGGCCGATCCAGGCGGGATGCCAAGACCACGCACTGGCTGCGGTCACATCGTTGTCGGCGGTGAGCCATGCGTCCGCGCTGCAGGTGGCACCGGCGACGCCGAGGTCGGCGAGGGTGTGGTTGCCGTGCCGGAGCACCCCGCCTCGGATATGATGCCTTCCGGACGGTCGAAAAATAGGCAATATAGCGGCTCTCGGGAGCGGCTGCCAGAAGGAGTGAACCGTGTCATCAGTTGCTGATCCTCGAAACGCCACGACGGCTGGCGTCGCTGACTGGTCCGCTATTACGCACGATGAAATCTTCGCCGGCCATTACGGAGGCAAGCTGTCGGTGGAACTAAGCACGCCGCTCGATACGCAGCGTGATCTGTCGATTGCTTATACCCCCGGAGTAGCGCAGGTGAGCCGGGCTATTGCCGCGGACGAGGCGCTGGTCACACGGTACACCTGGACCGACCGCCTGGTCGCGGTGGTCAGCGACGGTAGTGCGGTACTGGGTCTGGGTGACATCGGCCCGCGTGCCTCGCTGCCGGTGATGGAGGGCAAGGCCGCGTTGTTCAAGAAGTTCTCCGGTTTGAATTCGATTCCTATCGTGCTGGACACCAAGAATGTCGACGAGATCGTTGAAACCCTGATCCGGCTGCGTCCCAGCTTCGGCGCGGTGAACCTGGAGGACATCTCCGCCCCGCGTTGCTTCGAGATCGAAAAGCGTGTGGTCGAGGCGCTGGACTGCCCGGTCATGCACGACGATCAGCACGGCACCGCGATCGTCGTGCTGGCGGGTCTGAAGGGCGCGGCCACGGTGCAGGGCCGCGACATCAAGGCCCTGAAGGTCGTGGTTTCCGGGGCCGGCGCGGCGGGTGTGGCGTGCAGCAACATCCTGCTGGCCGCGGGCGTGTCCGATGTGGTGGTGCTGGATTCCAAGGGCATCGTCCGCGCCGATCGCACCGACCTGAACGCGGTGAAGGCCGAGCTGGCTCAGCGGACCAACCCGCGTGGGCTGGCCGGTGGTGCGATCGAGGCGCTGGCCGATGCGGATGTGTTCCTGGGCTTGTCGGCGGGCACCGTCGCCGAGAAGCTCATCGCGTCGATGGCGCCCGAAGCGATCGTTTTTGCCATGTCGAACCCGGACCCGGAGATCCACCCGGAGATCGCCCACCGCTACGCCGCCATCGTGGCAACCGGCCGCAGCGACTTCCCGAACCAGATCAACAACGTGCTCGCCTTCCCAGGCGTGTTCAAGGGTGCGCTGGATGCCGGTGCGCGTCGAATCACCGAGGGGATGAAGATGGCCGCGGCCAACGCAATTTTGGGTGTGGTCCGCGATGAGCTGTCCGCGGACAATATCATTCCGAGCCCGCTGGATCCGCGGGTCGCGCCTGCAGTGGCCGCGGCCGTCGCCGCGGCCGCTCGTGCGGAAGGTGTTGCGTAACAGATGGTTGCGAGTCCCGGGGCGCACAGCTTGTGCGACCCCGGGCACTCGGTTCTTGTTCGGCGGTTGTCTTCAGTCCGACGCTGCTCCATTGAGGCGCAGTTCTACCAGCAGGTCGCCGCCTTCCACCTGCTGCACCGTGCCGATCGCCACCCGGGCGACGACTCCGG
>NZ_BDBN01000016.1 GCF_001613005.1 Nocardia nova NBRC 15556 | reverse complement strand
CGGTAGCGGCCGGGCGCCGGGCGGGTTGCCGCCTGCCGGACGCGGTGGTTGACCACCGGGTCCGGATTGCGGGCCGCGCGGGGGCCGACCGCCGTTCGGTCCATCGTCGTAAGGCGAAGTCACAGCCTGGATCTCCATAACTCGATACGGTCCGGATAGCTCGGTGCGGGCGTGCGCGGCCGTCGTCGGCCGGTATGGGAACCGCTCCACATATCAGTCGAGTGTGCCCGTCATTCGGCGGCAGTCCGACGAGCGCCGCCACCACGACGGCGCCGCGGTGCCGGGGTGTGTCCCAGCACATACGACTGCACCAGATGATTCCAACTACAGGTCCGGCACACCTCGACCACGTGCACCGAGAACTCTTCCCGAGTCTCGGCCAGCCGCACCAGTTCCTCGGGGGTTCGGGCCGAACCCGCGATCGGTCCCAATCCGTCGCCGTAGACCCACGAAACGAGCGTGAGCTGCTCTTTTCGGCAGATCGGACAGGTGACCTCGCTCCCCCGCCCGTGGAATTTCGCCGCACGCAGCAGGTACGGATTCGCATCACATACCTCGGCGACGTCCACACGGCCCGCATAGACATCGGCCAGCAGCGACCTGCGCCGGAGCGCATAGTCGACCACCTGCCGCTGAATTCGCACGGGTCCCAGAGTACTTGCGTCGGCGGGGGCACGGCATGCCACCGAGAGAAGCCACACGTTCCTTTCCACTCACTATATCGGTCCGATATAGTTTGTAATCGCATCCATCGGTTAGGTCTGTTCAATACAGTCAGGAGGTGAGGCCCGTGCTCGAACTCGCGATTCTCGGGCTGCTCCTGGAGTCACCCATGCACGGCTACGAGCTGCGCAAACGGTTGACGGGCCTGTTGGGACCGTTCCGGGCCTTCTCCTACGGGTCGCTGTACCCGACGCTGCGGCGCATGCAGACCGACGGTCTGATCGCCGAGGAGAGTCCGGCCGGCGCGGTCACCCGCCGGGCCCGCCGGGTCTACCAACTGACCGAATCGGGTCGAGAGCGGTTCGGTGAACTGCTCGCCGATACCGGCCCGCAGAACTACACCGATGACGGCTTCGGCGTTCATCTCGCCTTCTTCAGCCGCACCCCCGCCGAGGCGCGGATGCGGATCCTCGAGGGCAGACGACGGCAGGTCGAGGAGCGCCGAGAAGGACTGCGGGAGGCGATCAAGCGCGCCAGCGGAACACTGGATCGCTACACCCGCCAGCTCCATCAACTCGGTCTCGAATCAAGCGAGCGCGAAGTGCGCTGGCTCAACGAGTTGATTGCAGCGGAGCAATCAATGAAGGCGGCACCACAGAAAGAGGGAAATGTCGGCCATGAGTGATGTCAACCCGGCTGCCAATGAGATTCGCGTGGCCATCGTCGGCGTGGGCAACTGCGCCTCCTCGCTGGTCCAGGGCGTGCAGTACTACAAGGACGCAGACGAGAACTCGACTGTGCCCGGCCTCATGCACGTCAAGTTCGGCCAGTACCACGTGCGCGATGTGAAGTTCGTCGCCGCATTCGACGTCGACGCGAAGAAGGTCGGATTCGACCTGTCCGATGCGATCTTCGCCAGCGAGAACAACACCATCAAGATCTCCGACGTGCCGCCGACCGGCGTCACCGTCCAGCGGGGCCCGACCCTCGACGGCATCGGCAAGTACTACGCGCAGACCATCGAACTCTCCGAGGCCGAGCCGGTCGACGTCGTGCAGACGCTGAAGGATGCCAAGGTCGACGTGCTGGTTTCGTACCTGCCCGTCGGTTCGGAAGATGCCGACAAGTTCTACGCGCAGTGTGCCATCGACGCCAACGTCGCATTCGTGAACGCGCTGCCCGTCTTCATCGCCTCCGACCCGGCCTGGGCGCAGAAGTTCGTCGACGCCGGCGTGCCGATCGTCGGTGACGACATCAAGTCTCAGGTCGGCGCGACCATCACCCACCGCGTGATGGCCAAGCTGTTCGAAGACCGCGGCGTGCAGCTGGACCGCACCATGCAGCTCAACGTCGGCGGCAACATGGACTTCAAGAACATGCTCGAGCGCGAGCGCCTGGAGTCCAAGAAGATCTCCAAGACCCAGGCGGTCACCAGCAACCTGAAGAAGGAGCTGGGCGCCAACGACGTGCATATCGGCCCTTCCGACCACGTCGGCTGGCTCGACGACCGCAAGTGGGCCTACGTGCGCCTCGAGGGCCGCGCCTTCGGTGACGTGCCGCTGAACCTGGAGTACAAGCTCGAGGTGTGGGACTCGCCGAACTCGGCCGGCATCATCATCGACGCCGTGCGCGCCGCCAAGATCGCCAAGGACCGCGGCATCGGCGGACCCGTCATCCCGGCCTCGGCCTACCTGATGAAGTCCCCGCCGAAGCAGCTCGCCGACGACGTCGCGCGCACCCAGCTGGAAGCGTTCATCATCGGCGCTGAGTAGTTCGGCCTCGCTTCGCTCGGCGGGTTCCCGGCCCCTAGGGCTCGCCGATGCGGCGCCGTGGCTTGCTCCTTCGTCGCTTGCGCCACGGCACCGCATCGGCGAGCCGGCCGCGAACGGGGCCTCCTCGAGGTCGGCCCGTGCGGGGTTGCGTCAGGCGCGAATGTCGCTGTGAATATCAGGCTTCGAAATCAGGCTGGGCCCCTGCGGAAATCGCGGGGGCCCAGCCTGATTCGTTGCTTTTCGTTCGGCGGTCAGTCGAGCGACACGTACACCTCGACCGAGGTGGGGCCGGTGTAGCGTTCGATCTCCGCGGTGTGGGAGCGGGTGATCGTGCCGGCGCTTTCGGCCTTGGCGACCTTGGCCCAGGCGGTGCGGAGCAGATCGTAGGGCTTGTCGGAGACGACGAATTTGGCATAGCGGCCCGCGGGAATGCGGGTGATCACGTCGCCGGTGTCGAGTTCGTCGAGTCCGCCGAGTTCGTAGCCGAGGACCGCGACGGCGTGGTCGTCCTGGCCGATGTAGGCCGCGACGCGCGGGACGTTCTTCTCCCGCGACAGATAGCGGTCCCAGGTGAAGTTCACCAGATCCAGATCTCGTGCGGTCACCTCGCGCCCGGCCAGCGGGACGGTGAGTCCCCCGACGAGGCTCGGTTCCAGGGTGACGATTTCGAAGTCCACGAGTCCCTACCTGTTCTCGCCGGAATCGGCTTGGGCCACACCGTTGTTCAACGCGTCGGTCAGCGGATCGCTCTGCAGGGCGACGAACACCTCGACCGTGCGCGCCTCCGGATAGTGCTCGAAATCGCCGGTGTAGGCCCGCACCAGCGCGCCGGCCGCTTCCAGATCCCAGACCGCGCGCCAGATCGAGACGATGGTGTCGCCCAGGTTGTCGCCGGTGCGCAGGAAGCGCGCGAACTTCGCCGCGGGGACGCGGGCCAGCACATCACCGGGCTGCAGATCGTCGAGGCTCTCGCACCGGTAGCCGACGATATGGGTCAGATAGGAACCGATCTCGGGCGCGTGGTCGACATATGCGGTCGCCGGCGGGCCGGGTAACCGGCGCGCCAGAGTTCGCTTCCACGCCTCTTCCACCTTCTGCCGGCGCGGTCCCTCGACCGCCAGCGCCGGGCTGCGTAGCACCGTGCCCGCCACCAGTGTCTCGTGGCGCTCCACCACTTCGAAATCCACCCGTGTCGCCCCTAATGTCTCGTGTTCAACCCCGTTCCACCCTATCGGCGTGTGCTGGATGATGGCCGGATTACTCCAATTCGTTTCATCACAGCGTGCCGGATCGGACCGTCATCCCGGAACCGGGACGGTCAGCCCCGGAAAGATCTCCACCTGCCGCGGCGGCGGGGGTGGTGGCGGTGGCGGCGGAGCGGGCGGAATGACGATCACCGGCGGCGGCTGCTGCTCCGACTGCGACGGCGGTTGCAGGACGTCGAACGGCGCGTTCCCGGTCGGCTGCGGCGCCGCGGTCTGGGGCTCCGGCTCCGTGAACGGCCCCGCCGAATTCGGTGGCGGGGGCGCCGCGAACGGCCCGGCCGCGGCGCTCGGATCGGGATTGGCGAACTGCTCGACCGGAGTGCCGGCGAGCGCGCCGTCCATGGTGCGCTTCCAGATGTCGGACGGCAGCCCGGAGCCGTAGATCATGCCGCCGCCCGCCGTCCGGATCGGCTCCGGCTGATCGGTACCCACCCAGACCGCGGTGGACAGCGACGGGGTGAAACCGATCATCCAGGCGTCCTTGTTCTCGCCGGTGTCTCCGAGCTGCGTCGTCCCGGTCTTGGCCGCCGACGGACGCCCGGCCAGCGTGTGGCCGTTCGAATACGCCGGGATGGGCTGCATCGCCTTGGTGGCCGTATCGGTGATCCCGCGCGGGAAGCGCTGCTGCGGCGGCGGCAGCTGCCCGCCCCCGGGCGCCCCGCGATCGAGCAGTACCCGGCCGTCACCGGCCACCACTCGCTGCACGAAGTACGGCTGGTGATAGCTGCCCGACGCCGCGATGGTGGCATAGGCCGACGCCATATCGATGGGCCGCACCGAGTACACGCCGAGGACGACCGTCGGCGCCGGCTGCCCGTCGGGTTCCGACAGTGAGGTGCCCGGTACGCCCGGGATCTGCTGGGGGATACCGGCTTGGTGGGCGGCATCGGCCACCGCCCGGGGTCCGATGGCTTGGGTGAGCCGGATGAAACTGGTGTTCAGCGAACGCTTGTAGGCCTCGGCGAGACTGCAGGTTCCGCAGGATTCACCCTCGACGTTGGTCACCCGCACCCCGTTGACAACGACCGGCGAACTGTCCAGCTGGGACGTCAGCGTGAAGCCCTGCTGCAGCGCCGCCAGCACGGCGAAGGTCTTGAAGGAGGACCCGGTCTGCAGGGGAGCCTGGGCGAAGTCGTAGCCGACTCCGTCCTCGCCGCCGTAGTAGGCCCGGATCGCACCCGAACGCGGATCGATCGACACCACCGCACTGCGCAGCTGCGGCGGCTGGCCGTCGAGGGTGCGGTGCACCGCGTCCAGCGCGGCCTCCTGCGCTTTGGCGTCGATGGTCGTCGTGATCTGCAGCGCACCGGTGTTGATCTCTTGATCGCTGATCCCCGTCGCGCGCAACTCCTTCAGCACTTGGGTGCGGATCAGCCCGGCGGGGCCGCGGGCGGCGTCGTCGTCGGGTTTGGGTGCGGGCGCGATCGTCGGGAATTGCACCTTGTCGCGTTCGCCGAGTGTCAGCACGCCCATCCCGACCATGCCGTCGAGCACGTAGTTCCACCGGGCTTTCAGCTGGTCGAGGTGCGTCTCGGGGTCCAGGATCGACGGCGTGCGCACCACCGCCGCCAGCACCGCGCCCTCGGCCAGGGTCAGCTGCGAGACCGGTTTGTCGAAGTAGGCGCGCGCGGCCGCCGCGATCCCGTAGGCATCCCGGCCGTAGTAGATGGTGTTGAGGTACGCGGCGAGAATGTCGTCCTTACTCCACTGCCGTGCCATCTTCGCCGAGATCACCAGCTCCCGCATCTTGCGCGACAGGGTGCGCTCCGAGCTGAGGAAGGCGTTCTTGACGTACTGCTGGGTGATGGTGGATCCACCGCCCGCGTCGTCGCGGCCGAGCAGATTGTCGCGCGCCGCGCGCAGGAAGGCCGGCGCCGAGAATCCGGGATTGCGGTAGAAGTCGCGATCCTCGGCCGAAAGCATGGCGTCGCGCATGGTCTGCGGCACCTCCGACAGCGGCACCGGCGTGCGATTGCCTTCGGGGGGAACGATTTTCGCCAGGACGGTCGTTCCGTCGGCGGCGGTGACGGTGGCGATCTGATTGGTCTGCACCGCACTCGGATCGGGTATCTCGGCGCTCCAGTACGCGAGCACCAACAGCAACGACGGAATCGCGACGAAGATCAGGAACAGGGCCAGCAGCAGACGCCGAATCCGCTGACCGCGTGTGCGCGGCGGGCGTTCGCGGGCGCCGGCCGGTTTCTCGCGGCGGCGGGGACGCCCGCTGTTCGGCCGGGACACACCGTCGAGCTGCTTCCACCCGGCAATCGAGGCATAAGGCGCCGTTTCCGGGCGGCCGCGCCGCGGTTTGCGGGTCGAGCTCACGATCATCTCCTCCCGGAGCGTCGGCGAACCAGCGAGAAACAACGATCCCGTCCAGCCTACGGGGCCGGTCGGTGGTCAACCAGAACAGCTAATACCCAGTAAATCGTGATCCCGCTCGAAAACCGGTCACGACCGGCCGACGGCGCATCGGTGTGAGCCGAATAACCACGTCGGCAACCGCACTCGCCGCCATGAAGCAGAGGCGGAACGCAACGTATTTCCGACACCGTGTCGACCGCCCGGTTGCCGGGACCGAAACGGATGAATTAGACATCCGACACGCATTTTGTGAAGTGAGGCACCAGCGGTCGTTCCGAATGGTAGCTCGACAAACTGCCTGGTAGCTTCCGTTTTGCTCACGTGCAACGTCGCGCATCGCATTCGACCTCTCACTCGCCGAACGTCTTTCTCCCCGCCGTCCGTGTGCCTCTGCCCCGGGCAAGAGGCGGGAATCGTCATATCCGTCCACCGCCGATCGCGCGGGTCGTCGTCGACCCCGAAATCGGTGGCGGCACTGATGGAGCCTTCATGACACGCACCATCGCGATGCCTCCGAATCGCGTACTCGACATACCCGACGACGTCGTCCGGAGCCGCGGCCTGCTGACGGGTTACTTCGCCGGCCTCGGCGTCGTGATGGCCGTCTGGGGAACACGGATCCCCGCGGTCCAGGAATCCGCCGGACTCGGCACGGCCGGGCTGGCCGGGGTCCTGCTCGCCGCCGCGGTCGGCATGGTCGCCGGCCTCCAGGTCGGCGGTCGCCTCGCCCGGCCTGCTCGATTGCCCCAGCTGTTGACCGTCGGCGGGGTCGGTCTGGCCCTGAGTCTCGCGCTGGTCGGCAGCTGCCGGATGCC
This sequence comes from Nocardia nova NBRC 15556, assembly GCF_001613005.1. Classification (GTDB taxonomy): domain Bacteria; phylum Actinomycetota; class Actinomycetes; order Mycobacteriales; family Mycobacteriaceae; genus Nocardia; species Nocardia nova. Next base: position 270 of record NZ_BDBN01000016.1, on the reverse strand, counting down.
GATCGCGCTCGCCGCCGCGGCGCTGTGCTTCGGCGCCGCGCACGGGGTACTGGACGTCGCGGCGAATGCCGCCGCGGTGCGCTGCCAGAACGCCTACGGCCGGCCGATCATGTCCGGCCTGCACGCGGCCTACAGCCTCGGCGCGCTGGGCGGAGCGGTGATGGCCGTTGTCGCCGCGCATATTTCGCACACCTACGTCTTCGGCATCACCGCGGCCGCGGTCGTCCTCGCGACGATCGCCGCGGCGCCCGCCACGCGCTGTGTCGGCTC
>NZ_BDBN01000015.1 GCF_001613005.1 Nocardia nova NBRC 15556 | reverse complement strand
CCCGCCACGCGCTGTGTCGGCTCGCCGCTTGCCGACCCGGGGGTGGTGGTGGGTGAGCGTGCGCCCCGACTGTCCCGGTCTCGGATCTGGCTGCTGGGCGCACTGGCCGCGGCATGTCTGCTCGGCGAGGGCGCGGCGGCCGACTGGTCGGCGGTCCACCTGACCGGCCTGCACGCCTCGGCCGCGGTCGGTGCCGCCGCATACGCCGCGTACAGCGCCGCGATGGCGGCCGGACGCCTCGTCGGCGATCGGCTCACCGCCCGCTTCGGAGCGCCGAAAGTCGTTCGGGCAGGCGCGATTCTGGCGTCGGCCGGACTTCTCACCGGTGTGTCGGTGAACGATGTGCCGTTCGCGTTGGCCGGCTGGGCCGTCTTCGGCCTCGGCCTGGCCGTCACGATTCCTTCCCTGTTCAGCACGGCCGGCACGGGAGGTCCGCGCGCCGTCGCCGCCGTGGCCGTCGCCGGATATCTCGGACTACTCGCGGGACCGGCCCTCATCGGGGCCGTGGCCACCGTCACGACCCTGCCCGTCGCCCTCGTGCTGCCCGCCCTGCTCGCCGCGGGCGTGGCCGCTCTGTCTCATCGAGCATTGGAGAACCAGTGGTAAGCGCTCTGTCTCACTCGTCCACCGACCTCGACGCGGTCATCTTCGACTACAACGGCGTCATCGGCCTGCAGCCGACCACTCCCATGTGGAGCGGTCTCGCCGAACTCGCCGGATGGCGCACCGAAGACCTCACTCATTTCCAGACCGCCTTCTGGAGCGCTCGCGAACCCTACGATTCCGGCGAGTTCGACGACACGGACTTCTGGACCGCGGTGCTCGGCCGCCGGCCCGAACCGGTATTGCTCACCCGCTTACGTGCCGTCGACACCGCGTTGTGGACGCGGACCGACCACCGCGTCGTCGGCCTCCTGCACCGGGCCCGCCAGGCGGATCTGCCGATGGTCTTGCTGTCCAACGCGCCCCACCCGGTCGGCGACGCGCTCGACGCCTCCGACTGGCGCGGCCTGATGACCGACGCCCTCTACTCGGCCCGGCTCGGCATGAACAAACCGCACCTCGACACCTACCGAAATGCCCTGGCCGCCACCGGAGTCGGAGATCCGGGTCGTGTGATGTTCATCGACGACCGGCCCGACAACTGCGAAGCGGCGGCACGACTCGGCCTGCGAACCCTCCACTACACCGGCTCACCCGCCGATATCGAAAGGCAGCTCGGGACGAAATCGGTCGCCGCCTGCCCTAGCTCTTGACGCCGCCCGCGGTGAGGCCGGAGATGATGCGGCGCTGGAACAGCAACACCATGATCACCAGCGGCACGGTGACGATGATGCCCGCCGCCATGATCGCCGCATACGGCTGCACCAGCGGATCGTTACCGGAGAACCGCGCGATCGCGACCGTCACGGGTTCGGTCCGGTCGACCGAGAGCAGACTGGCCAGCAGGTACTCGTTCACCGCGGCGATGAACGCCAGGATCGCCGTGGTGAACACCGCGGGCGCGGCCAGCGGCAGCATCACCAGCCGGAACGCCTGGAACCGGCTCGCGCCGTCGATCCGGGCCGCTTCCTCGAGCTCCCAGGGCAGCTCGGCGAAGAACGAGGCCAGGACGTAGACCGTCATCGGCAGCACGAACGAGATGTTCGGGATGATCATCGCCTGGTAGTGCCCGATCCAGCCGATGTTGGTGAACAGCTGGAACAGCGGCGTCACCAGGACGACCACCGGGAACATCGAGGCGCTCAGGATCAAGCCGGCGACTAGGGTCTTACCGCGAAAGGCCATGCGCGCCAAGGCGTAGGCGGCCATCATGCCGATCAGCAGTGCGATCACGGTGGTGGCCGCGCCGATGACGACGCTGTTGGTCAGCGCCCGGCCGAAGTCGTTGCCGCGGCTGGTGTCGAACGCGTTGCGGAAGTTCTCGAAGGTCAGGTGGGTGGGCCACGGGGTGTTGTCGAAGGTGTAGTCCGGATCGCGGAAGGCGGTCACCGCCATCCAGTAGAACGGGGCCAGGCCCCAGATCAGCACGATCAGCGCACCGACGTACACCCGCGCGGACCGCCACGGTTTGCGCCCAGAGGTAGCAGTGGTCATCAGTGTGCCTTCCGCTGTTCTTCCTGCGTCGCCACCGCATTGGCGCCCAGTATCTTCACCAGCACGAATGCCACCGCGAAAATCATCAGGAAGGTGAGCACCGACAGCGCGGCCGCGCTGTTGGAGCCCTGCCGCACCTGATCGACCACGAGGATCGAAATGGTCCGGGTCGCCGGGTTGCCCTGCATCATGATGGCCGGCAGGTCGTAGAGGCGCAGCGCGTCCATGGTCCGGAACAGCACCGCGACCAGCAGTGCGGGCTTCAGCAGCGGCAGCGTGATGTGGGTGAAGCGCTGCCATGCCGAGGCGCCGTCGACCTTGGCCGCCTCGTACACGTCGTTCGGGATCACCTGCAGTCCGGCGAGAATCAGCAACGCCATGAACGGGGTGGTCTTCCAGACGTCGGCGATGATCACCGCGAATCGCGACCACCACGGATCGGTCTGCCACAGGATGTGCGTGTGCAGCACCCGGTTGACCACGCCGTTGTACTGGAACATGAACTCCCACAACCGGGCTGTCACCGCGGTCGGGATGGCCCAGGGGATCAGCACTGCGGCACGCAGCAGCGCCCGCCCGCGGAAGGTCTTGCCCATCACGGTCGCCATGCCGAGGCCGATGGTCGCCTCGAGCGTCACGGTGATCACCGTGAACAGCAGGGTGATCCCGATGGCCGCCCAGAACTGCGAACCCAGGTTGCCGGTGGGGCACGGCTCGGTTCCGCCGCCGGGCAGGGTGCACTGCTGCAGCAGCCAGTGCGTGTAGTTGCTGAACCCGGCGCTGCCGCCCTCGACGAACATGCCGGTGGCGGGGTCGAGCCCGGCGTCCTTCTGGAACGACATCCACACCGCGCGCACCACCGGATAGCCGATGACGACCGCGAGCGCCACCAGCACCGGTGCGACGAACAACCACGCGCGGCCCGACCCCTGCGGGAGCCGTAAGCCCCGGGAGTTACTGTCGCGCTTCGGTTTCGGGCTCACCGGCAAATCGTCGGGTGGCGCGAGATCGGTCGCACCCGAAGGACTCGACACGTTCAACTCTCCTACGGGGCAGACTGCGGACAGGGTCAGGAGCCGGCGGCTTCGATGCCCTTCTGCATGCCGATGATCGCGTCATCGACTGATTTCTTACCGGTCAACGCAGCATATGCGTTGTCCTGGATGGCCTTCGACACCGCCGGGTAGAAGGGGGTCACCGGGCGCGGCACGGCGCTGGCGATCGAATCCTTCAGCGCGGGCAGATACGGGAACTTCGCGATCAGCGCCGGATCGTCGTACATCGACGACCGCACCGACGGGAACGCGCCCTCGGCGACGATGCGCTGGGCATCCTCGCTGATCAGGAAGCGCAGGAAGTCCAGCGCGGTGGCCTTGTTCTTGGAGTAGGCGCTGATGGCGGCGTTGTAACCACCGAGCGTGGAGGCGCCGATGCCGTCCTTACCGGGCAGTGGGGAGACGCCGAAATTGCCCTTCACCGCGGAGGAGTCGGCCTGGGCCACACCGTAGAAGTTGGGCCAGGTGCGCAGGAACAGCAGCTTGCCCGAGGCGAAGGCGTTCTGGCTCTCCGGCTCCTTGAAGGAGATGGCCTCCTTGGGGATGTCGCCGTTCTTGTAGGCGTCGGTGAGCACCTGCAGGCCGGCGCGCGACTGCGGGGAGTTCACGGTCGCGGTCTTGCCGTCCGGGCCGACGAACGAGCCGCCGTAGGCGTTGATCACCTCGGCCGCGTTCACGGTCAGACCTTCGTAGGGTGCGAACTGCCCTGCGTAGCAGCCGATTCCGTGATCGCGCGCGATATTGCAGTCGGCCAGCAGTTCCGGCCAGGTCTTCGGCGGATTCGGAACCAGATCCTTGCGGTAGTACAGCAGGCCGCCGTTGGTGTTGCGCGGCGCGGCGTAGAGGGTGCCCTGGTAGGTCGCGCTGGCGACGGTCGGCGAGAGCAGCGTGGAGGTGTCGAGGGCGAAGGAGTCCTTCAGTGGCTGAATCCAGCCCTTGGCCGCGAACTCGGCGGTCCACGGCACGTCCAGCGCCATCACGTCGTAGTCGGACTGTTTGGCCCGCATGTGCTGGGCCAGGTCGTCGTACTGCTGGGAGGCGTCGTTGGACTGCTCTTTGAACGTCACCTGCTCGTTCGGATGGGCGGCGTTCCACCGGTCGATGAGCTGCTTGACCGCACCCGTCTCGGTGGTGTCCTTACCCTCGACGTAGGTGATCGGACCGCGCCCGCCCAGGTTCTGGCCGGTCGGGTTGCTGCCGTCGCCGCTCGAACAGGCGCTCGTCAACCCGGCGGTGAGCAGTGCCACCGACGCGGTGGCCAGTGCGGCGCGGGACACGAGGGACGAGCGTCGTGACGCGGCGCGCGCGCGAGCCTTACGCGCCTTGTTCGAGGACGCCTTGTTCAAAGCCATCGATACTCCAGGGTCGTAACGAACACAGGTGCCAAGCGTGAGCGCCCGCACACTGCGCCGGTTGCACAAGGCAAGATACATTGTTCGGCTGCTGCGTGGGATACGGCGTCCGCCCCCGCCCTCCGTGGTTCCGCGAGCTACCGCCTTCCGCCCCCGCCCGATCGTGTGGGGATGTCGGTGCGTTCTCGTATCCTGGCGCTCGATGTCGACCCAGATGCCCCAGGACAAGTTGCTCACCCGGATCGGTGGGCTGTTGCGTCAGGCCGAGTCGACCGACAACGAGCACGAGGCCGAGGCGTTCATGGCGGCTGCCCAGCGCCTGGCGACCCGTTCGTCGATCGACCTGGCGGTGGCCCGTGCCCATATCGCCGGCCGCGAACGCCGCCCGACACCGATGCAGAAGGTCGTCCCGATCGGCGAGGCGGGGAAGAAAGGGCTGCGCACCTACGTGCAGTTGTTCGTGGCGATCGCCGCGGCCAACGATGTGCGCTGCGATGTGACCCGCACGTCCACGCAGGTGTACGCCTACGGCTTCGACACCGATATCGCGACCTGCGAGGCGCTGTACACGAGCCTGCTGGTGCAGATGGTGCGGGCGTCGGACCACTACATCAAATCCGGCGCCTACAAATCGGCGACCGTGGAGAAGGTCGTGGTGGAGACGCGCTGGGGTCGCAGGGTGCAGCGTCGCATACAGGCCCCTGTCGCAGCGGTGACGGCTCGGCTGAATTTCCAGATGGCGTTCGCCGATCGGATCGGCCGCCGGCTGGCGCAGGTGAAGGCGGATGTGGAGGCCGAGGCGGTGCGCGACGATCCCGGCTCCGCGGAATCGGCCGCGGGCACCGCGCTGGCCCTGCGCAACAAGGACCTCGAGCTCACCGATTTCTACTCCCGCACCTCCGACGCCCGCGGCACCTGGCGCGGCCCGCAGGAATCCACGGGGTACTCGCCGGCCGCGCGACGTGCCGGGGATCGTGCCGGCCGAAGCGCACGGCTGGGTCTGTCCCCCGAATTGCCCACCGGGCGAGGGCGTCTCGAAGCGCCCGGAGCATGAGCCGCACGAGAGCGGCGCAGTGCGGCGCCGTCCTGATGTGCCCGGCGCACCGCGAGCCGCAGTTGTGACGCCCCGGGATTCGCAGCGCAGCCGCGTCTACGATGCCGAGGGTCTGGTGCGGCGGATGTTCGAACGAGCCGAGGAATTCGGGGCTCGCACGGTCGACTTGCACGGCTCGCAGCTCACGCTGCCGATCGAGCGGAAGTTCGCCTCGGTCGAATCGGTCCAGAGCTATGTGGACCGAGTCCTGGCATTGAATTGGGTACGCGCGCAATGGCTTCGGGCCGATACGCCGCTCGCGGTGCGTGCCCGCGCGGGCACCGCCGCGGCGCACTACGAAACCGGCCGCGCCGTCCTGGCCGTACCCCTGCACACCGGCGGAACCGCGTGGGCGCTGCGCGAATTGGTCATACTCCACGAAATCGCCCACCACTTGGAGCCGCCCGGCGTCGACCTCGCCCCGCACGGCCCGGAATTCTGTACGCGCTACCTCGAGCTGGTCGACGGGATCATCGGCCCGGAAGCCGCCCTTCTTCTGCGCGCCACTCTGCACGACTGTGGCGCCCGAGTGGGCTGAACCGATGCCCCGGGCCGTACCGCACGGCCCGGGACACGAGCGCTACTGCCCGGGCGCCTCCGCCCGCACCGTCGGGTCGATGAGGCCGAAGATCTCGCCCTGGGGAGCCTGGACGACGGCGGAGCGGCCGAACGGGGTGTCGTCCGGTCCCATCAGTGCCGTGGCACCGAGTTCGGTTGCGCGGGAGAGCTTTTCGTCCGTCCCGGCGACCTGGAACCAGGTGAGCCAGTAGGGCGGGTTGTCGCCGGGTGCGCTGCCGGCGTCCATGACGCCGCCGGCGACGTCCGCACCGGGCGGGGAGAAGGTGGAATAGACGAAGTTCTCACCGTCGCCGATTTCGTCGAAGGTCCAGCCGAAGACGCGGCGGTAGAACTCCTGTGCGGTGGCGTAGTCGCCGGTGTGCAGTTCGTTCCAGCAGTAGGAGCCGGGTTCGTTGTAGATACCGGCACCGGTGTGGGCCTTGGCCTGCCAGACGCCGAAGATGCCGCCGGTCGGATCGGCGGCCACGCACATGCGGCCCACGTCCATGACGTCGAAGGGCGGGACGAACACGGTGCCCCCGGCCGCGCCGATGGCCTCGGCGACCGCGTCGACATCGTCGGCGGCGAGGTAGGTGGTCCACACCGAGGGCATCGGCGCCTCGCCCATCTTGGGCCCGATTCCGGCGGCCGGTTTACCGTTCAGCATCGCCATCAGATATCCCCCGGCCTCGGGCGGGCTGTCCATGATCTCCCACCCCAGCAAACCGGAGTAGAAGTCGCGGGCAGCCTGCGGATCGTCGACCGAACAGTCGATCCAGCAGGGCGTACCCTGCGGCCACGCAGAATCACGAGTGGGCATTGCGGAACTCCTATCGTGTGTTCGAGCACGTGAGAACTGCCGATGGCACACGATCAGCTAATCACAGACGGGCGGGTGGGAAAACCCTCGTCCCGCACCCGCCGAGGCGTGTGAGGCCGCGATCAATCAAGGAGCCGCAGCACCCGCTCCAGCCGGCTTCGCCACCACGCCGTGCGCTCCGGATCGGGATGGCGGAAGCGTTCCAGCAGTGCGGGATCCGGGTTCGGCGGGGTGCGCGGAACGCTCAGATATCCGTCGACGGGGCGCAGTGACTCCGCGACCACGTCGCCGGCGAACAGGTTGACGGTGCCCAGCCCGCAGGCGTGGTCGAGTTCCGGCAGGGCGCCGGCCAGCGCGAGCTGGGCCGACAGTCCGACGCTCGTCTCCAGTGCCGAGGAGATCACGCACGGCAGTCCCGCCGCCTGCGCCACCCGCAGTGCCCGCCGCACTCCGCCGAGCGGTGTGCATTTCAATACGGCGATATCGGCCGCTCCCGCCACCGCGACCCGCAGCGGATCCTCGGCACGCCGGATGGATTCGTCCGCGGCGATGGGAATGTCGACCCGCCGCCGGACCGCCGCCAGCTCCTCGATCGTCCGGCACGGTTGCTCGGCGTATTCCAAACCCTGTGCGGCACGGTCGATCTGACGCAAGTTGGTGACCGCGGTATCGACATCCCAGACCGCGTTGGCATCGACCCGGACGGCACCGTCGCCACCCAGCGCATCGCGGACGGCCGCGACCCGCTCGATATCCTCGGCGAGCGAGTCGGGATGATCGGCGATCTTGACTTTCGCGGTGCGGCAACCGGATTCGGCGACGATGGCATACGCGCGCTCGGGTCCGACCGCGGGAACGGTGCAATTGACCGGAATGCGATCCCGGACCGGTTCCGGCCAGCCCTCCTCGATCTGCTCGACCGTGGTGGTGAGCCAGTTCGCGGCCTCGCGGTCGTCGTATTCGACGAACGGGCAGAACTCACCCCAGCCGCGCGGTCCTTCGAGCAGCATCCCCTCACGGACGGTGATGCCGCGGAAGCGAGTACGCAGCGGAATCGCGTAAACCAGGGCCGACGCCGGATCCAGATCGCTCACCCGGGCCAGCCTAACCCTGCGAAACGGCGACGGACCGGCGGCCGACCAGTGGTGCTTGCGAGCACCGGTCGAAGGGATTTCCATAAGTAGCCATGGAGTTCCGGCCGGCTCGCCCGCCGCTGCGGCGCGGCGATGCCGTGCTGAGTGCCGCGGTCTATCTGGCCGGTTGCGGTGTGGCGTGGGTGATCTGGCGGTACGGCCTGCCGTACCGGGATATGGCGCGGCAGCGCACTCGGCCGGGGGACAGTCATCTGCCGCTGGCCTACGCCGTGGCGTTCCTGTCCCTGGTCGGTGCGCTGCTGCTGGCCGGGCGGTGGACCCTGCGGGCGTTGCGGGAACGCCGCCCGGCCTGGCCTTACGCGCTGCTCATCCTGCCGCTGCTGGCCGAGGCATGGCTGCTCGGTTTCGCGGCGGCGCTGGTCGTGGTGTCGGTCTGAGGCTCAGAGCCGCTCGTAGATGGTCGCGTTCGCCAAACCGCCTGCCTCACACATGGTTTGCAGTCCGAAGCGGGCCCCGCGTTCGTGCAGTGCGTGGACCAGCGTGGTCGCCAGCCGCGCACCGGAGGCGCCGAGCGGATGCCCCAGCGCGATCGCGCCGCCGTTGACGTTCACCCGGGACAGATCCGCGCCGGTATCGGCGGCCCAGGCCAGTACCACCGAGGCGAAGGCCTCGTTGACCTCGAACAGGTCGATATCGGCCAACGACAGGCCCGAGCGCTGCAACACCTTCCGAGTCGCCGGGATCACCGCGGTGAGCATCAGCAGCGGATCGTCGCCCGCGACCGCGAAACTGTGCAGCCGGGCCAGTGGCCGCAGGCCCAGTTGCGCCGCCTTCTCACTGGTCATGATCAGCACCGCCGCGCTGCCGTCGTTGATCTGACTCGCATTGGCGGCGGTCACGTTCCAGCCGATCTCGGGGAATCGGGCGGCATAGGCCTCGCTGTAGTAGGCCGGCCGCAGCCCGGCCAGGGTTTCCAGGGTGCTGCCGACGCGAATGCCCTCGTCGGTGCTCAACCCGGCCAACGGCGCCAGTTGTGCCTCGAAGGATCCGTTCTTCGTTGCGGTGGCGGCCTTTTCGTGACTGGCGAGCGAGAATTCGTCCATGGCGGTGCGCGAGATGCCCCAGCGCGCCGCGATCAGTTCCGCGCTGATCCCCTGCGGTACCAGCTCGTCCGGATACCGCTCGGTGAAGGCCACACCGTTGATATCGGTGGCGCCCGCCACGCTCGACCCCATCGGCACCCGGCTCATCGACTCCAGACCGCCGGCGACGACGATGTCGTAGGCCCCGGCCAGCACGCCCTGCGCGGCGAAGTGGATGGCCTGCTGGCTGCTACCGCACTGCCGGTCGACCGTGGTGGCCGGAACGGATTCCGGATATCCGGCCGCGAGCGCGGCCCGGCGGGTGATGTTGACCGACTGCTCGCCGACCTGGGTGACCACACCGCCGATGACGTCGTCGATCAGCACCGGATCGATCCCGCTGCGTCGCACGACCTCGCGCAGGCTGTGGGCGAACAGGTCGACCGGATGCAGTTCGTGCAGCGCTCCGGTGGCTTTGCCCTTGCCGATCGGGGTGCGTACGGCCTCGACGATCACTGCGTCTCTCATGGCGATTCCTCCGGTATCGCGCCGTTGCGACATCTGACTCAGTCGCTCTAAAGTCAGGTTAGGAGCTGGCATTAGTTGTGGCAAGTCAGAGTTGGTATGATCGTCGTCATGCCCGTGAAGTTGGAAGGACCCCTGCGTGATCTGAATTCGTGGAAGCCGGACGGCTGTTCCATCGTGAAGGCGCTGGACATCGTCGGCGCCCGCTCGACGATGCTGATTCTGCGCGAATCCATCTACGGCACCACCCGCTTCGACGGTTTCGCGGCGCGGGTGGGTATCACCGATGCCGCCGCGGCCGCCGCGCTGCGCAAACTGACCGACGCGGGACTGCTGCGCAAACAGCCGTATCGGGAAGAGGGTAAGCGCACCCGCAATGAGTACGTGCTCACCGAGATGGGCCGGGATCTGCTGCCGGCGATCTTCGCGCTGTGGCAGTGGGGGGACAAATATCTGCAGGGCGGAGTGCCGCCGCTGGAGCGGATCGAAGACACCACCGGTGAACCGGTGCGGGTGGAGTTGCGCAGCGTCGGCGGTGACGAGGTCGCGCTCGAGGACATCCGGGTCCGGGTCAACCAGGACTGGCGCCGGGCACGCGTCGGAACCCGGGATGTGACCGCACAGCGATGAGACGATCGGCGCGGGTCTTCGGCGGACCGGTGCGTGGGCTGACGATCGTGCCCTCGAGCACCCGGAAGCGTTCGAGGGCAACGATATTCGAGTCCTAGGTCAGTCGCTTACCGCTGGCCGGGTCGAAGAAATAGGTGTGCTCCGCATCGCTGGTGAGCGTCAGCTTGTCGCCCTTCTGCGGCGGATTGCGCCAGTCGGCGCGGGCGACGATCGTCTGATCTCCGCCGGCCTCGCCCAGGGTGCGGCCGTAGATGTAGGCGTCCGAACCCAGCTCCTCGACCACATCGATCTCCATGGCGATGCCGTCGGAACCGCCGGCCGGATCGAAATGCTCCGGCCGGATGCCGACCACCACGGTCTCGCCCGCGGCGTCGGCCACCGTGCGCGGCAGCGCGATCGAATGTCCGCCGACGGTCACCGAACCGTCCGACACCGGCAGGGTGAACAGGTTCATCGCCGGGGAGCCCATGAAGCCCGCGACGAACAGATTCGCCGGATCCCGATACAGATCCCGGGGTGAGGCGCACTGCTGCAGCAGTCCGTCCTTGAGCACCGCCACCCGGTCGCCCATGGTCATCGCCTCCACCTGGTCGTGGGTGACGTAGACCGTGGTGGTGCCGAGCCGGCGCTGCAACTGGGCGATCTGTGTGCGGGTCTGCACGCGCAGTTTCGCGTCCAGATTCGACAGCGGTTCGTCCATCAGGAATACCTGCGGCTGCCGCACGATCGCGCGTCCCATCGCGACCCGCTGACGCTGACCACCGGACAGCGCCTTGGGCTTGCGGTCCAGGAAGTCCTCGAGGTCGAGCAGTTTCGCCGCCTCCAGCACGCGCTGCGTGCGCTCGGCCTTACCGACCTTGGCCATCTTCAGTGCGAAACCCATGTTCTCCGCGACCGTCATATGCGGATACAGCGCGTAGTTCTGGAAGACCATCGCGATATCGCGCTGTTTGGGTTCGGCGTCGGTGACATCCTTCTCGCCGATCAGAATGCGGCCGTCGTTGACCTCCTCGAGTCCGGCCAGCATGCGCAGCGAGGTGGATTTGCCGCATCCGGACGGTCCGACCAGTACCAGGAATTCGCCGTCGGCGATCTCGAGATTCAGCTTGTCGACGGCGGGTTTGGTCCCACCCGGGTAGAGCCGGGTGGCGTGGTCGAAGGTGACCGTGGCCATGGTGAATCAATCCCTTCACCGGCAGGAACGTGCCGGACGATCCGAGTAGAGGGGTCGGTGCGCGCCCCACAGTAACCCAGCGGCCCGCGCGGGGTGCAGCGGGCGAGTAGCCTCGTCAAGGGCCGCTGACCGGCCGCGAGAGCAGCTCACGAGACGAAGGAGCATCGGATGACTCGACCGGTTCGCATCGGAGTTCAGCTACAGCCGCAACATGCTCCCGACTACGGGCTGATCCGGGATGCCGTGCGCCGGGCCGAGGATGCGGGCGTGGACATCGTCTTCAACTGGGACCACTTCTACCCGCTCTACGGCGATCCCGACGGCGCTCACTTCGAATGCTGGACCATGCTCGGCGCGATCGCCGAGCAGACCGAACGAGTCGAACTCGGCGCCCTGGTGACCGGCGGCGGATATCGCAATCCCGACCTGCTCGCCGATATGGCCCGCACCGTCGACCACATCTCCGGCGGCCGGCTGATCCTCGGCATCGGCGCCGGCTGGTTCCAGAAGGACTACGACGAGTACGGCTACGAATTCGGCACGCCCGGAACACGTCTGGCGTTGCTCAAGGAATATCTCGCCCGCATCGACGCCCGGCTGCCGAAACTGAATCCGGCGCCGACGCGCCACATTCCGATCCTGATCGGCGGCGGTGGTGAGCGAAAGACGTTGCGACTGGTCGCCGAATACGCCGACATCTGGCACAGTTTCGCCGATATCGAAGCGCTGGAACGGAAGTCGAAGATTCTGGCCGAGCACTGCGCCGAGGTCGGCACCGACGCGAACCGGATCGAGCGGTCGGTGTCCTGGCCCGGCGCCGAACAGGCCGAGCGGCTGGTGCAGGCCGGCGCGACCCTGTTCACCGTGGGCGTCGGCGGGCCCGACTACGAGCTGAGCGTGGTGGAGCAGGCCGTCGCATGGCGGGACAACTTCAATCCGGAGTCGGTGACCGGTATCGCCTGATCGAACACCGCCTGATCGAACACCGCCTGATCGAATCAGTGGGATTCGATTTCCGCCGGGCGATGTGGCAGGGGCGGCGGCCCGTGGACCCGCGTCGCCGCCCCCGGGGCCCTACCGGCCCGGCTAGGGTTCTCGGCTATGGCCCGTTTGCCCGTCTCGCGCCCGCGTGCGCTGATCGCGCTGATGGTGGCGATGATGCTGCTGTTCGCCGTCGCCTGCAGCTCCGATGGCGGCAGTTCGTCGCGGGCCTCGAACCTGTGCGCACCCCCCGGACCGTCGGCCGCCTCCCCCGCGCCGACGAAACTGGCGAGCGGTGCGACGGCCGGCGCCGACCGATACACCACCGCGACCACCGCGCCGCTGAGTTCGATCGATATCACCAAGCTCGGTTTGTCCCAGCCCGGGGTGCTCAGCGTGGGCACGCTCTCGGACGCGCCGCCGAGTATCTGCGTGGATCCGTCGGGGGCCTTCACCGGATTCGACAACGAACTGCTGAAGGCGATCGGCGCGAAACTCGGACTCCGGGTGCAGTTCTCCGGCACCGAATTCGCCTCGCTGCTCTCGCTCGTCGCCACCGGCCGGTTCGACGTGGGCTCGTCGAGCATCACCACCACCGATGCCCGGCGACAGCAGGTCGGCTTCACCAACGGCTACGATTTCGGCTACTTCTCGCTCGTGGTGCCCAACGGCAGTGCGATCCAGGGGTTTTCGGATCTGAAACCGGGCGTGCGGATCGGCGTGGTGCAGGGCACCGTGCAGGACGAATACGTCACCGGCACCTTGCATCTGGACGCGGTGAAATTCCCCGACTACAACACTGCCTACGCGAATCTGAAGACCGGGCAGATCGACGCCTGGGTCGCGCCCTCGCAGCAGGCCACCGGTGCGATCAAACCGGGTGATCCCACCTCGATCGTGCAGAACACCTTCAGCCTGGACAATTTCACCGCCTGGGCGGTGCGCAAGAACAATCAGCCGCTGATCGACGCACTGAATTCCGGCCTCGACGCGGTGATCGCCGACGGAACCTACGCCAAGCTCTATTCCGACTGGGTGCCGCGGCCGCTGCCGCCGGGTTGGAAACCGGGCTCCAAATCGGCTCCGATGCCGCAACTTCCGGACTTCGAGAAGATCGCGGCCGAACATCGGCACGGCGATCAGCAGAACGCTCCGAAATCGACCCTCGCACAATTGAAGGACACGTTCTTCGATTGGTCGTTGTACCGCAAGGCATTTCCCGAACTGTTCAAGACCGGCCTGCCGAATACGATTATTCTGGCGCTGGTTTCGGGCGTGCTCGGCACGCTCATCGGCATTCTGCTCGCGGTGGCCGGTATTTCTCGCACCCGCTGGTTGCGCTGGCCCGCCCGGGTCTACACCGACATCTTCCGCGGTTTGCCGGCGGTGGTGATCATCCTGTTGATCGGCCTGGGCATCGGCCCGGTGGTGAAGGGGATCACCGGGAACAATCCGTACTGGCTGGGCGCGGTGGCGCTGGCGCTGCTGGCCTCGGCCTATATCGGCGAGATCTTCCGCTCGGGCATTCAATCGGTGGAGCCGGGACAGTTGGAGGCCGCGCGGGCGATCGGATTCGGCTATCGGCAGTCGATGACGCTGGTGGTGATTCCCCAGGGCGTGCGGCGAGTGCTGCCGGCGCTGATGAACCAGTTCATCGCGCTGATCAAGGATTCCTCGCTGATCTACTTCCTCGGCCTGCTCGCCTCCCAGCGGGAACTGTTCGCCGTCGGCCGCGACCTGAATTCGCAGACCGGAAATCTGTCACCGCTGGTCGCGGCGGGCCTGGTCTATCTGCTGCTCACGATCCCGCTCACCCATCTGGTGAACTACATCGACCGCCGATTGCGCACCGGCCGCGCCGAAGCCGCCGCCGACGAAATCGACCAGGCTGTCATCACGGAAGGACGCGGAGCGTGAGCGACCAGGATGCCGACGGCGTGAGCGACCAGGATGCCAACGGCGTGCGCACCAGTTCCTCGCTGACCGGCGTCGATCTGCATCTGACCCTGGGCAACAACCAGGTGCTGCGCGGCGTCGACATTCACGTCGATGCCGGGCACACCACCACGGTCATCGGCCCGTCCGGTTCGGGAAAATCCACCCTGTTGCGGGTGCTGAACCGGCTGCACGAGCCCGATTCCGGCGATGTGCTGATCGACGGGGTTTCGGTGCTGGGGGAAAATCCGGATCGGCTGCGCCAGCGCATCGGAATGGTCTTTCAGCATTTCAACCTGTTCCCGCACAAGACGGTGGCGGAGAACGTCGCCCTGGGACCGCGGAAATTGCGCGGCCTGAGCAAGGAAGCGGCGCGGGCGCTGGCCCTGGAGCAGCTCGAGGCGGTCGGATTGGCGGCGCGCGCCGATACCCGCCCGGCGAATCTGTCCGGTGGACAGCAGCAGCGTGTCGCCATCGCTCGCGCACTGGCGATGAAGCCGGAATTGATGCTGTTCGAC
The DNA here is from genome assembly GCF_001613005.1 of Nocardia nova NBRC 15556. Taxonomy (GTDB): domain Bacteria; phylum Actinomycetota; class Actinomycetes; order Mycobacteriales; family Mycobacteriaceae; genus Nocardia; species Nocardia nova. The sequence continues at coordinate 72,950 of NZ_BDBN01000015.1, read as the reverse complement.
GAGGCGACCTCGGCCCTGGACCCGGAATTGGTCAAGGGTGTGCTCTCGTTGATGGCGGATCTGGCCGCCGGCGGTATGACGATGATCGTGGTGACCCACGAAATGGGTTTCGCCCGTTCGGTTTCCGACAGCGTGGTATTCATGGACCAGGGCAAGGTGGTGGAGTCGGGGTCTCCGGACCGCCTCTTCGCCGATCCGGAAACCCCACGCCTGCAACAGTTTCTGTCCCAGATCCTCTAACTGCCCGAACTGCTGCCGCTGAACGGCATATTGGCGAACTGCGCGAAATTGCCCTGCGCTCCGCTGTAGACGTTGAGGTCGGTATTGCCCGCGATACCCGGCACACTGCCGGAATCGGTGGTCTGCCAGAAGGTCCACGCCGGCCAGCCGCCGGGCACCTCGGGCTGGGCGTTGCCGCGATAATCGGCGATCCACAGTGGGTACTGGTGGAACTGATCGGAATCGGCCATCGCCGTCTGCCAGAACCGCGGGTAGGTGTAGATGATCGGCACCCGGCCGGTCAATGCCTGCACCGTGGTCAGATAGCGATGGGTCCAATCGATCAGCTCCGCCGGGGACAGCCCGCCGGAATTCTCCATATCCAGGACCGGCGGCAGATCCAGCGGGCCGTTCTGGCCGAGGACGACCGCGGCGTAGAGGGCGGCCTGCGGTTCCGGCGGCAGATCCGGATGGGCGTAGTGATAGGTCCCGCGCGCCACCCCGGCCGCGCGCATCAGCAGGCTGTCGGGGACGAAATAGGGATTGACGTAGTTCAGCCCCTCGGTGGCCTTCACCATGGCGAAGTTGTGCCCGGAGGCCCGGACCGCGAACCAGTCGATCAGACGGCCGTCGATGTGCTGCCAGGACGACACGTCCGGCCCGGTGGGTCCAGCGGAGGCGATACCGGTTGCCGAGAATATGCCGGCAACGGCGAGCAGCGGCAGGGCTGCGGTGAAGCGACGGACTTTCGGACGAGCCACGGTGCGTCGATACATGGCTACGAGAGTAGGCAGCCGAGGCGCTTGTGACCAGTGTTTACGCGTGACTCATCCGAGCCAGTCGAGGACCGCGGCTGCCGTCCACGACTGCTGCATGCTCCCCAGCGGATCCCCGGTGAACGGGTCGTAGTACTCCGCGAAGCTGCCGTCGCCCGCCTGCCGCAAACCTTCCGCACGCAGCATGAAGGACCGTTCGGCCCAGCCGCGGCGGGCGAAGACCCAGGAGAACAGCCAGCTCATCACCGGCCACACCGGCCCGCGCCAATATTCGCGCGGGCGGAAATCCTTCGACACCGGCGAGGTCGAGGGCGGCAGCGCGTAGCGCAGATCGGGGTGGCCGCAGAAGCGTGGCCCCTCGAACAGGCGCAGCAGACTGCGTTCGGTGGCGCGCGGCAGTCCGCCGCACAGCAGCGGCGCGAACATGGCCAGCGTTTCGGTGCCGATCCAATCGTCGGTGCGCAGGTCGAAGTCGCGCGCGGCGCCGGAGCGCGGATCGGCGGTGGCGATCACGCCGGCGCGGAAATAGTCGGCCCACTCGTAGAGCTCGCGCACATCGGCGTGCGGCATGCGGTAGTCCTCCCCGATACCGGCCAAGACCTCACAGGCCAGCGCGAAGACGGCGGTGACGAAGACGTCCTCCACGGCGAAGCTCATCGTCGAGGCCAGCTGGAAATCGTCGTAGCCACACCGACGCATTTGCTCCACAAGCCACAGGTAGCGGTCGTATTCGCGATCGGTGGGACGCTGCGCCGGGTCGACCACGTCGATATCGGCGCGCCGATACGGCGGCAGGTCGCCGACCACCACATTGGCGTAGGCGCGATCCCACCGCGGCGAATTGTCCATCCCGGACTCCCAGCCGTGATACAGGGTGATCCGGCCGTGCTGTTTGGGGTCGCGGGCATGCGCCAGCCAGCGATGCCAGCGCATCAGATCGACCCAGCGCCGATCCAGGAATTCCGCGGCGACCGCCCGGGTGGTGCGGCCGTGGCGCCGGGAGTGGTCGAGAATCCGCTGGACCGCGATCGCGTGCACCGGTGGCTGGGTGATGCCCGACGTGTCGACACCGGCGGGGGCGTTCGCCGCCAGCCGACGGCACTCCCACCGGCTCGGTCCCGGGAAATAGCCGTCCACGCCGTTGGCGAACACGATGTGCGGGATCATGCCGTTGCGCCATTGCGCGGAGAGCAGAGTGTCGAGTTCGACGACAGCGCGCTCCACACTCAGCGGGGCCAGGCCGACCGCGACGAAGGCGGCGTCCCAGCTCCACATATGGGGGTAGAGCTTGGGCGCCGCGCTGGTCATGGTCCCCAGATCGTTGCCGCGGAGCAGATAGGCGGCCCGGGCAGCCAGCTGAGTGGGGGTGAAGCCGGGACCGTTCATTTCCCTATTCTGCGACGTCACCTTCAGATATGCGCGGCGCCCGGGCGTCGCGTGCCGCACAGCGGCCGCCGCGGGGGCATGGTCCGGTCCGGTCACCTGTTCGGCAGTGTCCACCCTCATCGCCTCGTTCTGTGTCATGCGCGGTGTCCGTCCCCCGCCCGCCGCTGTGAACCGGTTGCTCGAGTCTGGATTACACCCATCGGCATCGGCTCGCCACCGATGGACGACAGATGTCCGGTCGCGGCGGTGCAATTGTCCGGACCCGCCCGTGCGATCGTCCGCCCCGCCCGGATGCGTAGCGCTGCGGTGGGCGCGCGGGGTTTACGGTGAGCACATGGCCGCACCTTCGGAAAGCACTGCCGCGCAGGATCTACCGACCGCGCTGATCACCGGCGCCAGCCGGGGACTGGGAGCCGCGATCGCGCGGGAACTCGCGGGGACGCATCGACTGCTGCTGGGCGCGCGTTCGGCGCAATCGCTGGCGAAGATCCGGACGGAACTTCCCGATGCCGAACCGTGGCCGGTCGATCTGACCGATTACGCCGCGCTGCCCGCGGCGACGGCGCCGATCGACCGTCTGGATGTGCTGGTGCACAACGCGGGCGTCGCCGAACTGGGGTCGATCGCCGACTCGTCGGTCGAGCTGTGGCGAAATACGCTGGAAGCCAATCTGATTGCCGTCGCCGAGCTGACCCGGCTGCTGCTGCCCGCCCTGCGCGCCGCCGGCGGCCATGTGGTGCTGATCAATTCGGGTGCCGGGCTGCGCGCCAATCCGCACTGGGGTGTGTACGCCGCGAGCAAATTCGGTCTGCGCGCGTTCGGTGACGCGCTACGGCTCGAGGAACCGCGCCTGCGTGTCACCTCCGTCCACCCGGGACGCATCGACACCGAGATGCAGCGCGCGATCGTCGCCTCCGAACAGCGGGATTACAACCCCGACGAGTTCTTGACCGCGGCGACGGTCGCCCGGGCCGTCCGCAACGCCGTCGAGACGCCACGCGACGCGCACCCGACCGAGATCGTGCTGCGCCCGATCGCCCGCTGAACCGGTGCTGTCGGCCGGGCTGAATGGGCGCTGAATCGGTGCTGCCGGCCGACGCGCCGGAACGACCGGTGCCCGGCCGGCGAGGGTGTCGAGGGTGCGGTAGCTTAGGGCAGAAATGACCTCCTACCAGGTGCGACGCCGGCATGGGTGACGCGCGATCGACTCGGCGGCAGCTGCTCACATTGCTCGCCGCGGGCACGGCGGTCGCCCTGACCGGCTGTACGACGGCCCACAGTGCGACCGGGGAAAGGGCGAAACCTGTCGCCGCGGCGGTCACCCCACCCCTGCCCCCGGCGCCTCCGTCCCCGCTGTTACGCCCGCCGCCAACCGGGCCGAAGACCGTGGCGACCTCGGGCACGATGACCGCATTGCCGGGCGCCGGCGCGAATCTCGCGCTCACCGTGGACGACGGCGCGAGCCCCGAGGTGGTCGGCGCGTATATCCGCTTCGCGCGCGACACCGGCGCCCGCTTCACGTTCTTCGTGACCGCCGCCTACGACTCGTGGACCGTGCACCGGGACGCGCTGCGCCCGCTGGTGGAGTCCGGGCAGATCCAGCTGGGCAACCACACCTGGGATCATCCCGCGCTCACCAAGATCTCCGGCAGCGCCGTCGCCGACCAGCTCCGTCGCACGAAAACGTTCCTGCACAACAACTTCGGCGTGGACGGAACGCCCTATTACCGACCGCCCTACGGGTACCACAACGCCGCGGTGGACCGGGTCGCCGCCGATCTCGGATATACGGTGCCGACGCTGTGGTTCGGTTCGCTGTCGGACTCCTCGATCGTCACCGAGGACTTTCTGATGCAGATGGCCGCGAAGTACTTCAACCCGCAGGCGATCGTCATCGGTCACGCCAACCATCCGGCCGTCACACACTGCTACGGCCGGTTGGTCGACATCATCCGCGAGCGCCACCTCTCGATGGTCACCCTCGACGACGTGCTGCTGCCGCCGCGCTGAACACCCAGCGCGGGAGAGACTTACGCGACGACGTTGACCAGCTTGCCGGGGACCACGATGACCTTGCGCGGGGTCTTGCCGGCCAGGAATTCCAGCAGCTTCTCGTCGGCGAGCGCCGCCGCCTCCACCGCCTTCGCATCGGCGTCCGCCGGTACGCTGACCCGGCTGCGGACCTTGCCGTTGACCTGGATCGGATATTCGACCGAATCCTCCACCAGCAGTGCGGGATCCGCGATCGGGAAGGGCCCGTGCGCCAGCGCCGTGGTGTGGCCCAGGCGTTCCCACAGTTCCTCGGCGATATGCGGTGCCATCGGTGCCAGCATCAGCACCAGCGGTTCCACCACCGTGCGCGGGGCGCCCTGCGGGTACTGCTTGGTCAGATGGTTGGTCAGCTCGATCAGCTTCGCGCCTGCGGTGTTGTCGCGCAGGGCGGCGTAGTCGGCGTCGACACCGTCGATCGTCTTGTGCAGCAGGCGAAGGGTGGCATCGGCCGGCTCGGCGTCGGTGACCCGCGCGGCCCCGGACTCCTCGTCGACCACCAGGCGCCACACCCGCTGCAGGAAGCGGTGCGCGCCGACGACATCCTTGGTCGCCCAGGGACGCGAGGTGTCCAGCGGACCCATCGACATCTCGTACAGCCGGAAGGTGTCCGCGCCGTACAGATCGCACATCTCATCGGGGGAGATGGCGTTCTTCAGCGATTTGCCGATCTTGCCGTACTCCTGGAAGACCTCGATCTCCACGCCGGAGGTGTTCGTCCAGAAGAACCTGCCGTCGCGCTCGACCACCTCGGCGGCCGGGATGTAGGTGCCGCGCTCGTCGGTGTAGGCGAAGGCCTGGATGTAACCCTGGTTGAACAAGCGCCGGTACGGTTCCGGGCCCGACACCTCACCCAGATCGAACAGCACCTTCTGCCAGAACCGCGCGTACAGCAGATGTAGTACCGCGTGTTCCACGCCGCCGACGTACAGATCCACGCCGCCGGGGTCGTTCGCACCGTGTTCGGCCGGGCGCGGGCCCAGCCAGTAGCGCTCGTTCTCCGGCGCGCAGAACGCCTCCGTATTGGTCGGGTCGGTGTAGCGCAGCTGGTACCAGGAGCTACCGGCCCACTGCGGCATCACGTTGGTGTCGCGGCGATAGGTCTTCACCCCGTCGCCCAGATCCAGTTCGACGGTCACCCAGTCGGTGGCCTTGGCCAGCGGCGGCGACGGTTCGGAATCGGCGTCGTCCGGATCGAAGGTGACCGGCGCGAAGTCGCGCACCTCCGGAAGTTCCACCGGCAGCATGGATTCCGGCAGCGGATGCGCCGCGCCCTGCTCGTCGTAGACGATCGGGAACGGCTCGCCCCAGTAACGCTGGCGGGCGAACAGCCAGTCGCGCAGTTTGTACTGGATGGTGCCCTTGCCGTGGCCGTCGCGTTCCAGGCGCTCGACGACGGTGGCCTTGGCAGTCTCGACGTCCAGCCCGTTCAGGTAGTCGGAGTTCACCAGCAGGCCGTCGCCCGAATACGCGGACTCCGAGATGTCGCCTCCGGCAATGACTTCCACGATCGGCAGGCCGAACGCCCGCGCGAACTCCCAGTCGCGCTGGTCGTGGCCGGGTACCGCCATGATCGCGCCGGTGCCGTAGCCCGACAGCACATAGTCGGCGATGAAGATCGGCAGCTGCGCCCCGTTGACCGGGTTGGTGGCGTAGGCGCCCAGGAAGACGCCGGTCTTCTCCTTGTTCTCCTGCCGCTCCAGATCGGACTTGGCGGCGATCGACTTGCGGTAGGCCGCAACGGCTTCGGCCGGCGAGGCGGCGTCGAAGGTCCACCGGGGGTCGACGTCGGCGGGCCACTGCGCGACGGCCAGCCGGTCCACCAGTTCGTGTTCCGGGGCCAGCACCACATAGCTCGCCCCGAACAGCGTGTCGGGCCGGGTGGTGAAGACCTCGATGTTCTCCCCGTTCGCTGTATCGACGGTGGCGCTCCCGGGGCGCTCCGTGGTTACGCCGGCTGCCTCCTCCGCGCCCGTCGCTCGCACCACGGCGAACGAGACCTCGGCACCACGCGAGCGCCCGATCCAGTTGCGCTGCATGGCCTTCACGTTGTCCGGCCAGTCCAGCAGGTCCAGATCGTCGACCAGGCGGTCGGAGTAGGCGGTGATGCGCATCATCCACTGCCGCAGGCGTTTCCGGAACACCGGGAAGTTGCCGCGCTCACTGCGGCCGTCGGCGGTGACCTCCTCGTTGGCCAGCACGGTGCCCAGTCCGGGGCACCAGTTGACCATCGAATCCGATTGATAGACCAGGCGATACGAGTCCAGCACCGCGCCCTGTTCGGCGGGCGACAAGTCGGCCCACGCGCGACCGTCCGGGGTGGGGCGCTCACCCGCGGCGAATTCGGCCACCAGATCCGCGATCGGGCGGGCCTTGTTCGCCGAGGTGTCGTACCAGGCGTTGTAGATGCGCAGGAAGATCCACTGCGTCCACTTGTAGAACTCGGGGTCGGTGGTCGCGAACGAGCGGCGCCGGTCGTGGCCCAGGCCCAGCCGGTCCAGCTGGCGCTGCATGGTCGCGATATTGGATTCCGTGGTCACCCGCGGATGCGCGCCCGTCTGTACCGCGTACTGCTCGGCGGGCAGGCCGAAGGCGTCGTAACCCAGCGCATGCAGCACGTTGCGGCCGTGCATGCGGTGGTAGCGCGCGAACACATCGGTGGCGATGTAGCCCAGCGGATGGCCGACGTGCAGACCCGCACCCGACGGATACGGGAACATGTCCTGGATGAACAGCTTGTCGGCCGGGGTCTCGCCGGCCAGCGGGCCGACCGGATTCGGCGCGTGGAAGGTGCCGCGCTCCGCCCACACCCGCTGCCATTTGCCCTCCAGGGCGCCGGCCAGTTCCGCGTTGTAGCGGTGCGCGGGCACATCGGTTCCGGGAAGCGTGGGCAGGCTGCTTTCGGGCCCGTCACCCCGGCCGGTCGATGCGCCGGCTGTATCGGTTGCACGAGTGTCCTGCACGGTCCTGCCTTCTTGTCGCCGAGTTCCCCTGGTGAACGTCTGTGGACAACGTCGTCACTCAGGGTAGAGCGTGCGCACGTCAGCACCCAAAAAGGGGTGAGCGGGTCGTTCGCGGCGGCGGCGAGCCCCGCGGGCGCCCGGTTTTGATACCGGAGTACCGTATTCCGGGTGTTCGTGGTCGCGCTCCTCCTGTTTCTGCCGGCGGCCGTGGCCGTCGTCACGGGTGTGCTCGGGCTGACCGGCACCCTGCCACCCAATCGCTTCTTCGGTGTGCACACCGAAGAAGCCCTCCGCACCGAAGAGGCGTATCGCGTCGCCAACCGCGTCGCCGGGCCCACCTCGGTCGGTGCGGGTCTGCTGCTGGCCGCCGCCGGTGCGATCGCGCTGGTCGCGACGGTATGGGTGGGCTTGGCTGCCGCCGCGGTGGCACTGGTCGTGGCCCTGTTCACGCTGGGGGCCGGGGTCAACGCGGCCAACGACGCGATCGCGGGGCTCGCGCCCGCCGAGGTCGGCGGCTGTGGCAACTCCTGCGGCGCGTGCTCACTGCGCGACGCCTGCCAGCCCGCCAATTGATCCCTCCGGTGTCCGGCCGTCCGGTATGACAGGCCCGCTCACGGTCGGCTTCGACCTCGACATGACCTTGATCGACTCGCGTCCCGGCATCCGCGCCTGCTATCGCGAGCTGTCGAGACGCACCGGCACCCCCATCGACAGCGATCTGGTCGTCACCCGCCTCGGGCCGCCGCTGGAGCACGAGCTGGCCAACTGGTTCCCCGCCGACCGCGTCCCGGCGGTGGCCGATATGTATCGGGCCATGTATCCGGATTTCGCGATCACCGGCACGGTGGAACTGCCCGGCGCCCGCGCGGCGACAGCGGCGGTCCGGGCGCTGGGCGGCCGCGTGATCGTGGTCACCGGCAAATACGAACCCAACGCCGAATTGCACCTCACCCACCTCGACATTCCGGCCGACGCCGTAGTCGGCGACCTGTGGGCCGAACAGAAGGCCCAGGCCCTGCGCGACCACGAGGCGAGCGTGTACATCGGTGACCACATCGGCGATATGCGCGGCGCCCGCGCGGCGTCGGCGTATGCGGTCGGGGTGACCAGCGGTCCATGTGACGCGGCGCAGCTGCGGGCCGCCGGCGCCGATGTCGTCCTGCGTGATCTCACCGAATTCCCCGGTTTGCTGCGCGAGCTCGCGAGCTGATACCAGGCAGGCGCACGTCCTATCGCCGGTCCGGGTCGCACTCCGGTGCGGGGATCGAGCGGGAGAGCGGACTACCGGCCGGGAGCACGTAGAACACCGTGAGCCGCAAGGGTTTTCGCGTGCGGTTGCGGGCGGTGTGGGCGTGGGCGGCGCCGGCGGGCTCGCGAAATATCCGCCCCGGGCGATAGGCGACCGGGACGCCGTCGGTGCCGGGATGGTCGAGAGTGCTGCCGGTGACCAGGACGAACAGCGTGCCGTCGTGATAGTGCCAACCACTGTCACCGCCCGGTTCGACGATCGTCTGCCGGAGCAGGAACTGCCACCGCGCCACCCGCAGCCGTATCAGCACCCGGCTGCGAGTACCGGCGGCCGGCTGCGGATTGGGCCGAAACGTTCCGAGGACGGGCATGGCACCGATGATGCCGGATACCGGTCGGCCGCGTACCGGGTCAGCCGCGCGGCGCGTACATGATCACGGCGACGCCCACCAGGCAGGTCGCCGCGCCCGCCACATCCCAGCGGTCCGGCCGGAAGCCGTCGAACGCGATGGCCCACAGCAGCGACCCCGCGACGAACACACCGCCGTAGGCGGCCAGGATCCGGCCGAAATGAGCATCCGGCTGGAGCGTCGCGACGAATCCGTACAGCCCCAGCGCGATCACCCCGGCCCCCGCCCAGGCGAACCCGCGATGCTCACGCACCCCTTGCCACACCAGCCACGCCCCGCCGATCTCGGCGAGCGCGGCCAGGACGAACAGCAGGATCGAGCGCACCACGGTCACGAACGGCGAGCCTACGAGACTCGGTGCCGGTGGATCCGGACGGGACGGCCGGCGCGTTGCCGGCCGCGGCGTCTAGACGATCCCCAGTGCCAGCATCGCGTCGGCGACCTGGGTGAAACCGGCGATGTTCGCACCGGCGACGTAATCGCCCGGGGTCCCGTACTCTTCGGCGGTCTCGAGGCAGCGGTCGTGGATGCCGCGCATGATCGTCTCGAGGCGCTGTTCGGTGTGTTCGAAGCTCCACGAATCGCGGGAAGCGTTCTGCTGCATCTCGAGTGCGCTGGTGGCCACCCCGCCCGCATTGGCGGCCTTGCCCGGTGCGAAGGTCACGCCCGCGTCGACCAGCAACCGGGATGCCTCGGGGGTGCAGGGCATATTGGCGCCTTCGGCCACGATGGCGCAACCGTTGTCGATCAACCGGCGGGCATCGCTGCCGTTGAGTTCGTTCTGCGTCGCACACGGCAGCGCGATATCGCAGGGCACCGCCCAGATCGAGCCGGAATCCACGAAATACGCCGAGCCACGGGCGATGTCGGGATATTCGTGAATGCGCCCGCGCCGGTCGTGCTTGATCTCCTTGAGCAGTTCGAGATCGATACCCTTGTCGTCGACGATGTAGCCCGAGGAGTCCGAACAGGCGACGACGGTGCCGCCCAGTTGGTGCACCTTCTCCACGGCGTAGATGGCGACATTGCCCGAGCCGGAGATCACCACGCGTTTGCCCTCGAAGCTGTCGGCGCGCCGGTCGAGGATCTGCTCGGTGAAGAAGACGGTGCCGTATCCGGTCGCCTCGGGGCGCACCTGCGAGCCACCCCAGCTCAGCCCCTTGCCCGTGAGCACGCCGGATTCGTAGCGGTTGGTGATGCGTTTGTACTGGCCGAACAGATAGCCGATCTCGCGACCGCCCACGCCGATATCACCGGCCGGAACGTCGGTGTGCTCGCCGATATGCCGGTAGAGCTCGGTCATGAAGGACTGGCAGAAGCGCATCACCTCCGCGTCCGACCGCCCCTTCGGGTCGAAATCCGAACCACCCTTACCGCCGCCGATCGGCATTCCGGTGAGCGCGTTCTTGAAGATCTGCTCGAATCCCAGGAATTTGACGATGCCCAGATAGACCGACGGATGGAACCGCAGACCGCCTTTGTAGGGGCCGAGCGCGGAGTTGAACTCGACCCGGAAACCGCGGTTGATCTGCACCGTGCCACTGTCGTCGACCCACGGCACGCGAAAGATGATCTGCCGCTCGGGCTCGCACAACCGCCGGATCACCGCCGCGTCGACGTACTGGGGATGTTTTGCGACGACCGGTCCGAGGCTGTCGAGCACCTCGCGCACGGCTTGGTGGAATTCCGATTCACCGGGGTTGCGCTGCAGTACCTCGGCATAGATGTCCTGCAGCTTCTCGTCCAGGGCGGCCATGGACGCACTCCTTCCGGTCGTCGACGGCGCCGACGACCCGGGCCGGATGGCACCGGCCCGGGCCCGATCGGCCTCGTTCCTACGTTCTCACGCGAGGACGACGGGGTTTCGACCGGTATGTCCGTTAATCACTGGGTAGTAGCTCAGTTGGTCTTGCGGCGGAACAGCGAGCGCGACCAGAGATAGCCGACCACCGCGAAGCCGACGCACCAGACCACCGCCGCGATGCCGTTGCCTCCGATGGCCGTGCCCATGAGCAGTCCGCGCAGCGTTTCGGTCAGGGGCGTGAAGGGCTGGTACTCGGCGAATTGCCGGACACCGGCGGGCATGGTGTCGGTGGGAGCCAGGCCGCTGCCGAGAAAGGGGAGGAAGATCAGCGGAGTCGGGGTATTGCTCGCGCTCTCCGGTGTTTCGGCGGCCAATCCGAAACCCACTCCGAGCCATGCCAATCCGAAGATCACCAGGGCGATGAGGCCGAAGGCGGCGAGCCATTCCACGACGGTGGCATCGGGACGGAAGCCGATCAGCGCCGCGACTGCGACCATCAGGCCGACACCCAGCACGCCTTGGATCACGGTCCCGGCGACCTGGCCGGTGAGGATCGAGGAATGTGCCATGGGCATGGTTCGGAACCGGTTCACGATGCCCTTGGTCATATCCGAGGCGATGGCCACCGCGACCCCGACCACCAGATAGGCCGGAATGATCAGCATCATGCCGGGGACCAGGTAGTCGATGTAACTGCCGCCGGTGGCTTTCTCCAGTGCGCCACCGAAGATGTAATTGAACATCAGCAACATCACCAGCGGCATGATGAACATGCTGATCGTCATGCCGGGATAACGCTTGGCGTGCACCAGGTTCCGGCGCAGCATCGTGCGGGAGTCGGCGAGGGTGTGCGTGGTCATCGTGCGGATTCCTTCTCGGGTGCGGTGCGGCCGGTGAGGGCGAGGAAGACGTCGTCGAGATCGGGGGTGTGCACCGACAGGCTTTCGGGCTCGATGCGGGCGCGGCCGAGCCGGTCCAGAACATCGCGCAGCGAGGCGACGCCGCCGTCGCTGGGCACCGCCAGGGTCGAGTCCGTGGTCGTTCCGCCGAGTAGTTCGGCGGCGCTGCGCAACTGTTCCTCGTCGCCGAAGGTCAGGCGGATATGTCCGCCCGGCACAAGGCGTTTCAGCTGTTCGGGCGTGCCTTCGGCGACGATGTGGCCGTGGTCGAGCACCGCGATCCGATGCGCGAGCTGGTCGGCCTCCTCCAGATACTGGGTGGTGAGGAAGATGGTGACGCCGTCGGCGACCAGTTCGCGGATGATGTCCCACATCCCGCGCCGGCTGCGTGGATCGAGGCCGACCGTGGGTTCGTCGAGGAAGATGATGCGCGGCTCGCCGACCAGGGTCATCGCCAGGTCGAGCCGGCGCGTCATACCGCCGGAGTAGCTCCCGGCCACCTTGTCGGCGGCGTCCAGCAGGTCGAAGCGGGTCAGCAGGTCGTCGGCGATGCGCCGGCCCTCGCCACGGGGCAGATGGTGCAGATCCGCCATCAGCAGCAGGTTCTCGCGACCGGTGAGCAGTTCGTCGACCGCCGAGAACTGCCCGGTCACGCCGATGGCGGTGCGGACGGCGTCGGGTTCGATGACCGGGTCGTGGCCCCCGACGCGCAGGTTGCCGTCGTCGGGCCGGGTCAGGGTGGCGAGGATGTGGACGGTGGTGGTCTTGCCGGCGCCGTTGGGGCCGAGCAGCGCGAAGATCCTGCCCTCCGGGACAGTGAGGTCGATACCGTCCAGCACCACGTGGTCGGCGAACGATTTCCGCAGACCGGTGGCCGATATGGCCGGTGAACTCATGGTCGTCCTTTCATAATAAGATTGCGATGAATGCATGCGTCGACCGAGCCGTGTCCGCGGGATTTCGGCGGACAAGGAGGGTCGATATCGAGTTGTCGTGCGGCCGAGGCTAGTTCGGCTCGAAGTGGTCGATCAGATGTCGAGATCCTCGATCTGCGGATGCTCGGTCAGATCGCTGATGCGGTTGTACAGCTTGTCGGGAACCCTGCCTTTCAGGTCGGCCGGTGAGTCGTAGATGTCCATGGTGAATTCGCCCCAGTCCGGATCGGTGACGCCGAGCATCCGCCGCCAATTGGTCAGATCTTTCAGCCAGTTCGTGTCGGTCGGGTAGTCGGTCCATTCCGAACGCTGCCGGTGCAGCACGAATTTGCCCTTGCGCGTGCGGAATACGCGAATGCGCTCGAAACGCTCGTCGCCCATATCGCTCGACTCGGTGAGCAGCACCCCCGAGAATCGCACCTGCCGGGCGCCGTTGTGGCCGACGCGCAGGACGATCTCGTCGAATCCCTGCAGCCGACCCTCCTCCAGCTCGATGTATCGGCGCAGTGCCGTCACGATCGCACCCGAGAGATTGCCGCCGACCAGCTCCTGCGCGCGCTGGAACAGGGGGAGATCGTCATCGGAGACATACACGGTCTTGTTCGGCATGGCCCAACTATACGTAGATGTATACATACACACAAGTGGATCCTTTTGCGAAGGCACGCGGGAACGGTGAACCGGTCGGGTGCGTGCTTCGTATCCCCGCTGAGTGCGTTCGTTCCGGCAGCGCGGCCGGCTTCGGAACCCATACGGGAAGGAGCGGCGATGCCGTCACGACTGGTCGACTACCTGGTGCAGGCCGTATCGGACATGGGAGTGCGACACATCTTCGGCGTCGACGGCGCCAACATCGAAGATCTCTACGACGCGGCCCACGACGCCTCCGACCGAATCACGGCGGTGGTGGCCAAACACGAATTCGCCGCCGCCACCATGGCCGACGGTTATGCCCGTTCCACCGCGGGTCTCGGCGTCGTCTGCGCGACCTCCGGTGGTGGAGCGATGAATCTCGTTGCCGGACTGGCGGAATCGCACGCCTCCCGGGTGCCCGTGCTCGCGTTGGTGGGGCAGGCGCCGACCGGTCTCGAAGGTAAAGGCGCCTTCCAGGATTCCAGCGGCCGAGCCGGAACCTTCGACGCCGCCGAACTTTTCGACACGATCGCGCTGTATTGCGCACGGGTGGAGACGCCCGCCTCGCTTCCGGACCATCTCTCTCGCGCCGTCGCGGCCGCCCGAGCGGGCGGGCCGGCGGTTCTGCTGCTGCCCAAGGATGTTCAGCAGGCCGAACTTCGCGCCGGCCCGTTCGTCGCACCGCGTCCGGTACACGGCCGGGACGACGCCGGTATCGAGCGGCTCCTGGAGGGGCTACAGGCGGCCCGGGCGGTCGGCAAGGTCGTGATCATCGCGGGCGCGCAGGTCGCCCGCGACGATGCTCGTGCCGAACTGCGTGATCTGGCAGCGGTTCTCGACGCCGGGGTCGGCGTCGCGCCGGACGCCAAGGATGTGTACGACTGCACCGAACAAGGATTTCTCGGTGTCGCCGGAAGCATGGGCCATACCGAACTGGCCGACGCCCTGCACGGCAGCGCCCTGTGCCTGCTGGTCGGCACCCGGATGCCGGTCACCGCGCGCGCCGGACTGGAATCGGTGCTGGGCGCGTCGACGGCATCGGTCGGCGGTGAGCCGCCCTACCTTCCCGCGGTCCACGCCACCAGTACCGATCTGGCCGCCACACTCCGCGAACTCACATCGGCGCTGAGTGCCGGCGCGGGCCGGGTGCACCGGGTGGATCCCCGGCGCCCGCGGACGCCGGACCCGCTGCCGGTGCCGCCCGCGGACGGACCGGGCCTGCGCTATCGCGACATCGTCGAAACACTCAACGGCACACTGCATTCCGATACCGATGTCTTCGCCGACGCGGGCAATACCGGGGCATCGGTGGTGCATCATCTCCGCCCGCCGCGCGGCGGCCGCTTCGTCGTCGCCCTCGGTATGGGCGGTATGGGCTACGCCTTCGGCGCTGCCATCGGGTCCTGTTTCGCCCGCCGGCACCGCGACGACGGGACCGAGCGGCGCACCGTGGTCGTGGCCGGCGACGGCGCCTTCTACATGCACGGCATGGAGATTCACACCGCGATCCAGTACGGGCTGCCGGTGACCTTCGTTGTACTCGACAATTCCGCGCATGCCATGTGCGTGACCCGGGAGCAACTGTTCTACGGAGATCGCTACAGCTTCAACAGATTCCACAAAGCACATCTGGGAGCCGGCATGGCGGCGATGTTCCCGGATCTGCCCTCCTTCTCGCCGGCGACGCCGACCGAGCTCGCGACAGTGCTGTCGTACTGCCTGGAAACGCCCGGGCCCTCGTTCGTTTCGATCGATTGCGATCCCGACGAGATACCGCCGTTCATCCCCTTCCTGTCCGCATCGAGGAGGAATCCGTGACCATCAGCACCGCACCCGCTCTCAGTGATATTCCCGATCTTCCGCACCGCGCAATTCCCGGGTTGTTGCGCATCGAGAATTCCGATCGCGAGGAGACCACGCCGATCATCATGGATATGCTGCGCTCGGTCTATCCCCACGACCAGATCTTCGGTCAATTCTGCCCGGTGCAGGACTACATCGCCGCACCCCCGCGCGAACTGTACGAATACCTCTCGCACACACAGAGTTTGGAGGAGTGGACCTACAGTCTGCGCGGATTCACCGAAACCGCCACCCCGGGGCTGTGGGAATCATACGACCGGCTGGGCAAGGACACCCGGATCTTCACGCGCACCGAGGCCAATCCGGATGCGATGACCGTGGATTACCACTGTGCGTGGGATCAGGGTGAACACCTGTGGATGATCTATCTGATGCGGGTCGTCGACGCCCAGGTGGTGTTGAACAAGCCCGGATCGGTGGTGCTGTGGACCAATTGCCGGCACCCGTTCTACGACGCGAATCCCTACCCCGACAAGGCCCCGGCAGGCCGCAAGGTCTGGGTCGGCGATTTCTGGGAGATGTTCTCCGCCGGACACCGGCTGGAGCTGGACAACCTGAAAGCGATCGCCGAATACCGTGCCGCGCACGGACTTCCGATCACCCCCGAGTGGATGAAGTGAGGATACGCCGAGATGGATTTCACCGATCCCGCCCTGCGGCTGGCACCGGTCAGTCTGGTCGATGTGGCCTGCTATCTGCCGGGTGAGCCGGTAGGTACCGAGTACTTCACGCAATTCTCGCGTTCGGAGCGGATGGCGAAGAACGTCATGTTCCGCGCGCCGCACGGTCGCCATCACAAGGGCCGCGACGAAACCGCCGTGGATATGGTGGAACGCGCGGTCGCGCCGCTGATCGATCGGCACGGCGCCGGCACGCTCGCCGATATCGACGTGCTGCTCACCCATACCCAGCTCCCCGACAATCCGGTCATGGGCGCCGGGCCGGAGGTGGCGCGGCGGCTGGGGATGAATCCGAAATGGGTGTTCGACGTGCACAATGGCGGCTGCGCGGCATTCATCCACATGATGATGCTGGCGCGGATGATTCTGCAGACGACCGACGCCCGCACCGCCCTGATCGCGACGACGCAGAACACCGCGGGTCCGGTCTTCACCCAGACCGAGATTCGCAAACTCGCGCAGGCGCCGGTGCCCGGGGACGGCTGCGGGGTGGGATTGCTGGTCAAGGACAACAGTGCGCCGATCCTCGATATCGAATGCCGCACCTTCCCGGAATTCGCCGGGGATATGGATTTCTCCACCGGCTCCGAACGCAAGTACTGGGAGCCCGGGGAAGGACAGGGCTGCGTGAGTTTCACCGAATCGAAGGTGACCAAGGTCTTCGCGCGCGGCAACCGGCTGGTCCCGGAACTCGCCCTCGCGGTATGCGACCGCATAGGGGTGAAAGGCCGCGATATCGACACCTTCGTCACCAATCAGCCGAATCGGCTGTTCCTGCGGAACTGGCACGATGCGCTGGAACTGCCCGCGGAACGGCATCCGGATTCCTTCGACCGGTGCGGAAATCTCTTCGCCGCCGGCATTCCGGTGACCCTGGATATCGAGAACCGGGCCGGCCGGTTGCGCAACGGGTCGGTGGTGCTGCTGGCGGCCTTCGCCCATGCCGGGGATTTCGCGGCCGCGGCCGCGGTGCGCTGGGGTGCGGCGTGATGGACTCGTCCGCCCGTGAACCGGCGGTGACGCAGCCGATACCGCCGCCGCGGTTCGATCTGACGCTCAGCGAAAACCCCTTTCCGCCACTGCCTTCGGTGCTCGCGGTGGTGAACGAGGCGATTCGCGGCGCCAATCGGTATCCGGAATTCGTGCCCCGGCGGCTGCCGGCCGTGATCGCCGCGCACCTCGGCGTCGACCCCGATCAGGTGGTCGTCGGTGCGGGGGCGACCGGTGTGGTGCTGCAGATCATGCAGGCGGTCTCGGGGCCGGGGCGGCGCATGGTGTTCGCGACTCCGACCTTCGACGGCTATCCGATCATGGCCGCCATGGCGGGTCTGGACGTCGTGGGAGTTCCCCTGGATGCGAGCGGACGGCAGCGGCTGACGGCGATGGCCCGGGCGGTGGACGAGCGTACGGCACTGGTCGCGATCTGCCGCCCCCACAATCCGACCGGGACCGTGGCGCCCGCCGCGGAGCTGAAGGCTTTCCTGTTCGGTGTGCCGCGGCATGTTCCGGTGATCCTGGACGAGGCGTACGTGGAATTCCTGGCCGATGCCGAAACGATCGACCCCTGCGAACTCGTCGCGCACTATCCCAACCTCCTTGTGTTGCGCACCTTTTCGAAGGCGTACGGCCTGGCAGGACTGCGTATCGGCTATGCGTTCGGCGCGCCGGAACTGATCGCGCGGGTGCGGCGACTGCAGCTTCCGTTCGGCATGCCCGACTACGCCGTCGCCGCCGTGCGCGCCTGCTATGCCGCCTCGGCGGAGCTCGCCGAACGGATCGCCGATATCACCGCCGAGCGCGAACTGCTGCGAACCGCTCTGCGGCACAGGGGTTTCGCCGTGCCGTGCAGCCGCGGCAACTTTCTCTACCTGCCGGGGCCCGTGGCCCACGCGACGCTGGCGGGCGCGGGGATCGCGGCCAAGGGTTACCCGGACGGCAGTGCGCGGATCGCGGTCGGTGATCCGCGTGCCGATGCCGCGGTACTGCACGCCTTCGACGGCCGTGCCGAGCCGGTGCCTCGGCCGCGCCCGTCACCCGTGCAGGCCGCGGAGGATCGGTGCGCCCACCTTCCGGTCAGAGTGTGGCGGTAAATTTTCTAGCAGCGCTAGACAAGCTAGTCGAACTCATCTACTGTTGCCACAGAAGCTAGCAACGCTAGATGATGACTAGGAGTCTTCCCATGCTGACCACATCCGCGCAGGTGCTCACCGTGCTGGCCGTTCTCACCAACGCCATCGTCTACGGCACCGATGCCGCCGCCACCCTCATCTTCCGACCCGTCTATCGCAAACTCGACGACGCGACGATGACGGTCTCGGCCGGATGGGGGCACTACTACGGCGACCGGCGAATGCCCTTCGCCGGCGCCGGTGGGGTGATCAGCACCGTGCTCGCCGTCGTCGTCGCGGTCGTGGCGGGAGCCGCCGGTGCCGCGGTGGCGGCCGGGATCGCGCTGCTGGCGCTGCTGAGCTGGCTCGGCCTCTACGCGCGGATCGCCAAGCCGATCAACACCGCCCAGACGCAGGCGGCGCAGACCGGCGTCATCCCCGCCGATGCCCGTGCGCTGCAGGACAAATGGGAGAGCATCCTCGGTTACCGGGTCGGCCTGCAGGCGCTCGCCCTCGCCGCCCTGTGCACCACCCTCGTCCTGCTGTGAAGCCGAGCCGCGACTCGCGACAGCGCGCCGCGGCTCGCGCAATTTCGAGTGAGATCAGCGGTACCCGTACTTGTGCCAGTTCGACAGCACACGCTGCTGGATCTCGGCGGGCCAGCCGTTGTCGAAACTGCCTTTGACCGGCCGCCTGCCACCGGGATACAGATCGGCGAGCAGACAGTTGTAGACAACCTTGCCCGCCTTGAAGCTGTGCGACTCCTCTTCGGACAGATAGACAGCCAGCTGATCGGATACCGCAGGTGGATAATGGAATTCGCCGCGATCGACGTCGGGATGCGAGCGGGTGGCGAAGGCCCATACCACCTCGTCGAGGGCGGTGATGTCGACATCGTCCTCGACCACCAGAATTTTCGGCGCATTGACCGAGGTCTTTCCGGTGAAGATCACCGCCGCGATCCGATCGATCAATTCGTGTGACGCCAGTCCGGTGCTCTCGTGCCAGTCCTGGCGTATCGCCAGCGTCAGCCAGTGCACGGCGGCCTCGAAGTTGTACCAGGCCGACGAAACGGGTAATCCCCTCTCCCGCAACAGGTACAGAATCTCCGCCGCGCTCGTTGTGCCGATGATCGTGTGGTCCTCCTCGACCGGCGGGCCGGCCGCCACGGTCGGCTGAATGGCACCGTCTCGGTAGGTGATCGCGGAAACGTGGAACACCTGCTTCGGCGTCGCCTCGGTGGCGTTGTATCCCGGGAACTCGTTGAACGGACCTTCCATCACCGTTTCGTCCGGCGAGATATGGCCCTCGATAACGATTTCCGCGGTCGCGGGCACCATCAGATCGACCGTTTCCGCCGGAACGACCTCGATGCCCTCACCGAACAGCGCTCCCAGATAATGGCTTTCGTCGGCGCCTTCGGGCAACGGCATGCCGCCCACCCACGGCAGGGCCGGTTCCACGCCGATGGCGAGCGCAATGGGCATGGGAGCGCCGATCTCGGTCCATTTCGACCGGATGATGCCCAGATGCTGCGGCGCCGGAATCAGGCAGGCCAGCGTGTTGCGGTCGGCGATCATCATGCGGTTGATCGACCAGTTCGTCCATGAGCCGTCCGGGGTGCGCACGATATTCATGCCGTATGTCTGGATGTAGCGGCCGCCGTCGTTGCCGTGCAATTTGGGTGTGGGAAAGGCGAATAGATCGATATCGTCGCCCAGCATCACATTCTCCTTGCACGGAGCCTGGGCGCGCTCGACCACGACCGGTGCGATTCCCGGCTTGCTCCGGGCATTCGCCAGCAGATCGACGATCTGCTGGCCCGAGGCGTCGGCCGGCAAACCGAGCGCGAGCGCGATGCGAGCGAGGGGATGGCGTGGCCCGGAGAGCGCACCCGGTGCGCCGAGCACTCGGAATCCCGTATCGCGATAGCCGGTGATATCGGTGAAAAGCGGTGCCGGCGCGTGCAAGTCATAGGACCGGCGGATGATCGCGCCGATTTCCAGATCCCAGTCGACCTCGGCGTCGATGCGCTGAATCTCCCCGATGTTCTCCAGTTCGGCAATGAACTCGCGCAGGCTCTTGAGGTGTTTGAGCGGCGTATTCGACCGAGTCACAGTTGTTCCTCACACTTTCATTCGCCCCAGCGGGGCATATCCGGTACGTCGATGCTCAGCAGATCCAGCGCTCGCGCGACGGTATGCTCGACGAGTTCGTCGATACTGCTGGGGCGCAGATAGAAGGCGGGCACCGGTGGCATCACGATCCCGCCCATTTCGGTCACCGCCGTCATTGCCCGCAGATGCCCGAGGGTCAGCGGGGTTTCGCGCACCAGCAGAACCAGGCGGCGACGCTCCTTCAAGGTCACATCGGCCGCTCGGGTCAGCAGATTGTCGCCATTGCTGTAGGCGATTGCCGACAGGGTGCGAATCGAACACGGCGCCACCAGCATTCCCGCGGTCCGAAACGATCCGGAGGCAATGGCGGCGCCGATATCGGACGGCCGGTACACCACATCGGCCATCGCCGACAGATCCTTGGCGCTCAATTCCGTTTCGTATTGCCGCGTCTGCTGTCCGGCCGGAGTGACCACCAGGTGGGTCTGCACCCCGGCCTTTCGCGCGAACTCGAGCGCCCGTACGCCGTAGGCGATTCCGGTGGCTCCACTGATCCCGACGACCAGCCGCGCCGGCCGCTCGTCCACTCCTTGTGACACCACCTCAGCCTCATCGGAAACGGCGTATCGCGGTAGGTCCGAACGCGCCGGTCACGGGACCGAAGACGTCAGTTCACGCCGGCAGCCACTTATCATGGGGGAGTGGACAAGTCCGTTCCTGCGTATAACGCGGTAATTGTCCGTTGTGTACTGAAAACCGCGGCGGAGGGACTCGATATTCGCGCGCTCTTGCGCGACTCCGGAGTTCCCGAGAGCGTTTTGACGAGCGAATACGGCATGGTCACCAGCGGTGCCTATCTGCGCCTGTGGGAACGCGCCGAATTCCGTCAGCCGTCCCCGGACAGCGCGTTGCGCATCAGCACGACCTACCACCTGGGTAAGCACGGCATCTTCGATTACCTGTTCAGTACCGCCGCGACGGTCGGTGAGGGGCTGGCCACCGTCCGGCGCACCGGTACCGCCATGGCGACCAACCACCGCTACACGGTGACCACCGACGAATTGCGCGGTGAACAGACCCTGGGGCTGGAACTACTGGAGGGCGACGGTCGCGGTGCCGAACTCACCGTGCAGGCCTCGTTCGCCAGCACCGTGGCCCGTATCCGGCTCGGGAGCGGCCGATCGGTGTCACCGTCGCGGATCACATTGCGGCAGAGCCCGCCTCGTTCGCACCGGGCCTTCGCCGAAGCGTTCGGTACCGCGCGCATCGACTTCGACGCACCGGCCGACACCCTGACGCTGCGCACAGCCGATCTACACCTGCCGCTGCCGACCGCCGATCCCGCACTGGCGCAGATCGTCCGGCGCTATGCCACGATGATCGCGACGCCGCTGCTGTGCGAGCCGACCTGGCCGGATCGCGTGCAGCGCGCCCTGGCCAAGGCGCTGCCCGAACGGGATGCGACGCTCGAGACGGTAGCCCGCCGGCTCGCCGTGAGTCCCCGGACACTGCAGCGCCGCCTGGCCGAATCCGGAACGAGCTGGCGGCGGGAACTCGATCGGGCGCGGCGGGCCGTCGCCGGCACCCTCGCCGAGACGACGACCCAATCCGCCCTGGCGTCGCGACTCGGATATTCCGACGCGCGGGCATTGCGGCGGGCCGCGCGCCGGTGGAAATCCGATATCGCCGGCGAAATCGCGGTGGACGGCGATATCGTTTCCCGGCGGATCGGCTGACGGCGGCCGCTCACACCGTTGCGCGCAGGAACACCTGGTTGGTTGTGCTCGAACGTATTTCGACCGATTGGATCTTGTCCGCCGGGGCCGAGGTGATGCCGTCCGCGGTCACCGTCTGGCCGGGATGAGCCGACCACTGCGCCACCATCGACTGCGTGCCGTCGGTGTGCACCACCCACAGCGCGCCGTCCCAGGTGTAATCGGTATCCGACGGCGCGTAGTTGCACGACATGTTCACCCGCGTACCGGAATTCAGCTGTGTGAGAGTGAAGTTCGCGGTGATCGGAGACGGAATCACCTGATCCATCTGCCGCTCCGTGACCACCTGCTCGGCGGTGGGCGGATTGTTGTGCTGGGTGTGCGCGACGGTGATCGGGATGGTGATGGCGACCGCGGCCGCGGCGGCGGCCACCGCACCGGCCAGGGCGAGCTAGGACCGCTGCGGCTGCGCTTGCGCTCGCGCGCCGCTGCCAGCGAGGCGGGGGGCTGCTCCGGCTCGGTGCGCCGGTCTTCGGCGGGGGTTTCGCGGACCGCCGAAGTGCCCGCGTCGGGTGCGGTCGTGCCCGTCTCGGTGGCCGGGCCGCTGCCGTGCGCTTCGAAGGGCAGTATCCGGGCGCCGCCGGTGGTGGCTTCGCTCGCGCGCACCCGGTTCAGCAGGGCGTCGAACCCGGCGTCGCCGAAACTGCCGGCATGGTCTGCGGCGGCCCCGTCGTCGATCAGCGAGAGAGCGACGTCACCGGGAATGTGGCTGAGCAGTCCCGGCAAGCCCGACAGGTCCGTGATGGCGAGCCTGCATTCGGCGCATTCGGACAGATGCGCCTCGTATTCGAGCCGCTGGTCGGGAGCGAGGGCGCCGAGCACATACGGTGCATCCCAGGTCGCATAGTCGTCGTGTGACGCGGTGTCGGCCGATGTCATTTCGTCACCCCCATCTCCTGTAGGGCCGAACGCAACGCTCGCATCCCGTAGTGCATCCGGGATTTGACAGTGCCCTCGGGAATCGCCAATTCGTTCGCTATCTGGTGTGTCGACAGTCCGCGATAGTAGGCCCGCACGATCACCTCGCGGTGATCGGAGCTGAGCCGAGCCAGCGCGTCGGTGATCACCCAACTGTCCACTGCGCGTTCCGCCTCGTCCGGAGCCGCCTGTTCGGGCGGCGTGTCGGTGCCGTACTCGCGCCGATGCCGCGCACTGCGGAATTCGTCGACCGCGAGATGCCTGGCCACTGTGAACAACCACGCCCGCGCCGAGGCCGTCGACTGGTCGAGGACCTGCGGACGCTGCCAGGCCCGCAACAACGTCTCCTGCACGATGTCCTCGGCCCGTCCGGCATCGCCGACCAGGCTGTAGGTGTACCGCCACAGCGTCGGTGCGTGTTCGTCGTAGAGCACCCGCAACAAATGCGCCCGGGAGGGCGCCGCGTCGACGGGGGGGATCGCGGAGTCAGACATGGCTGCCGACCGGGCGTATCCGCCGCCTCGGTCGAGGCGAGCGTTGGGGGACCACACTCCGTGGATACGTAATCAATTGCGTTCTAGTTCGATGGGGTGTGTCGCCAGTAGCGACAGCGGCAGCGGCTGCCGGCGCAACACGTGCGCCCACAGATCGGTGCGTCCCGCCAACGGATCCGACGGCAACGCCGACAACACGATCCAGTCCCCGCGTTCCAGTTCGCCCTCCAGCTGACCGAAGGTCCATCCGGCATAGCCGGCGAAGATGCGGATGCCCTCGACCAGCGGTGCGATCGAATCGGGGTCGGAGTCCAGATCGAGCAGCGCCACGCGACCGTCCACGCGGCGCAGCCCGCGAATGCCATCGATCGAGGCACCGACGCGGACCGTGGTCAGACACAGTGCCGAATCGCGCTTCACCGGCCCGCCCACGTACAGCGTGCGGGGCCCGGCCGCGAGATCGGCCCAGCGTGGTAGCACGTCCTGCACCGCGGTTTCGCTCGGGCGGTTCAGGACGACACCGAGACTGCCCGCATCGTTGTGTTCGACGATGTAGATCACGGTGCGCCGGAAAGTGGGCTCGACCAGCTCCGTTGCCGAGACCAGCAAGGTGCCGGGCCGCACCGCCTGTTCCTCGTACCGGGATTCACGTCTCGGGCGGTCGCCGTGTTCCTCTGCGCGTGCCACGCTAGTCATCATCGCACCGTCGCGGGGCGCGCGCTGTGTTTAGTGGTGCGTGATTCGCGGTTCGGTTCCGAAGCGCCCACCCCGATGTGCCCGCCGGCTACTGCGGCAGGCCGAATCGTTCCCGCGCCCATTGCGGCACCGTCGCCAGATAGCGCGGCCGGGATTCGACGAAGTGGTGCACCATCGCGCACAGCGGCAGGATGCCGTAGCCCTGTTCCACGGTCCGGTCGAGCGCACCCTGCACCAGCAGACGGCCGTAGCCCTGGCCCTCGAACTGCGGATAGATCTCGGTGTGCACGAAGGCGCGCTCGGAGGCGGTGTCCTGATAGGCGGCCACCCCGGCGTGCTGTCCGTCGACATACAGTTCGAATCGGTCGAGCTGTGAGTTGTCTCGAATCTCGATGTTCTGCTGCGCACCCTGCGTCATTCGCTGAGCCTAGAGCGTGTCGATCGCCGACGGTGCGCGGCTACGCCGACATCCTTCCCCGTGTCGGACGTGGTTCGAGTTGTCGCACCCGGCGCGGCTGGCGACAATGCAGGGGCTCGAGTGGTCGGATGCTCGATGCGGCGACGGCCGTCGACCGGCCGGACGGGGAGGCGGCGCGGATGGGACGACGGGGACTACCTGTGGCGGCGCGATCGGCCACCGTTGCGGTACTGACGGCGGTGCTCGCCGCGCTGGCGCCGGCGACCGCGCATGCCGAGCCGGATTTCGGGACGTGCCCGGCCGGCTCCGTCGGCGACGGGCGGCCGACGCGCTGCGCGTCCATCTCGGTGCCGAGGGACTACGCCGCACCGGACGGTTCGCGAATCGCGGTGACCGTCAGCCGAATTCGCGCGAGCGGGCAGCGTTACGGCACTCTCTTCGCCAATCCGGGCGGACCCGGTGCGGACGCCCTCGACTACTGGGGCGTCCGGCTGGCCCAACTGCCGAAGGAACTGGTCGAGCACTACGACCTGGTGGCCGTACAGCCGCGCGGACTGCGCTGGTCGACCCCGCTGACCTGCGGGGCCGAGATCGCGCAGGACGGTGACCACGAGCGCGAATCACTGCGGAAGGCATGTGACGCCGCCCAGCCCGGCTACCTGCGGACCATCACCACCGAGACCACGGCCCGCGATATGGATGCGGTGCGCGCGGCGCTGGGGCTGGAGCGCATCGACTTCCTCGGCATCTCCTACGGGACCTATCTGGGCGCGGTCTACGCGTCGCTGTTCCCGCAGCATGTCGACCGGATGGTGCTGGACTCGAATGTCGACCCGCAGTGGGTGTGGACCGAACAGTTCGCACAGCAGCAGCTCGCGGGGAAACAGCGGCTCGACGACCTGTTCGGCTGGATCGCCCAGCACGACAATGTCTATCACCTGGGCGATTCGGCGCTGCGGGTGTACGAGACCTGGGTGCGGCTGGTGTCGGCACAGGGCGGCGGCTGGTACGCCAACCTGACCCCGCCCCCGGTGTCGGCGGCCGACCTGCCGCGCGAGCTGCCCGCACCGCTGCCGGCCGTGGCACGCGCGGGCGTGAACGCCGGCGCCGAGGAAATGGGCAAGGCCCAGAATTTGGTGCGCGCGTTGACCTCCGGCGGCATGTCGGCCCAGGTGCCGTTGGTATCGGCGACCACCGTGGCCGCCTACGCCCGCGGCTTCTGGCCGAGTCTGGCGCAGGCGATGGCCGAGGCGAATGCGCAACCCGGCGATCTGCGGCGGATGCGCGCGATCGCGGGCGTGGCGAGCACCGACCCGACCGGCCAGGCGGTGTTCTCCGCGATCACCTGCAACGAGAACGCGGTGCCGGCCCGGTGGGACGCCATCGGTTCGGCGGCCGCCATCGTCGCTTCCGGCGGCAACGCCCTCGACGCCCGCGCCGATCTGGTACGCAGCGGATTGGCCTGCGCCGACTGGGATCCCGTGACCAAGCCGACGCCGATCGCCGACCACGGCCTGGCCACCGCGCCGCTGATACTGCAGAGTCGCAACGACGCGGTGACCGCGTACCCCGGCGGTCCCGCGATGGCGGCGGCCCTGCACGGACATCTGATCAGCGTCGACGGTGGCGACCACGGCACCTTCGGTCGCGGTAACGCTCCGCTCGACGACGCCGTGATCCGGTACCTGCGTACCGGCGAGGTGAACATCGATCACGTGGATCAGGCGCCCATGCCGTGACGCCACGGTCACCGGTGTGGCGGCCGGGGCGTCGGCCCCCGGCTGAGCGGCGCAGTACGGTGACCGGAGTTCGATCTCTCCGGAGGAATGGGGTTGCGATGGCGCGGCGGGTAGTGGTGGCGCCGGACAAGTTCAAAGGGTCGCTGGCGGCGCCGGGGGTGGCCGCGGCGCTCGCGGCCGGAATCGCGCGCGTGGCGCCGGACGCCGAGATTCAGCAGGTGCCGGTGGCCGATGGCGGCGACGGCACCGTCGACGCCTTCGTCGCCGCCGGGTGGGAGCGGGTACCGGTCGACACCGTCGGGCCGACGGGTGCGCCGCATTCGGCGAGCTACGCGGTGCGCGGGAATACGGCCGTGGTCGAATTGGCCGCAGCGGTCGGATTGGTCGAATTGCCCAGCGGCCGAACCGATCCGATGGGTGCGGGCACGTACGGGCTCGGGGTGCTGATCCGCCACGCCCTGGACCACGGCATTCGGGAGGTCGTGCTCGGACTGGGCGGCAGCGCGTCCACCGATGGCGGCGCGGGCATGCTGCAAGCGCTCGGGCTGCACATCCTCGACGAGGACGGCGTCGAAATCGGTTCGGGGGCAGCGGCACTGGCGCGCGCACGACGCCTCGACCACTCCGATCTGCACCCGGCCGTCCGGGATGCGGCCTTCGTACTCGCCGGGGACGTCGACAACCCGCTGCTCGGACCGGACGGCGCGGCAGCGGTTTTCGCGCCTCAGAAGGGTGCTTCCCCGCGGCAATGCGCCGAACTCGAAGCGATCCTGGCGCATTGGGCGCATCTGGTCGACGCGAGCGGTCGCGCGTTCGGGACGGGGGAGGGGCATCAGCCCGGCGCCGGCCTGGCCGGGCATCCCGGGGCGGGCGCCGCGGGGGGTACCGGATTCGGGGCCATGGCGGTGCTCGGGGCGCGGCAGCGGTCCGGGATCGAGGTGATTCTCGAGCTGATCGATTTCGCCGGTCGGGTCCGGGACGCGGAGTTGGTGGTCACCGGCGAGGGGGCGATGGACGAGCAGACGTTGCGCGGGAAGGCGCCCGCCGGAGTCGCTGCGGCCGCCGCGGGTGTGCCGGTGGTCGCCGTCGCCGGACGCTGTGCGCTGAGCCCGGAGCGACTGCGCGCCGCGGGCTTCGCCCGCTGCTATCCGCTGAGCGACCTCGAATCCGATCCGGTTCGCTCGATCGCCGAGGCCGCCCGCCTGCTCGAAGAAGTCGGTGCCCGGATAGCGCGCGACTACCTGGGCTGACCCGCCCTCATGCCGTCGCGGTGTCGAGCAGTCCGTCGCGGCGCCGTTCACCCCACTGCTCGAGCGGGCGCAGGGCCGCGGCCAAGTCGATCCCCGAGGGAGTGAGCGAATATTCCACGCGCGGAGGAATTTCGGGGAACACCTCCCGGCGGACCACGCCGTGGGATTCCAGATGGCGGAGATTCTCGGTGAGCACCTTCTCGCTCACCCCGGGCAGCAGGGCACGAATGCGGCCGAAACGCTGCGGGCCCTCGCCCAGCACCCACATCAGGTGCAGTTTCCACTTGCCGCCGACCACGTCGATGGCCACCGACATCCCACATACCGAGTGATCTGCATCACTGTCGTTCGCCATCTCGGCCTCCTGACCATTTTTCGAACTTCGAGGTAAGCAACCGCACGTCGACGTGCGTTATTGCCCCGGACGCGGATCCCGGTGACGATCGAATCCGGCGCCGATCGGAAGAACTTCGAAACACCAAGGAGTACACCATGTCCGAACGTTCCTCCGTCACGGTGATCGGGCTGGGCCCGATGGGCCGGGCGATCGTGCGCGTGCTGCTGGCCGCCGGCACCGAGGTGACGGTCTGGAATCGCAGCGCCGACAAAGCCGAGGCCATGGCGGAACTGGGCGCCCGGCGCGCCGAGTCGGTGGCCGACGCGCTCGAGCGCAACGAGGTGATCATCCTGAGCCTCACCGACTACGCCGCCATGTACGACGTCCTGGGCCGGGCTCCGGAACGGTTGCGGGACAGGGTGATCGTGAATCTGTCCTCCGATTCGCCGGAGCGCACCCGCGCGGGCGCCCGATGGGTGCGCTCGCACGGGGCGCGGTTCCTGTCCGGCGGGTTCATGTCGGCCGGCGACAACATCACCCATCCGGCGTCCTACATCTTCTACAGCGGTCCACGCGAGGTCTTCGACGCCCATGCCGACCTGCTGCGCCCACTCAGCGCACCGGAGTACCTCGGCGCCGACGACGGGCTGGCGCAGTTGTTCTACCAGGCTCTGCTCACGCTGTTCCATCCCTGGCTGATCGGCTACAACCAGGCCCTGGCCGTCGTCGAACGCGCCGGGCACGACATCGACCGCTTCCTGCCCTTCGCGCAACGCTCCGCCGAGGCGTTCCCCTTCTTCATGGCCGAATACGCCACCGCCGCGAAGTCCGGCGGCTGGGGTGACGACGCGGCCGCCCGGATGATGGTGGCGGGTGCGGCCCATGTCGTCGAGACCAGCGCGGAGGTGGGGGTGGACGCCACGCTGTCGCATACCGTGCGGGAGCTGTGGGAGAAGGTGGTCGCCGCCGGCGCCGGACTGCCGATGTACCGGCTACTGCGCGACGGAGCCTGAGCGAAAGTCAACGGGTGCAGAGGAATTCGATCGCCGCCGCGTAGCCCCGGATCCCCATCCCGGCGATCACCGCGGTGGCGATCGGCGAAATGTAGGAATGGTGCCGGAATTCCTCGCGTGCGTGCACATTCGAGATGTGCACCTCCACGATCGGCACCTCGGGAATCACCAGGGCATCGCGCAGGGCGACCGAGGTGTGGGTCAGGCCGCCGGGATTGATCACGATCCCGGCTTCCACCCCGCGCGCGGCGTGGATCCGATCGATCAACGCCCCTTCGGAATTGGATTGATAGGCGGTGATCTCGCGATCGAAGCGGGCGGCGGTCTCCCGGCACAGCTCGACCACGTCGTCGAGGGTGTCCGAGCCGTAGACCTCGGGCTGGCGGGTGCCGAGCATATTCAGATTCGGGCCGTTGAGCACGAGAATCGGTGCCATGACCGGTACCCTAGCCCGGTCACAGGCCGCGCGGCCCCTCGGCTCGCAGGTCGTCCACCTTGCGCATCGCCGACCGCAGTTCCGCCAACCACTCCTCGGCGTGCTTACCGGCCAATTTCACCGTCCAGGCGAGCGCATCGGCGCGGGAGCGGGCGACCCCGGCGTCGACGAGCGTGTCGAGCACCTTGCGTTCGGGCTGGCGCAGCCGCGTCATCACCGGCACCGAGAGATGGGTGAACAGGGTGCGTTCCCCGTTGACCGAGACGCCCCAGGCCACATTGCGGCCGTAGCGCGCCTGAGCCTCCTGGGCGATCTGCATGCGTGCCGGCCGGGTCGATTCGCGGAAGCGCGCGATCAGGCCGTCCACCGTCGCGGGAGACGGTTCGGATCCGGCTTCCTCGTCCTCGCTCGATTCGGGTGCCGGCAGCGCCAGTTCACCGATCACCACAATCTCGTCGCGGTCGATTTCGATGGTCGCCGGACCGCTGAACCACTCGCTCGGCAACCTTCCGGCGAACCAGTCCGGAGCGTCGGCGGCGTCCGGAAGATCCGCTTGTTGCCAGCCCCCCGGCCGCCCGAATCCACGTCCGTGTCCGTGTCTCATGATGTTTCCTCACTGCGGAAGTTCCTATGTAACTGTGATTACAAGATTACTCCGCATAAATGCACCCCGGGTTTCGCTGTCGGAGGAAAGGGGAAGCTTCCGAACACGTCCGCCGATTTCGCCGACCGGCTGCAACGGATGTCGGTGATCGGGCACTATTGTGGTCGCTGAGCATGGAAGATGCGGTCGGTGCCTAGGTGGGACCGCGGGCAACTCCTTCGGGTACCGTTGGTCTTGTTGCTGGAGTGACAAGAGTGAAGAGTGGGCGACATGGATGTGTGGGGATCCCGCCGCTTTCGCGTTCGGGGCGCAGTGGCACTGGCCGCAATTGCTGCCGTAGCGATCGTGATGGGGTCGTGCGATTTTCACAGCACGCCGAGTGGACCCGAAGCGGTCGTCGAGCATTTCACCCAGCTAATGGACGATCGCGATGCCGCCGGCGCCGCCGCACTGACCTCGTACCCCTCCGGTGCCGAGAGCACTCTGAAGTCGATGTTCGACGGACTCCAGCCCGGTAAGCCCGATTACAAGCTGGTTCAGTTCATCAGCCTCGACGGCGATTCGGCGATGTTCAACCTGAAGGCCGCCTGGAACTTCGGGCCGGGTAAGGACTGGAGCTACGACCTGCAGGGCAATATCCGCAAGCTGGCTATCGGCTGGCGGATCTCCTGGGACCCCACCGTCGTCATGCCGCAACTGGATTACAAGCGGTCGGTGAAGCTCGTCCGCACCGAGGCGACGCCGGCTCCGAAGGTCAACGACAACGACGGCCGGCCGTTGCTGACCCAGCAGACCATCAACGTCATCAAGGTGGATCCCACCAAGACGGGTGATCCGGTCGGCACCACCAATGCCCTGGCCGATGCCATCGCGCCGGTCGCGCCGCTGATCACCGGTGCCTCGCTGATGCAGCAGCTGGCAGGCTCGCAGGGCAAGCCGATCACCGCGGTGAGCCTGCGCGAGGACGATTTCGCGATTCTCGAGCCTCGGATGGCCTCGATTCCGGGCGTGGTGATGGAGAAGCAGCCGAGGCTGATCGTCGCCGACCGCCGGGTGTGGTCGCCCATGACCGATGCGCTGCAGAAGGTGTGGCAGGAGAACCGGGATCAGCACGCCGGCTGGGGTGTGCAGCTGTTCGAGCCCGACGGCCGGATGGTCACCCAACTGGCCGGATATCAGGGTCCGCCGGGGCCGGACATCGCCTCCACGATGGACCAGAAGTTGCAGCGTGCGGCCGAGGACGCGGTGGTCAGTGTCGGTACGGCGGCCTCGATCGTGGCGATACAGCCCTCCACGGGTGCCGTGGTCGCGGCGGCCCAGAACAACTACGCCAGCGCCCAGGGCGCGCCCGCATTCACCGCCACCTATCCGGTCGGCGGTGCGATGGACCTGTTCAAGGCGGTCGCCTCGATCGTGAAGAAGAAGGCGCCGCAGGACGTTTCGGTGCAGGATGCGGCCGAGGCGGCGGCCATGCTGGGCGTCGGCATCGGGTTCAAGGTGCCCGGACTCGACGAGACCACGGGCCGGCTGCCGATCGGTGGTCGCGGCGTCGAGCAGGTCAAACAGGGCACCAACGATCCGATTCTGGCCAGCCCGTTCGGGATGGCGATCGCAGCGGCCACGATCGCGCGCGGATCGGTGGCTCCGCCGATGATCGAGATCGGCCGGCCCGGCACCACCGAGGCCAAGCTGGAACCGCTGCCCGGCGATGTGGTCGACAAGCTGCGCGGCATGCTGCGCGACGCGACCGGAAGCCCGCAGGAGGTGACGGTCGCCCGCTATGCCGGGGTCACCGCCTTCACCGCGAATGCCGGCTCGGACGGATGGCTGCTCGCCAATGCCGGTGACCTGGCCTTCGCCATCCACATCGACGATATCGACAGCGGCGATGCCACCTCCCGGATGGCCGCGCGGATGCTGCAGTCGCTGGCCACGCCGGACGACAACAAGTAGCGGTCGCGGGCGTCAGTTCACGGATGCGCCGGTGACTCGAATGCGCCGGGCGGCGGGGATCCACACCGCGCGCCAGCCCAGCAGGAAGACCGCGAGAACGGTCGCCGCGACGATGACGAAGCTGACCGCAGTGCCCTGACCGCTGATCACTCGCAGCACCATGCCGCCGATCAGCGTCGACAACCACACCACCACGCCGGTCGGCCACACCGCCGATCCGTCGAATCGTGCGAGCGCGTCGGACAGTCGCCCGCGGCCGGCGATCGCCGGAGCAATCACCCAGCCGATCAGCAGACCGGCGCCGAACGGCCAGACCGTGCGCAGCAGACCCGCCGCCACCGCCTCGTCGTGGCTGCGCCGGCCGATCGCGCAGAACACGATCACCAGCACGACATCGATCAGCAGCGGCAGCCATTTCCTCACGGTCGCCAGGGTAGTGACAGCGGTGCGGCAGCCGGATTCCGGGACCGCTCAGGGCTGCGGTTCGCCGTCGGGTTCGGCCGGTCCGGGCGAATCGCCCTCGCGAAGGGGCCGGTTCGCGCCGCTGTCGGCGCGGCGGGGTTCGGCGAGCAGGGCCGAGCGCTGTTCGAATTCCTGCTCGAACTGCGCATCGCCGAGCTGCGGATTGCGGAAGCGGAAGACGAAGACGATCCAGCCGATGATCGCGACGAGAATGAAACTCACCATGCGGTAGACGAAGGCGGCGGCCACCGCCTGCGCCGCCGGCAGTCCCGCGGCGGCGGTGAGGCTGTAGATCAGGGTGGCATCGACGTAGACGATGCCACCGGGTGCGAACGGAATGGTGCCGACCGCCTTGCCCACACTGAAGGCGATCAGCAGGCCCGCCCAGCGCGGATCGGCGCCGACCGCGTAGCAGGCCGCACCCAGGCAGGCCACATCGCCGAGCCGATGCACGACCGCCCAGAACGCGACCCACGCGGCATCCCGCCGGTGCACGTCCACCGATTCCAGCTGTCGCAGCACCTCGTCGACGTGCGCCAGCCCGGCATCGGCCGGATGTCGCCGGATCCGGTTGACCAGCCGCACCCCGCGGCGCACCAGCGCCTGCAGCGCACCGGGGTTACCGGATATGTATTTGCCCGCCCACACCAGCAGCGCCACCGCGCCCAGCGTGAGAACCAGCTTCCACGGACCGATGCGATTGCCGACCAGCAGCGCGCCGCCCACGCCGAGCAGCAGCATGCCGCTCGTCGCGACCACGCCCGACATCAGCAGCTGCCAGGACGCGACGATCGGGCTCGCACCCCAGCGGCGGGTCTGGCGATAGGTGAAGGCGGTGGAGAACACCTGGCCGGCGGGCAGCGACACCGACATCGCGGTGGCTCCGTAGACGACCGATACCGAGGCGCGCTGCGAGACGTCGACCCCGCCCGCGCGCAGCAGGCGTTTCTGGATGCGGCCGAATCCACTCATCGACAACGCCTGCATCCAGACGCACACGGCGACCCAGCCCCAATGGATCTCCGTGAGGTTGCGCCAGGAATCGTGCAGGCGCGGCCACAGGTATACGCCCTCGGCGATCAGCAACGCCGACAGGGCAACGCCGAGGGCCCATTTCAACCAGCGGAACCTGCGCCGCGCGGGCCGCGCCGGTTCGCCGCCGGGTTCAGCGTGGGCCGTCACGACGCCCAGCCTAGTGGGGTCGGGCCCGAAGGCGGCAGTGGCTCATCCGAGAGCCTTCGGCCACGCGAGCCGGGTCTTGCGGCGGCGACCGCGCAATTGCACCTCGTCGCCGGAGATCCACTGCTTCTGTTCGTCGTCGTCGGCGAAGTACAGGGCGCTGCCCGAGGCCAGGACGCGGCCCGGATGTTCCTTCGCCAATTCGGTGAGGCGCGAGGCCTCGTTCACCGGATCGCCGATCACCGTGTACTCGAAGCGATTCGCGGCGCCGATGTTTCCGGCGACGGCGAGGCCGGCCGAGACACCGATGCCGATATCCAGGCCCTGCACCTCGCGCAGCGCCTCGCGCAGATCGCGGGCCGCGGCCAGCGCGGCGGTCGGCGCGTCCGGACGGTCCAGTGGCGCACCGAAGATCGCCAGCGCCGCATCGCCGACGAACTTGTTGATCAGGCCGTTGTGCCGGTCGACCACATCGACCACCACCCGGAAGAATTCGTTGAGCAGGCTGACCACCTCGGTGGGCGGCCGCTCGGCGGCGGTGGCGGTGGAGCCGACCATATCCACGAACAACACGGCCACGAACCGGGTTTCACCACCCAGTTCGGTGCCGTACTCGAGCGCGCGGCGGGCCACTTCCTCGCCGACGTGCTGGCCGAACAGTTCCTGCAGTTCGCGGCGCTGCGCGGCCTCTTCCATCATGCGGTTGAAACCGACCTGCAGCAGGCCGATCTCGCTGCCGTCGAACACCTCGACCTGGACATCGCGCGCACCTCCCTGCACCCGGTTGATCGCTCGGGAGAGCTGCCGCACCGGGTCGGAGATGCTCGACGCGGTGAGCATCGACAGCGCCAGCGCCTGCATGATCACCACCCCGCACAGCAGCAGAATCGAGATGGCCAGCGACTGCGCCGAGAAATGCACCTGCGACGTGATCTGGGTGACACACAGCAGCACGATCGCGATGGTCGGCGCGAATGTGCCCATGCCCCACGTCATCGCCATGCGCGTGCCGACACCGGGGGTGAGGGTGTGATCGAAGGTGCCGGTGGTCAGCGCGTGCGCGGCCACCGGGCGCAAAATTCGTTCACCCAGCATGTAGGTGAAGCCGAACACGATGGTGGCGGCCATACATTCGGTGACGATCACCGCACCCGCGAGCTCGGGTGTTTCCACGATGATCCGCGCGGCCAGCACCGCACCGCCCACCAGCCACAACAGCAGGTGGAGGATGGACTGCCGCAGCGGCGCGTGCAGGGCCGCCATCTGTTCCTGGCGACTGGGCGGACCGCCGCGCATCTGCCAGCGCATCACCGGTCGCAGCATCAACGCCGAGGCGGTGACGCTCAGGAATCCGCCGATCGCGAAGACCAGCGCCGGAAGCAGCAGGCCGGCGCGCCGCAATCCGTTCGGCGTGCCCTCGGGCGCGGGCAGCCCGTACTGGATGAACGCGTAGACCAGGACCGCACCGAAGGCATTGGCCGCCAGCATCGATGCGAGGTACAGCGGCCAGCGCGTTCGCATGGTCTGTTTGACCGCTTCCAGAGGCGCTGACACGATGACCAATCTAGCGGGGCGCGTCGTAGGTCACCGGATTCGGGCGGAGCGGACACGTGCCGGTTGCGTCCCCGGCCGATAGGCTCGCGGCGTGAGTGGGGACAGCAAGACCTCCGGGAATCCGGCCGAGCCTGCCCCGGCGGGCGTCGCATCGGCGGCTTCGAGCCGAAGCGCACCCGATCGCGGGCGCGAGCGCAGCGCGGCCGACTCGGTGCATCCACTGGTGCGTCAGGGCGCCGAATGGTGCTGGCGATTGTTGATCATCCTGGTGGCGGTGCTGGCGGTCGCCTACCTGGCGCACAAGCTGACCACGGTCGTCATTCCGGTCGCGATCGCCCTGCTCGCGGCGGCGCTGCTCTCGCCGCTGGTGGATCTGCTGCAACGCCTCGGAATGCCGCGCGGCATCGGCGTATTCGTGGCCCTGGTCGGATCGCTGGGCTTGCTGGCGGGGATCTTCACCTTCGTGATCGAGCAGTTCATCACCGGTGTGCCGCAGCTGACCGACGAATTCAAGACCAGCATCCACACCGTGCAGGACTGGCTGATCAACGGTCCGCTGCATCTGAGCAACGACCAGATCCGCAACGGCGGCAATACGATCATCAAAACCCTGGAGGCCAATCAGGATTCGCTGACCAGCGGCGCCCTGACCACCGCCGCGGCGATCGGCGAATTCTTGACCGGCGCCTTCCTGACGCTGTTCATCCTGATTTTCTTCCTCTACGGCGGCGACCAGATCTGGAACTTCGTGACCCGGATCGTGCCCACCCCGCAACGTGAACGGGTGCGCACCGCCGGGCGGCTCGGCTTCGGCACGCTGATCGGATTCGTGCGCGCCACCGTCGTGGTGGCGGCCGTCGACGCCATCGGCATCGGCGCCGGGCTGGCGATTCTCAGTGTGCCGCTGGCCCTTCCGCTGGCATCGCTGGTGTTCATCGGCGCCTTCGTCCCGATCGTCGGCTCCCTGCTCGCGGGCTTCATCGCGGTCTTCCTGGCCTTGATGACGAAGGGTTTCGTCACCGCGCTGATCGTGCTCGGCATCACGGTGGCGGTGATGCAGCTGGAAGGCCATGTGCTGCAACCGTTGTTGCTGGGCCGCGCGGTGCGCATCCATCCGCTGGCGGTGGTGCTGGCGATCACGGCGGGCGTGGTGCTGGCCGGTATCGCGGGCGGTCTGCTGGCGGTGCCGTTCGTCGCGGTGATGAACACCGCGATCCGTTCGTTGCTGGTCGGCAGCCCGGAAGAGCTGTATCAGGAACTCAATACCGGGGAACCGGGGGAGCCGATGTTCCACGCCGATGCCGACCGGCCCGAGCCGGATCGCTACCGCCGGGCCGAATCGCGGTCCGATGCGGACGGCGGTGATGCGGACGGCGGTGATGCGGACGAGGGCTGAGTCCGCGGGCGTCACGCCGCCCGCCGACTCGACCGCGCCGGGACCGACGGCCGCGACTGCGCTGCTGTGGCGGGCGGCGCAGGTGTTTCGCCTGGTCACAATGCTCTACGCGGTGGGCCAGCAGGTCGCCTCGGTGTCGTCGTACGAGCGGCAGCCGCTGAGTTGGGTGCTGATCGGGATGCTGGTGCTCTGGTCGGTCGTCTCGGCGCTGTGGTTGTCGCGCTGGTCGGTCACCGGGTGGGAGCGGCGAGCGGTGGTGATCGGTGACCTGGCGGTCGCCGTCGGGCTGATGGCGGCGACTCGGCTGGTCGCCGACTACCCCTGGTACCACGGGCATCAGACCCTGCCGACCACGCTGTGGGTGGCGAATGCGGTGATGTCGGCGGCGATCGAATGGGGTGCGCTCGGCGGCGTGCTCGCGGGGCTGGCGATTTCGGTGGTGAGCATCGTGGTGCGGGAACAGTGGGAGTTGGATCTGTGGTCGGATGCGACCGCGCCCGTGCTGGTTTCGGTCGGGCTGGCCATCGGGTTGGCGGCCGCGACGGCGCGGCGCGCGCAGGGGCACCTCGAGCAGGCGATGCGGTTGTCCGCCGCCACCGCCGAACGCGAACGGCTCGCCCGCGAAGTACACGACGGGGTGCTGCAGGTCCTCGCGTACATCAGTCGGCGCGGCAGTGAAATCGGTGGACGCACGGCCGAATTGGCGGATCGTGCCCGCGAACAGGAAGTCGCGCTCCGGGTGCTGATCTCCGAACAAGGCAGGGACGGTTCGGGTCTCGACGCCCGCGCGGAGCTGCGTGCGCTGCTGAGAGCCTTCGCCGCGCCGTCGACCGCGGTCTCCGCGCCCGGTGAGCCGGTGACGATCGGGGCACGGACCGCCCGGGAGATCGCCGCCGCCGTCGGTGCCGCGCTGTCCAATACCGCGCTGCACGCCGGCGCCGAGGCGAAAGCCTTTGTGCTGCTGGAGGATATGGGCGATGCGGTGGTGGTCAGTGTGCGCGACGACGGGCCGGGGATCGCGCAGGGCCGGCTGCCGGCCGCGGCCGCCGAGGGGCGGATGGGTGTCTCGCATTCGATCGTCGGGCGGATCGAGGCGCTGGGCGGCACCGCCGAACTGCTCGACACCGCCGACGGCACCGAATGGGAATTCCGGATTCCACGTGACGGGGAGCAACGATGAGGACATCGGAAGACGTCGCGGCAGAAGATGTTTCGGTGATGGTGGTCGACGACCATCCGATGTGGCGCGACGGCGTGTCCCGCGATCTCACCGAAGCCGGTTTCCGGGTGGTGGCGACGGCGGACGGCGCGGGCACGGCCGCGCGCCGGGCCGCCGCGGTCCGACCTGACGTCGTCCTGATGGATATGCAACTGCCCGACGGCAGCGGAGCCCAGGCCACCGCGGAAGTGCTCCGCGTCTCGCCGCGCAGCCGAGTACTGGTGCTCTCGGCCTCGGACGAACGCGGTGATGTGCTGGAAGCCGTCAAGGCCGGGGCGAGCGGCTATCTGGTCAAGAGCGCGTCGGCGGCCGAGTTGATCGACGCGGTGCGGGCGACGGCCGCGGGCCAGGCGGTGTTCACGCCAGGCCTGGCCGGTGTGGTGCTCGGCGAATTCCGTCGCATCGCCGGGGCGGGGGCCGATAGGAGCGCCGAGCAGCCCGTCCTCACCGACCGCGAAACCGAGGTGTTGCGGCTGGTGGCGAAGGGTTTGTCGGCGAAACAGATCGCGACCAGGCTGAGCGTCAGCCATCGCACGGTGGAGAACCACGTGCAGGCGACGCTGCGCAAACTGCAGCTCGGCAACCGGGTCGAACTCACCCGGTATGCCATCGAACAGGGCCTCGAGTAGGGGCCGGATCAGGGATTGCCCTGATGTGCTGCGGCCGCGGCGTCGGTAGCCTCGTGAACATGGGTGGTGAGACCGTTTCCGCCCCGGGGTCCGCGGGAACCGGGGGAGCCGTAGGCGACCGTGACCTGCGAGTATCGGATGCCGAACGCGAACATGTCGGGACCCTGCTACAGCGCGCGGTCGGGCTGGGCATGTTGTCGCTGGGCGAGTTCAGCGAGCGGATGGATACCGCGCTGGCGGCCAAGACGCGCGGCGAACTCAACGCCGTCCTGATCGACCTGCCCGGGATTCGCCTTGCGGGACAACCGAATCCCGCCCAGCCGACCGCCTCGCCCGGACCGGCTCAGACGTGGCGGTGGGGTGCCCCCGCCGGACGCACCGAGGCCGAAACCGCGATTCGTCCGCGCCTGTCCGGCGTCACCCGCAAGGGGCCGTGGCAGGTGCCGCCCTCGCTGTACGTCAACAGCTATCTGTCGGGCGTCACCCTGGATTTCACCCAGGCCGTCATGTCGACCCAGGTGGTCGAGATCCGGGTCGACGATTTCTGCAGCTCGCTGACCATGATCCTGCCCGGCGAGGCGACCGTCGACCTGAACGGCGTGGAGCTGATCGGTTCCAGCGCCAACAACAAAGTGCGCACCGGGCCGCCGATCGGACCGCTGCACATCATCGTGCACGGGCGCAGCCGGTTCAGCTCGATCACCGCGAAGCATCCGTTCGGCGTGCAGTGGAAGAAGCTGATGTCGGGGTTCTGATCGCTATTCGACGACCTCGCCGAGTCCGATCATGTTTCCCTCGCTGTCGCGAAACCACGCACCCCGTTCCGCGCGTCCCTTGCTGGGGTAGTTCCCCTCGATCTCCATGATCCCGCCGACGGTGCCCGAGTACTCCTCGAAGACCACGCCGCGCTCTCGCAGGGCGGCCACGGTGCTCTCGATATCGTCGACGTAGAACCCCAGTTGGGTGAAGGAACCATCGGACGCACCGGCCGACGCGAACAGGCAGAAGACCCCTGACGCCCCCTCGTAGCGCAGCCCGCCCGGGCGCTCCTCCACGGGTTCCAGACCGAGTTTCTCGGCGTACCAACGCCTCGCCTGTTCCAGAGCCTGCGTGGGGACGCGTGCCTCGATCCGCGCGGTGTTCAGCATGGGCGCATCGTAGAGCCGCGAGCCGCGGGCCGGTACGAAGCCACCGGCCCGCGCAGTCGATCAGTCGCGGTTCTGGCGGCGTAGCAGTTCGTTGACGCTCACCGTGCGGCCGCTGGTGCGATGCTTACCCTCGTCGTCGGGATCGGCCGGTTCCGGCTCGGGGCGACGACGGGACGAGCGCAGATCGGCCATCCACTGTTCGATGTTGTTGCGGTTGTCGTCACCCGGTGCGTCGGGGTGGTCGGCCGGGTTTCCGGACGCATCGGATTCGGTCGCGGCCGTGGAATTCCCGGGCTCGGGCGCCGTCGGACCACCGGCTTCACCGGTGCCCATCGAGCCCGGACCGTGCGGCGAGCCGAGGTCGCCTCGGGGCCCCGAAGCCGGTGCGTTGTGGCCGCCGGCCGGTGGCCGGTGGCCCGGATTCGCCGGCTCGTGCAGCTCCTGGGTCGCATCGGTGTCCTTCGGCTCCCGGGGCGTGGCGGGAGGCACACTGCCCGGCCCGGATTCCGTTGTCCGCGTAGGCGAATGCCGCATGCCATCGGGCGGGATGCGCCGCGGCGGCTGCACGGCCGGCGGGCGGCCTTCGGGGGCTACTCGCTGCGAGCGACCGGGCCCCTCGGGAGCGGCCGGAGGTCCGCTGTGGCCGGGCCGACCGGCGTCCGGCGCCGGCCCGGTGCCCTGGGCGGGAGCCTGTCCAGGGTGGTACGGCGGGGCGTCCGGACGATAGAGCTGGGCGCGGACCGACGGATGCGGCGGCACCTTCGCCGGTTTCGGCGGCAGCACCCGCGGCGTGGTGCCGACCGGAGCGGTCGGCGGCACGGAATCGGTGGCGTCGGGAGCGGTGTCCGGCGCGGGCACCGTCCGGGGCGGCATACCGGGGCGGACGACCTGCGGCGGCCGCACCACGCCACGGTTCGGGGCGGTATCCGAACCGGGCAGCGAGACCGAGGGCGGTGCCGAAGGCGCTTGCGGCGCTTGGGGTTCGGGAGTGCCCGACGGGGCCTGTCCCGGATTCGGCGAGGTGCGCCCCGGCATCGGGGCCGCGCCGAGCACGCCGGGAGTGCTGCCGGCATCGGCCGAGCGGGCCGGTTGCGGCGTTCCCGCGCCCCGGACCGGCTCCTCCGCGGCGGAGGAACCGCCGATGACACCGGATTCGCCGATGACACCGGGACCGCCTGGGGTCCGAGGCGGCTGCGGGCGGCCGGAGGGAGGCAGCACGCGGGAGGATCGGATGCCGGGCGTTTGCGGCGGGGTTGTCGGGCGCCCGGCCTCCGGGCCGGACGGCGTGCGGACCGGGGCGGCGTCGGCAGAGGCCGAGGCGGCGGGCCGTGCCTGATTCCCGGTGCCGTCCGAGGCATCGGCATCACTGTCGCCGGACGAGGCATTGCCCGAATCGGCCGACGGCGCATCTGCGCCGGAGTCCGACCGGCGGCGGCCGAAACGCTTGCGCTTCGGGGACTTTTCCGACTTCTCAGCCTCAACCGGCTTCTCCGACGCCGACGAATCGGCTGCCGCGGCCGCCGGGGGAGCAACGGCTTTCGCTCGCGATTCCGTCGACTCTCCGGTGCCCGCCTTGGACCGCGCGGTCCGCGACGCCGACGACTCGGAGCCTTCGGACCGAGACGCCTCGGGGCTCTTGGCGCGAGTCGCGCGCGTGGACGTGCCGGCCGCGGCCGGCACGATGCGATCCAACTGCTCGGTCGGCGCCTCCGGGTCGACCCGCAGGAACTTCAACCGCCGCGGCTTGCGCGGGCCCTTCGGCGTCCCGTCGGGCAGCTGCGGCAGCTGCATGGTCACCGGATCGGTGACCGGCGTCGTCTTGACCAGGTCGACGACCTCGCCGGTGCCGGGACGCTCGTCGTCGAGGATGGGTTCGCCCAGGCCGATGCGCTGCTGAATGCGCTTCATCCAGGCCGGGGCCCACCAGCAGTCGTCACCCAGCAGTTTCATGGTCGCGGGAACGAGCAGCATGCGCAGCACGGTGGCGTCGATGAACAGCGCGGCCATCATGCCGTAGGCGATGTACTGCATCATCACCAGATCGGAGAAGGCGAACGCGCCGACCACCACGAGCAGGATCAGTGCCGCGGCGGTGATGATGCGCCCGGTCTGCGCGGTTCCGGAGCGCACCGACTCGGTGGTACTCGCGCCCTGGGCGCGCGTCTCCACCATGCGGGAGAGCAGGAACACCTCGTAGTCGGTGGACAGGCCGTAGATCACCGCCATGATCAACACCAGTACCGGCGACATGATCGGCTGCGGCGTGAAATTGAGCAGTCCGGCGCCGTGGCCGTCGACGAAGATCCAGGTCAGAATGCCGAGCGTGGAGCCGAGGCCCAGCGCGCTCATCAACGCCGCCTTGATCGGCAGCACCAGCGAGCCGAAGGTCAGGAACATCAGCAGCGTGGTCACGAAGACGACCAGCACGATCATCAGCGGCATGCGATCCAGCAGCGAATCGATACTGTCCTGCATCAGCACCGGCTGGCCGCCGACCATCAGATCCACATCGTCGGGCACGCTGATCGAGCGCAGATAGGCGATCGTGTCCTCGACGTTCGCGTCCGGCGCCATCGTCGCCTCGGACACCCAGACATCGGAGCCGTTCGGCGGAATGCCGGGCGTACCGAACGGATCGGTGAGTCCGGGTGCGCCACTGGCCTCGTCGAGGATGGCCTTGATCTCGCCGGTGTTCTGCGTGGTGATGACCAGCTGGATCGGGTCGGTCTGGCGCAGCGGGAAGATCTCGTCGAATTTCTCCTGCGCCATGCGGGTCGGATTGTCCGGCGGCAGGTAGGTTTCGCTGATACCGCCGAACTTCAGGTTCTTCACCGGGATGATCAGCAGCAGCAGGATGATGCACAGCGGCACCGCCACCTTCAGCGGATGCTTCATCACCCACTGCGTGGTGCGGCCCCAGAAGCCGTTCTCGACCTCTTCGGCGGTCTTGGTCTTGCGGAACCGCTTGAATCCCAGCGCGTCGACGCGCGGTCCGAGGATCGACAGCAGCGCGGGCAGGATGGTGAGCGAGGCCAGCGCGGCCAGCAGCACGGTCGCGATGGTGCCGTAGGCGACCGATTTCAGGAAGCCCTGCGGGAACAGCAGCATGCCGGCGCTGGCGGCGATGATCATGGTCGCCGAGAAGGTGACCGTACGCCCGGCGGTCATCACTGATCGCCGTACGGCCTGGCGGGTGGTGTAGCCCTCGGCCAGCTCCTCGCGGAACCGGCTGACTATGAACAAGCCGTAGTCGATCGCCAAGCCCAGGCCGATCATCGACACCACGGCCCCGACGAACGAGTTCACCTCGGTGACATGGGTGATCGCCATGACGATGCCGTTGGCGCCCAGGACGGTGAGACCGCCGATGATCAGCGGCAGGGCCGCGGCGACGATACCGCCGAAGATGAAGAACAGCAGGATCGCGACGGCCGGAATGGCCAGCATCTCCATGCGCTTCTGGTCGGAGGCGATGGTGTCGTTCAGCTCTCCCGCGACCGGCTGCATGCCCGCCAGCTGGACATCCACGCCGGGGATGTAGAAGGCGTTCTTGACCGCGCGGTAGTTGTTCATCGTGGTCGTGTCGTCGTCACCCTTGATGGCGACCGAGGCGAACGCGTACTTCTTGTCCTTACTACCGGTGGCCGAGGCGCTCCAGTCGCCGGTCTCGGTCTTCCAGTAGGCGACGTTGACCTTGTTGATCTGGTCCGGATGGTCCCTGGGCAGGCTGTTGAGATTGTCGGTGATCTTCCGCCCGAACTCCGGATCGTCGATGGTCTTACCGTCGGGCGCGGTGTAGAGCACGATCACATCGGACATGTGATCGCGGCCGTAGACCTGGTCCTTGAGCACCGCGGCCTGCGAGGACTCCGCACCGGGGTCGAACCAGCCGCTGGAGCTCAGATGGTTTTCCAGACCGAACCCGTACGCCCCCAGGGCGAGAAGCGCGGCCACCGCTACACCCAGCACGGTGTAGCGGAACCTGTGGACCAGCTCGCCCCAGCGGGTGAACACTAAGCGACTCCTTGAGCGGGGCGGGAGGTGAGCAGTGCGGACAGCGGCCGGAAGGGCTGCAGCCAGGCTCCCTCGTCGGGCAGCGAGTCGAGGCTGACCCGGGGCAGCGGTTCACGGAACACACCCGGGATGTCCTCGAGGTCGACGAAATCGAGGATATCGGACGTGACAGCCCAACTCGCGTGCTCGCGGAATCCGAGCACCTGGACCGGAACCCCGGTGGCCGCGACCTCCTCGAGCGGTTCGCGGAAGGCCTGACCGTCCGCGGAGGCCACCATGATCCCCGCGAGACCGGCTCCGCCGCGGCGTAACTGGATATGTGCCAGCATGTCGCTGTCGACGTCGGAATCCTCGTCGATCTTCGGTTTGGCGAAGACCGCGTAGCCGACGTTGCGCAGCGCCTCGACCCACGGACGCACCACATCGGCGGTCCCGGGGGCGATATTGGTGAAGACGGTGGCCTCGGGTTCGATGCGCTGTGTACTGCCGGCGGACAACTCGGCGGTACGCGCCAGCAGCCAGCGGCCGAGTGCGTCGAAGCGCGGCCGGTAGGCCGCGGTGGGACGGCCGCCGAGGATGGCGCCCAGGCCCATATCGAGGTTCGGTGCGTCCCACACCAGCAGCACCCGTCGCACCCCGGCGGGCTCGGCGACCGGCGTCGCGGGGGCCGCCGCGCCGGCGACGACGTCCGATTCGTCGCCGCGCACTGTTCCGGCAACCTC
This sequence comes from Nocardia nova NBRC 15556, assembly GCF_001613005.1. Classification (GTDB taxonomy): domain Bacteria; phylum Actinomycetota; class Actinomycetes; order Mycobacteriales; family Mycobacteriaceae; genus Nocardia; species Nocardia nova. Next base: position 28,904 of record NZ_BDBN01000015.1, on the reverse strand, counting down.
GTCGGCCGGCTGGGCCATCTCCCTGAGACTCATATCTAGATCTTCCCCCAAATGAACTCGGTGATGGCGCTTCCGGCTCGATGCGCCTTGCTCTCGAACTTCGTCACCGGGCGTTCGAGGCCGATCACCGTATCGGTTCCGGGATGTTCCGCATCGCCGCCGGTGGCCTCGTTCAGGCCTACGAGCTGCGGTTCTCCCGCGCCCACCTCGGCGATATGTTCGGCGTAGCCCGCGTGGTCGGTGGCTACGTGCACAATGCCGCCACGCTGCAGCCGGCTGGCGATCAGGGTCATCGTCGCGGGCTGCAGCAGCCGGCGCTTGTGGTGGCGAGCCTTCGGCCAGGGATCCGGGAAGAACACGCGCACGCCCGCTAGCGAATCCTCGGCAATCATGTGCTCGAGGACGTCGACGGCATCGCCGCGCAGCAGCCGGATGTTCTCGATGCCTTCCCGCTCGATCCGCTGTACCAGCTGGGCGAGACCCGGCTTGTATACCTCGATGCCGATCAGGTCGAACTGCGGCTCGGCCTTGGCCATCGCCGCGGTCGCGGTCCCCGTGCCACAGCCGATCTCGATGATCAGCGGGGCGGTCCGGCCGAACCAGGCGGCGGCGTCGAGCGGCTCGTCGCTCACCTCGCGGCCGATGCGCGGCCACATCCGCTCCCAGGATTGCTGTTGGGTCGCGGTCAACGCGCCACGACGCGAGCGGAAGCTGGTTACCCGCGGGTAGAGGCGGGAGGGCTCACGCTCGGGGGAGGGGCCGTCATGGTTACGCAAGCTGCCGCCTCCGGCCCCGTCGCTACCAGCTGCATCTTCGCGCTGTTCGCGGGGGCCTGCGTGGTTACGCAAGCTGCCGCCTCCGGCCCCGTCGCTACCAGCGGTGTCGTTCGCGGCGTCGTTCACGGCGTCCATTGTCCAGTATTCGATGATCAGGGCCGCAATCGACCGCGTCGAGAAGGGAAATCCCGGGTCAGAAGTGTTGCCGCGGTGGCGCGGAGCCCGGCGTCAGGCGGCGAGCGGCTGCGTCTGCGGCAGTTCCGGTTCGCTCTGCCTGCCCAGCGGCAGGCCCAGGATCATCCGGCCCGCGGTGCCGGCCAGCTCGAACAGCCCGCGCCAGCGCGACGGGGACGCCATCACCGACCAGACGGTCCGGGTCTCGGTGTCGGCGTCGGTGACCGGGCGGCCGGCGATGCGGTCGGCCAGCCAGTCCAGGCTCAGCGGCGTGGCCAGCGGTAACAACGTGAAGTGGTCGCTCAGCCGATCGCGCAGGTAGCCGACGGTGGCACCGCCCGCGCGGTAGCGCTCGACCTGCGCATCGATACACGAGACGTCGATGATGCGATCGTGCAGCGGCTGGATCACCAGGATCGGGCAGTGCGGGGTGTGCTTGCCGAGCCGCATATCGTCGAACATGTCGCACATCGCGGGGGTGCTCAGTACCTCTTCCAGTGGGTGATCGAGGTGTTTGCTGACGTCGTGGCCGGCGAGCCGAGCGAGCGCGACGATCGGTGGCAGCTGAGCCGCCCGTTCCAGCAGGCGCTCCCCGGAGCTGGTGATGTGCTTGTCGAGCACCTCCTCGAGCGCCGGATACACCTGGCGTAGCGCCGAGATCACGATGGCGGGGAAACCGGCGTACCGGCCACCGTTCAGCCGGATGAACACCTCACCCGGATCGCCGACCGGCGCGCCCAGTACCGCACCGGCGATGGTGAGCTCGGGCGCATAGGTGGGAGCCATCTCGACCAGCCAGGAGCCGGCCATCCCGCCCCCGGAGTAGCCCCAGACCACCACGGGGGTGTCGGTACCGAGCCCCAGCGGACGGAAGTGCATCGCGGCGCGGATGCCGTCGAGCGAGCGGTAGCCCGGTTCCCGGGGCGCGCCGAAACGGCCGTCCGGTCCCTCGTGATCGGCGATGCTCACCGCCCAGCCGCGGCGCAGTGCGTTGGCGACGAGCAGCAGTTCGAGCTGGGTGATCGAGCCCGGGACGACGGCGCCGCGGCGGAGTGCATAGGAGGGAGCGCATCGCTCGGTGACGGCGTCGATCGCCGATTCGAAGGCCAGCAACGGGCGGCGTTCGGCCGGATCGGCATCGGCGGGCAGCAGCACCGTGGTCACCGCGACCTCGGCGTCACCGTGCAGGTCGTTGCTGCGATACAGCAGCTGCCACGCCGTCACGCGCTGCGGAATGAGTCCCAGCAGCGCGATCTGCACGGGCCGGCTGCGCAGAACGGTTCCGGGTGCGTGCGCGGCCGCGTCGGCGGGTGCGCGATAGAAGGGGTCCTGCGACGGCGGCAGCGGCCGTTCGTTCTTCGTCGCGACGGCGGCGCCGTCGTTACCGATGACGTCGACGTTGACGCTCATCGCAACCTCCTTCGGATCCACGGGGCCGACGCACGGGCGCACGGCCGACCGGGGTCCACACCGCCGAGGCCGCGCACCGGCGGTGCCGCCGGCGGCTTCAGCGTAGGTGATCGAATCCGTGACCCGATAGTTCACCACTGTCGAATTATGCTGTGACACAAGCACAACCACCGTCTCACCGGAGAGATTCCCAATTCCGCGCCAATTACCGCTCACCTGCGGTGATGGTCGGGCCGCAGGCCATCGTCGCCGGTCGCGAGCTCGGGCAGGCGGTTTCGTGTGATCGATTACACATCGCTGTGTGGCGCAACGACGATCGGGCGCGCCGGTGAAAATCCGGTCGGTGCCGACAACCGCCGCGTCTTCTGACAGAATTTGCCGCCGGAAGGGGGTATCACCTGTGTCGAGAGCCACTGCAACCAGCGCTTCGCCGGGCTTGCTGAACGACCACGGCGGGCCCGCACCGGAACTCGAGCAACTCATCGCCACGGTGCGCGTCGGCGCCGGGTCCGCCCCGGGCGTCGCCGATCAGCTGGCGAGCGCGGCCGTGGCCTTCCGGCGGCCGCTGCGGATTCAGGTGACCGGCCGGGCCGGCGCCGGGAAATCGACGCTGTTGCGGGCGTTGGCCCTGATGTCGGCGGAGGAGACCGCGCCGGTGGATCAACCGGGCGTGCCGGATCCGGTGCTCGACGCCGATCTCGTCGTCTACGTGCTGGCGGGTTCGCTGCAGGCCGCCGATCGTCGCGTCCTCGAATCCCTGCGGCCCGAAACCACGATGGTCGTACTCAACAAGGCCGATGCCGTGGGCTCGCGGTGGGGCGATGCGGTGGTGGCCGCCGATCAGGCGGCGCACGTGCTGGGTGTTCCGGTGGCGCCGATGGTCGCCGAACTGGCCGTGCGCACCCGCGCCGGCACACCGAGCGACGACGATCTGCGCACGCTGCGTCGCCACGCGGCCGGTGGCGGCGCGGCGCTCACGCTCTCCCCGGAACTGTTCGTCGACCAATCGGCCGGGCCCGATGTGGCCGATCGCCGGGCGCTGCTGGAGCGCTGGGGCCTGCACGGGGTGAGCTGCGCCCTGGCCGCACTGCGTCATGAGCCGGAGTTGGGACCGCAGCAATTGCTGCAACTGCTGCATGCCGTGAGTGGGATCGATCCCGTGCACGCGCGCTTGCACCAGCGCTACGAGCAGCTCGCGGCCTTGCGCGGCGGTGATCTGCTCGACGATCTGGCTCGCATCGCCGCGCGCGCGATCCCACAGGGTGACGGTGGGCGCGCCCGCGACCTGATCGAGGACTACCTGGCCGGTGACGAGGCGCTGTGGACCGCGCTGCAGGCCGGACTGGCTCGCCCGGAGGTCCGTCATCTCGCGGCCGGATATCCGTCGGCGACACCGGCCGACGCCGACGACGCGCTGGTTCGCGCGCAACGCTGGCGCGCGGTGGCCGCCAGCGATATGCCGGCCGCCGCTCGCCGCGCCGCGATCCGGCTGCACAACGGATATATGCGGATGTGGGAGCGGATGAGTAGTGCCGGACTGTGATGTACCCGGATCGCCGGCCGAGCTGAACAGTCGGCGGGCGGGCGGGGTGGATCCCGAGGTGCTGGCCGTCGTCGAGCGATGGAATCCGCAGGGCGGCGCGCTGCTGCGCACGGTTCCCGCCGAACCGGGCCCGAATCCCGTCGCGCCGAACGGAGTCGCGGCGACACATGCGGAAGTCATTGCGACACAACCGGTGTCGGTGACGGTCATCGGTCCCGACGACGCCAACACCACCCTGCTGCGTACCGAACTGTCCCGCTTCGAACCGCGCGTAGCGCTCACCGATCCGGTCACCGACCCGGCAACCCTGGTCGCCGCCACCGATTTCGGCCCCGGCAGCGGACCGCCGGTGGCGCTCGTGCTGGTGGACCCCGGCGCCGCCGTCGGCGCCGCACTGCTCGATCCGGTCGCCCGCCTGCGGGCGGTGGGAACGCGAATGCTGTTCGCCATGAACGGCATTCACGCCCACCCCGACTGGCGTTCGGTACTGGATCGCGATACCGCCATGCTGGCCCGAGCGCTCGGCGCCGAGCCCGAGATTCTTCCGGTCTCGGCGCGCCTGGCCGTGGCCGCGCGCGGCAGCGGCGACGCCGCGCTCCTGGACCGCTCCGGCCTGGCCGCCCTGCACGCCCAGCTCAGCGCCGCCGTCGGGGCCGGGGTCGGCCCGGAGCAATTGGCCGAGGTCACCGCTCGGGTGCTCGCCGACACTCGCGCCCGGGTGCTGAGCCAGATCGAGGCGCTGCGCTCGGGCAGCGCGGTCGCCGCCCTGCGCGCCGAACGTACCGCCGCGCTGGCCGGACGCGACGGTGGCCGCGCCCAGGCCCTGGGCGCCCTGCGTAATCGGCTGCAGTTGGCCCGGGTCGATCTGACGCACGAGGTCGGCGCCCGCGTCCGCACCGTGAACGCCACCGCCCGTGCCGATCTGGACCGCCTCGACCGCCGCTCGGTGCGCGGCTATCCCGATCTGCTGCAGGCGGCGGTGAATCAGGCCACCGCCGAACTCGACGGCGTGGTCCGTCACCGCCTGGCCGAACTCGCCCGCCAGCTCGAGGCCGTGGCGGGGTCGGAACCACAGCCCACGCTCGCCTCACCGCCGGCTCCGCCGACCGATCCCGCACCCCGGGTCGGGCCCGATCCGGAGCGCCGCCACCGCGGCGTCGAGGATCGGCTGATGATCGCCCTGGGCGCATCGGCGGGTTTCGGCCTCGGCCGGTTGATCGTTGCGCCGTTGTCGCTGGTGCCGGCGTTGGATTACGCCACCGTGCCGGTCACCCTGGCCCTCGGCGCGGGCGTGGCGTGGTGGGTGGTGGGGGCCCGGGGACATCTGGCCGATCGGGCACATCTGCGGCAATGGGTGACCGATGTGCTGGTCAATGTGAAGGCCCAGCTGGAGCAGCGGGTGGCGACGGCCCTGGTGGAGGCCGAGTCCGAGCTGACCGAACAGGTGGTGCGCGCGAGCACCGCCCGCATGGTCGAGGCCGATCGCCGGGTCGCGGAGCTGGAGGGGCAACTGCGCCGCGCGGCCGCCGAACAGCCTGCTCGAGTGGCCGCATGCGAACGCGATCTGGCGATCCTGCGGGCCGCGGTCGCCGGGTGATCCGGCCCCGTCGAGGTTTGCCGGTTCCGCACAGCTGCGGTCCTGGTGAGGTGGGAAGGTTTCGACCGGGTCCCGAGTGAGCAACCCCATTCCGTACCGACCGTCACATCGCGTTAACCTCTTTACTTAAGGAATCCGGGTGTCCGTCTCGTTCTCGTACGCCGCCCAGCCGGGGCGTGCTGTTCGGCGAGCCGGGCGGATGTCCACAGCCAACGGCGGCCTTCCTGGTGTTGAAAGCTGTTTCGGCAGCTCTCTGGCCCGCCGCTCATCTCAGGAGAGTTTTCATGACCTCAGCGACCATTCCTGGTCTTCACGGATCCGATGGCACCGCGCCGACCAAGCATGCCGGACTGCTCGCCTGGGTGCAGGAGGTCGCAGAGCTCACCCAGCCGGAGCGGGTCGTCTGGGCCGACGGTTCCGATGAGGAATGGGACCGGCTGACCGACCGGCTGGTCGCGGCCGGCACCTTCCAGAAGCTCAACGAGCACAAGAAGCCGAATTCCTTCCTCGCGCTGTCGGACCCTTCCGACGTCGCCCGCGTCGAGTCGCGCACCTTCATCTGTTCGCGCACCGAGGCCGACGCCGGCCCGACCAACAACTGGGTCGACCCGAACGAGATGCGCGCCACCATGACCGAGCTGTACCGCGGCAGCATGAAGGGCCGCACCATGTACGTGGTGCCCTTCTGCATGGGCCCGCTGGGCGCCGCGGACCCGAAGCTCGGCGTCGAGCTCACCGACTCCGAGTACGTCGTGGTGTCGATGCGCGTGATGACCCGCATGGGCAAGGCCGCGCTGGAGAAGCTGGGCACCGATCGCCCGTTCGTAAAGGCGCTGCATTCGGTCGGTGCGCCTTTGACGGGCGACGTGGCAGATGTCCCCTGGCCGTGCAACGACACCAAGTACATCACCCACTTCCCCGAGGACCGCGAGATCTGGTCCTACGGTTCGGGCTACGGCGGCAACGCGCTGCTGGGCAAGAAGTGCTACTCGCTGCGCATCGCCTCGGCGATGGCGCACGACGAGGGTTGGCTGGCCGAGCACATGCTGATCCTCAAGCTCATCTCCCCGGAGAACAAGAACTACTACGTCGCCGCCGCGTTCCCGAGCGCCTGCGGTAAGACGAACCTGGCGATGCTGCAGCCGACCGTTCCGGGCTGGCGCGCGGAGACCCTGGGTGACGACATCGCGTGGATGCGCTTCGGCGAGGACGGCCGCCTGTACGCGGTGAACCCGGAGTTCGGCTTCTTCGGCGTCGCCCCCGGCACCAACCACAAGTCGAACCCGAATGCGATGGCCACGCTCGAGGCCGGCAACACCGTCTACACCAACGTCGCGCTGACCGACGACCGCGACGTCTGGTGGGAGGGACTCGAGGGCGAGCCCGACCACCTGATCGACTGGAAGGGTAACGACTGGTACCTGCGCGAGACCGAAACGCTTGCCGCGCATCCGAACTCGCGCTACTGCACGCCGATGTCGCAGTGCCCGACCCTCGCCCCGGAGTGGGACGACCCGCAGGGCGTGCCGATTTCGGCGATCCTGTTCGGCGGCCGCCGCAAGACCACGATCCCGCTGGTGACCGAGTCCTTCGACTGGCAGCACGGCGTATTCATGGGCGCCACAATGTCTTCCGAGCAGACCGCCGCCGCCGAGGGCAAGGTCGGCAACGTGCGCCGCGATCCGATGGCCATGCTGCCGTTCATGGGCTACCACGTCGGTGACTACATGAACCACTGGATCAACCTGGGCAAGAACGCCGACGCCACCAAGTTGCCGAAGATCTTCTACGTCAACTGGTTCCGCCGCGGCGACGACGGCCGCTTCCTGTGGCCGGGCTTCGGCGAGAACTCCCGCGTGCTGGAGTGGATCGTCAACCGGATCGAGGGCAAGGCCGAGGCCGAGGCCACCGCGATCGGCAATGTGCCCACCGCCGGCGACCTGGACCTCGAGGGTCTGGACGTGGACCCCGCCGACGTCGACGCCTCGCTGAAGGTCGACCTCGACGAGTGGCGCAAGGAGATCCCGCTGATCGAGGAGTGGTTCGAATTCGTCGGCGACAAGCTGCCCTCGGGCGTGCGTGACGAATTCGAGGCGCTCAAGCAGCGCCTGGGCTAGTCGGACGACGCCGTTCACCGAACGACGAAAGCGAGCCGCCCGCACCGTCTTTGCGACGGGGCGGGCGGCTCGTCATTTCCGCGGTTCCGCGTGCGGAATGGCGCGCTTGTCCTATTCTGATTGTGTTCTGCATCTCACGAATACTCCCCGTGGTTGCGGGGAATTAACTACTCGGCTGAACTGACTGCTTGCAGGTGCTCGTGGATTCCGTTGTCTGGCCGACCGGTCGGGGTATGTGGGAGGTGGGTGTAGGCATGACAGAACTCGGGTTCGATGCTGTCTCGGGATTAGCCGGCGCGCGGTGGGCCGATCCGGAAGTGGACTTCACGCCGACGGCGGCGAGTACGCCGCTGCAGCGTGCCGCGGCCCGCTTGCAGGCCGTACTCCCCCCTGGGTGGCAGGTCGACATCGACCTCGCCGCGCCGCGCCCGCACGAAAATCCGCAGCCGGTGCTGCGAGTTCGCTTGTCCGAGAATTGATTCGGCGCACAGTCCCTGGCGTCACGTACTGCGCGCAGCGGACATCCCGGACCGATCGCCCAGCCGGGAGGCGCGAAATCCTACCTCGCGGTTCGCTTTTCGCAAAACGCACTATTGCGTTTCCTGCGATTGCAGAGCATGCTTAGAGCAACATTGCCGGACGATTTTACAGATGCAATCGCAGGGGAGTCCGAATCATGGCGGTGCACGTGGTCGGCCGATCGCTGATGACCAGTGATCAGACCCCACATCAGGCAAGGTCCGTCGGTACCGGGGGCTGGGTGGTGTCCTTTCTGCCCGGCCGGACCTTGACGCTCGAACAGGCGACGGCGGCGCTGCAGGCGGCCGAGGCGGTGGCGGCGGTCCGCTCACTCGCCGACCGCGTCGGCCTGACCCCGCTGGAAACCGTCGGCCTGGCCATGCAGGAGCCGCCGTGGAGCGAACCGGCGCGGCGCACCCGTCGGCGGGGATGGCTGGAGTAGGTCGGCACGAGTAGATCCGGATGCGGCTCAGCGGAGGGGTCTGGTCGCGACGACGACCAGATTGCTGACCAGTAGTTCCCGCACGCCCGGTATGCGCGTCACCCACCACGCCCAGCGCGGGTGGTAGCGGGGGAAAGCGGCGAGGATCCGGGCCCGGCCGCCGGTTTCGCGCGCCCATCGCAGCCCGTCGGCGGCGCTGACGGCGAACAGGGAGCTGCCGAAGCGGTTCTTGGGCTGCTTTCCGGTGCGGCGGGTGTAGCGCCGGGCCGCGAACTCACCGCCGAGGTAGTGCCACGGACCGGTCTCGTGCCCGCCGAACGGTCCGAGCCACACCGTGTAGGACAGCACCATCAGACCGCCCGGTTTGGTGATCCGCAGCATCTCGTCGGCCATCACCCACGGCTGTGGCACATGTTCGGCGACATTCGAGGAAAGACAGATGTCGACGGCGTCGTCGCGGATGGGCAGCGCCATTCCGGATCCGCGGACTGCGCCGGCGACGGTGAGCCCGGCGGCGTGCATTTCGGTCGGATCGGGTTCGATCGGCAGATAGCGCGCGCCCGCCGCCGCGAATTCGTCCGCGAAGTAGCCGGGGCCCCCGCCCACATCGACGATCACGGTGCCGCTGAGGTCCCGGCCGGTCAGATCGCGATAGAAATCGGCGATCAGGTCGGCGGTATCGGCGGCGATCCCGCCGTAGAACCGCGCCGGATCGGTTTGTTCGAAGCGGAAACTGCCCAACAGGCGCAGTGAACGGCGAAGGGTGGCCCGGCGCGCGAAGCGGGGACGCGGTCCGGTTGCGTCGGATCGAAGCATGGCCGCGCCAGTCTATGCGGCCACCGCAGCGACCCGGAACGGCCGTCGGCGGCTATGGTGGACCCCACTGTCGTCCGACGTGAACGATCTGGAGAACTGCCGTGCCCGAAATCGGCCCTCGCGAGCGCGCTGCCGTGGCGCAGCTCTGTGGGCCCGGCGGCGGCGAGAACGAGGCCCACCCGAGTGCTGACGTGCGGGAAGTCCTGCTGCTGTGCTGGCGCGATACGGGACATCCGCAGGGCGGCGGGAGCGAGCGGTATCTCGAGCAGGTGGGTGCGCAGTTGGCGGCACGCGGGGTGAAGGTGACGCTGCGGACCGCGCACTATCCGGGCGCGCCGCGCCGGGAGCGTATCGACGGCATCGAGATCAGCCGGGCCGGCGGGCGCTTCACCGTCTATCCGCGCGCGCTGGCCGCCATCGCGGCCGGGCGGCTGGGCTTCGGCCCGCTGCGCGGAGTGCGGCCGGACGCGGTGATCGACACCCAGAACGGCATTCCGTTCTTCGCCCGGACGGTCTCCGGGGCGCCCTCGGTGGTCCTGGTGCACCACGGCCATCGGGAGCAGTGGCCGGTGGCGGGTCGTGTGGTCGGGCGGATCGGCTGGTGGATCGAATCGCGACTGTCCCCGCGGGTCCATCGGCGCGACCAATATCTGACCGTATCGCTGCCCTCCGCGGAGGAGCTCGCTTCGCTCGGGGTCGATGCGACGCGAATCGCGGTGGTGCGCAACGGTGCCGAACCCGTACCCGCGCAAGCGCCGACCGGTGGCGAATCGACCCGCACCCCGTATCCGAGCATCGTCGTGCTGTCGAGGCTGGTGCCGCACAAGCAGATCGAGGACGCGCTCGACGTCGTCGCGGGTCTGCGTGACCGCCTGCCCGGTCTGCGCCTCGACGTGATCGGCGACGGCTGGTGGGCCGACAATCTGAAAGACCGCGCGCATCGCTCGGGTATCGCCGACGCGGTGGAATTCCACGGCTTCGTCGACGAAGCGCGCAAGCACGAATTGCTTTCCCGCGCTTGGGTTCAGGTGCTGCCCTCCCGCAAGGAAGGGTGGGGTCTCGCGGTGATCGAGGCCGCGCAGCACGGCGTCCCGACCATCGGCTACCGCAGTTCACGGGGGCTCACCGACTCCATCGTCGACGGCGTGACCGGGGTGCTGGTGGACGACTCCAGCCAGCTCACCGAGACCGTCGGGGAACTGCTCGCCGACTCCGAGGCGCGAATTGTCATGGGGGAGAAGGCTCGTACGCGAGCTCGCGAGTTCTCCTGGGAGCAGACGGGTACCGGAGTCGGTGAGGTCCTGGCCGCTGCCGCCCGGGGGCGGTTCATCTCGGGGCTGGTGACGGGACGTGCGACGGTGGCCGCTGCGACGTCGGCGCCGCTGCGAGACGATCGCGTCGCGCCGACTCTGCGCTGATCAGCGGACGATATCTGCCGGCCGACGGCACGCCTGTCGATCCGTGTGAATCATCTCCTCCGTCGCCTGTCGGTCGGCGTCGCGACGAGGCCGGTCAGGAGCAGAGCGGCCCAGAGCGCGTGCGCGGCGATGGCTACGGTGCGGTCGGTGGCGGTGGCCCTGGCCACGTCCCGTGCGCCCGGTACGCGGTACAGCGTCAGATCGGCGTCGGAGTACACCGGCTGTAGCGCGCCCAGCGTGGTCTTCGCATCGCCGACCGCTCCCGGCGTGCGATGTTCGACGAGAATCCACCCGACGCCGTGGGCGGCGAGGTCGGCGGGTGCCGCTCCCCGGAGCAGAAGGTTTTCCACTCGCTGGGCCCGTGCCCCCTCGCCCGCCACCACTCGGCCCCGGACCGGCAGCACCCCTGTCTGCAGAACATCCGACCGCAGCATGCGCGGCGCCGGATCCAGCACCGGCACCCGTCCGCTGTAGGGGAATACGCGGAACATCCCCGCGGGCGATACGGCGACGTCACCGGGACCGTCGACCACCGCGGCGACCCGCTGCCACGCCGGCGGGTAGTGCACCGGTCGCAGTGCTCCGCCCACTCCCCACGCCAGGTCGGGAAGGGTGAGGATCAGCGCGGCGATGAACAGCAGGGCGGTAAGCGGTTGCGCGGCAACAGGTTCGGCCTGCACCGGCTCGCCACCAGCGTTCGACGGTCGGTCCGCATCCGCCGCTCGTGGTGACGGCGTTGCCGACGGGCTGCTCGTATTCGTCTGGTCCGCTTGTGGCGCAGTCTGTTTCGCGATCTCCGTGCGGTGTCGGCGGCCGAGTGCGGCGAGGGCGCGACAGCCCGCCGCCGCGCACAGGGTGTACGCGGGCATGGCAAGGGCGACGTATTTCTGGGTGTCGCGCAGCAGTCCGGCGCCGGGGATGCGCGCGATCAGGGATTCGCCGATGGCGAGCCCCCACCCCGTAGCCCCCAGGGCCGGCAGCAGGATGCAGACGGCGGCCAGTACCAGCAACATCCGCCGGGGATAACGCGTGGATCGTTCACCCCGGGCTGCCACCGCGCGCACGCCCGAGACGACGATCGCCAGCAGGACGAGAGTCGACAACACCGCGAAAAGCGTTGTCCGGGAGCCGGGTACCGCCTCGCCGTTCCAGATCCCACCCAGTCCGGCCAGGCTCCCCAGCGTGCCGAGCCCCGGTTCGGCCCGCGCGGCGAAGGCCGCCACCCCCGTCGGATCGGACGGTTCGGCCCCGCTACCGGACAGTGCGGTGGCCACCAGCCACGGACTGGCGCTCACCAGCCACAGCGCCACCGCGCCGACGACATTGCGCCGGCCCACCGTGAGAATCGCCAGCACGCCCGCCAGTAGCGAACCGGTCGGGGTCAAACCCGCCGCGGCGAGGACGCCGCCCAGCATCGACCACGGCGCGGCGGCGGCCGGTAGCCCCCGACGGGGCCGGTGATCGTCGGTGGTCCGCTCCGCTCCCTCACCGGCCGGCTCCCGGGCGCCGCCGGTCCGTATCCGTTGTCCGAGGACGACGGTCCAGGGCAGTGCCGCGTATCCGGCCAGCAGGCTCCAATGTCCCTGCAGCAGCCGTTCGGCGACATAGGGATTCCAGATCGCGACCGTCGCGGCGACGAGCCGGGGAGCCAGGGAGACTCCCAGCAGGGTGTGCGCGAGCCGGGCCGCACCCCATCCGGCGGCCGTGAGTGCCAGCACCAGGATGGCCTTGACGACGATCCCGCCGTCCACCACCACCGACAGTGCCGCGAGCAATCCGTCCTGTGGCACGGCCCGCGGCGCCGCGTCACCCAGGCCCAGTGCCGCATCGGTCGGATACGACCGGGGCGTGCTCACGCCGTCGCGCAGCAGCAGATAACCCGGCCCCAGCAGCGGCCCGACCACGATCAGGGCGAGCGCCAGGCTGTAGGCCACGGGAACGATCCGAGCCCACCTCGGCGCGGCGGCCGCAGGCAGCTGCGAGCTTCTGGTGTCGTCGCCGTGTTCTCGAGCCCCGGTCACGCTGAGTCACCCTACGTCGGCCGCAATGCCGGCGACGGTCGCCCGTCCGGTGCTCCTAAACTCGCACGCCGATCTGGCGCAGCAACGTCACGTCGTCGAATACCGCACGAGCCCGAGCGATCTTCCCCTCGCGGATCGTGTACAGGCCGAGCTGGGTGTACTCCACCGGCCGGTGGGTCGCCGGGACGCCGCGCAATTCCGCGGAATGGGTGCCGCGGATCGTGATGTGGGCCCAGACCCGGTCGTCCTCGGCGATCAGCTCGTCCACGGTGAAGGTGGCATCGGGAAGCGCGCGGAAGTAGTCGAGCAGGAACGCGCGGTAGTCCTGCACGGTGAAATCGGCGCGACCGGTGCGGGCGGCGAGGGTCGGGAAGGTGCAATCCGGCGTGAAGCTGTCCCAGATTGCCGCCAGATCCCTGGTCGCGGCGTCGCCGACCTTCATGAATCGGCGAATGACGTCCTTGTTCGCTTCGATCGACATATCCAACCCTCACATTGAGACCGTATCGTTGATACTAAAGATATGGTCTCAGTGAGATGGTGTCAACGCGGCGAGATGAGGGGTTGTTCATGGATCGATGCGCCGAATGCGGTTTCGAGTACCGGCCGGCCGAGTCGCCGCAGGCCGCGGGCGCGATCGTCGCGGGCGTCACCGAGCTGGCGGCGACGCTGAACGACTGCCCCGACGCGGAGCGTCGCCGCCTTCCGCAGCTGTGGTCGCCGCTCGAGTACGGCTGTCACGTCCGCGACGTCCTGCTCGTGCAGCGGGAACGCATCCTGCTGGCGCGCCGCACCGACCGCCCGGCCCTGCTCACCATGGGCCGCGACGAACGTGCCGATCACGACGGCTACGCCGACCAGGATCCCGCCGACGTGGCGCAGGAACTGCTCGTGTCGGCGCGACTGCTCGCGAATGTGCTCGACCGCCTCGCCGAGGACGACTGGGACCGCCGCGTTCTGTACAACTACCCCGATCGCGTCGAGCGCGAACTGCGCTGGGTGGCGGTCCACACCGTCCACGAGGTCCGCCACCATCTGCTCGACGTGGTCCGCCAGCTGGCGGACGAGGACTGAAAACAGCCGCCCGACGGCGTACCGCGGGCCTCGGCTGTTCCGGGCGGGGACGAGGTGGGAGCATGGCGGGATGCCTGCCCTGCGCCGTCTACCCGTGGTCGCGGATATGACCCTGGTGACCGCTGGGGCCATGACCGCGAATATCGCCGGCTATCTGCTGCAACTGCTGGCCGGGCGCTGGCTGGGCGTGGCCGGCTACAGCGCCTTCGCGAGCCTGCTGGCCGTGCAGTTGCTGGCCGCGGTGCCGGCGTTGGCCCTGCAGAATGTGGTCGCACGGGAGCTGGTGCGCGGCGCCGCGGTGGCGACGGTGCGCGGTTTGACCCGGCGCTGCGCGCTGATCGTGGCGGTTGTCGCACTCGCGCTCATACCCCTCGTCGCGGTGCTGCTGCACGTGCCGGCACCCGCCGCGGGCGGGGCGCTGATCGCGGCGCCGGTGCTGGTACTGCTCTCCGGGGAGCAGGGCATTCTGCAGGGAACGAACCGATTCCGTTCGCTCGCAATCGTTCTCGGTGGTTCGGCGATCGCCCGGGTAGCTCCGGCGCTGATCGCGCTGGCCGTCGGGGCGGGTGCCGCTGCCGCGCTCTGGGGCGCTGCCCTCGGCCTGCTGGTGGCCACCGTTGCGGCGAACCGGATCGCGCGACTCGCACTCTCGGCGAGGGATGCCGGCTCGCCCCCGTTGCCGCCGGACGCGGCCGAAGTCGCGGAGGCTCCGGTCGCCGGCGAGGCCTGGGGAACCGGTGCGCGGGCCGGGGCGGTGCGGGCCGCCGGCGTGGGCGCGGTCCTGCGCGCCGCACAGGTTCAAGCCGCGTTGATGGCGCTCTCGTCCGCGGATCTGATCGTCGCTCGCATCGTGCTCGACGAGGCGGACGCCAGCCGCTACGCCCTCGGTGCGATCGCCACCAAGATCGCTTTCTGGCTGCCGCAGGCCGTCGGCGTCGTGCTGTATCCGCGGATGGCGCAACCGCAGCATTCCGTGCGTGCGCTGCGTTCCGCGCTCGGCGTGCTGGGGGCGGTCGGGCTGGTCGCCGTGGCGGGTGCGGCCGTGCTGGCGCCGCTGGCCCCGTTGTTCGCCGGGCGCGACTACGCGCCGATCCAGGATCTGCTGTGGCTGTTCGCGCTCGCCGGCGCGCTGTTGGCAGTGCTGCAGGGAGCCCTGCTGTCGGCCATCGCCGCCGACCGCACGGCGCCGGCCGTCGTGATCTGGATCGGATTGGCGGTCGAAGTGGGCGTCGCCGTGCCGTTCGTGCGCAGCCTGCCCGTGTTGATCGCGCTGGCCACCGGAGTCGCCGCGACGGTCACCGCGCTGGTGGTCGCCGTCGTGATCCGGACCGTACGCCGCGACCCGCGCGCTGCCACCGATGTTGCTGTGGAAGAACGGCTTTCGCCGTTGTCGGCCGAGTGACATCGGGGTCGGCGCGGCTTATGCGTCCGACTCCATGACGTCCTCGGCGGTGATGTCCTCGGCCGCGCGCTGGTACGCCTCGGCCGCGCGCGCGAAATAGTCGAACAGCAATTCCCGCTGTTCGGGGGTGTAGCCGCGCACGATCTCGCCGATCCGGCGGCGCGCGGGGGCCAGGGCGCTGTCCAGGCCGGCGGGCCGGTCCACCGGTTCGACGATGACCTTGCGCCGGTCGGCCGGATCCGGCGCCCGGCGCACGTAACCACCCTGTTCCAGGCGATCGATCAGGCGGGTGGTGGGTCCGGTGGTGAGCCCGGTGCGGGCGCCGAGTTCGCCGGGCGTCATCGCCCCGCTTAATTCCAGGATGTTCAGCGCGTAGAGGTCGGTGGCCCCGAGCCCGACCGCTTTCGCCCCCGCTTGGGCATGCAGCACCACCGAACTCAGATAGCGCCGAAAGACCTCGCTGTCGCGGCTTGCTGTTGACACCAGGCGCACCTCTCTCATAATCTCTTCCTCAACAAAGAGACTTCTTCAAAGAAGAAAAATCTTCTAAGCAGAGAATATCACGAGAGGGAACGCTCATGACCGCGACCGACACCACTGCCATCCGCGCCCTCATCGAGCGCAGCCGGGACGCGTGGAATCGCGGTGACGGCGCCGCCTACGGGGCGTGTTTCACCGCCGACGCCACCGACGTCACCTACCTGGGCAGCGTCTACCACGGCGGGTCCGAGATCGGCAGCGCGCATCAGGCGCTGTTCGACAGCTTCCTGAAGGGCACCCGGCTCACCGTCGACATCGTCGAGATCCGCCACTACGGCAGCGATACCGCCGTGGTCGTCACTCGCGGCGAATCGGCGAAGGGGCAGGCGAAGAAACTGGGCAAACTCGCCACCTACACGGTGGTCCGCGAATCCGACGGCCGGTGGCGGATCGCGGCGGTGCAGAAGACCCAGCGCAAAACCCTGATGGAGGCCCTGACCTTCCGCCTGCAGCCCGCCGCTCGGCCGGCCGCACGGTAGCGCCCGGAATACGACAGTGGCTCCCCGGTCCGACAACCGGGGAGCCACTGTGCGAGCGGAAGCCTAGCGGTTCTTACTGATGTCGATCTGCTGCGTCGGAGCCTCCGAGAACGCCTGCCCCGGCTTGTCGCTCGGCGGGGTGGTCTGCGGCTTCTTGACCAGACGGCCCGGCTTCGAGGTGCCGTCGCCGCCGCGCAGGCCCAGGATCAGGCCGGCGATCAGCGAGATCGCGCCCAGCACACCGAAGATGATCGGCAGCGTGCGGCCGTAGAGCGACAGCTGATCCATGTACTTGCGGGCCTCGTCGGACTGCGAGCGGATGGTGTCGGGATCGAAGGTCAGCGTGGTGTTGATCGCGGTGACCTCGGGCTTGTCCGCGCTGCGCGCGTAGTACTGGTGCAGCTGCTCGGAGCCGTTCACGACGGTGCCGGTCTTGGGCTCCACCCACACGTCGCGGGTGTTGGTGTAGTAGCGGTTCATCGTGATGTCACCCTCGCCCGGGACGCCCCACTTGGCGGCCGGGAAGGTGAGCCGGTTGGTCGGCGAGGACGTGACCTTCGACAGATCGGTGGCCGGCACCTGCTGGCGGAAGTGGTAGACCTTCAGATCGTTGATCTCGGTCTCCTCCACGAACTTCATATCGAACGACTTGCGGGCGTTGATGTCGAAGTACGGGTAGGTCGTCTTCTCGGTTCCCAATGGGAAGCGGTACTGGAGGCCGGTGTGCTGCACCGGATCCGCGACGCTGTTGCCCTTGCTGTCGACGGTGGTGGCGATCGAGCCGTTGGGGTCGTCGTCGATCGGCTGGCCGGTCTTGCGGTTGATGGTGACGCGGTCGATGATCGCCGACAGCAGGCCGGTGTCGCCCGTCTTGTCCTTGCGGCGCAGCGTCTGACCGGCCTGGATGGTCATGTTGGTCTTGCCGGACGGTTCCTCGACGGTGAGGAAGCGCTGCGAGATGAGCCCGACGTTCTTGTCGACCACCGCCGGACCCTCGCCCGTGAGGAGCGTTTTCGAATCCAGCACCTCGCTCGGGGCGTCGGGCTTGTTGGATGCGATGGTGGTGATCTCGAGGTCGAGGGGAGTTTTGGCCAATTGGCTCACCCCATACGTCGGGACCAGTATCGCTGCGACGATCAACAGCGCACCGAGTCCCACGAGCAGGCAGGCCACCGTCCTCTTGGTACCGGCACTGAGTGCCATGCAAACTCTCCTCGTCGTCGAACAAGCCTCGTCCGGGTGCGCTCATAACCGGGTGCGGTCATAACACAAGCACTCGTGAGCCCCGACACTAACAGTCCGGCACCTTAACCTGGCGAGCTGAGTGCGGAAAACACTCCGAAAAAGTACGAGTGTCCGGCGAGTCGCGGTTCGAGTCCGCGGGCGCGGGGAGCCGCACGAGGCGCCGGCGAACCCGGCAGGGCACACTGGATCGCGATGACCGCAACGCCAGAAATCGCCACATCCAGCACCGACGTGCCGGTTGCCGCGGCGTCGCGTCCCGCTCCGCCGGTTCCCGGAACCCGGAGATTCGTTCCCGCGCTGGAGGGGTTGCGCGGACTGGCCGCCCTCGGCGTGGTGCTGACGCACGTGGCCTTCCAGACCGGCGCCACCGCGACGCCGGTGATCGGGCGGGTGTGGGAACGGTTCGACATGGCCGTCGCCGTATTCTTCGGTCTCTCCGGTTTCCTGCTGTGGCGCCCGCACGCCGCAGCGGCCCGCGGCCTGGGCACCGCCCCTCGGGCCGGGCGCTATCTGCTGCACCGGGCCGCTCGCATCCTGCCGGCCTACTGGGTCGTGGTCTGCGTGGCGCTCACTTTGCTGCCGTCGGCGGCACATTCGGCCGGGCTGCGGGTATGGGGGGCGAATCTGATCTTGGTGCAGGTGTTCGTTCCGCTGACCCTGACCGACGGTCTCACCCAGATGTGGAGTCTGTCGGTGGAGGTGGCGTTCTATCTGATGCTGCCGCTGCTGGCCTGGGCGCTGGTCCGGTTGCGCGGCGCGGCGGCACGGCAGCGGGTGTTCGCGGTGACCGCGATGGGACTGCTGTGCCTGGGCTGGAATTTCCTGCCGGTGCCGACCCCGGACGCCATCCACGCCGACAATTGGCTGCCCGGATATCTGCCGTGGTTCGCGGCCGGCATGGTGCTGGCCGAACTGGCCGAGGTCCTGGCCGCGCGGTCCCGCAGCGGGGATGTGACCCCGCGCTGGCAACGCCCGCTCGGCGACCGCCGGCTGATGTGGGTGGTCGCCGCGGTCGCGTTCGCGCTGTCGGCGACCGATCTGGCCGGTCCCGCCGGACTGGCCCGCGCCGCGGCGTGGCAGTACGCGATGAAAATGGGTCTAGGGGCCTTGATCTGTTTCGGCCTGCTCGCCCCGCTCGTGGTCGGTGTCGCGCGGCACCGCTTCCTGGAGAGCCGCCTGGCGCTGACGATCGGACGCTGGTCCTACGGCATCTTCATCTGGCATCTGGTGGTGCTGGCGATGATGTTCCCGATCTTCGGATTCATCCCGTTCAACGGCGGGTTCCTGCATGTGCTGGCATTGACGGTCGCCTTCACGATGCCGCTGGCCGCCGCGAGTTACGCGCTGGTCGAAGAACCGGTGCGGCAGTGGGTCAAACGCCGGTTCGGTTAGTGGAACGCGCCCACCGGAGCGGTGTGCGCGCGGGCAGTGCGGCGACGCCCACGGCGACCACCGCCACCAGCGCCGGGAACTGCGTCCACAGCGAGCCACCCATATAGGCCTCGGCCGAACGCCACGGCCCGGTCGAGAGCGCGGCTTCACCCAGAATCGTTCCGGCCCCGGCGAGGACCGCGAGAACGAGCGGCGCCTTCGGCAGCAGCCGCACCGCAACCAAACCTGCGGCAGCGCAGAGTGTTCCGATCGGACCGGAGATGAGGAACGCGGCGATCGACACACCGGCCGCACCCAGCCACCAACTGTTCCAGGTCCGAGGTGGTGGGTCGTAGGTCGTCGCGGGTTCGCCGTCCGCCGGGGCGGGCGACTCGGCCGCCGACAGGACTGGGGCGCCGGGTGTTCTGCCTGCTGCGGGGAGCGGCGTAGTCCCGTCGGCCGGCAGTTCGGCCGCGTGGCGACCATCGCCGTTGTGCCACAACCGTTTACGCAGTCGTCTCGGAGCCGGCAGGGCCAGCAGCGCCAGCGGGATCAGCAACAGCAATCCGCCGAAGATGGCCAGGCGATACCAGCGGTCGATCGGGAACCCCACCGTCACCGGGCCGTGCGCATCGGCGGGAATCACCCACCCCTGCTTCCACCCGTCGACCACGACGGGCCGCAACGCGTGGCCGTCCCCGGTGTGCGCGGTCCAGCCGACATTGGTACTGAGCGGCAGGACCAGCAGGCGATCGCCGGCCGGCGCATCGATGCCGGCCGGGCGACCCGTGTCTTCGGGCGACCCCGGAGCGAGGGATTCGGGCGAGGCGGAGCCGTCGGCCGCGAAAGCCGTGTTGTCCAAGCGCAGTTCGTCGACGGAGAACAGTTCCGTCGGGGCGACCGTGACGTCGACGGAACCGGCGGGGAGGTCGACCGTCCCCGGGGCGCCGCCGTCGCCGGGCACGCACACGGTGGCGGACACCGGCTTTCCCGTGAGCAACGCATCGGCCGTCGCCGTCACGCTGGTGTGCAATACCCGCCCGGCGACCGCGATGGTCGGGCCGTGGTCACAGTCGACGGTCACCGGCCGATCGCCGGGGGCGGGCGCGGGGTAGTCCGGTCCGAGTACCGACACCTCCGCCAGGCCCGGCGGTTGCTCCTGGGTGAGCCCGAGGGCGGTCCGGTCCAGCACCGGCTTCCAGGTATCGACGCTGAGCTCGATGTGGTCGGTGACGTACGGATGCAACTCCAGCCGCACCGGAGTCGGCGGCGCCGACATCGGGGCGGGGGTGTCGGTCGACTTGGGCTCCGGGGCGGGCGCGTTGCGCGGCGGTGTGGCGGTCGGCGAGGTTCGGCCCGGTGAGTCGGCCGTCGCCTCCGGATCGCGTCCCTTCGGCGCGGGCGGAACCTCGCGAACCTGCGGCCCGTCCCCGAGATTGACCGCGATCGAGGTCGGTCGCGCGGGCAGTGCGCCCATCGGCGGGGTGACCTCGAGGCCGGTCACCAGTTCCGGTCGCGGCAGCTGAATCGTCAGTGTCGGTTTGGCGCCGGTGCGATTGCGCACGGTGTCCTCGGGCGCGATCCAGCTGGTGCGCGGATCGCCGTCGGTCGCCGCGAAGGCCGAACCGCGCAGATCGCCCACGTCGGCCTTGCCGCGGGCGATGGGCCGCTCCGGATCGGTCAGCAAGCCTTCCAGTGCGGGGCCCTGTCGCGTGCGCAGAGTCAGTCGCGGTGCGACCGTCATCGGGTCCGGCACACCGAGAGTGCGTTCGAAGGCGCCGGGCTCCTCGGCGGGTAGCGCGAGGCCCTTACTGCAGCGCACCCGATCGGGCGCATCGAAACATCCGCTGCGGCCGGGGAATTCCTGTCCCAGATTCCAGCCGCGCACCGGCGTTCCGGCCGGAACGAGCGGTAGCACCGTGTGGTGGCGAATCGTCACGGGCGTGGGCGCGTCCCGGTTCGAATAGTCGAACAGCTGAACTTCGCTGATGCCGAATTGCCCACCGCCGGTGCCGTTCTCGGTGCGGGTCGCGGTAATGGTGAGCCAGTCGGTACGGCCCGGCGGCAACGAAACCGACACCGGCGCACCGGGTTCCGATATCCGTGCGGCCACCGTGCCGTTGGCGGTGCGCACCTCGATCCACTTCACCGGGTCGCCGATCGCGGCGGGGCTCGTGGTCACCTGCAGTGCACCGGCTTCGATGGGATGGTCGAGGTCGAGTCGCAGCCATTGCCCGACAGCGTGTTCGGCGCTGGTGCTCAACCACGCGGTGCTCGGATCCCCGTCGAAGGCGGCGGCGGTCGAACTGCCGGGCGCCGCTCCGCCGAGCTGCGTGGCATCGGCCGCGGAACTGGATGCCGTGACGGCCGCGCCGGACCACTGTCCCTGCACCGGCTGCGCGCCGGGCACCGGGTAGTCGGGTACCAGATTGTGGGTGCGGCGGGCGTCGGTGGGCGCGCGCAGCGCCGAATTGTGGTTGTCCACCCGTCCGAAATCGGCCTCCCGATCCATCGGGGTATCGGTGATCGTGGTCGCGACCGGAGTCAGTCCGGCGCGTGCGGCATCGGCGGCCAGCAGTGCGGGACCGCTCGCGTCGGAGTCGTTGCGACGCAGCCGTTCCAGCACTTCCGGCCCGCCCTGTACCACCGGAACCGAAGGCAGCGGCACCGTCCGTGCCCCCGGGAAACTCGCCGGAGCGCCGGGACCACTGCGAATCTCGGCAGGGTCACCGCGGTCGCCGGCGCTCACCCGGTAGATCTCGATCGCCGGATACGTCGGGCGCAGATCACCGTCGGCGACCAGACCGTCACCGTGGCCCACCTCGATCGGGTTGCCGAATTCGGCGACCTTGGTGATGCCGGGCGAACCTTCGATCGCCGCGTGCGCCAGCATCGGCCGGGTGGAGCGGGAGGTATCGGGGTCGAGATCGTTGCGCAGCACCAGAATTCCGATGCCCTGATCGATCAGTGTCGGTGCGAGCCCGGTCGAGGGCCGGCCGTCGGCGATCAGCCGCTGCACCGAATCCATCGCCCGGATCGCGCCCGGCGGCGTGAGCGGCACGGCATCACGCACCGCCCACGGCGTGCGGGCCAGGGCCTGTAGTGGTTCGTCGCGGGTCAGGCCCCAGATCTGACTGCCGAACGGTGCTCCGGGCACCACCAGCGCCCGGGTGTCCGAAGCGTTGCGCGCCAACCAGTCCGCGGTCTGCTGCCAGTACGCCGGCACCTTGTCGTAGGCGCCGCGCGGGGCGAGTTTGCCGGTCCATGCCAACGAGGTCGACAGCGCCAGCGCCGCCAGCAGCAGCGCCGCCACCGCGACCATGCGGTTGCGCTCGGGATGGGCGAAGGCGCTGCGCCACACGGGCATCGGCACCGAGGCGGGCAGCGGCACCCGCCGCAGCAGATGGGCGAGCCCGATCACCAGCGGGATCCGGATCAGTGGTTCCAGCTTGTGCACATTGCGCAGCGGGGCGCCGCCGGAATCCAGGAAGATCCGCACCGATTCGGCGAACGGGCCGCCCAGCTGTCCGGCATATCCGGCACAGATGCCGACCAGGCCGGCGATCAGGACGAGCGTGAACCGCCCGCGCGCCGGCATGGAACGCAGCGCCAGCCCGGCCATTCCGGCCGCCGCCAGCACGCCCGTCGCCAGCACCGCCGCGGGCTGGGTGACCAGCACCGCACCCGCGATCCGCTCCGGTGAGACGTACGGCGTCCAGCTGTCGGTGCCGCGCAACACCTCACCCAGCGACGCCCACTGGGTGGTCACGCCGGAGGATTCGATGTAGTCCAGGAACGGCGGACTCACCTTGCCCAGCACCAGCAGCGGCACCACCCACCACAAGGTGCCCAGGATCAGCAGCGGAATCCAGGCCCGGGTGAACCGCCACCAGGTCCGATTCGGGCGATACGACGCCCACCACAGTGCCGCGGGCAGGAAGGCGGCCACGGTCGCGACCGCGTTGACCGACCCCATCAGCGCCAACGCGAGGGCGCTCGCCGCCGGCGAGGTCGCACCCCGCATCGAGACCGATTCGGCGGTCGGCCGGTGCGGTAGCAGTCGCCGCCATCCGGACCGGGCGGCATGGATGCGCGGCATCCCCACCACACCCAGGGCCACCGGTGCGAGCAGCACCCAGGGAGCCAGCATCATCGGCAGGGTTTCCGAGGAGATGGATCCGAGCGTGGTCAACACCCGCGGCGACAGCGCGAACGCGACCGCCGCGATCACCCGGGAACCGCGGGTGCCGATGCCCAGCACCTCGCACAGCCGGACGATGCCCCAGAAGCCGGCGAGGATCAGCAGCGCCCACCAGATCCGCTGCGTCACCCACGCCGGAAGGCCCAGCACATGGCCCAGCGAGAAGAAGGCGCCGTGCGGGAAGAAATATCCGTAGGCCTGGTTCTGCACCTGGCCCATCGGCGCCTGACTGCTCCACAGATGGGCGGCACGCTGCAGGAATCCGACCGGATTCTGGGCGAGGTCGTATTTGGTGTCGGCGACGGTGTTACCGGGCGCCTGCAGAAAGGTCAGCAGGAAGGCGACGAGAACGGTACCGGCGAACCAACGCCGGCCCAGTGGTGCGCCGGCCGAGGAGAGAGAGTCGGCGGAAGAGGCAGCGGTCGGCGCAGCGTCAGCGAGCGCCGTACTCAACGTTGTTCAGCAGCGACGACGAGGCGTCTCCATGACTTATCTCGGGCCGCGAGTTCTGCGCCGTCGCCGTCACGACAATGAACACCGCGATCACACCGAGCAGCGCTCCGGCGACGGCGCTCGCAACCCCCGGGACGGCAAACTTCATCGCGTACTCCCAACATCGACACAGGCGTCTTGCGAGCCAACCTACAACATGGACGCGCCCCGAGAGACACGCAGCACGGCAACCCGCCGGGCGAACGGTTCTCGAGCGGCCTTCCGAGCAGCTGCGATCAGCTCGGCTGGTCCGGTACCGGGCAGGCCAGCCCGTTCAACAGGGTGCGCAGTTTCGCGGTCGTCTCGTCGAGTTCGGTGCGCGGGTCGGAGGCCGCCACGATGCCGCCGCCACCGTAGGCCTGCACGGTGCGTCCGTCCGCGGACACGTCGGCGCACCGGATCGCGACCACCCATTCGCCGTCGCCGCGCGCATCGCACCAGCCGACCGCACCGCCGTAGAAGCCGCGCGGCTCCTCGTACTCGGTGATGGTCCGCAGGGCGAGGTCGGTGGGGGTGCCACAGACCGCGGGCGTGGGATGCAGCAGCAGGGCCAGATCGAGCGCGGTGGTGGCGGGGTCGCGCAGGCGTCCGGTGATGGGTGTGGCCAGATGCCAGACCTCGGCGGTGTTGATCAGCTCGGGGCCGTCCGGGATCGCGAGTTCGGCGCACACGGGGGTGAGTCGTTCCCGGATCCACTCGATGACGAAGGCGTGTTCGTCGCGATTCTTGGTACTGGACAACAGCTCCCGAGACCGTTCGGCATCGACGGTGGGATCGGCGTGCCGGGGCAGCGTTCCGGCCAGCGGACGCAGCGTGACGGTGTCACCGTGCCGGGCGACCAGCACCTCCGGTGTGGCGCCGACCAGGTGCGCGCCGGTCCGGCCGGCGGGCGTCAGATCGACGGCGAAGACGTTGGCCTGAGGATGGCGTACCAGCAGGTGCGCGGCGACCACCTCGGGCTCGAGCGGCTGGTCCGCCTCGGCGATCAGCGAGCGCGCGGCGACCACCTTGCGCAGCGGCTGCGCCGGATCCGACAGCTGCTCCACCAGTTTCGTCACCCGGGCCACATGCTCTGCCGGACTGGGAATCTCCGCGACGACCCGGACCTCGGGCAGGGGCGGAACGGCGGCCGGACGCCACGGGCCCGCACTGTGCTGGGCCTGCTGCGGCTCACACAGCGCGGCCGCATCGCCCGGGTCGAACGGGATCGCGCCGACGATCAGTTCCGCCGCACCGTCACGCAGGGCCGTCGCTGCCCGCCGCGCATCGTCGAATGCGCGCCGGATGCCGGTCGTACGGACCACGCCCCCCGGTTGTGCGAGCAGAAAGCCGTCCATAGTTTCCCGACGATAGTCGTGTGCGGAAGCGGCGGCGCCCGGGTAGCGACGCAGATCTCATGTGGGCAGACTCATGTGAAGGGGGCGGCACCCTCACAGCTGACC
Source organism: Nocardia nova NBRC 15556 (assembly GCF_001613005.1). GTDB lineage: Bacteria > Actinomycetota > Actinomycetes > Mycobacteriales > Mycobacteriaceae > Nocardia > Nocardia nova. The sequence goes on along the minus strand of NZ_BDBN01000015.1, from coordinate 3,825 downwards.
GGCGAGATCGCTGACCGGTATCGGTTCCTTTCCCGGCGGCACCAGCAGAATCGGCCGATGGCAGTGCTTCAGCACGGCCTCCGCCACGCTCGAATGCAGCAGGGCGCGGATGCCGGTGGAACCGCGCGTACCGGCGACGATGATGTCCACATTCAGCTCGTCTGCCACGTCGACGATGGCGTTCCAGATGGTCGAGGTGCATTCGGCGGTTCGGGGCTCCGCATTCAATCCCGCCAATTTGGCCAGCCGTACGCCCTCGGCATTGATCTGTTTCGCGTCGACGTAGGCGATATCCTCGATCTCCTCGTCCGGCAGCCATTCCGGCTGCATCACACCGGAAAGTCCGGACAGCCGCGCGGCCTGGCGCACCATCGGCTCCCATGCGGTGAGCACGACCGCCTTGGGCGCGGACAAGAATCGCCCCGCATATTCCACGGCCCGCTTCGCATTCTCGGATCCGTCGTACGCGATGAGCATCAAGTCGCAAGTCATGCCGACCTCCCGGACATCCGTGCCGTGCGCATGCGGGTTGTTCCGAGACTACCCGCGGCCCCGAGAGTACTCGGGCGATCAGCGTAAATGCGGGATGTCGATCGGTATTCGCCGATTCGATTCGAAACCGTTCCGTTCCGTCTCCGGACCGGCCGGACTGTGTCCTGAACCTCACTCGTGGCTGACAATTCGCGCGTGATTCACCGAATCACGTGTAACTGCTGTGATTTCCGGTATTCACTGGAACAACCGACGAACGGAGCCGGGGCACGGCGCCGGGAGATGGACAGTGAGTGAGGTGCATCGTGCGATTGAAAGAGATTGCTACGCCACAGGATTGGGCGGACACCTACCGCGAGCTGTTCGGATTACCCTATGTGCGCGTCACCTCGCCGGGATATGTCGTGTTACCTCTCGGCGACTCGGTCGCCGCGGTGAATACGCCGGAACCGCTCGGTGCGCTGGTACTCGGTGAATTGACCGTGCGCGGGATTCCGGGGCCGGTGCTCGTGCGTGAACACCCGCCGCGTCGAACGTTTATCGCGGTATTCGACGGATATCCCGATGTTGACCGGACACTGCGATTGGAACGCCACGGCGTCGATATCGGATCCCATCGCAGCAATGTCATTCTGCCCACCGGATTCGGGCGGCACACCCATGAGGGCCGGTGGTGGGCGCGCGCGCCCCAGCGCGACGAATCGCTGCCGCTGCTGTCGGAGGTCGTGGCAGCGGTGGAGCGCATCGCGGCATAGCACGACGACCGGGGCACGACGACCGGGGCACGACGACCGGGCCGGCGTCCGGCGGCGCCGCAATCGCGAGGCTATCGGCGGGTGCGCAACTCGTAGCGGCGCTCGGCATAGGCCAGGTCGTCGCGCCAGAGGCGGGCCGCCGCGTGGTTGATCAGCGGGCGCAGCACCGGGAGAGCGCGGTGCGCGTGCCGGAAACCGGGGCGAGGCGAGTGTGCGATGACCGCTTCGATCACCGCGGTGCGAGGCCGGCCGTCGGGGCCCGGGCCGAGCGGGGTGGCGTGAGTTTCCACCACGCTGCCCGCGCCTTCGCCGCCGACGATGCGCATGACGATCGTGCGCGGGTCGGGACAGGTGAATTCCGCTTCGACCGGAACGCCGAGACCGCGGGTGACGCGGAAGGTGACGGTGAGCAGGAAGCGATGATCGTCCTCGCCGAGGTGCTCACGCCGGGGTGTCCGAGTGACATCCAGGCGCGTGAAGGAGTACGGGTGGAGCCATCCGCCGTGCCACGGATCGAGCCGGTTGGCGACGATGTCGCTCGGCTCGCAGATGCCCGTCGACCGATTGACCGCGTGCACCGTGGTGTCGTCGGGCCGGGCGCCGACGACCGGCGCCTCGGTCGGTGTGTGCCCGCCCACGGTGTCCAGGCGTACCCAGGCGAGCACGCCGTCGTCGTGGCAGGGGAACGGTGACCACCGCGGCCCGCCGTCGGCGCCGATTCGCAGGCCGTGCCAGCGGCAGATCAAGGTGCCGTTCTCGACCCGGCCGGTCGCGAGCGACGCACCGAGGTGCGGGCACGCGCCGGGGCCGACCAGCAGGCTGCCGTCGCGGTCTCGCCAGGCGACGATCTCGACACCGCCGACGGTCGTGCCGAACGGCCGCCCCGCCCGGATCGCGCGACTCGCCGCGAACACGTACCAGTTTCCGCTGGGCAATCGCTGGGACCAGTCCAGTGTCGCGTCGATCAGGGCAGGATCGGCGTCGCGGTAGGTGGGCCGCTGTCGCGACCACTCTTCGGCGGCGAAACGTCGCAGTGGAAGGTTCCTCACCCGGCCGGTGAGCTGAAGCCGATGGTTCACGACGAATTCCTTTCCCGGAGCGCGAGGGTGCGCAGGACGGCCGAGCGGCCACGGTTGGGCACCGTCTGCAGTGAATGACCGGCTGCCCGCCAGTGTTGTGCCAACGTCGACGCCGCGAGCCAACCGGTCGTCGCGGCGCGTTCCATCAGGGCCACCGGAAGATCCACCCGTATGCCGTCACCTGCCAGCATCAACCGCGGGTGCGGGGTGGTGACCTCCGGCCGGTTGGCGAAATCGCCCGGCGCGAAACGGGGGCAGTCCCGGCGCCACAGCGTGCGTTCCGCCACGACCCGCGCCTGCCCGGATTCGGGGTAGATCTCGTGCAGTCGTGCGTACAGCCGTTCTCGCACCGCCTCCCGTACCGATGTGCCGGGTAGTTCGGGCGCAGCCGCGTAGGCGTGCAGTTCCACGACGCTGCCGCCCCGTTGCCGGGCCCATCGGGCAGCGGCGCTCTCGTAGCGATCGACGACACTGATGTTGTCGATCGGGCTGAGGTTGCCGGTGGCGAGGAAGCTGGGCCGGTCGCGGCGCAACGGCCGGTCCAGCCAGAGCCGGTGGACGACGAAGGCCGGGGCGAGCGCCAATGCGGCGACTCGCTCGCGCCATTCGGCAGTCCCCAATTCCGGTGACGCGGCGACGATGTCGCGCAGACCGGCTACGTCGGCGGCGAGTACGACGGCATCGGCGGACAGACCGGACCCGTTGTCGGCGTGCAGCCGGAAACCGGGGCCGTCGGTGTCGATTCGGGTGATTTCGACGCCGGTGTGGAAGTCGACACGGCCGGGACGTCCGGCGACGTCCGGCGCGGTGAGATGGTCCCGCAGCGGATTCCACAGGCCCACATCGAAATTGTCCCGAATCGTGTCGAAGACCAAACCCTCGCTGGAGCCCAGGAAGTAGATGTGGAACATCGTCGCCAGTTCGGCTGCCGACATCTGCTGGGGAGCGGCGAAGAAGCTGCGAGAAAAGACGTCGAAGGCCAGATGCCGCGCGGCAACCGGGAAATTGATGCGCTGCAGGAAGGTATCGGCGTCCACGTCGTCGAGCTGCCGATAGATCCGCGGTACCGACACGGCGGCCAGCGGCGCCGCCGCGGAGGGGTCCATCCGGATCAGGTCGCGCAGCCGGAAGGTGGGACTGCGCAACGCGAACGCCACCGCGTTCCAGGGAGGGGTGCGGGGCAGATGACGGAAACCGTCCCGGCGGCCCTGCGCGTCGATCAGCGGATAGTCGTCGACACGTTGCCACCTGGTCAGCCCGGGATCGCTGCGCGACAACAGCTTTCGCAAATTGTAGTACTGCGGAAAGAAGGCGTGGAAACCCCGGTTCATGGCGAGCGCGGTGCCGTCGGGCAGCGTCTCGGTCCATCCGCCGACGCGGCCGCCGAGATATCGCTCGCGTTCGATCACGTCGACTCGAAATCCCCGTTCGGCCAGCCCTGTGGCCGCGGCCAGACCCGCGATGCCCGCGCCCACCACCGCCACTCGTGGTCGCGGCTG
>NZ_BDBN01000014.1 GCF_001613005.1 Nocardia nova NBRC 15556 | reverse complement strand
CCGCCACTCGTGGTCGCGGCTGCCCGCCCGCGCCGACATCCATTCGTCCCGGCGCGGCCGGGAGCCGGACCCGCCGCGGATCCCGCCCCAGCCCGTCGTGAGCCGACCGGGTTCTCATGACGGCGATCCCTCCTGCCGTTGCCGCGCCCGCTCCCAGCAGAGCAATACCGCTGTGACCAGGGCGAATCCGAAGAAGAAGTCCTCCACCGGGATATCCCAGGGAAACCGGATCCCGAGTATGTGGTCCGGGTTGTACAGCACGATCGGCGCGCTGAGCTTCGTCAACCACCCGTCGACCGGTATCTGGAAGCCGAGCACGATGACCATCGATATCCAGTAGGCGGGGCGCCGCAGCAATCCGGTGCGCAGCACGGTCCATTCGGCGACCCACACCGCCGGCACCGCCGCCACAGCGGGCACGGTGTACGCGAATATTCCGACGCTCATCGTCTGCCTCGCAGTGCCGGGCGCCGGCCTCGTTCGCTGCCGAGCAGCGCTTCGACGGCGACGAAGGTGAAGAGCCCGCAGATCGGAACAACCAGGAAGAACAGCACTTCCTCGAGCGGTATCGAGCCCGGCAGGGTGATGCCGACCAGGTAACGGCTGTCGAAACTCCATACGCCACCGGCGATCGCGAGCAGATCCCAGGTCAGGAAGAGCAGAGCGGGCGGTATCAGCGCGGCCGCCAGTAATCGTGGCCGGCGATACACGCCGCGGCCGAAGCATTCCAATGGCGCGGTCAGCGCCAGACAGGCCATGAGGAGGAACAGGTAATGCCAATGCGCCATGCCGACTCCTACCGTCGTTCGTTGATCCTGTGTCCGCGTTCCGGCCGGCGGCGGGCCCACTGCGCGTGCGCCAGACCGGTGGCACCGACATACGCCCGGCGAAGCTTGCCGACGGTGGCGCGCTGCCCGAAGACTTCGAACCCGCCGCGTTCGATGCGATCCAGAATCTCCGAATAGAGCTGTAGAGCCGTCGCCACGCACGGGCGGGAACGGGGTGCCAGGAGTTCGATCCCGTCCCGAGCGTAGGCATATATCTCCCGGGTGCGGGCATGTTGCTCGGCCAGCGCGTCACGCACCCGGGAATCGCTGTGCCGTTGTTTCCGGCACCACATCAGCAGATCGCGGTCGACGCCGTGCGCCGCCAGCTCGTCCGCGGGCAGGTAGATCCGGCCGCGCGCCAGATCCTCGTCGACATCGCGCAGAAAGTTGGTGAGCTGGAAGGCCTTTCCCAAGGCGGCGGCATATGGCTCGGCTGCCGGCGCGGGGCCGACGGTCCCCAGTATCGGCAGCAGTTGCAGCCCGATCACCTCCGCCGACCCGTAGATATAGCGGTCGAGCGCCTTCCGGTCCGGGTAGTCGGTGACTGTCAGATCGAGGCGCATGGATGCCAGGAAGGCCTGGAACAGTTCGGCGCGGATGTGATGCCGTTCGGCGGTATCCAATACCGCGGCCAGCACCGGATCGGCATCGCCGTCACCGGCCTCGAGTTGCGCTGCCAACTGCGTCAAACGCGCCTCGCGGCGGTGAACGGTCCAGGCCGGATCGAATTCGTCGAGTATGTCGTCGACGCGGCGGGCGAATCCGTACAGCGCGTGCACGGCGGGGCGCTGATCGGGCGCGAGCAATCTGGTTGCCAGGAAGAACGTCTTGCCGTGGCGAGCGTTGAGAGATCGGCAATATCGGTACGAGTCACGCAGTCGCGGATCGGTGATGCCGGCCGCCTCGAGTTCGGTGCGGGTCACAACGCCTCCCCTCGGGGCCGCACACCCGTGGTCGTGTCCGCGAGTACGGACTCGATGGTGTCGAAGGGCTTGTGCTGTGCGATTTCCCTCGCCAATCGACGCGCCGCCACGCGATAGCCGGTGTCGCCGAAAACGCGGTCCACCGCCGCCGCGACCGCGGCCGGTGCGGGCGCGGCGCCACCGAGATCGATGCCCGCGCCGGTATAGGCCACGCGCGCGGCGACTTCCGGCTTGTCCGCGGTGCCACCCGCGACGATCACCGGGATGCCGTGACGCAACGCATGGTGCACCCCGCCGTAACCGCCGTTGGTGATCACGAGGTCGACATGCGGCAGCAACTCTGCGTACGGAACGAAATCACGCACGTGAATATGCGCGGGCAGCGGGCCCAGGCTCGCGTCCTTCCCGCCGGTGCTGACCACGACGACCAGATCCGGGCGCCGCGCCAGCGCTGCCAGCGCGGGCCGGAGCAGCTGATCGGGATCGCCATTGTCCCAGGTGCCCTGGGTGAGGTGTACGACCCGGCGGTGGTCACCGACGGACTTCCAGTCGGGGGACGCCTCGAACCCGTCCGCCGACGCCGGAATCGGTCCGGTGAACACCACCGAGGACGGAAGATCGCGCCGAGGGTATTCGAAACCGGGGACGGTGAACTGCAGTATCCGGTCGGCCAGGATCGGCCAATCGAGCAGGAAGACCGGGGCCGGCGGCATGCCGAGTTCGGCAAGAATCGCATTCAACCTCGCCTGCGACGGGCGGAACAGTACGTGGTGCACGAAACGATTCATCCGCGTGTAGTCGCGCCCGGCCCGTGGCTGCCATCCCACACCGAACGGCGGGCAATCGGCGCTGGAGAGCGTGAGCGGTCCGACTCCGCACACCAGGACCGGCGGTCGGGGAGCATCGGACACGAGCAGGGGTATCGCACCGCTGAACATCGAATCCACCAGCACGGCGTCGAAATGCCCGCGGGCCAGCTCGGAGGACAGCGCTGTGTACTGGGCCGTGAGGGGCGCGAGAAAGATCGAACTCAGTTCCGCCCGGCCGATCCGCAGACGCCGGCCGAGCCCGCGGCCCGCTCTCGAAGCCACGGGACGAACATCGGCCGCGCGCGGTAATTCCGCCGCCGGCACGCCGTGTTCGATCGCGAATTCGCGAAATCGAGCTCCGGTGAGCAATCGGACTCGGTGCCCGCGCCGCCGAAGTTCGCCCGCGACGGTGGCCAGCGGCAGAACATGACCGGGTATGGGACTCGCGGCCAGCAAATATCGTGCCATTCCACGGTTCCTCGCTGATCGTGGCCGGATCGCCTCGGCGGTGTCCGCCCAGGATGTCGATCCGGCCTACTCTGCGCCGCGCTGACACTGCACGCGGCAGCAACCGTCACGTCGAGCTCAGTGAAGAAGCGTTCGGGCACCACATCGATCGGCGACGTGTTGCCCGTACGACACGAGATTTTACGGTAGAACGCCCGGCCGGTTCAGGCGATCGGGAACAGGCAGGCGACGGCGAGTGCCAGGACCAGGCACGGCATCGGATACGGCAGATGCGCGTACCAGCGCGCCCGCACGATGGTGATCACCGCGCCGACGAAATACAGCACGAGGCCGACGGCCGCGGCGATGCCGATCGCCGGGATCGCCAGGCCGACCAGCAACCCGAGCGCACCCGCGGCCTTGATCGCCGCCAACGGCATCAACGCCCAGTCCGGCACCCCGTAGCTGCGCATATTTCCGCGCACCCAGTCCGGGTTGACGATGTCGACGACGGTCGCCCCGAAGACGACCACGGCGGCGACGATCGTGACGGTCACGTATGCGGTGTGCATGACACCCTCCTGCTCGTTCGGCGCCCTGATCTGCGATGGTGAAGGTGTGGGCCGAGCCCACTGCGCGGGCGAACAGGGCGAATCCGTCCCACATCGAGTTCGACGTGCGGCGACCGAGAAAGGTGACCGGTGCGCGATCGGGACGAGCTGGCGCGGCGCTTCGAACGACACCGCGACCTGCTGCGCGATATCGCCTACCGCATGCTGGGCTCGCTGCACGAGGCCGAGGACGCGGTGCAGGAAGCCTGGCTGCGCCTCGATCGGGCCGCGAGCGCGACCGAGACGACGCGCGGTGAGCGAGGTGTTGCGGACGGGTCTGCGGTGAAGGGGCGTGCGGTGGACGGGAGTGCGGTGGACGGGCTCGGGATCGACAATCTCGCGGCGTGGCTCACCACCGTCGTCTCGCGAATCTGTCTGGACCAGTTGCGTTCCCGGACCGCCCGGCGGGAAGAGTTCGTCGACCCCGTGGACCGATCCGCCGCGCTCGACTCCGCCGGCACCGAGGCCGGCTCTCGGTCCGGAGCCTTCACAGAACCCGAACCCGAAGCGCTACTGGCCGATTCGGTCGGCCGCGCGATGCTGGTGGTGTTGCACGCGCTGAGCCCGGACGAGCGCGTCGCCTTCGTACTGCACGATATGTTCGCCGTCCCGTTCGGCGATATCGCCCCGATCGTGGGCCGGACCACGGCGACGACGAAGAAGCTGGCCAGTCGCGCCCGGCAGCGGGTGCGGGGCGACAGCTCGACGCCCCCGGCCGAGCTCGCCCGTCATCGTGAGGTGGTCACCGCATTTCTGTCGGCGGCACGGGCAGGCGACCTCGGTGCCCTGCTCGCGGTCCTCGCGCCCGATGTCGTGCGCACCGCGGACCCGGCGGTTCTGCCGCCCGGCATCGCGGCGGTCGTGCGCGGCGCCGCCGCCGTGGCCGAGGAAACCGTCTTGCTGCGCAACCGTTCCCAGGTCGCGGGTGTGGCGCTGATCGACGGCGCGGTCGGTGTCGTCGTCGCCCCGGCCGGGCGTCTCGCCGCGGTCCTGCTCGTCACCGTGCGCGGCGACCGGGTCACCGCCTACGACGTCGTCGCCGATTCCGAGCGACTCGCCGCGCTGACTGTCACCGTGCTGCCCGAATACGGGACAGCACCGGTTCGGCCGTAGCCGAACCGGCGCTGTCCCGGTTGTCGAATTCCTATGTCACCGAAGTGAAGTCGCGGATCAACGCTCCAGGATCGCGACCACACCCTGGCCGCCGGCGGCGCAGATGGAGATCAGCGCGCGTCCGGAACCCTTCTCCGCCAACTGCTTCGCGGTCTGGGCGACGATGCGTCCACCGGTCGCGGCGAACGGGTGCCCGGCGGCCAGCGAGGAGCCGTTGACATTGAGCTTGGTGCGGTCGATCGCACCGAGGGCTCCGTCCAGACCCAGGCGCTCCTTGCAGTACTGGTCGGATTCCCACGCCTGCAGGGTGGCCAGCACGACCGAGGCGAACGCCTCGTGGATCTCGTAATAGTCGAAATCCTGCAGGGTGAGGCCGTTGCGGGCGAGCAGGCGCGGCACCGCGTAGGTCGGCGCCATCAGCAGGCCGTCCGGACCCCAGACGTAGTCGACCGCGGCGACTTCGCTGTCGACGAGGTAGGCCAGCGGCTTCAGGTTGCGCTCGTCGGCCCACTCCTCGCTGCCCAGCAGCACCGCGGAGGCGCCGTCGGTGAGCGGGGTGGAGTTGCCGGCGGTCATGGTGGCACTCGGGTCTTTTTCACCATTGCCGAGCTTGTTGCCGAATACCGGCTTCAGGGTGGCCAGCTTCTCCAGCGAGGAGTTCGGGCGCAGGTTGTCGTCGCGGGTCAGGCCCAGGAAGGGGGTGACCAGGTCGTCGAAGAAGCCGCGGTCGTAGGCGGCGGCCATGTTCTTGTGCGAGAGGTAGGCCAGTTCGTCCTGCGCCTCGCGGGCGATGCCGAATTCCTTGGCGGTGATCGCCGCGTGCTCACCCATCGACAGGCCGGTGCGGGGCTCGGCGTTGCGCGGGATCTCGATGCCGACCATGCTCGGGCGCAGCCGGCCCACGAGCTTGACGTAATCCTTGTTGTTGCGCGCCCGGTTGGCGTCGAGCATCCATTCGCGCATGGATTCGCTGACGCCGATCGGCGCGTCGGAGGTGGTGTCGGTACCGCCGCCGATACCGGCCTCGATCCGGCCCAGCGCGATGGCGTCGCCGACGGTGACGATCGACTGCAGGCCCGTGCCGCAGGCCAGCTGCAGATCGTGGGCGGGGGTGTAGGGCGACAGTTCGCTGCCCAGCACGCTCTCGCGGACCATGCCGTGCTCGCCGACGCGCTTGAGCACCGCGCCGCCGACGACCATGCCCAGCCGCTCGCCCTGCAGCCCGAACCGGCTGACCAGGCCGTTCAGCGCGGAGGTGAACATGTCCTGGTTCGAGGCGCGGGCGTACCGGCCGTCGGATCGCGCGAACGGGATCCGATTACCGCCGAGGACGGCGACGGGTTTGGCCTGCTTGGCCTTGTCGGCCCGGCTGCTCGATGGTGCGGTCTTCGCCGAACGGGCTTTGGTAGTCACTCGAGTCTCCTTGGAGGACGGTCGGGCCGGCGGAGCTTGCGGAGCCGGCGGGTGGGTAGGCACTGTCTCGTCGGGTTTTCTGGGGCCGGAGCCGGGAATGCCGCATATTGGGGACGAAGTCGGTAACCCGGCCGACTGTATTGCCGGCGATTCCGTCGGTTTACATTAAACTTACTCTGGAGTAAGTTAATTGTCGACACCGTACCCCGGAGATGTGGGCTACAACGCGCGGGGTAGTGGGGAAATACGGAAACGGCAGACGTCCAGATCGTCCACATTCGACACAAGGAGAAGGTAGGAACAGTGGCAGCCAGCAAGAGCAAGGGTGCTCCCAACCTTTACGGTTCGTTCGTCAATTCCGCCCCCGGCGCCTTCCTGGCCGGCAAGTTGGGCCTGCCGCAGCCGGAGAAGCTGCGCCGCTACACCCCGGGCGAGCCGGCGTTGCCCGGCCCGGTCCTGCTCGGCGGTAAGGGTCGCGTCGCCGACGCCGCGCGCACCCTGTTGTCGGACTACACCTTCGTCGACGCCCCCACCCAGGGCGTGAAGCTCGGCGCGCTGGTGTTCGACGCCACCGGCATCGGCACCGTGGAGGAACTGTCGCAGCTGTTCGAGTTCTTCCAGCCGGCCATGCGCTCGATCGCCCCCTCCGGCCGCGTGCTGGTCGTCGGCACCACGCCGGAACTCGCGGGCAGCGTCGACGCGCAGATCGCGCAGCGCGCGCTGGAGGGTTTCTCCCGCAGCGTGGGTAAGGAACTCCTGCGCGGCGCCACCGCCAACCTGGTCTACCTGCACCCGGAGGCCGCCGCGGCCGCCACGGGTCTGGAGTCGACCCTGCGCTTCATCCTCTCGGCCAAGTCGGCGTTCGTCGACGGCCAGGTCTTCCGGGTCGGCAAGGACGACAACGCCGCGGCCGGCATCGACTGGACCAAGCCGCTCGACGGCAAGGTCGCCGTGGTCACCGGCGCCGCCCGCGGTATCGGCGCCACCATCGCCGAGGTGTTCGCCCGCGACGGCGCCACCGTGATCGTCGCCGACATCCCGGCCGCCGGTGAGGCGCTGTCCCAGACCGCCAACAAGGTCGGCGGCACGGCGCTCGCGGTCGACGTCACCGCCGCCGACGCCGCGGACAAGATCGCCGAATTCGCCACCGAGCGCTTCGGCGGCGTCGACATCATCGTGCACAACGCCGGCATCACCCGCGACAAGCTGCTCGCGAACATGGACGCCGCCCGCTGGGACGCCGTGCTCAACGTCAATCTCGCCGCGCCGCACCGCATTACCGAGGGCCTGGTGGCCAAGGGTGCGCTGAAGGAGGGCGGCCGGGTGATCGACGTGTCCTCGATCGCCGGTATCGCCGGTAACCGCGGCCAGACCAACTACGGCGCCTCCAAGGCCGGTGTCATCGGCATGGTGAACGCCGAGGCGCCCAAGCTGGCCGAGAAGGGCATCACCATCAACGCCGTCGCCCCCGGTTTCATCGAGACCGCGATGACCGCCGCCATTCCGGTCGGCACCCGCGAGGCGGGCCGGCTGCTCAGCTCGCTGCTGCAGGGTGGGCAGACCGTCGACGTCGCCGAGACCATCGCCTACTTCGCCAGCCCGGCCTCGAATGCGGTGAACGGCAACATCGTTCGCGTCTGCGGCCAGGCCATGATCGGAGCCTGACGTGGCAACCCGGACCATCTCGCTGAACGAGCCGCCCAAGACCGGCAGCCTGTATCTCAAGGCCGCCCTGGGTGCCGTTCCGCTGCCGCTGGTGTCGGCGCGCAAGTCCCAGATTCCGGACCGCGCGGTCGAGTGGAACGGCGTCCGCGTCGATCCCGACCACCTCGCCGCCTACTGCCACGCGACCGGGCTGCGCTTCGGCGACTCCCTGCCGCTGACCTATCCGTTCGTGCTCACCTTTCCCGTGGTGATGCAGCTGGTGGTGGCCCGGGACTTCCCGTTCGTCGCGGTCGGCGCGGTGCACGCGGAGAATCTGATCGAGCGCACCCGCGAGATCTCGGTCAGCGAACCGCTCGACATCCGCGCCCACGTGGAGAATCTGCGGGAGCACCCGAAGGGTCTGCTGGTCGATGCGATCAGCGAGATCAGCGTGGGTCGGGAACTGGTGTGGCGGCAGGTCACGACCTTCCTGCACCAGCAGCGCACCTCGTTGTCCGGTGGCCCGAAGGCCGCGCCGCCCCCGGACGAGGTGCCTCCGCCGCCGCTGCGCAGGCTGAAGGTCGACCAGGCGATGATCCATCGCTACGCGGCCGCCTCCGGTGACCGCAACCCGATCCACATGTCGGCGCTCGGGGCGAAGGCCTTCGGCTTCCCGCGCTCCATCGCCCACGGCATGTGGTCGGCCGCCGCGATCCTCGGCGTGATCGAAGGCCGGGTGCCCGCGAAGACGTCGTACGCGGTGAAATTCGGTAAGCCGATCCTGCTGCCGTCCACGGTCAACGTCTACGCCGACCGGACCGCCGAGGGCTGGGATCTGTCGCTGAAACATCCGAAGAAGGGCTACCCTCATCTGACCGCGACGCTGCGCTGAGCAGCGAACGGCACGAACAGCCGCCCACCTTCTCGGCGGCCGCATATCGGATCGCATGGGGGATTCGATATGTGGCGGAGGCGAAAAGGTGGGCGGCTGTTGCCGTTCCGGCCGGCGATCGGCGGCCGGGTCAGCAGTTGCAGTCGCAGCCGCAGCAATCGCAGTCACAGTCGCCGCAACTGTTGCAACAGTTGCAGCAATCGCCACAGCCCTCGCAGTCGCAGCAGTCGTCACAATCGCAGTCGCAGCGTTGTATCCAGGCATCCCGGTGTTCACCGCTGCACGGCCGCCGATGCCCGCCACAGCAGGCGTATCCGGTGCAGTACACCCCGCAGATGATCCCGACGCCCTGCCAGAAGGTGGGCCGTCGCGGGGGCTCGTGCGGCGGCTCGTCCGAGGGCGGATACGGATCGCTCGGCGGCCGATCGCCGAACGGCGGCGGAATGTCGTAGGGCTGCACCGGGCTCGCGGGATACGGTCCCTGGTCGGGGTAGGGTGACGGATCGATTTGCGGCCCAGCGGGGTTCGGCTGATACGGCGGCGGCGCCGGATACGTCCCGGGCTGGTAGGGATTCGGCTGATAGGGCTGCTGCGCCGTAACGGCCGCTGCGGCTGCCGAGGGCCGAATGTGCCCGGCCGCCACGGGATAGCCCAGCAGCTGTACTGCGGCGTCGGCATCGGCGCCGTCGGAAAGCGTTCGGCCGCCGCGTTTTCCGCAGCCGCAGGCAGATTTCGCGTCGCCGCATGCTACGGCCGCGGCTCGGCCCAGCTTCCGGACGACACCGCGCAACGGATCGAGCAGCAGCCAGCGGACGGCGGGAACGTGGGCGAGCTTCGCCTGGTGTAGCGCGCGGCGGATTTCGGCGTCGGATTCACGCAGCAGGCCGTGCGCCTCTTCGGCGCTCACTCCGCTGGCGAGCAGCGGGTTGAAGCGATTCCGGCGGCGGTCGTCGTCCAGATCTTCGATGGCGTCGGCCAGGTGAGCGATGCGGCCGAAATGCCATCCGGCATCTCGGAGCGCCGGCGTGTTCTCCGGTCGGCCCGCCAGCACCGCGCTGTGGGCGAACAGTTCCGCGGCACACATCTGTGTCGGCTCGGTGAGTGTGGCGAGCAGCTCGGCCGGTGTGGAACCGATTGTCCGCGTGTCGCTTTCGATGTCGGAGCCCCGGGAGTCGATCGCGGCAGCCCCGCGCCCGTGTGCCGCCTGCAAACGCGGTTGCCCGCCGCACGCCGTGTGAATCCACACCGCCTGTTCGAGTTCCGCCTGGCGGCCGATCGCGGCGATCAGCGGTTCGATATCCAGCCCGATATCGGCGGCGTTCGCGCGCGCCGAGGCGAACCAGCGATCGGCCACCTTCCGCATGGGCCGCCGGACCAGCGGGCCCGCATCGCCGTCGTCGGCGTGGTCGCGAATCTTGGCCGCTCCCAGCAGGAGTGACGCGGTGGTCGCCAGCCGCACCCCGGGGGATTCGGCCGCGGCGACCGAGGCCCGTTGCATGCCACGCAGCGCGCACGGTCCGGCCGCGGTTCGCGCGGACTCGCCGGCCTGTGCTTCCGTCAGCACGTTCAGCACGATCGCATCGGTATTGGTCGCGGTGCGGGCCAATTGGCCGTGCCCGTCGCGCAGGCCCAGGCACAGGCCGCACATATGCGTGCGCCAATCCGCCGCGTCCAGGCCGTATTTCGCCGCGCTGTGCGCGCACGGCGTGAGAAGTCCGAACAATTCCGCCCCGTTGAATCGGCGGCCGCATCGGCAATCCGGCCGTCTGTTGCAATCCGCACTCTGGCAGGTGCCGACGGCGCCGCGCAACTCGGACCGCGCGATTCGCCGGTACTACTCGGCCTTCTTCTTACCGGCCAGACCGCGCCAGGCCAGATTGTCCAGCAGGTCGACCGCGCTGGCGACATCCACCTCACCGCTGGCGATCCGGTCGGCGATCGCCTCGCCCGCGCCGATCACCGCCACCGCGACGATGTCGAAATCCGTTCCGGGCTCGGCGTATTTGGCACTCGACTCGAGCAGTTTCGCGGTCAGTTCGATGATGCGCTCGCGGCTGTTCGCGATTTCGGAGGCGAACGGCTGCTGCCCGAGGGCCTGCCGATACAGCACCGACCACGACAGCCGGTTGTTGTCCACATAGGACAGGAATGCCTCGAGCCCGGCCCGCAGCTGCTCGTGCGGGGTGAGCTTGGGGTTGCCGGCCACCGCTACGGCCTCGATGAACCGTGCGCTCTCGCGCTGAATGCAGGCCCGGAACAGTTCGTCCTTGGAGCCGTAGTACAAATACAGCATCGGCTTGGAGATCTTGGCCTCGGCCGCGATGGCATCCATCGACGTGTCGTGATATCCCTTTCGGGAGAAGACCTCGACGGCGGCGTCCAGCATCTGCTGCTCACGAACCGCCCTGGGAAGCCGCTTCGTTCCGCCTGCCATCCACACTCCTAGCCCATATCGAAACCCCTATCTTACTCCAAGGTAAGTTTCGGAGAACAACGAATTGCCGCCGATTCGCTGAAGCCGGGCTCAGCAGGGGAGCTGGATGCCTTTGTACTTGGCCACCCGCAGGACCGAATCGTCGACCTGCTTCATGGTCAGCTTCCCGTCGCGAACTTCCTGCTCGAGCCGGTCGAGCACCGAGCTGACGGCGTCGGTGCTGATCCACAGCGCGTCGTCGGCGCCGGCCTCCAGGGCGGCGGCCACCGCGTCCTCGATGCCCATCCGGGCGGTGATGGCCGCCATGCCGCTCAGGTCGTCGGTGAAGATCGGGCCGTCGTAGGGCTTGGCGTTGTAGCCGGTGCCCTGGCGCAGCAGTGCCATCGCCTGCGGGCTGATGCTCGCCGGAACGTTGGGCGTGGTCAGCCCGGGAACGTCCAGA
This sequence comes from Nocardia nova NBRC 15556, assembly GCF_001613005.1. Taxonomy (GTDB): domain Bacteria; phylum Actinomycetota; class Actinomycetes; order Mycobacteriales; family Mycobacteriaceae; genus Nocardia; species Nocardia nova. The sequence continues at coordinate 38,795 of NZ_BDBN01000014.1, read as the reverse complement.
TGGCCGACCATCACCGCGGCGCCGGAGTCGATCAGGTTCCGGAACGGCACCAGGTCCACCTGCTGCATCTGATCCAGTGGCGGCGTGCGCACCGCGCCGGTGTGGGAATCGCCGGACCCGTGCCCGTGGCCGGGGAAGTGCTTCATCACCGCGCCGACACCGGCATCGTGCATGGCCCGGATGTAGGCGCCGGCGTATTCGGTGACGACCTGCGGATCCTGCGAGTAGGACCGGTCGCCGATCACCGCGTCTGCGGGCTCGTCGCTGACGTCCACGTCGGGCGCGAAGTCGACGGTGATGCCGAGCTTCTTCATGGCCTGCCCGCGGGCCAGGCTCTGCTGGTAGTACTCGTCGGTCGACATGGTCTGCGCGGCGACCCGGGCCGAGGGCGCCTGCCCGATCAGGTTCTGCAACCGCGAGACCCGGCCGCCTTCTTCGTCGATGGTCACCATCAGTGGTGTGCGCGCGGCGGCCTTCACCTGGTCGAGTCCCTGGCCCGACAGCATGGACTGGTCGGTCCAGCTGCCGACGAAGATGCCGCCCACCTGTTCCCCGCGCACCACCTGTTCGGCGTCGGCGGCGTTCTTGACGCCCACGGTGAGCAGCTGCGCCAGCTTCTGCCGCGTGGTGAACTGCGCGAGATAGCCTGCGGCGCAGTCCTGCTGGTTACCGGTGGTGGTGGTCGCGGGGGTGGCGCCCGTCGTGCCCGGTGCGGCGCTGGGGCCGGTCGTGGTGGTGGTGGAGGTGGAGCCCCCACCGCCGGAGCACCCCGCGAGGGCGACTGCGGCTACTGCGAGGACGATCCCGGCAACGTTGCGCATGGACCGACCGTAGCCGTTCGAGGCGCCGGAACCTACCCGTGGTCGCCGACCGCGCCCCTGCCCCGGAAGCCGCACACCGGGCCCGGGCCACCGGAACTCGTTCCGCCCGCCGCGTCCCACGTTGTCGATGGTTGAAAAGCACCGCCGCCGGTAATACCGGAGTTATCGAATTGTGATATCGGTCATCCGATTGGTGTTCGCCTCGGACTGCTTCCGTAACCGACGCAGTCCGAATAAACGGTCAACTACCAGCTAATTCCATCCGGCAATAGAAACAGAATTTCGACGCATGCTCCGGTCGGGATCGGATGGCAGCAGCAGCCGCGATTGGTAATCTCCCGGTAACCTCACGGTCGCTAGTTGGTTGTCGAGTATTAGCGGATCGTTCCCGCCCTGGTAGCGGGCGAAATCGCGTCCTATTGCTTTCGGCTATTGATTAGCTACCGATCCCGGCGGAAATCCGCCGATCCATCATCGAACCGATAGCGGAGGGCTGAGACGTATGCGTATCAGCGCAATTGCGCGCGGCGCCGGATTGATTCTCGCGGCGGTCGTCGGATTGGGCGCACTCGGCGCCGCCCCGGCCGCCGCCGCATCCGATCTCGACCGGTATCTCGACCTGCCGCTGGTCAATCGCGATGCCGCCCACTCGCCCGGTGGGGTGAATCCGGAATTGCCCTATGACCGAACGGAACTGGGCCGCCTGCTCGACGAGGCGCGGGCCGAGGGCGTGACGCCGACTCGGTACGCCGCACTGCTGTATCAGTACTGGCTGGTGGACGCCACCGAGAAGGCCGGTATCGACCTGCGCAGCTGGGATCCGCGGACCGGCGTCGAGGCCAACCGCGACAATCTGATCAAGTCCTATCGCTACTACGAGAATCTGCAACTCGGCCACCGCGAACTGCAGTGGGCCGGCATGGGCGGTCAGGTCGGCGCCGACTTCGGTGGCGGCCTCGTCGACGCCGAACTGATGGGAACCCTCTACGACCTGCCCGGTATCGCCGATGCCGCACATACCGTCCTCGGCGCCGTCCAGCGCACGGCCGGCCCGGAGGCGGTCGCGATGCTGCCGGAGGGACTGCGTGCGCTGGCCGACGCGGCACCGCGCATCACCCCCGGCGACCTGCACTGGATTCTCGGCATGATCCTGGTGATGCAGAAGAACATCTTCTCCGACCTGATGCCGATGCACGACGCCTACGTCACCGGTGGTCTCGCCGCGCTCGCGGAATTCGAGCGGGCCGGACTGTTCGGCGCCGACATCATGAATGCCTGGCGCGATGTGGCCTCGGGCACGCGCGATCGGATCGCCGCCGGCAATGCGGCCCTGCTGCGCCGGGAACAGCAGTGGGCGATCGGCGCGCAGTGGGACCAGGTGCGCGACTACAAGGGGCCGGTCGGTGCGGCGATCACCTACCTCAGCGGCGCCGCCGGTTCGCCATCGGTGGCCGGTGTCGTACCGCCCCGCGAATTCCGGCCCGTGCGCGTGCCTTTCACCGGCGCCGACGGCCGCCCGATGATCCTCGGCCTGCCGCTGCCGAGCTGGAACTGGTCGGCATTCGACGACCGCTGGGACTACATCACCACCGAACTGCTGCCCAAATACAAGTGGCAGGTCGAAAACAATTGGCCCGCATTGGAAGCCACGCTGCGAACCCCGTACGAGGTGCAGCTGGAATCCCATCGGCCGCTGCTGAACATCCCGCAACTGCTGGGTTCGGCGGCACAGGAAATGACGGTCACACCGGCGGGCCAGGAGGGCTGATGAGTCATCATGCGCAGTTCACTCGTCTGCCCGACCGGGTGCGGGTGTCCCGCAGAACACAGGAGGGCTGATGAGTCATCATGCGCAGTTCACTCGTCTGCCCGACCGGGTGCGGGTGTCCCGCAGAACACAGGAGGGCTGATGAGAAGGTACACAGTGGCGGCGGCGACCGCCATTGCGCTGGTCTGTGCCGCCGGCGCCGGAGTGTCCGGAACCGCCGGCGCGGAACCCGTTGCGCCGCAGACACCCACTCCGAATCAGGTGTTCAACGGATTCGTCGTCGGCTCGCTCCAGGGCTCCACCCCGGCGAGCCCGCAGGAGGCCTTCCAGGCGCTGCGGGCCGACGATCCGTTCTATCGGGAACCGCCGCTGACCGGTACGGAGAAGCCCGGCACGGTGCTGAAGGCCAAGAAGGTCGACGTGATGTTCACCGGTGTGAAGCCGGCGAATCTCGACGCCTGGAAGCTGATGTACGTCACCACCGAACGCGACGGCGGCACTCCGGCGATCAGCACCGGAATCCTGATGATTCCGCGAGACGGCAAGCCCGCGCACGAGAAACACGTCGTCTCCTATCAGGAGGCCAACGACAGCGTCGGCTGGAACTGCCATCCCAGCACCCAGTGGACCGGTGGCGATCCGCTGGACGGCGCGTCCTGGTCGGCGCTCGGCCCGCTGGCGCTGATGTTCGGCAAGGGTTACGCAGTGATGATCTCCGACGTCGGCAACGACGCCGACCGCGCCCCGCACGGCGTCTTCGCCGGTAAGTACGCCGCGCACACTCAGCTCGACGGCACCCGCGCGGCGCTGAACTTCCCCGAGGCCGGGTTGAACCCGCGGGCTCAAATCGCGTTGTTCGGGATCGCCGGTGGCGGTGTCGGTGCCGGCTTCTCGGCCGAACTGCAACCCTCCTACGCGCCCGAGCTGAATGTGAAATCCACTGTGCTGGAAGGCATGGTGGTCGACCCGCGCAACTTCATGCGAGTCGCCGACGGATCGGTGGGTTCGGGCTTCGCGTTCGCGACCCTGCTCGGGCTGGAGCCGAAATATCCTGAGATGCGGCTGGATTCGAAGCTGAACCAGGCCGGCCGGGCGGTGGCCGACGTATTCCGCGGTCAATGCCAGGACGCGTACTTCAGCATGCCGTTCGTTCCGCTGCGGGCGATGTTCGACTCGGGGCTGAGTCCCGCCGACGAGCCGGCGTTCCGGCCGGTGTTCGACGACAACCGGCTCGGCCGGTCCGATGCGCCGAAGTCCAAGGTGCTGATCGCCTCGTGCGCGAAGGACGATTCGCCGATGTCGCTGGTCCCGGCGGCCGATTCGCGCGATCTCGCCGAGACCTACCGGGCGCAGGGCACCGACGTCACCTACCAGCCCACGGACTGCTCGATGGTCACCATGCTCACCGACCTCTACGGCTGGGGCACCGACCTGTTCGGCATGCAGACCATCGACTGGCTCGACCGGCAATTCGACTGAGCGGAGACATCATGGCATTCCTCTGGGGACTGGGCTACCTGCTCACCTTCGGACCACTGGCGGCGCTGGACATGGTCGGCCGAGCCGTCGAAAGCCTGAGCTGAACCGGGCGCGAAAACTGCGCCTGCGGCTACGTGCCCGGCAGCTCGTTGTGCCCGCCGAACGCCTTGCGCATGGCCGAGAGCACCTTGTCCGCGTAGAGCGCCTCACCGCGCGAGGAGAACCGCTCGTACAGCGCGGTCGAGAGCACCGGGGCGGGCACACCCTCGTCGATCGCGGCGTGGATGGTCCAGCGTCCCTCGCCCGAATCCGACACTCGCCCACCGAAGCTGGTCAGGTCGGGATCGGCGTGCAGCGCGGCCGCGGTCAGATCCAGCAGCCAGGACGCGACCACCGAACCGCGCCGCCACACCTCGGTGACCTCCGGCACGTCGATGTCGAACTGGTAGTACTCCGGATTCTCCAGCGGGGACACCTCGGCCGAATGCGCGTCGTCGAGTTCCTTGCCGATATTGGCCTTGTGCAGGATGTTCAGGCCTTCGGCGTAGGCGGCCATCGCGCCGTATTCGATGCCGTTGTGCACCATTTTTACGAAATGTCCGGCACCGGCGGGACCGCAATGCAGGTAGCCCTGTTCGGCGGGAGAGGGCTCACCGGTGCGACCGGGGGTGCGCTCGGCGGCGTCGACACCCGGTGCGATCGACTGGAAAAGCGGTTCCAGATGGGCGACCTGCTCGGCCTCGCCGCCGATCATCAGGCAGTAGCCGCGGTCCAGCCCCCACACGCCGCCGGAGGTGCCGATGTCGAGGTAGTGAATGCCTTTGGGCGCCAGAGCCTTGGCCCGCTCGATGTCCTCGTGGTAGCGGCTGTTACCGCCGTCGATGATGATGTCGCCCGGTTCCAGCAGTTCGGCGATCCGGTCGATGACCGCGCCGGTCGCACCGGCCGGAATCATCACCCAGATCACGCGCGGCTTCTCGAGCAGCGCGACGAAGGCCGGGTAGTCGGTCGCGCCCTGGAAGCTGTCGCCCAGTTCGTCGGTGAATTCCTTGATTTGGTCCTCGTGCCGGGAGTATCCGACCGCGGTGTGACCGTCCTTGACGATGCGCCGCACGATGTTGGCACCCATTCGGCCGAGCCCGATCATTCCCAGCTGCATACTCTTCTCCTAGAGTCGTCCGAGCTTCGGCAGGTCCGAGCTCTGCTTGCTGCTGTACCGCGGCGGGAGACCAGCGCCCTGCACCGCCACCGCTCTCGATTGTCCCCGCTGCCCCGATCGAAAATTTCTCCGGTGTCGAAACGAATCGTGTAACACCCCGAGCCCGGTCCCGATAATCAGATCGGCTCCGTGCAGTTGCCAGACCCCCGACCCGGCAACCGCACGGAGCCGTCTTCATGTCCTCGCGGCCTCCGGCTCCCGCACTTCTACAGCGGCGTCTTCATGAGCACGACGTTGTACTGGTTGTGCATGGTGAGCAGGAAGTACAGGTCGCTGCCCGTCTGATACGGGTAGATCATCGGCGCGTACATGGTCGGCAGATCGCGCACGTCGACCAGGACGCGCGGCGCACTCCACGGGCCCTCCGGGTTCGGCGCGGTCCGCATGACCACGGAGTCGAAGGGATCGGTGGTCAGCATCACGTACTGGCCCAGATGCGCGTTCCACTGCACCGACAGCTCGCCCACGCCGCCGACGATCGGCTTGGCGGCGTTGGCGTCCTTCGGCTTCCACGCGCCGCCGTCCCAGTACTCGTAGGCGTCGATATTGGCGATATCGGCTTCCTTGACCCGCGAGATGAATCCGGGCTGGTTGCGGCCCGCCGGGGTGCCGTACTTGTAGACGTAGCCGCCGGCCTTCAGGAAGGCGTTCTGCTGGAAACTCTGGAAGCCGTTCTCGTTGCCGCGGCGGGTGGTCGGCAGCTGCGCCCAGGACTGGCCGTCGTCACCGGAGACGGCCAGGGTGGAGAAGTTGGTGTCCCAGTGTCCGTCCGGGCCCCACTCCCGCACCGACATCATCGACATGTACTGCACGCCGTTGACCGAGATGCCCGCGGTCGGAATGAAACTGATCTCGATGCCCGGAATCTTCGGGCTGGGCAGCGGATTGTCCACGAAGCTCGTGTAGTTCACGCCCGCCGCCGGGTCCGCGTCGGCCGGGCTGCGGAACAGCACGTTCGAGCGCCACGCCCAGATGCTGCCGGCCAGCACGTTCGGCACGCCGAGGCCGGCGGTGTCGCCGTAGGCGGTGATCATCTGCCCGCGCCCGTCGTCCCACATGATGCCGAGGTCGGTGCCCAGCACGTTCTGGTTCTGGGTCCGGTTCGGCGAGGCCATCCCGGTGGCCTGGTAGACCGCCTGTGTCGGGCCCGGGAGCTGCGGCAATCCGTTGATGCCGTTCAGTCCGGGAATCGGATTGATGTTGTTCGGGTCGGCTCCGGCCGGCGATGCCGTCAGGCCCAGCAGCGCGACCGCCGCGCAAGCTCCAGCCAGTGCGGACAGTCGTCTCATATTCCGAATTCCTTCCATGAGTCACGCCGTGGGTATTGTGCCTGCCCTCGGCGGACGGCGTGCTACATGCCGACGAAACTCTCGTCACATCGGCACGGCACGGCGTTGTCTCGGTTGTCTCGGTTTATGTATGGCGCACCAGACCCCGGGGCACTCCAGTGCCGACATTATTACCCGGTCTCGATTCCGGTGCAGGACCGGCGGTCCGGGCGTGCCGTCCGGATCGCTGCCCGGGCCTTCGCATTCGGGACCCGGAACGGCGGCGGCCCCACCTCCCGACGGCGGGAGGCGGGGCCGCTGTGTTCACGTGGTGGACGAGGAGGCGATCAGAAGGCCGCTTCGTCGAGCTCCATCACGTCGTTGTCCAGGCTGGACAGCACGGTGCGGGTGGAGGTCAGCTCCGGCAGCACGTTGCGGGCGAAGAACTGAGCCACGGCGACCTTGCCGTTGTAGAAGGCCTCGTCGGAACCGGTGGCGCCGTTGTCGAGGGCCTTGATGGCGACCTCGGCCTGACGCAGCAGCTGCCAGCCGATGAGCAGGTCGCCCACCGCCATCAGGAAGCGGACCGAACCCAGGCCGACCTTGTACAGCTCCTTGGCGTCCTCCTGCGCACCCATCAGGTGACCGGTCAGGGTGGCGGCCATGGCCTGCACATCCTCGAGCGCGGTGGCCAGCAGCTTGCGCTCGCCCTTCAGGCGGCCGTTGCCGGCCTCGGACTCGATGAACTTCTGCACCTGGCCAGCCACGTGGGCCAGCGCCACGCCGCGATCGCGAGCGATCTTGCGGAAGAAGAAGTCCTGCGCCTGGATGGCGGTGGTGCCCTCGTACAGCGAGTCGATCTTCGCGTCGCGGATGTACTGCTCGATCGGGTAGTCCTGCAGGAAGCCGGAACCACCGAAGGTCTGCAGCGAATCGGTCAGGTACTGGTAGGCCCGCTCGGAGCCGACACCCTTGACGATCGGCAGCAGCAGGTCGTTGACGCGGAACGCGAGGTCCTTGTCGGCACCGGAGACCAGCTGAGCGATGTCCTCGTTCTGGTGGGCGGCGGTGTAGAGGTAGATCGCGCGCAGGCCCTCGGCGTAGGCCTTCTGCATCATCAGCGAGCGGCGCACGTCCGGGTGGTGGGTGATGGTGACGCGCGGCGCGGTCTTGTCGGTCATCTGAGTCAGATCCGCACCCTGCACGCGCTGCTTGGCGTAGTCCAGCGCGTTCAGGTAACCGGTCGACAGGGTCGCGATGGCCTTGGTGCCCACCATCATTCGGGCGTTCTCGATCACGTCGAACATCTGCGCGATGCCGTCGTGGACCTCGCCGACGAGCCAGCCCTTGGCCGGGACGCCGTGGCCACCGAAGGTGACCTCACAGGTGGCCGAGACCTTCAGGCCCATCTTGTGCTCGACGTTGGTGACGAATACGCCGTTGCGCTCGCCCAGGGTCCGGTTCTCGAAGTCGAAGTGGAACTTCGGCACGAAGAACAGCGACAGGCCCTTGGTGCCCGGGCCGGCGCCCTCGGGGCGGGCCAGCACCAGGTGGAAGATGTTCTCGAACATGTCGTCGGAGTCACCGGAGGTGATGAACCGCTTGACACCCTCGATGTGCCAGGAGCCGTCCTCCTGCTGGATGGCCTTGGTGCGGCCGGCGCCCACATCGGAGCCGGCGTCGGGCTCGGTCAGCACCATGGTGGCGCCCCAGTTGCGCTCGACGGCGATCTCGGCCCACTTCTTCTGCTCGTCGGTGGCGTTGTTCCAGAAGATCTGGCCGAACGGGCCACCGGCGGCGTACATCGCGACGGCCGGGTTCGAGCCCAGGATCATCTCGTTGAGGGCCCAGACCACCGAACGCGGCGCGGGCAGGCCGCCCAGTTCCTCGTTCAGGCCGACCTTGTTCCAGCCGGCCTCTTCGTAGGCCTTGAAGGACTTCTTGAACGACTCCGGAATAGAGACGCTGTGGGTGTTGGGGTCGAACACCGGCGGGTTGCGGTCGGCGTCGGCGAAGGACTCGGCGACCGGGCCCTCGGCCAGGCGGCGTACCTCGTCGATGATGTTCTTGACCGTGTCGGTGTCCAGGTCACCGTAGGCGCCGGAATCCAGCACCGAGCCGATGCCCAGCACCTCGAAGAGGTTGAACTCCAGGTCGCGGACGTTGCTCTTGTAATGGCCCATCTCTGTTACTCACTCTCCGTTGAGTCGGTGCGGGTCGGTGTGTGCCGTTCCCGCCCATGTGTCTCCACACCGGGTAGTCGAACGGAATATCCGCCTTCTACTCGCGGGTAACTTACAGCGTATATTACCGATGAGTAATGGGGTTGGAAAGCGCTGACCGGGCGATGTGACGAGATGAACACGCGGCCGCCGGCTCACCGCAATCACCCGTCGCGGGTGAGGTGTCCGCGGGTGGTCGCGGGCAGGGTGTCGGCAGGGTAGTTCACCTGCGCCGAAGGAGGCCGCTGTGCCGGATTCGAAGCCGAACATCCTGGTCATCTGGGGTGACGACATCGGTATCACCAATCTCAGCTGCTACAGCGACGGCCTGATGGGCTATCGCACGCCCAATATCGACCGGCTCGCCGAGGAGGGCATGCGGTTCACCGACTCCTACGGCGAACAGAGCTGTACGGCCGGGCGGGCCTCCTTCATCACCGGGCAGAGCGTCTACCGCACCGGGATGAGCAAGGTCGGAGTGCCCGGCGCGGGCATCGGTCTGTCTCCCGAGGATCCGACCATCGCCGAACTGCTGAAACCGCTCGGTTACGCGACCGGGCAGTTCGGCAAGAATCACCTCGGCGACCTCAACAAATTCCTGCCGACGGTGCGCGGGTTCGACGAGTTCTTCGGCAACCTCTACCACCTGAACGCGGAGGAGGAACCCGAGCTGCCGGACTATCCGCACAAGGACGCCTACCCGCGGCTGTACGACCTGCAACGCCCGCGCGGGGTGCTGCACTCGTGGGCGACCGACGAGGACGACCCCACCGAGGACCCGCGCTTCGGGCGCGTCGGCAAACAACGCATCGAGGACACCGGGCCGCTGACCAAGAAGCGGATGGAGACGATCGACGAGGATGTGGCCGAGGCCTGCGTCGATTTCCTCACCCGTCAGCAGCGGGCGGGCACGCCGTTCTTCGTCTGGCTGAACTTCACGCACATGCATCTGCGCACGCACACCAAGCTGGAAAGTGTGGGGCAGGCGGGATTCTGGCAGTCGCCGTACCACGACACGATGATCGACCACGACCGCAATGTGGGCCGCGTGCTCGATGCCCTCGACGAACTCGGCCTGGCCGACAACACGATCGTCATCTACAGCACCGACAACGGCCCGCACGCCAACACCTGGCCCGACGGCGCGACCACCCCGTTCCGCAGCGAGAAGGACACCAACTGGGAGGGTGCGTTCCGAGTGCCGCAGGTGATCCGCTGGCCGGGCCACATCGCCGCCCGCTCCATCTCCAACGACATAGTGCAGCATCACGATTGGCTGCCGACGCTGCTCGCCGCGGCCGGCGAACCCGACATCGTCGACAAGCTGGAACAGGGACATGCGGTGGGGGACAAGACTTTCAAGGTCCACATCGACGGCTACAACCTGTTGCCCTACCTCACCGGCGAGGTCGAACACAGCCCGCGGCGCGGCATGGTCTATTTCTCCGACGACTGCGATGTGCTCGGAATCCGGTTCGAGAATTGGAAGATCGTGTTCATGGAGCAGCGCAAACAGGGCACGCTCGGAATCTGGGCCGAACCCTTCACCCCGCTGCGGGTGCCGAAACTGTTCAATCTGCGCACCGACCCGTTCGAGCGAGCCGACGTCACCTCCAATACCTATTGGGACTGGTTCCTCGACCACGACTACATCGCCTTCTACGGGACGGCCATCGCGACGGCGTTCCTCGACACGTTCAAGGAATTTCCGCCGCGTCAGGAACCGGCCACCTTCACCATCAACCAGGCGGTCGCCAAACTGCACGACTTCCTCGCCCGGGACTGACCATGGCGGTGTCGCTGGAATCATGGAACGACGGTGAAACCATTTCTGCCATCGTCGATTTCGTCGCTCGCGTCACCGATCGGGACGGGCCCGACTATGTCGAACCGTCCGCGCGGATAGCGGTATTCGACAACGACGGCACCCTGTGGTGTGAGAAGCCGATGCCGATTCAGCTCGACTTCACCATCCGGCGACTGGCCGAAATGGCCGAGCAGGAACCGCGATTGCGCACGCAACAGCCGTGGCGCGCGGCCTACGAGCAGGACCTGCAGTGGCTCGGCGCGGCGATGGTCAAGCACTACCACGGTGACGACACCGATCTGAAGTTGTTGATGGGCGCGGTAACTCGCGCGTTCGGTGAGATCAGCGTCGAGGATTACGACGCGCGGGTGGCGGCATTCTTCTCCCACGCCGACCACCCGACCCTCGGCCGCCCGTATCACGGCTGCGGTTTCGCTCCGATGGTCGAACTGCTGTGGTATCTGCGCGACAGCGAATTCACCACCTACATCGCCTCCGGTGGTGATCGGGATTTCATGCGCCCGGTCGCGGGGGATCTCTACGGGGTGCCGCCGGAGCGGGTGATCGGCAGTGCGCTCGGGTTGACCTATCGGGAACGGGAAGGCCGCAGCGACCTGCTCTACAAATCCGCGATGGATTTCTTCGACGACGGGCCGGAGAAACCGGTCCGAATCTGGAGCCGGATCGGCCGCCGTCCCATCTTGTCGGTCGGCAATTCCAACGGCGATCTGCCCATGCTGTCGTTCTCCGAACTCGCGGGCGCGCCGTCGTTGCGCATGCTGATCCTGCACGACGACGCGGACCGGGAATTCGACTACGTCGCCGGCGCCGAGAATGCGCTCGAGCACGCGCGTCGCAACGACTGGACGGTGGTCAGCATGAAGAATGACTGGGCGCAGATCTTCACACCCGATTCGTAGGAACGGCCCGTGAATATTTCGATCGCCACCGACGTGCGGCAGATACCCGCACAGACCTTCACGATGGGTTCGGACCGCCACTATCCGGAGGAACGGCCCGCTCATCGAGTGGCCGTGGATGCCTTCGCCATCGAAACTCGGCAGGTCACCAACACCCAGTACGAACGGTTCGTCGCCGACACCGGGTACCGCACCGTCGCCGAGCGCCCGCTCGATCCCGCCGACTTTCCGGGAGCACCGGTCGAGAATCTGCAACCCGGCTCGATGGTGTTCACCCGGACGGCCGGCCCGGTCGACCTGCGGCATCTGAACCTGTGGTGGCGCTGGACGCCCGGCGCCTCGTGGCGGCACCCCGAGGGGCCCGGGTCGTCGATCGCCGACCGGCCCGATCATCCGGTAGTGCATATCGCGTACGAGGACGCCGCCGCCTACGCGACATGGATGGGCCGGGCGCTGCCGACCGAGGCGCAGTGGGAGGCCGCGGCCCGCGGCGGGGTGGAGGGTGCCGAATTCACCTGGGGCGAGGAGGGAGAATCCGGAGACCGGCGCCTCGCGAACTACTGGCACGGCGACTTCCCGTGGCGTCCCGACCGCGGTTACGGACACACGACTGCCGTCGGTTCCTATCCGCCCAACGACTACGGCCTGTCCGATATGGCCGGCAACGTGTGGGAATGGACCGGCGACTGGTACGCCGAGCGCCATCCGGGCGGCGGCGGATGCTGCGTCCCGCGTAATCCGCGCGGTGGGGATCAGGAGCGGAGTTTCGACCCGCGTCAGCCGCAGTTCCGGGTGCCGCGCAAGGTGATCAAGGGCGGTTCGTTTCTCTGCGCCGACAGCTACTGCCGCCGGTACCGGCCCGCCGCGCGTCGCCCGCAGATGGTCGACACCGGGATGAGTCATATCGGCTTCCGGTGCGTGGCAGGCCCCCGCTGAGCGGGGATTACCGTGGACACCGTGCGCATCGAGACAGCTGCGGGGGACGCCGAGGTGGAGATCGACCGGGAGGCCGGCGACCGGTTTCTGCTGCTGCTCACCCACGGTTCCGGCGGCGGGGTGGAGGCCGGGGATCTGCTGGCGGTCCGCGATCGCGCGGTGGCGCTGGGCGGGGTGGTCGCGCGGGTGATTCAGCCGTACCGGGTCGCCGGTCGGCGGGCACCCGGTTCGGCGACGGTGCAGGATGCGGCGTGGTTGGAGATCGTCTCGGCCCTGCGCGAGCAGGCGCCCGGGATACCGCTGATCCAGGGCGGGCGCAGCAATGGCGCCCGGGTCGCCTGCCGGACCGCCGTCGAAGCCGACGCCAAAGGCATACTGGCGCTGTCGTTTCCGCTGCACCCGCCAGGTAAGCCGGAGAAGACGCGGCGAGAGGAGCTGCTGGCGGCGTCCGCGCACACCGATGTGGTGGTGATCAACGGTGAACGCGATCCCTTCGGAATTCCGGACTCCGCCGATGCGGCCGAGGTGAAAGTGATTCCGGGCCAGGCCCATTCGTTTCGCAGTGGCTTCGATCTCATCGCCGGGACGGTGGAGCCGTGGCTGCGACGCTGGGCGGACATGGATTGATCGGTGCGAAAAGGCCTGTGGATCATCGAATCTCAGGTTCCATCTCCGGGAATACCCCGATGCCGGGCCGCCGTTGCGGAGGTAATTTCGGCTGTGGTCGGGATTTCGAGAGGAGACAGATCCATGATCGCAGGCCCGATTCGCGCCGCTCGTCGTCCCGCGGCCGGTGTCGCACTGGCTGTCCTCGCAGCGGCCGGTATCGCCGTCGCCGGAGCGGGTGCCGCGCAGGCGAGCGTTCCGTGTGGCGCCGCCCCGCCGTGCAGCGCCGACGGCTTCGGCTCCGACGGGTTCAACGCCCAGGGTGTCGACCGATTCGGGCGCGACCGCTCGGGCTTCGACCGGTCCGGATACGACCGGTTCGGCCGTGACCGCTCGGGCTTCGACCGGTCCGGATACGACTCGCTCGGTTACGACCGCTTCGGTTACGACCGGTTCGGCCGTGACCGGTTCGGCCGCGACCGATTCGGTGACGATCGGACGGATCCGCCCGCACAGTCCCACGGACCGGCGCCGCTACCCACCGGCAGCGCCGGACTGTGAGGCGTCGCCACCCCGGATCACGCGTCCGGGGTGGCCGTCGCTTGCTCTTCCAGATCGGGAACGATCGCGGTGGCCACCACGAGGGCGTCGATGGCGTCGCGTCCCTCGGTCTCGCGCAGCACCCGCTGCGCCGTGTCGATCCGAATATGTTTTGCCGCAGCGAGATCCGCCACCACGTCGTAGGGAGTGAACAGGATCGCCGGATCCTGCGGCCCGCCGTAACCGTCGGCGATATTGGTGGTGTCGTGGCCGAGGACGAGGAGGGTGCCGCCCGGGCTCAGCCGCTCGGCCGCCGCGAGCAACAGGCTGCGCCGCTGGTCGGCGGGCAGATGAATGTAGACGGCGAGAATCAGTTCGAACGGGCCGTCGATCCCCGCACCGGCCAGATCGGTGACGTCCGCGCATTCCCAATCGATCCTGCTGCGCACCGAACGTGACAGCCGCGAGGCGACCGTGCGGCCCTTGTCGATGCCCACCTGGGAGAAGTCGACCGCTCGCACCTGCCAGCCGTGCGTGGCCAGCCAGAGCGCGTGCCGTCCCTCCCCGCACGCCAGGTCCAGGGCACGCGGCAGTTCGGGTGGCGCTTCACCGGGCACATCGGGCACCAGCCGAATGTGCCGCTCCAAACCGAAGATGTGTTCCACCACCGTCGCGTTCGGCGGTGCACCCCACACCAACTCGCTCTGCGCGTAGCGCTCGTCCCACTCGGCGGCGTCCATGGGGCGAGTCTAGCCAGCTACAGCGCGACGCCCGGCCGAGTGAAACGGGGGCCGGGCGCCGGGTATCCGAGGCGACCTACAGCGTCGTGCGCATGAGAACGACGTTGTACTGACTGTGCACCGTGGTGAGGAAATACAGATCGCGCCCGGTCTGGTACGGGAAGATCGAGGGGGCGTAGGCGGTGGGCAATTCACGTGTATCGATCAGCACCTCCGGCGGACTCCACGGCCCCTCCGGGGAAGACGCCCGGCGCATCACCACCGAATTCCACGGATCGGTGGTCAGCATGACGAATTGCCCGAGGTAGTCGTTCCACATCACCGACATCTCGCCGACCCCGCCGGTGATCGGGCGGGCGGCGTTCACATCGTTCTTACGCCACGCCCCGCCGTCCCAGTACTCGTATTCGGCGAGATTCTGGATGTCGTTCTCCCGCACGCGCGCGAGGTAGGCGAAGTGATTGCGGCCCGACGGCGTGCCGTATTCGTACACCCAGCCGCCGCTCTTCACGAAGGCGTTCATCTGGAAGTTGGCATTGCCGCCCTCGTCGGGCCGGCGGGTGAAATCGAGGTCGGCCCATGTTTCCCCGTTGTCGGCGGAGGCGGCCAGACCCGAGAAGTTGGTGGTCCACTGGCCGACGTCGTCCCAGCTCTTCACCGACATCAGGCTCATGTACTGCACGCCGTTCACCGAGATTCCCGCGGTCGGGATGCGGCTGATCTCGATGAACGGAATCTTGGGACTGGGGATCAGATCCCGCGCCTGGCCGAACACGTCGCGCACGGCGCTGTCGAAATAGATGCCGTCCGAAGGATCCTGGGTGTGACTGCGCACCAGGATATTGCTGCGCCACGCCCAGAAACTGCCGGCCAGCAGATTCGGCAGCCCCACGCCGGCGGTATCGCCGAAGGCGGTGAGCATCTCGCCGCGGCCGTTGTCCCACATGATTCCCAGGTCGGTGCCGAGGACGTTGTAGTTCTCGGTGGCGTTCGGGCTGGCCATTCCGGTGACCTGGAATATCGCTCGCGAACGCCCGACCAGATTCGGTAATCCGGTGGTGCCGTTGAGAACCGGAATCGGATTGATGGCATTCGGGTTGGCGGCCGCCGGCGCGGTCACGGTCAGAAGGACGGCCGAGACGCCCGCGATCGCGGACAGCAGGACGGATACGGTCTTGGACAAATGCAGCCCTTCCCGTTCTCGCCGATGCGCCCCCGTTCACCGGCTTCGCTGGCAAAGTGTGAAAATGCTAACAGCGAATCGCGGGTAAATGGGTTTCCTTCTCGCGTTTTCGGGTAACTCCCGGGTCGGCGGTGTGTCCCTTTGTCGAATCTACCGACGGCCGAGCGCTTGCCGGACCAGGAGTGGTATCTGCGTCGCCCGTTCGATTCCCAGAGTGCGGCGGGTGCCCGCGTGCCAGGTGCGCTCGAACAATTGTTTGGCGGCGGCGACGGCGGGTGCCGGGCGGGCCGCGATGCGATCGGCCAATTTCTCGGCTTCGGCGCGCGGATCCTCGCTCACCTCGGTGATCAGTCCGATTCGTGCGGCATAGGCGGCGTCGACGGGATCGGCGGTCATGGTCAGCAGGAGGGCCTTGTCCGCGCCGATCAGGCGCGACAGCGTGACCGCGCCCGACATATCCGGAACGAGGCCGTGCGCGACTTCCATCACGGCGAAATCGGAATCCGGTGTGGCGAAACGGAAATCGGCGGCCAGGGCCAATTGCAGTCCGCCGCCGAAACAATGGCCGTGCACCGCCGCGATCACCGGCTGCGGCAGCCGCCGCCACGCCCAGCACGCCTCCTGAAAAGCATTCGTGCCCAGCCACGGCAGGGGCAGGAAATTGCGCACGATACTCAACGGGTCGCCGGTTGCCTTCGCGATATCGAGGCCACTGGAGAAACTGGGCCCGTTGCCGGCGAGGATCACGGCGCGAATCTCGTCGCGCTTTCCGATCACCCGCGCCACCCGGACGAGATCGTTCAACATGTCGATGGTGAGCCCGTTGTGTTTGTCGGGCCGGTCGAGTTCGACGTAGGCACGATCACCGTCGAAGGTCAGGGATACGTCGCTCATCGCTCACTCCGTGCTGATCGGGGTCGGCCCCCGCGGTTACCCGCCGGTAGGCACCTGCTCGAGGATTATCTTCGCGCAACCGGCCGGGTCGTCGTAGAACGGGGTGTGGCCGCTGCCCGCCAGGGTGATGTGCCGGGCCTGGGGAAGCCATTGCCGCGCCCGCCGGCTCTGGGTCCGATAGGTGAGCAGGATGTCGCGGTTGCCCCAGGCGATCGTGACCGGGATGCGAGCCAGGCGGCCGCCGTCGCGCAGCCGCGCCTGGTCGAAAGAGGCCAGGGCCGAACGGAATCCGGGGGCATCGAGAACGCCGTCCACGGTCTCGACCGCGGTCCGGGTGTCCAGCGCCCACGGCCGGCCGAAGACGATGCTCAGGAAGGCGGTCCGCCCGGCCGGTGTGCCGAGGATGGCGGGCAGTTGTGTGCGCAGTCCCCGGCCCAGGGTGGCCGCGCGGCCCAGCGCCTGCTGACACCAGATGCGCCCGGCATCGGACCAGAACCCGATCGGTGAATACGCGGTCACCGAACTCGCCACACCGCGCGCGCCGAGGTTCAGCGCGATCAGACCGCCCATCGAATTGCCGGCGAGGTGGGGTCGTTCCAGGCCCTGTTCGGTGAGGAACGCGTGCAGAGCGTCGGTGAGGGTGTCCACCGTGGTGTGCGGTAGCGGGTCGGACCCGCCGAAACCGGGAAGGTCGACCGCGATCACGTCGAAGTGGGCCGCCAGCGTGTCGATGACCGGTTCCCACACCTGCCAGCGACTGCCGACGCCGTGGATCAGGACCAGCGGTTCACCGGTGCCGACCCGGTGATGGTTCAACATCATTTCGAAACTCCCGCACCGAGATCGGACGCCGACGAGGAACGGGGACACCCTAGCAATCATTGGCGTTACGCCAACAGAGGTCGCCGTAACCGCGGCCGAAGGATCGGTGAGCGGCGCCGTTGTGAACGCTCCGTGTTCGCAGGACTCGGACTGTTGTCCGGCCGCCTGATGCGGCAGTATCACCTGCGCGGTTCGTGTCCGGTTCCACCGGAACGCGCCATAGCTGATACGCCTGAGAATTGAGGAACAGTTGAGGATTTCGCTGATCGCCGCCGTCTGCATCGCCCTGCCGCTTCTGGGTGCGTGCGGTTCCGACAAGGATTCGGAGCCGACCATCACCCAGGCCGACCTGTCGAAATCTCTGCAGTCCAGCGGCCTCAAGGATGCGAAACTCGCCGATTGCGCCGCCAAACTCTATGTGGACGAAGGCATTTCGCAGGACGGCCTGCGCAAGATGACCAAGCCCGGCAGCAATGCCCAGGTGACCGACGGCTCGATGGGTGGCCTGAGCAAGGAGGACTCCGACAAGGCGCGTGCGGCGACCCAGAAGATCGCCACGACCTGCGTCGCGGCCCCGCAGTAGATCCACGGCACGCTCACCGGGCGCTCGACCGGTTCGCAGGCCCCCACCGCGGCCGGACCGATCTACCGTGGGGATATGGCTACAGCGGAGTACCAGCACCTGCTCGTCGAGCGCAACGGTGAGACCGTTCGGATCACCATGAACAGGCCGGACCGGCGCAATGCGCTTTCGGCCGATCATCTCGGGGAGCTGCTGTCCGCGTTTCGCTGGGCGGGCGGCAGCGATGCGAGCGGGATCGTTCTGGCCGCGAACGGTCCCGTCTTCTCCGCCGGGCACGATTTCGCCGATGTCGCCGCCCGTGACCTGCTCGGCGTGCGCGATCTGCTGACCTTGTGCACCGAGGTCATGTCGACCATCGAATCCGTGCCCCAGGTCGTTGTCGCGCGCGTTCACGGCCTCGCCACGGCAGCCGGATGCCAGCTGGTCGCCTCCTGCGATCTGGCCGTCGCCGCCGAATCGGCCGGCTTCGCCCTCCCGGGCGGCAAGGGCGGCTGGTTCTGCCACACTCCGGCCGTTCCCGTGGCGAGGGCGATCGGCCGCAAACGCCTGATGGAACTCGCCCTCACCGGCGACCCGATCGATGCCCACACCGCCGCCGACTGGGGGCTGATCAACCGAGCCGTCCCCGACGCCGATCTCGACCGGGCGGTCGCCGAGCTGCTCACCAGGGCGACCCGGGGCAGCCGGGCCAGTAAGGCGCTGGGCAAGCGCACGCTGTACGCCCAGCTGGACCGCCCGGAGGACGACGCCTACGCGATCGCGCTCGAGGTCATGGCCGCCGCATCCCAGCTGCCGGGCGCCCGCGAGGGTATGGATGCCTTTCTGAACAAGCGCACGCCGATCTGGCCGGACTAGCTCGGTCCGGCAGTCGGGCGGGGGAGGGCGCCGATTCGGCCGCGGAAGCCGAATCGGCGTCGGCCTAGCGCCCCGCGGTGTTCGGGTCCTGCTGGGCGAGCACGAAGGTGCCCTGCCCGTCCGGGCCCAGCCCGGTGTCGAGGATCTTGTCGTCGAGGAAGTCGACGACCTGCTCGTCGAGGAAGACGCGCGGGCCTTCCGCGTTGAGCACCTGGTCCTGCTCCGACGGCCCCGCGGCTACTGCGAGCTGCAGCGTCTCGGCGCCGTCGTTCGAGGAGATGCGCAATCCGGCATCGTCGGGCATTCCGTCCGCGGAGGTGATGGTGCGAACGGCCTCGATGGCAGTGGGCGTGAGCATGAGCATCTGTCCGGTTTCCTTCCGCCGTCGTCACAGGTCACGGTCGGTGCGACAGTCACGTGCCGTGGACCGGCCGATCAACCCGGCCGGCAGTCGTCCACGGCACCCGGCACCTCCGGAGGGGTAGCCACGATTCGCCCCGCCTAACCTCTCCGCCGGAATCGACCCGGTACGGACCCTTCGTTTCGGTCTCCGCGGTAGGTGGTACCCGGCGTTCACCGCCGCCGTGCGGTGGATCGAGTTGGCGTTCGGTATCAACCTCGGCGTCAGCTGACGACCCCGGACGAGGGACATCGGCCGCCGGTTGTTCGCCGGTGACCGATGTTTATGGGCGACAAAGGATTTCGTTCGTGAGCCCGCAGGCGGTATCGCGCAGCCGAAGGACGGTATCGCGGGGAGAGAGAAAGAGAGCCGGTGACGGGAATCGAACCCGCACTCTCAGCTTGGGAAGCTGATGTTCTACCACTAAACTACACCGGCCGGTGCGTGAGGCACTGCAGA
This sequence comes from Nocardia nova NBRC 15556, assembly GCF_001613005.1. GTDB lineage: Bacteria > Actinomycetota > Actinomycetes > Mycobacteriales > Mycobacteriaceae > Nocardia > Nocardia nova. The sequence continues at coordinate 19,273 of NZ_BDBN01000014.1, read as the reverse complement.
GAAGATAGCAGAGCCCGTCCCGGAGATCACAACTTCCCATCTAGAACGACCCGACCCGAATGGGCGAGTCGCCACCCGACCGGGCGACCGTCGCGGCGGTCGCCCGAGCCGGGCGATGAGGGTGGCTACATCACGGGCAGGGGCGGCGATTTGGGGAAGACGACCGGCAACGAGGTCAGGGCCCGGTGGAACGGGCCGGGCCGCCATTCCAGTTGTGCGGCCGGGACGGCCAACTGAATTTCCGGCAGCGCGTCGAAGAGTTGGTCGATGGCGTTCTGGACCGTCAGGTAGGCCACCGATTTGGCGGGGCAGCTGTGCGGGCCGGTGCTCCAGGCCAGATGCGAACGGTTGCCGATACTGCTCGAGGCTTCGCCGCGGATCTTCGGATCGTTGTTGCACGCCGCGAGGCTGATCAGGACCGGCTGATCGGCGGGCAGCCACACACCGTCGATCATGATCGGCTGCCGTGGATAGGTGGTGCAGAAGTTGGCCATCGGCGGGTCGTTGAACAGGATTTCGTCGAGGGCGTCGGTGGTGGACAGGTTGCGGCCGAGGATGTCGCCGAACCGGAATCGCTCATCGGTGAGGATGAGCATCAGCGCGTTGTTGATGAGATTGCGCTGGGCCTCGAAGCCGGCGCCGTAGAAGGACATCAGCTGGGCGAACACCTCGACGTCGTTGAGGCCGTTCGGGTGATGAGCCAGGTGCGAGGTGACGTCGTCGCCCGGCTGCTCGCGCCGGAACGCGATCAGTTCCATCAGCGCTTCCTTGAGCATGTCCATGCCCTGTTGACCTCTGACGGTGTCGAACCGGGCGGCCATGCCGTTGGCGACGCGGGTCCCGATATCGGCCGGGCAGCCGACCATCCGGTTGAGGACCTCGAGGACCAGCGGGAACGAGTACTGCATGACGAGATCGGCGGATCCCTGCTCACAGAAGGAGTTGACCAGCGGAACGGCAACCCTTTCCACGATCGCGGGCACGCTGTGGAGGTCGATGTGGTCGATCGCGGCGACCGACGGAGCGCGGTAACGGGCATGCGGCGCACCGGTGTTGTACCGGGCTGCCGGATACCACTCCATCATCGGGCGCACCGGTGAATCCTGCGGAATGGTTTTCTGCCAGGTGCGCGGATCGGAGGGAAAGTGGTCCGGATCGTTGAGGATGCGAACCGCGACGGCGTAGTCGATGACCAGGGTGGCAGGCACACCGGGGGCGAGCTCGACGGGAACGAGGGAGGGGTACTGCCGTCGCATCTCTCGATAGGCGGCATGTGGATCGGCGACGAATTCGGCTGTGTACATCGGGAATCGGTCGTCGTCGGCATCGAAGGGCGAGCCGTGCTGGACGGGACATATTCCGGTCGCCGTGATGTAGGGCTCGGGAAGGGGTGACTGTGGTGTGGTCAAAGACGGGACTCCAGACGGGTGGAACAGGAATTCGACGACAGCTCGGCGGGCGCGGCACATGTCGCGCTCACGGTGCCTGGCGGTTCGCCCACGCAAGCAACATAGCAGCGACGCGGCGACGGTGTCTGCGAACGTGGGAGTAGGGTGCCGCCACCCGCATCCGGAGTCGATCGGATGTGCTTGTGGGTCAGAGCTTTCCGCTCATATCGGGCGACGCAGCCGCGGCCACGGCGCCCGCGTCCGGATCGCGCTCCGAGTCCGGTGTGTGCGGCGGACGGGACGGCCGGTCGCCGCGAGATATGCCGAGCAGACGGAGCATCGGCGCCGTCGACGCGGTGGTCACCAGGGCCATTATCACCAGCAGTGAATACAACTGGGTGCCGATGAGTCCGGTGGTCAGGCCCACGTTCAGAATCACCAGCTCGGTCAGACCTCGGGTGTTGAGCAGCGCTGCCACCGCGGCGGCCGCTCGCGACTGCATCCCGGTCAACCGCCCTGCGAGATAGACGCTGCCGACTTTGCCCACCACCGCGACCCCGATGACCGCGATCAGTTCGCCGATCGATGTCGCGTCGACCGAGCCGAGATCCACGGCCAGCCCGGCGATCACGAAGAAGCCGGGCATCAGCAGGATGCACAGGATTCGCACACCGGCCTCGACCGTCCGGCGGCGTTCGCGCGGGAATATGACACCGAAGGCGAAAGCGCCGAAGATCAGATGCAATCCGATCCATTCGGTGATCGCGGCGAGCCCGAGCGCCCCACCCACGCCGAGCACGATCATCGTCTGCTGGGTGCCGGATTCCGAGATCCGGGCCAGCAACGGTCGGATGAACCACCACAGCAGACCGACCAGCGGTAGGAGCAGAACGAGCCGCCACTGGACACCACCGGGGTGCGCGAGGGCGAGGACGACGGCGAGGACCGACCACGCCACGACGTCGACCAGCGCCGCGCAGGCCAGACTGAGCTGTCCGATCTCGGTGCGAACGAGATTGCGGTCGTGCAGGATTCGGGCCAGTACCGGAAAAGCGGTCACGGCCATCGCGCAGCCGACGAACAGCGCGAAGTGCAACCGATTCCCGGTGGTGTGACGTGCCAGGACGGTGATCGCGACCGCGCTGCCCAGTGCGAAGGGAATCGCGTAGGCCGCCGCGGAAACCGCGGGGATCGAGCGCCGGGCGCCGCGGAATATCTCCCGATCGAGTTCCAGTCCGGCGACGAACATGAACACTGCCACACCGATATTGGCGAGCAGCGTCAGATACGAGCGTCCGGCTTCGGGAAACAGGGTGGCGGACAGGTGGTGTCCGATGACGGTGGGACCGGCCAGGATCCCGGCGGCGATCTCACCGATGACCGGTGGCTGCCCGATCTTTTCGGCCAGCCATCCGAGCAGGTGCGCGGCCGCCATGATGAGAACCAAGTCGAGTAGGACCGTGATGGTGGGAGCAGGCACTCAGTTCTCCTCGAAAACATCATCCGGCAGAGCCGGTTCCGGCAGCGGACCCGTCGTGTGTGCGGGCGGGACGACCGCGGGATGGAAGACTTCGCGGATGTAGCACACGGGGCGGCGGCCGAGCGTCATGATGTACGCCCTGGACGCACTGGGCCGGCCGTCCGGCCACCGCCTGATGCCCGCCCAGAGCAGGCGGCGGTGCTGGGGTAGGCCGCGGGTGAGCAAGCCGTGGCCGATCGGCATCCGGACATCGTCGATGCCGCTGGCGGCAGCCGATTGTGGCACGGCCACTACGTAATTGAGCGAGACGGTCGCCAGCGCGGGGGTGACCAGGCGGGAGCGCCGAACCAGCGCGCCGTCGGCATCCTGCAGCCGGAGTTCGTCGACGATGAATGTGGGCAGTGTTCGGGGCGGAACCTGCTGCTGGCGCAGGACGTGCACGCTCAGCGTCGTCTCGAGGATATGTTCGAGCGCCGTGGTCGTGAAGCCGGTGCCCGACAGCAGGGTTCGGGTCGTGGGGTGGTGGAATCGCTCGATCTGCGTGGCCGGGTTCGTCCGGGGACCCGGCCCGCTGGGCGTGGGTTCGCTCAGCGGGCCTGGGACGGATCCTGTGACGGTCACTGTCGACTCCACGTCTCGGTTCGCACCGGGAGTCCTGGTGACGTCACCGCTAGAGAGCGGCGCCGGCACCCTTGCGGGGCGGTTGGACCGGGAGAGTCATAGCCTCGCGCTCGGCGTCGGAGCGCGGGCGGGTGGTCAGGCCGAACACCGGTTCCGTGGTGATGCGAATCTCGCCCATCGTGGTGTCGGACAGCGGATCGCGCCAGTGGTCCCAGACCGGCGACATATCCAGGCCGCCCATGTACTTGATGTTGACCCCGTCGGTCTCCGGGGCGGTGTGCAGACGCTCCGCCTCGGCGACGATGACCTCGGTGCCGGTGCGGTCCTGATCGCCCGTGGTCTCGCTGACATCGGTCAGGCCGGCCATGATCCGGGTGAACGACTGCTCGGGCGAATCGCCGTCGTGGACGTCGGTGAGCTTGTGCGCGTGCGCGAAGTATTCCTCGGAGCCGATGTAGTGCTCGTACATCCGTGAGACCAGCGAGAGGAACCGGGTGTAGCCGCGGCGGTAGGTGTACTCGTAGTACGCCAGCGCATCGGTTTCGGACATCTCACCGCGCAGTGTGGTAGCGATCGCCGCCGCGGACACGAGCCCGGAATAGGTCGCCAGGTGAACTCCGGTGGACAGCAACGGATCCAGGAAGCAGGCCGCGTCGCCGACGAGGACGTAGCCGGGTCCGCAGAACCGGTCGGCGACGTAGGAGTAGTCCTGTTCGGCCCGTACGTCGGCGATCTGCTCGGCGCCCTCGAGCATCTCGCACATCGGCTTGCTCTCCCGGATGGTCTCCAGGTAGTACGACTGGCGCGAATCGTGCGCGCGCAGCTTTTCCGCGGCCAGCCGCGCCGAGACCACATAACCGACGCTGGTACGGCCGTCGGCGAGCGGAATGTTCCAGAACCAGCCGCCCTCCTGGGTCGACACCACGTTGATCGCGCCCTCCGGGCTGTCCGGGTGCAGGTGTGCGCCCTTCCAGTAGGACCAGATCGCCACGTTGCGGAAGGCCGGATGTTGGCGACGCATGCCGAAGTGCTTGGCCAGCAACCCGTCTCGGCCGGTGGCATCGACGAGGAAATCGAACTCGGCGGTGTGGACGGTGTCGTCGCCGGCCTTGACCCACTCCGCCGCGGTCGGACGCTCACCGTCGAACAGGATGTTCTTGACGGTCGCCTGTTCGATGACCTCCGCGCCCTGGTCGGCGGCATTGCGCAGCAGGAGATCGTCGAAGGTGGCCCGGTCGACCTGCCAGGACCATGCCTCGGCATCGACGAGCTTGGACCAGTCCAGCAGCCAGGTGTCGTTCTGCCATTGGAAGTAGCCGCCGCGTTTGATCTGGAAGCCGTGCGCGGCGACCCTGTCGTAGGCGCCGGAAACCCGCAGCGTGGACAGGCACGAGGCCAGCAGTGATTCTCCGATGTGATAGCGCGGGAACGTATCCCGCTCCAGGAGGGTCACCTGCACTCCGGACCGTGCGAGCAGTGCGGCTGCGGTCGACCCCGCCGGGCCGCCGCCTACCACCAGAACGCGCGGAATTTCGTTGTTCCCCATAGCAACTCCCTGGAACTGCGTACGAACGGACGGTGCGCCTGATCGGCTGCCGGACCGAGTCGGGATGGCATGCCCTACGACAAACTCCGAAACCTCCGTAGCCGCTTGTTAACTCGAACTCGGCGCACGGGGAATCAGTTTATCAGTAGTACTTGAATCATCAAGGGAAACAGTAAGTTTCGACGCAAGTTCATACAGACAGAGCGTAGCTAGAAGATAGCTGCTATAGGTACGAAAATGCCGCTGTCTGTGATGCGCGGCTGGGGTCACGACAGGGGACGCGACGTTGCGTTACGTGAGTGCCGTTTTCGGCGAGCAAAGCCATAGACACGGTGACGACGGACCGATGCGGGTTCGCAGTCCCGGTTGGTCACGCCCGGCATCACCCCACTTCCACCGACTCAATCAGAGTAAGGCCTTTGTCCGGTTCCCGCGTGGCATCCGCCGGATTCCGACGGCTCCTTCGGGGTATGCCCTGGTCGCCGGGCATGTGCGGGAGAATCCTTGGGGCCGAACGATATTGCGGCACACCGGCGATGCGACGGGCGTCCACGCGAGGCCGCGGTGCCGGCGTCAGGGCCCTGACGCAGGCACCGCGACTCGTGCCGTGGGCGCTATCCGGTGGTCGTCTCCGCGGTCAGTGCCGCGGTCGTCTCGGCAGCCCGCTGGGCGTCCGCAACACTGCAGCGGCCGAGACCGCACGCGGTCGCGACACCGAACGCGGTACGACCGGCCGCCTGCTCGAACAGTCGCAGGGCGTGTGCGCTGTCTTCGGCGGAATCCGGTGACACCACCCCCGCGATGACGTTCCAGTCCGGGTCCAGCCGGCGCAGGGGCGCGTAGAACGCGGCGTCCTGGGGCGCGGGTTCGGCACCGAACGCACACGGAATGTGCACTGCCGGAAGGGGAGTGCCGTCTGCGCGCAGCCGGCGTGCGGTGTGCTTCAGAAGGGTGACCGCGGGCGCCAGCGAACGCGGGCTGAGCAGCGCCTTGTGCTGGTAATCGCCGTAGCACAGGTGGACCACGGCCTGTGCCCCGATCTCGTGTATGCCGGTGAGTACCCCGGCCAGCTGGCGGGCCAGCAGCGGCGCCGCCGCCCATTTCGCGCCCAGCTGGTCGGCCTTGACCATGCCCAGCAGCGCGAACGGTGATTCGACCTGCCAGACCACGCGATCGCCGTAGCGCGCGTTCACCTCCGCGATCTCTTGCAGTGCGGCCTCGGTGAAGACCGGCAGATGCCGCAGCGCGGCCACGATGAGATCGGAGCGGCGCAGTGCCGGGCCGAGCGGGAAGCCGTTCGACACCGCCGCACCGGCGAAGACGAACATCGCAAGATCCAGCGGATTGGGTTGGCTCAGTTGCAATCTCGTCCCGTCCAGCTCGGGCCGCGCGGCACGCACCTCGTCGAAGGCGGCTACCACGGCACCGATGCGGTCGAGCCGGTCCATCGCCACGTGCCGCGGTTCCAGCTTCGCCCCCGGTCGGAGGCCGTAGCTCGGGAAATCGCTGTAGTCGGAGTAATCGCCGGTGCGGACGACATCGAAGACGTCCTCGTGCTCTCTGCGCCGGCGGAGGTAGTCGAGGATCCAGTCCGGATCCAGGTCACACGGCAGTCCGGTCACGGGATGGCCCGCACTGCGGTCGGCGAACCACTGCAGCACCGCAGCATCCCCGGTCATCAACTCGGCTGGAACACTTCCGACATAATGCGCACACCTGGTCATCGCACTCCTCGTAATTCCGTTTGCCCCTCTACATTCTCAGCCAGATCGTTTGCAGGTGAAAGAATTCCGGGAACCGGGAGGTAGACGCGGTGCTGCGGACGTGTGGTTGTCGTGGCAACCGTGCGGGCGAGGCGGGGGGCGGTCGGTGGTGCTACGGAACGGCGGGGGTGCCGCCGGGAGCCACGGGCAGGCCGGCCGCCTTCCACGCCCGGAACCCGCCGACCAGATCGGTGGCGCGAGCCAGTCCGAGACGCTGTGCGTCGGCGGCGGCCAGGCTGGAGGCGTAGCCCTCGTTGCAGACGATGATCACCTCGGTGTCGGGCGTCAGATCCGGGAGCCGATGCGAACCGCCGGGGTCGAGCCGCCATTCGAGCACGATCCGTTCGACGACGACCGCGCCGGGTATCTCGCCCTCGGCGAGGCGGTCGGCGTGCGGGCGGATATCGACCACGAGCGCGCCCTCGGCCAACCGGTGCGCGGCGGTGACGGGCTCGACGCGGTTCAATCCGGCGCGTGCCTGTGTGAGCAGATCCTCGGCGCTCATACCGTCACTCCTCGGCGATCGGGCGATGGGGGCTACCGGCATGGTCACACACCGGTGAAATCCCGCAGCGACCGGTATTCGCGGACCGGTCGCAGCGGTGGCGAGTAGGCGTGCACCGTGGTGGCCGGCCGGGCGCTGCGGTTGTGCAGCTGGTGGGCGCGTTCGGGCCCGAACGCGATCGTGTCGCCGGCGCGGCGCCCGGCCGAGCGTACCGGGCCGGTGGGGTAGCGGTAGTCCTCGTCCAGTTCGCCGATCGAGACGGTGAACGACCCCGACGCGCCCCCGTGGTCGTGCGGTTCGGTGCCCTGCCCGGGCGCCCACGACAGCAGCCACAGTTCCACGCCCATCGTCAGCGCGAGCCGGGTCCACCAGCGCCGCGAGGTGTCGAACCGCACGATATCCAGCAGCGGTGTCGCCAGTTCGCTCGCCACCACCGCGGTGAGCTCGTGTAGTTCGGCCGGTGTCCACAGCATGCGCTCGGCCACCACGGCGTCGCGGAGCAGCGGCACGTCGACGCCCGGATGTATGTCTTCGGCGTGCTCGAGTCGCACAGGCACGGACGTCGTCACCACTACCCCTTCCACACTACGGTCACGCGAATTCTTCGCCGCCACACGCGGTTTGCCACCATCCAGACTCACCGTGAGCGAAATTCCGCGGTGTCGCCGAGCCGGGTGAACGGGCGGCGTCCGCCCGGCGGATTCACCGGGCGGACTTGCGATTCGGGACGTGGATGAGACACCGTGTCCGACCGGCTTGCGTGCAGGAATAGATTCCGGTTTATCCGCGAGCGGCCCGGCTTCGAATCATTAGGTGTCACGCCGGTGGCCGATGTGCTCGTCGTTTACCGCGTGGCGTCAGCTGCTGTCTCGCCGAATCACGCCGGTGATCCGGCCAGGGATGAGGTGCTCGGATGACCAGTGCTGCCGGTATCGATGAGATGGGTCCGATCGACTATCTCGTCATCGAGTTCCCCGCGGGCCGCCCCCCGGACGGTTCGGCCCTGCCGGTGCTGCGCGATCTGGTCGGCCGGGGCATCATCCGCGTGCTGAATCTGGCGTTCCTCCGGAAAGAGGGCGACGGGTCGCTGACCGGCATCGATATCGCCGATATCGGGCTCGAGTGCGAAGCGAGCGTGGCCTTGTTCGCCGAGGAGACGACGGGCGTACTCGACGACGGTGATCTGCGGGAGGCGGGCGCCGCCCTGCACCCCGGGCGTTCGGCCGCCGTTCTGATCTACGAAAACACCTGGGCCGCACCACTGTCGGTGGCTCTGCGGCGCAACGGCGCCGAAACCGTCGCCGCCGGCCGCATCCCGGTCGAGGCGATCCTGACCACCTTGGACAGCCTCGACGACAAGAACTGACCGGCGATTCAGCGGCCCGCTCCGAAGCATCCGGCCGCTCCCGTGGCGGCGAATACGGCGGTGGTGCAGTAGGTGGCCACCGGGTAATAGGGGCCCATCGTGGTGGCCGGATCGCCGCCGCGATCCTGCGAAGCCTGGATCGACTGCGGGTAGAAGCTCTCGCTCGGCAGCATGTTCCGCAGGAAGAGAACCTTCTTCGCCACCTGCGTGCTGCCCCAGGGCAGCACGGTGACACTCGAATCCATCTGTGCCGGTAGGTCTTCCGGCGCCGCGACGACGTAGGTGTAGTAGCCGTCGGCGTCGAGCCGGGTCTGGAAGTCGGCCGCGCAGGCCACGACCGGATAGGGCGTCACCAGGTCGTTCTGGCACATCGACCAATATCGGACCTGCTGAGCCGGGTCGGTCGGAGGCTGTCCGGCTCGCGAATCCGGAAAATTCGGCGCCTTACCGCGCACCACGACCAGGCGGCCCGGCTGATAGGTGAGTCCCGCCCCGAGGTATTTGTTGTCGCCGTTCGGGAACAGCCCCGAGGTGCTCGCCGGATTCACGAACGTGGCCTCGGGCACGTTGCCCGGGAACGCGCCCGCCGCCGCCCCGGCGATGACCTGGTCGAATCCGGCGGTTGCGGCCTGGGCGAGGGGGCCGGGATAGGCGCTGGGGTCGAAGACCCGGCTGCACGGTTGCCTGGTGACGGTCGCGCCGGCGACGGTCAGCGTCGCATCGGGCAGTGGTACCCCACCGCCGGCCGAAGTCGGGTCGGTCGGCACATAGACCCGGATGATCAGGAATCCGATGGGCGCGTTCTGCGCGGCGGGCAACGCCCGAATTTCGTTGCGGCCGTGGTCTGCTGCTCCGGTGACCAGTCGAGCGTGCCAGCGCCGCTGCGTTTCCGGCGCTGCCGTCGGTGCGGCGAACGGATTGGCACTGCCCGGATCGGGGGCAATCTGGTTGTCCCGCAACGTATCCACGGTATCGAAGTTCGTGCCGTAGGTATTGAGCGAGAAGTAGCGCGCGGCGGGGTAGCTGCCCGACAATTCGATGGAGTCGCCCGGACCGAGCGCATACGGCAGCACCCAGTAGGTGGCGTTGGCATCCGGGAACGCCACATTGAGCACCGTGCTGTTCGACATGAACCGCCAGGCGCACAGCGGTGAATCGGGCGCGGCCTGAGCACCGGCCGACGGCGCCGACCAGACCCCGGCCCATACCGCGAGGAGCACGCCCAGCATGCGGGCACAGCGCGACCGCGACGAAGTCCTCATCCGACCGACTGTGCCGTCGCGCAGGGCACAACCGGATCACCCGCCGCGGGTGAAGGCGCCGGACTCGGCCGAAATATCGATCCCGACGCGGCTGTTGTGCAGGCTTGTGAGCAATGGCGAGGTGAAGATCCGGTTCGGGGTGGGTACGGGTTCGGCGGCCGATCCGGCAGGTCTGGCGGCGCTGGTGGATCGGCTCGAGGCCGCGCGGGTCGATTCGCTGTGGTTCTCCGAACTGGTCTTCGCACCGGCCGTGGATCCGACGGTGGGGATGGCGTTCGCGCTGGCCCGCACCAGCCGTCTGAAAGTCGGCACCTCGGTCGCGATTCTGCCGGGGCGCCATCCCGTGCTGGTCGCCAAGCAGCTGGCGTCCTTGGCGGCCTTGGCTCCGAAGCGGGTGCTGCCGGTATTCGGACTGCGACCCGCGGGGCCCGGCGAACAGGACCTGTTTCCGGTGCCGGGACCGCGCGGCGCGGTCTTCGACGAATCGCTGCGCCTGCTGCGGGCGGTGCTGCGCGCCGACGATGTCGATTTCGACGGCGACTACTTCACCGTTCGCGGGGCGACGGTGGGCAAGCGGCCGGCTCGCCCGCTCGACATCTGGCTCGGTGGTCGCGTAGCGGGCGCCTTCCGCCGCATCGGCCGATACGGCGACGGCTGGCTCGGGAGTTTCGTGACCCCGGCCGAGGCGGCGGCCGGGGTGTCGGCGATCAACGCGGCGGCCGCCGCGGCGGGCCGGGAGATCGAAGCCGATCACTTCGGCATCACGCTGTTGCTCGCGGAGAACGGCATCCCCGCCCAGCTGGCGGCACGGATCGGCGCGCAGCGAGCGGGTGCCGATCCGAACGACGTGATCGCCGGGAGCTGGGCGGACCTGCACCGGCTGGTGGACGGGTACCTCGCGGCCGGTCTGAGCAAATTCGTCGTGGTGCCGGCCGACGGCGCGATATCGGCGGAATTCGTGGACCGGTTCGTCACCGAACTGCTGCCGCGGCAGAACTGAGGCGGGGTATCAGGGCACGTCGATGACGAGCTTGCCCGCGTTGTGCCCCTCGTCCAGCCGTTCGTGGATCGCGACGATGTCGTCGAGCGGCATGGTCTTCGCGATCCGCGGATGGACGAGTCCGCGCTCGAACAGCGGGGTCATCTCGGTGAGCCGGCGGCGTTCGCGGCTGAGGAAGATGCCGTAGAGCGTCTGGTTGCGCTGGTAGAGATCGTCGAGCCGGCCCTCCGGTCCGAGGATGGTGGCGATGCGTCCGCCGTCGCGAGTGGCCGCGCAGCTCCGGCCGACATTCTCACCGCCTACGGTGTCGAGCACCGCGTCGACGCCGGTGCCGTCGGTGTGCGTGCGGGCCACCTCGACGAAGTCCTCGCTCTTGTAGTCGATCGGGGTCGCGCCGAGATCCCGCAGCAGCTGCTGATGGTCCGCCCCGGCGGTGGCCAGCACCGAGGCGCCGGCCGCGCGGGCGAACTGCACCGCGAACGTGCCGACACCGCCGGATCCACCGTGTACCAGCACGGTCTGTCCCGGCCGCACGGCGAGCCGGCGCACGATCGCCTCCCACGCGGTTCCGCCGGCCAGCGGAATCGCGGCGGCCTCCGCGAACGACAGGCTCGTGGGTTTCGGCGCGACGATCGAGGCGGCCGCCACGTGGTACTGGGCATAGGCGCCCCCACCCGAGGCCAGTTCCGAGGTGTAGTACACGGCATCGCCGACCGCCACGTCGGTGACACCGTCACCGACCTGTTCCACCTCTCCGGCGACATCGCTGCCGATCACGGCGGGCAGCGCCAGGTTCGGATTCGCCAGTCCCCGGCGGATGATTCCGTCCACCGGGTTCGCGCTCGACGCCCGGACTCGCACCAGCACCTCACCCGGGCCGGGACGTGGCGTATCGACGTCTCGAACCGTGAGTGCTTCCGGACCACCGAATTCCCGCAGCACCGCTGCACGCATGCGCATCTCCTCCTTCGAACGGTCAGCCCGCGACACCGGCGGATGCGGTCTTGCGGGGCAGCGAGCGAATCAGCTTGCGATTGGCGAAACCGAACATGCCGAGTTCGGACAGTTCGCGACCGAAACCGGACTGCTTCACCCCGCCGAAGGGCAGATCGGCCTGCGAGGAGGTCGGGTGGTTGATCCACACCATGCCGCTGTCGATCTGCTCGGCCACCGCTCGCGCGCGGTCCGGGTCGCTGCTGTACACCGTGGCGCCGAGTCCGAACTTCGAGGTGTTCGCCAACTCGATCGCCTCGCGTTCGTCGCCGACGCGGTACACCACCGCGACCGGCCCGAACAGCTCCTCGGAATAGGCCCGCATCTCGGGGGTGACATCGGTCAGCACCGTCGCGTCGACGAATGCGTCGCGGCGTCCCGGTGCGGGTACGTCGGGGCGGCCGCCACCGGTGACCACCGTGGCGCCCTTCTCGCGGGCATCTCGAACCTGTTCCAGCAGGTCGTCGGCGGCCTTCGGGGAGGAGAGCGGCCCGAGTGTGGTCTCCGGATCCGACGGGTCGCCGGGGCGCAGTGCGCCGAACCGCTCGGCCAGACCGGCCACGAAGCGGTCGCACAGTTCGTCCGGGACGATGAAACGTTTTGCGGCGACACAACTTTGACCGGTGTTCGCCAGCCGCCCGGTGGTCGCCGCATCGATCGTGTCGTCCAGATCGTCGGCGTCGAGCACGATGAAGGGGTCGCTGCCGCCGAGTTCCAGCACGCATTTCTTCACGTGCCGCCCGGCGATCTCGGCCACCGACGCACCGGCGGCGTCGCTGCCGGTGAGGGATACGCCCTGGACAGCGGGGTGCGCCAGGACGTGCTCGACGTCCGAGATCCGCAGGAAGACGTTGGTGTACACCCCTTCGGGCGCGCCGGCGTCGGTGAAGATCTTCTGCAGTTCGAGCGCGGTGAGCGCGCAGATCTTGGCGTGCTTGAGCAGAATCGTGTTGCCCAGCACCAGATTCGGCGCCGCGAACCGCACCACCTGATAGAGCGGGAAGTTCCACGGCTCGATGCCGAGCAGCACCCCCAGTGGTGCGTTGACGACCTGAGCTTCACCCTCCTCGACCGGCAGCGCGGTGGGCTCCAGAATGCGCGGGCCGTTCTCGCCGTAGTACTGCAGGATGCTCGCCGCGAGGTCGACTTCGAACTCGCTCTCGGAGATGCGTTTGCCCATTTCGCGGGTGATGAGCCGGGCGAGGTCGTCCTTGCGTTCGCGCATCAGATCGGCTGCGGCGGACACCACCCGCGCACGCTGCTCGACCGGCGTGGCACGCCATGACCGATAGGCGTCGTCCGCACGTTCGAGCAGGGCATCGAGTTGTTCGGTCGCCAGATAGGGCAGTTCGGCGAGGGTTTCGCCGGTATAGGCGTCGACCGTCTCGAACGGTTCGGCGTCGGGACCCGAGGCGCTCATCGGCTGGATGTTGGTCGATGTCATCGGTCACCACTCCTCGTACGACGGAATCCGACTCGGTCGGTGTCGGTCGGTCGGTGTCACAGGGTGGCTACCCGCCCACGGCGCACGAAACATCTCACCGCACACCGACCGTCCGGGAATGCCACCCCGTCGCGCCGTCCGGCATCGGGGGGCGGCGCTGTGCGGGCTGGGTGGTTCCGGTGGTGTCGGTGGCGCGGACGTGCAGGGTGTGGGTGCCCGGGGTGGCCTGCCAGCGGTAGGTCCATTGGCGCCAGGTGTCGGGGGAGTATTCGGTGGTCAGGTCGGCGGCGAGCCAGGGGCCGTCGTCGACCCGCACCTCCACCGACGCGATACCGCGATGCTGAGCCCAGGCGACTCCGGCGACTGTGACCGGGCCGGCGGACAGGGTGGCGAAGGCGGCGGGGACATCGATCCGGGACGCGGTCTTGATCGGAGCCCGGTCCGCCCACCCCCGGGTCGTCCAATACGCCTGTGCGCGATCGAATCTGGTCACTTCGAGGTCGACCACCCATTTGGTGGCGGAGACGTAGCCGTAGAGGCCGGGAACCACGAGCCGCGCCGGGTAGCCGTGTTCGAGCGGCAGCGGCGCGCCGTTCATGCCGACGGCGAGCAGGGCGTCGCGCCCGTCGGTCATCGCCTGGATCGGCGTCCCGGCGGTGAATCCGTCGGCGCTGCGGGACAGCACCATATCGGCATCCGGACGCACACCCGCCTCGTGTAGCAGATCGGCCAGCCGGTAGCCGGTCCACACCGCATTGCCCGCGAGATCGCCACCCACTTCGTTGGACACACAGGTCAGCGTGATCATGCGCGCGATCGCGGGGCGCCGACGCAACTCGTCCATCGTGAATTCCACTGTGCGGTCGACCATTCCGTGGATGCGCAGGCTCCACTCGGTACTGCTGACGGCCGGCACCTGCAGCGCGGTGTCGACCCGGTAGAAGTCGGCGCCGGGCGTGACGAATGCGGTAAGTCCCGGCACCGAGCGGGTCATGGCCGGGGTGATCGGCGCGGCCTCCGAAACTGTTCCGGGCACGATGAATCGCGCCCGGTCCGCGGCCACGTCCCGCAGCCGTTGCGCCACGAATCGTCCTGCCGCCGCGGCACCGACCGCGATCGCGCCGGCCCCGGCCGCCATCGCCAGAAAACGCCGCCGGGCCAATCGAGTGGCACTCGGGATATCGCCGTGGTCCGGGACGCGGTCCCGAGCCCCTTCGCGGCCCCGCAACTCGTCGTGTCGGCCGCCGTGTGGGAGCAGTAGCCGTAAGACGATCAGCCCCGCCGCCACACCCGCCGCGGTCGGAATCGCGAACCACCACTGCGCATTCGGGCGATGCAGTGCCGCAGCGATGATCGCGACACCCAGAACGGCGAATACCGCACTGCCGATGCGACGGCGACGTTCGAGCACACCGCACAGTGCGGCAAGCACCACCATCGCCGCGCCCATGGCGGCGAACAGCACGTCCTTGTCGTGACTGCCGAACCGCCGGATCGCCTCCTCGCGCAGTTGCTGCGGCGTGTGATCGACGACCGTCGCCCCGGCGGCGAAGAACGGCGAGGAGCGTGGATCCAGGATCGCACCCACGAGTTCGCCGATGCCCAGCACCGCCGCACCGGCCAGTATTCCGGCGAGCGCGGCGGCGGCGAATCCGAGCGTGCCGCGGTGCGCGGTGGGCTCGCGCGTACCCGTATCGATCATGATCTCCTCGATTCCCAGGTGGGATGAGGAATTCGTGACGCCGGTCCGCGCGGACGGCGCCGATCGTCAGCTCATCGACATGGAGGCGATCGGGGCCGTGGTCGGGGCCGGGGAGCCGCCCGCGGGTTCGACGGTGATGGCCAGTGCGTCGCCGCCGGAATAAGTGGCCACCATCGGCGCGGACGCACTCGGCATGCGGTCCATCACCCCTTCCGAGCGTGGCGCACCGGTCGGCGGTACCACCCACAGCTGGTACACATGGCCCTGCGGCGCCGGCGGCACGCTGTCGAAAGCCACTGTGGCCGCACCCATTTCGGTGGACGCGTGCACCGTCACCACACCGCCGGTACTGAGCGGCGCGCTCGCGGTGTGTGCATCCGGTTGCCGCATGATCTGTTCCGCCATCGGGGGATTCGCGGTCTGCCCGGCGTATTGCTGGGCGACGATACCGCCGCCGATTCCGGCCGCCACCACTACCGCGGCCGCCGCGGCCAGCCACCGTAGCCGAGGCCTCCTGGACGGTCGGGTGAGCGGAACCGCAGCGGACGGATCGGTGGGCCGCGCCCGGTCGAGTGCGGCGAGTATGCGCGCTTCCAATTCCGGCGCGGGCTCCTGCGCATCGAGCACCGACAAAGCACCCATCGTCTCGCGGACCGCGCGAACCACCACCGAGAAGGCCTGGCTCGTGTCCGGTCCGGCATCGGCGACGCGCTGTTCGATCTCGTCGCGCTCGGAATCACCGACCGCGTCCAGTGCGTAGGGGTAGGCCAGGTCGAGCAACTCGTGGTCGGATGTGTCAGGCATGGGCGGCCACCCCCGAGAGGCAGGTCTGAAGCCGTTTCAGCGCATCCCGGATACGGCTCTTGACGGTGGGCAGTGGCGCATCGAGATGTTCGGCGACTTCTCGATAGGTGCGTCCGCTGTAGTAGGCCAGCGCGATCGCCTCCCGCTGGGTCGCGGTGAGAGTGTCCAGGCAGTGCAGCACCGCCTGCTCCTCCAGTCGCTGACCGACCGTCTCGGCGACCGTGTCGTGGTCGCGCCCGAGGTGGGCGTGGCCGTAGACACGATCGCGCACCGTCGCCGATTCCTCGAGGCGCACGCGGTCCACGGCACGCCGATGGGTGAGCATCATCAGCCAGCCGATCGGGCTGGCCAGCGCGGGGTCGTAGCGTTCGGCGGCCGTCCAGGCCTGCAGGTACACCTCCTGCGTGACCTCCTCGGCGGCGGTGTGATTGCGCAGGATGCGCAGGGCCAGACCGAACACCCTCGCGCTGGTCGCCCGATAGAAGCGCGTGAACGCCTCGCGGTTTCCGGTGGCGGCGGCCGCGAGCAGGGTGGCGAGCTCACGTTGTGTTTCCGCTCGCTCGCCTCCACCCGGCGGACACGACGGGGTGTCGGAGGTGTCTGCCAGGCGGATCGAGGTGAACTCCGGATCGCCGGTCATGAGCGCGTCCCTGCATACATGGGAAGAGGTTCGACATGACCAGCGTGCCGGATGGGTGCGGATTTCGGAACGTTTTCGCCCGGGTGCGCTACATCGACCGAACCGCGCCGATACATTCTCCGACCAGGACGTTCTCCGACCAGCGCGAACGGCAGTCGTGACAACTCAGGCGGGCGGCATCAGGACGGTATCGATCAGATAGACCGTCGCATTGGCGGTCTTCACACCTCCGCAGACGACCGACGCGTCGTTGACCTTGATCGTGTCGCCGGATCGGGTCACGTTCACCATGCCGCCCTCGACCGTCTTGTGCTCACCCGCGATGGCGTCGGGCGCGATCTGCCCCGGCACCACGTGGTAGGTGAGGATCTTGGTGAGGGTGGCGCTGTCGGTCTTCAGGCTGTCGACCGTGGCCGGCGGCAGTTTCGCGAACGCGTCGTCGGTGGGCGCGAACACGGTGAACTGGCCGCCGTTCAGGGTGTCGACCAGGTTGACCTGAGGATTCAGCTTTCCGGACACCGCCGCGGTGAGCGTGGTCAGCATCGGATTGTGTGAGGCGGCGGTCGCCACCGGATCCTGTGCCATCCCCTCGACCGACCCCGGGCCCGTGGGCACCTGCTCGGCGTAGGCCTTGCAGCCGGGGCCGACCAGGCCGGCCATGGCATCGGCGGCCGAACCGCTCGGCGACATCATGGGGCTGGTCGTCGCGTTACCGTTCATCGTGGTCGGCGTCGATCCCGAACCGGAGTTGTCGTCGGAAGAACAGGCCGACACTCCCAGCAGGGCCGTGGTCGAAACCAGCGCTGCGGTGACAACGGCGCGCTTCATACTTCTCATCGGTTCATCGCTTTCTCTCGGACGACCCGGCGGTCGCATATCTCGTCGTTGGCGACAAGGAGTTCGCGTCGACCGGTCCGGCGGATGGGACGAATTTCGTCCCGGCTCGCTGTGCGGCTGCGAGCCCGCGAACACGGGTTACTAGGCTGACCGCCGTGCTGCTTTCCGATCGCGACATTCGTGCCGAGCTGGCCGCCGGGCGGCTCGGGCTGGAACCGTTCGACGAGAAATTGGTTCAGCCGTCGAGTATCGATGTGCGTCTGGATCGAATGTTCCGGGTGTTCAACAACACCCGCTACACCCATATCGATCCCGCGCAACGCCAGGACGAGCTGACCACTCTGGTCGAACCCGATCAAGGCGAGCCGTTCGTCCTGCATCCGGGTGAATTCGTCCTCGGCTCCACGCTCGAGGTCTGCACCCTGCCCGATGATCTGGCCGGACGCCTGGAGGGTAAATCGAGCCTGGGGCGGCTCGGGCTGCTCACCCATTCCACGGCGGGATTCATCGATCCGGGTTTCAGCGGGCACATCACGCTGGAGTTGTCGAATGTGGCGAATCTGCCGATCACGCTGTGGCCGGGGATGAAGATCGGCCAGCTGTGCCTGTTCCGCCTGAGCAGTCCCTCGGAACATCCGTACGGCAGCGCGGCGGCCGGCTCGAAATATCAGGGTCAGCGCGGGCCCACGCCCTCGCGGGCGTATATGAATTTCCCCCTGCCGCAGGATTCGATTCCGCAGCCCGCGGAGTCCTGATATTCCGAACCGGCCGCCGCGCATGTCGCCGACCCGAGGTAGGTCAGCCCGGCGGCAGCACGTGCGCGCCCGACTTGTCCGTCGACAGCGCCAGTGAGCTGATGTATCGGATTTCGCCCTCCGGCCCCGGAACCGCGGAGGCGATCATGTCGGGGCGTTCGAAGTCCATTCCGGTGACGTGGCAGGTGAGGGTTTCACCCGAGGGGTTGCCGTGTTCGTCGAACATGTCCAGCTCGATTCCGTCGTCGCCCCGGCGCAGGTAGTACTTGCCCTTGGTGAGGACGGCGGTGAGCGGGGTGGCGACGAAGGCGATCACGACGGCGACGATCGGCGAATACGGTTTCAACGCCGCGCCGAACACACCGAAGAATGTCATGATCGACAGCACCGCCGACAGTCCGAAACCGACCAGGCCGACGGGGTTGAAGTTGTAGAGCATGCCGCGCCGGAATTCGGGCTGTTTCGGCGAGAGCTTCAGCAGATACTTGTTGACCGCGATATCCGTTGCGACGGTGACGATCCAGGCGATACCGCAGTTGGCGTAGAAGCCGAGGATGTCGTTGAGGAAGTCGAACATATTGGCTTCCATCAGGATCAGCGCGATCGCCAGGTTCACGCCGAGGAATACCAGCCGGCCCGGATAGGTCTTCGTCACGCGGGTGAACGAGTTGGTCCACGCCAGCGAACCCGAATACGCGTTGGTCACATTGATTTTGATCTGTGAGATGACCACCAGCACCACCGCGAGCGTCATCGCCAGCCAGGACGGAACCATATCGCGGTAGATTTCCAGGAACTGATGCACCGGCTGATTCGCGATGTCCTGCGCCCCCGGCAGATTCGCGATCAGATAGACCGCGAGGAACAGGCCGACGACCTGTTTGACGGCACCGAAGATCACCCAGCCCGGCCCCGCCAGCAGCATCCAGCCCCACCATCTGCGCGCGTTCTCCGGGGTTTTCGGCGGCATGAACCGCAGATAATCGATCTGCTCGGCGATCTGGGCGATCAGTGAGAGACAGACGCCGGCGGCCAGCAGCGCACCGGAAAGGCTCACTCCCGCACCGTCCTTACCGCCGTAGGCGAAGAACGAATCGATCGAATCAGGGTGGCGGATCAGCAGAAACGCGAACGGCAACACCATCAGCAACAGCCACAGCGGCGTCG
>NZ_BDBN01000013.1 GCF_001613005.1 Nocardia nova NBRC 15556 | reverse complement strand
TAGCCGAACCCACTGCCGCGAGTGATCAGATCCAGATCGATGTTGTAGCGGGCGGCGTAGTAGGCCAGCGGAAATCCGGTGATCATGATGACGATCGCGAAGATTCCGATGCCCAGCAACGCGTTTCCGGTGCCGTTCGCGATGCCGATGTTCGCGCCGATGGAGAAATCCGCGAGATAGGCGATGCCGCCCAGCGCGGAGACGCCCACCACGGCCGGACTCCATTTGCGGTAGCTGCGGGGCGCGAAGCGCAGCGTGTAGTCCTCGAGGGTTTCCTTCGTCGCGGCGGCAGCGGTCGCCGGACGGGTTTGCACATCAACCACGATCTACTCCTCATCGTTTCCGCGCTCGGCGCGGCCTTTCGAGGGTGCAGGTCCCGTGTGGTGTCCGTTTTGCCGCTCGGTTACCGCCGTGTAACGCCCCGCGACGTGCGGTTTTGCGCTCTCCCTTTACCGTGGTGCATGACCTTTGACTCGACAGCGAAGGCGAACGACCCCGGTGCGGGCGCGGCCATCCGGCCCTCCGCGACCGACCGGATCCGCTCCTGGACGGCGCTGGTACTGGCGGCCGCACCCACCGCCGCGATCCTCACGGTGCTGCTCTACGGGCTCGGTTTGGCGATGGGCTTCGGCACCCTCGGCATCCTCGCCATCGCGTGGCTGGCGGTGTGCGTACTCGTCGCGGTGGTGTTCTTCCTGGGCGCCGAGCGGCGGTGGTTGACGGCACGTTTCGGGGTGCGTGCGCCCACCTCCGCCGAGCGGCACGCGCTGACGACGGCGTGGGAGCGGGTGGCCCGGCGGTCCGGCATCGCCTCCTCCTCGCACTCGCTGTGGATCCGGGAGAGCGAGCGCGAATTGCTGCTGCCCCGGCGGATGATCGCGGTCCCCTCCGCCGTACTCGGTGCGCCCCCACGGCAACTCGAAGCGGTGCTGGCCCGTGAACTCGGATATCGGTCCGAAGGACGAGTAGCGCTGTGCCAGTTCGTATTCCGATATTTCAATCTGCCGTTGGTATGGCTGGAGCGGGTGTTGCTCTCGGGTCCGGCCGCGGTCGGAGCGTGGCTGACGCGGCGGATGACGCCACCGGCGGCCCGGATCTTCGGGATCGGCTGGAGTGCGGTCAGCCGGGTGCTGGTCGCCTGCCCGGCGATCGCGGCCACCACTGTGATCGTGGGACTTCCGGCCGCACTGCTGCTGCGCATCGCTCCGGAGGTGGCGGCCTGCGCGCTCGTGCCGGTCGTGCGCCGCATCGACTACCGGGCCGACCGCGCCGCCGTCGACCTGGGATACGGCACGGACCTCGGTGTGGCACTGCAGGAACGGCGGGCGGAGTCCGGCGACGCGGCCGCGCTGTATGCCCTCTCGGTGTCGGCGTACGCGCCGCGGACCTCGGTGGACGAACGCGTTCGCCACATCCGCGATCGCATGGACGAGCGGGTGCGTATCGCCGGCTATTCGGGGCCTGTGCTTCCGGAAAGCGGTGCGGCACAAGGATTTACCGGTACCGAGCGATAGGGTGGCGGTCCGGCCCCCGCCGCGGATGCCGGACCGGTTCAGCAGTCCTCGAATGCGGCTTTGATGTACCCCGAGGACTGATACAGGTACTGGTAGGCCCATCGCGCGGCACCGATGTGCGGATGCGCGTCGACGAGGAGAATCTCACCGCCCCAGCACTTGCCGAGCACATACCGGGCGCGGGAGATGTGCGGCGTGAAGGTCACCACGATCACGCGCCGCCAGTTCTCGCGGGCGGCGCGGGCGGCCAGTTCGCGTCCCTCACCGCGTGTGGTGCGCGGCTCGGGATCGAAGCAGCTCACCCGGAAGCTGTAGCCGCCGTGACAGATTCGGTTGATCAGCGGGGAGTGGTCGTACGGATCGGAGAACACCACCTGCGGGGCGTAACCGTCGTGGGCCAGGCGCAGCGCCAGTTCCTCGCGGCCGTCGTGGGCTCCGCCGAGCACCAGGATGGCATCGGCCGCGTGCGGGGTGTCGGTCCGCGGGCGCACGTACACCGGCCACAGCGCCGCCACCGCGACGGCGAGCACGAGCACGACCCCCACCGCACCGCGCACCCACCACCTTTTTCGCACCCTGCGATGGTAGGTGGTCGGCGAATGCGCTGATCGGCGACGGTTTCTCCCTGTACACCCACTGTTGCCTGCGCCCTCGCCTCGTGGACGCGGACCGGCCATACCCGGCACGTATCAATCGATTATGCGTCTGACGGTATTCGGGACGGGATATCTGGGAGCCACCCATGCCGCCTGCATGGCCGAGCTCGGTCACGAGGTGCTCGGGGTGGATATCGACCCCGGCAAAGTGGCCAAATTGTCCGACGGCGTCGTGCCGTTCTACGAACCCGGCCTGGAGGCGGTGTTGCGCCGCAATCTCGATGCCGGGCGACTGCGCTTCACCACCTCCTACGAGGAGGCGGCCGCGCACGCCGACGCCCATTTCCTCGGTGTCGGCACGCCGCAGAAGAAGGGCGAATACGGCGCGGACCTGAAATATGTCCATGCCGTGGCCGATTCGCTGGCGCCGCTGCTGGAGCGGCCGTCGGTGCTGATCGGCAAGTCGACGGTGCCCGTCGGCACGGCCGCGGAACTGGGCCGCCGGATGCGGGCCCGCGCCCGCACCGACGTCGAGGTCGCCTGGAATCCGGAATTCCTGCGGGAGGGGTTCGCGGTGCGTGACACCCTGCGGCCCGACAGGCTGGTCCTCGGTGTCGACGCCGAACGCGAACGCGCCGAATGGGTGCGTGCGCAGGTGCGCGAGATCTACGCCGACCTGATCGCGGCGCAGGTGCCGTTCCTGCTCACCGACCTGGCCACCGCGGAATTGGTGAAGGTGTCCGCCAACGCGTTCCTGGCCACGAAGATCTCGTTCATCAACGCGGTCTCCGAAGTCTGCGAGGCGACCGGGGCCGATGTCACGATGCTGGCCGACGCGCTGGGTCACGACGCCCGCATCGGCCGGCGCTTTCTCAACGCCGGGCTCGGCTTCGGCGGCGGCTGCCTGCCCAAGGACATCCGCGCGTTCATGGCCCGCGCGGGGGAACTCGGCGCCGATCACGCGGTCGCGTTCCTGCGTGAGGTCGACAACATCAATATGCGCCGGCGCACCAAGGTGGTCGATATGGCGGCCAAGGCGTGCGGCGGCTCGCTGCTGGGCGCCAATGTGGCGGTGCTGGGCGCCGCCTTCAAACCGGAATCCGACGATGTGCGCGATTCGCCCGCGCTGAACGTGGCCGGAATGATCCAGCTGCACGGGGCCGTGGTCACCGTCTACGACCCGAAAGCGCTGGAGAACTCGCGCCGGGTGTTTCCCACGCTGAACTACGCGACCTCGGTGGCGGAGGCCTGTGATCGAGCGGATGTGGTGCTGGTTCTCACGGAATGGGACGAGTTCACCGCACTCTCGCCGCGCGACCTCGAGCCGGTGGTGCGCGGGCGTTCCATCATCGACGGTCGCAACTGTCTCGAGCGCGCCGAGTGGACCGCCGCGGGATGGGTGTACGCGGGACTCGGCACGTCGTAGGGTGGCGGGAGCCAGGTAGAGTGGCGGCGCCCTGCGGCATGAGCATCGGGCCCGCACAGCGGCCCGGCTTCGCTCGCACGGCCCAGCGCAGGCCGTGGGGGCGGCGGTCGGGCGTACCGGTCGTGAAGCGTGAAACGAGATGGGCGGCAGATGAGTTCGGTACTGGGAGTTTCGGTGGGGGCCGGCGCCATTCGCGTCGCGATCCCACATCCCGGTAATTCCGCCGAACGATTCGTCTCCACCGCCTTCGACGTCCAGGCGATGCCGGTCGCCGAACAGCAGTCCATGGACGATGTGGCCGCCGAAACCGTCGGCGCCGTCTTCGGTTCCGCGCCGGAGATCGCCGCGACCGCGCTGGCCTATCGCAACGAACAACACGCGCGCACGCTGCGGGGCGCCCTCGCCCGCCGTCAGCTCACCAACTACGAACTCGTGCCCGAGGTCGCGGCGGCGCGGGAATTCCTGCGCGCCACCGGTGAACTGCAGGGTTATCGCACGGTCGCGCTCTACGACCTCGGCAGTTCCGGGCTCTCGGTCAGCGTGATCGACGTGGAATCCGGAAAGGTGAGCCACAGCGAGCGCACCAGCGACATCAGCGGCGACTATCTGGATTCGCTGATCCGTGAACAGCAGATCGCTTCCGGCCGGATCGAACATCCGCCCACCGCACAGGGTTTGGCGGCCCTGGACGGCGTATGCCGGCAGGCCAAGGAACAGCTGTCGAGCACCACGGCGGTCGCGGTCCCGTCCGAGCACGGCCTGGTGCTGTTGTCGCAGGAGAACTTCGAAGCGCTGATCATGCTCGCCGTCGAATCGTCGGCCCGCATGACCCGCGATGTGATGATGCGCTCCGAACAGGCCGTGCAGGCGGTCTTCGTGATCGGTGGGTGTGCCCGGATCCCGCTGATCGCGCGCATTCTGGAGCGGTGGATGGGCATGCCCGTGCTGGTGCCCGCCGATCCGGAGACCGTGATCGTGCGCGGCGCGGCGCTGCTCGCCCGCCCGGCCCAGGTGGCCGCACCCGCACCCGTCCCGCAGGCGCCCGGGCCCGGATCCGCCGACGACACCGTGCAATTGGCGCCGGTGTGGTTGTCCGAGGATGCGCTGCGACGCGCCCGCAAACGCAACAAGGCGCGCGGCAAGAGCGCACCCGGCGGCAAGGTCGGCGCCGTCGATGCCGGTCGCCGCCGGGAGTTGAGCGTGGCCGGGGTGGCGGTCGGTGCGCTGGTCGTCGTCGCGGCGCTCGGGATCGGTCTCGGCTGGGGCCAATCGGTTCTCCGCGGTGATTCCCAGAGCAACACCTCAGCCCCCAGTTCGGTGCCCGACGCTCCGCCCCGCGCCTCCGCGGACCCCTCGGTCGCGCCGACCACCGATGCCACCAACGCCTCGGTGGCCGCGCCCACTCCCAACTGGCAGGCGCCGACCACCACCACCTCGGCCGCGCCCTTGGGACCACCGACCATCGTCGTCCCCGGCCTGCCGCCGATCGTGGTGCCGACCATTCCGCCGCTGCTGCCACCGTTCCCGCCGCGGCAGTAGGCCCGGAGCGCGCCGAGGTGCGGGGGCTGACGAGGCCGGGGCCGTGATGCGCCTCGATTCGGCCGAGGGCCTGGCAAAGCAACGACCTTCGGCCCTGCCCCAACCGGTGGCCGACCGGGCACTGTCGAATGATGACGATTTCCACCGAGGTCAAGACGATCCGGCTGACCCGCGCGGTGCTGGCGGGCGTGGCAGCATTCATCGCGTTCTGGGCCTCGGCCGGGGCCATCGGTCTCGCCGGTGGCGGTGCCGACCTCGGTGCCGCCGTCGAGGCGCGATTGCCCCTGCACAGTCCGGTTCTCGCAGCCGTTCTCCTCGGTCTGCTCGTGGCGGTTCCGATGGCGGCGACGGCCGCCGCGGTCATTCGAAACGATCATCGGGCGGCCGCGATGGCGGTGTGCAGCGGTGCGCTACTGGTCGGCTGGGTCGCGGTGCAGCCGATAATCATCGGCCAGTTCTTCTGGCTGCAACCGGTCTTCGGTCTGCTGGGCCTCACCGTCGCCGGACTCGGCCTGTCGCTCAACGCCCATCGCGGGCGGTGACATCCGACCGGATCAGCCTGATCATCACCTATCGGCTGGTCCGAGGAGTGTGCGAGATGCCCCCTGTCCAGATCGCGGTCTGCGGGCCGCGCGACTGCACGAACGCCGAGGCCGCTACCGCGCGGGAGGTCGGCCGGCTGCTGGCTCGGGCCGGCGCAGTCGTGTTGTGCGGCGGCGGAACCGGGGTGATGGCGGCGGTCGCCGAGGGCGCGTCGGCCGAAGGCGGCCTGGTGATCGGAGTACGGCCGGACACCGGCCGAGCAGGTGTGTGTGCCGGACTCTCCGCCGTCCTGTACACGAATATGGGCGAGGCACGGAACGCGATTCTGATCTCGTCGGCGGATGCGGTGGTCGTGGTGGGCGGTTCCTGGGGAACGCTGTCGGAGCTGGCGCTGGCGAATCGACGTGGGGGCGTGCCGGTGGTGTCGATCGGCGGATGGCAGATCCTCGATGCGGAGGGCGAGACCGTCGAGGGGAGTCACCGGGCGGCGAATGCGGCCGAGGCGGTCGCATTCGCCGTGGCCGGTGCTCGACCCGCCGGCTGACGCCGGGCTCGCCTCAGGGCGCGAAGCTAGCTCCCGCCGACGCCGAGAGCCGTGAGCAGCACGAGTACGAGAGTCGCGACGGCCAGGACGCCGTGCCCGCCGACGATCGCCACCGGGAAATGCCGCTCGGCGGGATCCCCGGCCTCGGGTGCGGTCACCTGCCCGGTGGTGCGGGCGCGGTAGACGGGCAGCCAGCGCAACAGCATCACGAATCCGAGCAGCGCGACCGGAACCAGCAGTCCGAATCCGACCCAGGCCAAGGCGTCGTTGTCGATCACGAGATAGACGATCCACACCACCAGACCGGCCACGGCGAGCAGGAAGTGCCCGAAGACCACCGGCGGCGGCAGATGACTGGAACCCGGTTGTCGCACACCGCCTTTGGCGATCCAGGTGGCCAGCAGGAAGAACCCTCCGCCCGCGGTGAGCAGCCAGAGGATCAGAGCTGCGATGCCCATGATGACTCCCGAGTGTGAGAAGGGAAGGTCAGCGGCGGTAGCCGGTGGCCTGGGTGCTTTCGCCGGCGACCCGGACGCCGTAGCGGTAGGCGAGTTTGCCGCCGAGATATCCGGATATGCCCAGCACGAGCAGGGATGCGATCGACAAGACCAGGGGCCCGACGGGTGTCGCGCGATCGGTGCCGGCCGCGGTCCGCCACCAGAAGTTCAGTGCATAGGCGACGGTGATGATCAGGTTCAGGCTCATGTGGATCAGCCCAATGCGGAACGCGGGCGTGCCGGACGGGATGGCGAACAGGTCCAGAAAGCCGATCGAGGCGGCGGCCAACGCGCCGAGCACGCCGATCGCCACCAGCCATTCGGCCCCGCGGGCGAGAAACTGCGGGTCGTCGACGATGTGGGAGCCGATGTCGAAGACGAGGCTCGCGACCCACGCCCCGATCGGCACCGTCACCAGGATCGGGTGGAACGGATGCCCGTACGGCCCGGCCAGTGCGGCGCTGACGGGTTGTTTGGCCTGCTCCATATCTCCGGCTGCGACATCACCGGCCATGGCTCCACGCTCCCTCGGTCGAGGTTCAGTTTCGCCAATAAGTATTGGCGAAACTGTATCGGTGGTCAATACAACGCATGTGAATCGATGCCATCGATCTTTCGACCCAATGGATTCGGCGTTATTGTGGTCGAATGACCAGCGATTCGGCGATCGGTGCGGTCGCGGTGCTCGATGACGACCTGCGGCGCGGCATGTACAGATTCATTCGCGGCGCCCGGCGGCCCGTGACTCGGGACGAAGCGGCCGAACAGGTCGGGATCTCGCGGAAGCTGGCGGCCTTCCATCTGGACAAACTCGTCGCCGCCGGACTTCTCCAGGCGCGTTACGAACAGACCGGCGGCCTGCGCCGGGTCGGCCGCGCTCCCAAGGTGTACGAGCCCACCGCCGCCGAGGTGCGGGTGAACATCCCCGAACGCCGCCACGAAGTGCTGGCCGAAATCCTGATGGATGCGGTGCTGGCCGAGAGTACCGGCGAAACGGCCCGCGACGCCGCCGAACGAGTCGCGGCCGAACGCGGAAACGCCTTGGGCCACAACGCCCGCGAGCGCCTACGCCCCGGCCGCCTCGGCGTCGAGCGCGCCCTGACGGTGGTGCAGGCGATCCTGTCCGACCAGGGCTTCGAACCCAGCCGCGACCCGCTGAACTGCCTACGCCTGCGCAACTGCCCCTTCCACCCCCTCTCCACCCAAGCCCCCGGCCTGGTCTGCGGCCTCAACCACGCCTACCTGCGCGGGGTGCTCACGGGCCTGAAAGCCGAGGCGATCGAAGCGGTACTCGCGCCGACCGCCGGCGAATGCTGCGTGGAACTCCGCCCCGCGCACTAGGTGTGGGCGGGACGAGGCTGTGGTCGGCAACCGGGCGTGATGGCCGGCGAAGACTTCGGCCGGCCATCACGATGAGCCGATCTGCTCTCAGGCGGCCAGGTTGGCCAACTGCGGGAGTCGCGACACCAGTGCGTCGAGTTCCTCGCGCCAGCGGCGATGCACGTTGAGGCGCTCGGGGGCTCCGGTGTGCGGCATGCGGTAGTACACCTTCGACCACAGCGGGTTGATCTTCATCTCCGTGAACATGGCCGTGCTGAAATGCTCGGCGCACACCAGGTTCGCGGGCCGGCCCGTCCACTTGTTGGCCTCGACGATGACGACCGACGTATTGGTCAGCACGACGAAGTAGTACTTGCGCACGAACAGCATCGCGAACCGCACGTAGGGCAGGTCGTCCACCCACGGGCTCGGGCCGGTGATCGCCTGGAAGGCGAGCTGCATCTGCTCACCCGGCGGGGCGAATTCGACCAGCTTCTCGGCCAGCTGTTTCTGGATCGTCGATTTACGGAATGCCATGCGGCCCACCCCCGTTGAAGATTCCCCCGGCACCGTGCCGGTGGAACGCACCGACCTTAGCGGCATTCGCGCGCGCCTGCCACCCCGCGATCGAACCCGCGGGGAGGCGTCGCGATCCGGTGCGGCATCAGCGGCCGGCCGCCGCGGCGCTGTCCAGCGCGTCGAGGGCGGCGAGTTCGGCGGTCAGTTCGGCGCGGATCGCGGTGATCGCGTCCCGGCCGATCGGTAGCCGCAGCGGCGGTGTGGGCGATTCGACGGCCGCGATGATCTGCTGCGCGGCATCGTCGGGATCGCCGTAGACGCTCGGGTCCAGGGTAGACAAACGGTCGAAGGCCGCTCGGACACTGGCGCCGTAGTCGGGATGCGTGACAGGCGTAATCCCCAGCGACGCAACGAAACCGGTGCCGAACATTCCGGGCTCGACGATGGTCACATCGATGCCGAGATGGGCGACCTCCCGGAGCAGCCCCTCGTTCATGCCCTCGACGGCGAATTTCGTTGCGGCATAAAGGCCCAGGCCCGGCGACGGCGCGGCCACACCGGCTACCGACGAGATCTGCACGAGGTGGCCGCCCTTCTGCTCGCGCAATACCGGCAGTGCGGCGCGCACGACGTTGAGCGATCCGAACACATTGGTTTCGAATACCGCGCGCACTTCGCTGTCCGGAATCTCCTCGAGCGCACCGAACACCCCGTAGCCGGCGTTGTTCACGACCACGTCGATCCGGCCGAAGGCCTGCTTCGCGCGCGCGATCGCCTGCCGGGACTGCTCGGCGTCGGTGACGTCCAGCGGGGTCACCAGGATTCGCCCGGGATGCTCGTCCGCCAGTTCCCGCAGGGCCTGCGCGCGCTGAGGGTCGCGGGCCGTCGCCGCGATCCGGCCCCCGGCGGACGCGATCGCACGAGTCAGTGCCAATCCGAATCCGGAGGAGGTCCCTGTTATCAGCCACACCTTGTCTGTCGCCATCGCATGTCCTCACCTGCGGTTAATTAAGATACTGCTCGTATCGTATCCAAAAGGTTAGACTTGCGCCATGGTCGAGGTGAAACAGTCGCGCGGTCCGGGCCGGCCGCGCAGTGAACGATCCAGGCGCGCGGTGCTGGAGGCGGCCCGCGACCTGCTGACCGACCGCGGCCTGCCGGGCCTGAGTGTGGACGAGATCGCCGCCCGCGCCGGAGTCAGCAAAAACACCATCTACCGCTGGTGGCCCACCAAGGCGGCCGTCCTGATGGATGCGTTCACCGACGCCTTCGCGGACCGGATGAGCGTCCCCGCCGAGGGGGATGCCCTGACCCGTCTGCGCACCACGGTCCGCCGCGTGGCGACCTTGATGAGCGATCCCGACGCGCGACGTCCTTTCGTAGCCCTGGTCGCCGCCGCGCAGCACGATCCGGAATTGGCTGCGGCGCTGCGAGATCGGTTCATCGCCGGGCGGCGGGCCGAGGTGGGTGAGCTCCTCGCCGACGCCCGATCCGCCGGCCGCCTTCCCGCGGGTCTCGACCCCGACACTGCCATCGATCTGATCTACGGCGCCCTCTATTACCGGCTGCTGGTCAGTGGGGAGACCATCGATTCCGGCTATGCGGACCGAATTCTGACCGCGATGGGCCTCCTCCCGGACTGAACGACGCTGAACGAGTTGGCCGTCCGGTTCCCTCGGGAAGCGTCGACGGTCGCGTCCGATTAGCGCCAGCACCGGCCGGGACCGATTCCTAGCGTCGTGTTCATGGACAACGACCTGCTGATCGACACCCGTGCTCCGGTCCTGCGCACGGCCGTCGTCGGACTGATGGCGGTGGCGGCCGGGCTCGGCACCGCGACCATGTACGTACTGCAGCCGGGGATCGCGGCGGTGGCGGGATCGCTGCACGCGTCGGTCGCGGAAATGGGGATAGCGCTGGCGTGCGGGCCGGTCGGCTATCTGCTGGGGCTCGCCCTCCTGGTTCCGCTGGTGGACCGGTATCCACCTCGGACAGTGGTGTCGCTGCAGTTCGCCGCGCTCGCCGCGGCCTCGGCGATCGGCGCCGCGGCCGGGGCGGTGTGGTTGCTCGGCCCGGTGATCGGCCTGATCGGTGCGGCCTCTTCGGTGGGAGCCCAGATGAGCTCGGTGGCAGGGCGTTTCGCGGAACCGAGCCGGCGTGCGACGGTGCTGGGAACCGTGACGGCGGGGATCTCGGCCGGAATACTGGCCGGGCGAATCGTCGGCGGTTGGCTCACCGACCTCATCGGCTGGCGGGGCATGCTGCTCGTCTTCGCGACGGCGTGTGTGGTGCTCGCGGCGGCGACCCGGGTCGTGCTGCCCGCCGCAACCGCCCCGGTCGCCTCCGGATATCTGGCGATGCTGCGCGGGCTGCCGAGACTGTTCACCCGCTATCCGTCGCTGGGGTCGGCGGCCCTTCGCGGCACCTTGTGGTTCTTCGCCTTCTGCACGGTGTGGGGCGGTCTCGCGGCGGCTTTGTCGCAGCCGCCGTTCTCCTACTCGTCCGAGCGAATCGGCTTGTACGCGTTCGCCGGACTGGCCGGTGTCGCCGCGACGCGCATCGCGGGAGCGTGGACGGATCGGGTGGGGGCGCGTCGTGTGATCCTGGTAGGTCTCGTCGTCGCCGGTACAGCCGCGGTGATACTCGCTGTCGCCCTGTCGAATACGGTGCTCGCCCTGCTCTGTCTCGGTCTGTTCGACGCGGGCCTGTTCGCGGCGCAGGTCGCCAATCAGAGCACGGTGCTGGCCATCGACCCGGGCTCACCCGCCCGGTTCAACAGCGCCTACATGGTCGTGTATTTCGTCGGGGGCAGCGCCGGCACCGCCTTCGGTGCGGCCGCGGTGAGCTGGTTCGGATGGGCTGTTACGGCGGTGATAGCAGCGCTGGCGATCGCGGCGGCAGGTACCCTCACCGCCGGTAGTCGAAAGCGCGTCGATCAATCCCCGTAACCCGTTGTGGGCCAAGAGGATCGGTTGCGCGGCGGGGGATCGTTGCGGGGGTATGGCTCGGCATCCGGTCGCGGTGGCCGGGTGGGCCAGCTCGGCCGGGGGTCGTCGTGAGGGCGGCCGGACGGGACGCGCCGGTGGCCGCCGGTGGGCTCTCCGGTGCGGCCGTCGATACGCCGGTGACTGCCCGTATCGGTCCGGCGATCATCGATGCGCCGGTGACTGCCCGTATCGGCCCGGGGATCGTCGATGCGCCGGTGGCCGCCGGTGTCGGCGCGGCGTTGGCCCCCGGTCGCATCGGGCGAGGGGGCGGTGCGGCGACGGGTGGGCGGCTCGGCCGGACGCCCTTCGACGCGGCGATGACTGCCCGTATTCGGTCCACCGCGGTGGTCGATGTGGTCGTGACCGGCCCTGTTCTCCCGGCCCTGCACGCGCCGACTTCCTGCGGTCTCGTCACGCGCGGCGACGCGGCGGTGGCTGCCGGTGGTCTCGGCCGCACTCTCCGCCCGGCGCCGGCCCGTGGCAACGGCACGGCGGGGTTCGGGTTCGGGCTCGTAGTCGTCGAAGCCGGCGCGTTGCCCGAAGGGGCGGGCCAGCAGGACCGCGATGGCGGTGGTCAAGGGCACCGACAGTGCGAGGCAGATGCCGCCGACCGCGGATCGGGTGATTTCGATGGCCACCGCATCACCGGTGAGCACGTCGCTGATGGAGCGCCCGGCGACGGAGAACATCAGCAGCAGCGGCAGCGCGCCGCCGGCGTAGGCCAGGACCAGGGTGTACACCGTGCTGGCGATGTGGTCGCGGCCGACGCGCATGGCGGCCGCGAAAACCTCACGCCGCGTTGCCTCTTCGTCGAGTGCGGCGAGTTCGAAAGCGGCCGAGGCCTGGGTGATGGTGACGTCGTTGAGCACACCGAGGGAGCCGATGATGAAGCCCGCGAGCAGCAGGCCGGTAATGCTGACGTGCTGGATATAGGTGGCGACGTTGGTGTTCTGCTCCTCGGACAATCCGGTCAGATTCGTCACCTCCAGCGCGACCCACGACAGCACCGCCGCGAGCACCATCGCGCTCAGTGTGCCCAGCAGCGCCGAACTGGTCCGCAGATTGACGCCGTGCGCCAGATAGAGGACCGCGTAGAGAATCAGCGCTCCCGAGACGAGGGCAACCGGCAGCGCGGGCTTCCCGTCGAGCAGTGCGGGCAGCAGGAATACGACCAGCACCCCGAAGGCGAACACCAGGCCGAGCACGGCGCGCAAACCGCGCCACCGCGCCACCGCGACGATCACCACCACGAAGACGAGCGTGATCAGCAGCAGGGGCATGCCGCGCGAATAGTCGTCGAAGGAATAGATGGTGGTTCCGCTCGGGTCGTCCTGGCGAACCAGCCGAATGTGGTCTCCGGCATGCAAATCGGGTTGTCCCGGCCCCGGCGCGATTTCGAGCAGCGTACGGCTGCCTTTGTTCGGCCCCGATTCGATCGAGACCAGACTGCGCTGGCAGGTGTAGGCATTGGTCGGCGGTGGTTGCGGAGTATCGGGAAACGCGCGCCCGTTCGACGGACTCCCGCACGGCCCCATATCCTGCATCGCCACGGTCCCGGCCTCGGTCTGCACCGCCCCGCCGCCACCGTTCTGCATCGGCAACGGAATATCCACATGCTGCCGACTGGGCCACAACCAGATCATGGCGATCACGACGATCACCCCGATCGCGGTGAGCACCCCCACCACCACCCGAGCCGCCGTAGCCCCGATAGCAATGGGCCCGGAATGGTCATGATGGTGATGATGATGCTCGCTCACCGCAGCGAGCTTAAAGGAACTTATTTTCAACAGCAGCGCGTACTACGTCTCCGCGTGCTTTGGCCGGATTCACGCGCCCGCTTCAGCCTCAAAGAACAACCGCACACCTGATCACGCAAACGCGGAGAGGCGGTACAGCGGGGAGGCGGGGGAGCGGGCGGCGGAGAGCAGGGGGATGTCTCCGCCGCCCGAAAGGGATCCGACGGCCCAGGGGGGTAGGCGGTCGAATCCAGGGCCGAGCGGCCCAGGGGGGGGTAGGCGGCTCGGCCGGGCACTGTGAGTGCCGAGGACTACTGTACACAAAAGTTCGAAGTTTGCGCCAGTAAAGTCTTCAAAAACCTACTTTTCCAAACTCCCGGTTTGTTTTGGCACGTCCCGGCCCCGACTACTGGCGGTAGCTGGAGAGGAAATTGCCGAAGCGCTCGATCGCCACGGCCAGATCCCGGGCCCACGGCAGCGTCACGATGCGCAGGTGATCGTGCTGCGGCCAGTTGAAGCCGGTGCCCTGCACCATCAGGATCTTCTCCTGAAGCAGCAGGTCGAGCACCAGTTTTCCGTCGTCGTGGATGTCGTGCACCTCGGGATCCAGCCGCGGGAACGCGTACAGCGCGCCCTTCGGCTTCACGCACGAGACGCCGGGGATCATATTGAGCTTCTCCCACGCCACATCGCGCTGCTCGAGCAGCCGCCCGCCGGGCAGGATCAGATCCTCGATGCTCTGGTAGCCGCCGAGCGCCACCTGAATCGCGTGCTGAGCGGGCACGTTCGGACACAGCCGGGTGGAGGCCAGCAGGTCGATGCCCTCGAGGAATCCGGCCGCGTGTTCCTTGGGACCGGTGATGACCAGCCAGCCGGACCGGTATCCGGCCACGCGATAGGCCTTGGAGAGGCCGTTGAAGGTGAGGCACAGCAGGTCGGGAGCCAGGCTGGCGAGCGAGATGTGCTTGGTGTCGTCGTAGAGGATCTTGTCGTAGATCTCGTCGGCGAGCAGCAACAGCTGATGTTTACGAGCGAGGTCCACGAGCTGCTGCAGCACCTCCGACGAGTACACCGCGCCGGTGGGGTTGTTCGGGTTGATCACCAGCAGGGCCTTGGTCTTGTCGGTGATCTTCGATTCGATATCGGCCACATCCGGCTGCCAGCCGTTGGACTCGTCGCACAGGTAGTGCACGGCGGTGCCGCCGGCGAGACTGGTCATGGCGGTCCACAGCGGATAGTCCGGTGCGGGGATGAGCACCTCGTCGCCGCTGTCGAGCAGCGCCTGCATCGTCATCGTGATCAGTTCGGAGACGCCGTTGCCCAGGTAGACGTCGTCCACGTCGAATTCGGGGAAGCCGGGGACCAGCTCGTACCGGGTCACGATCGCGCGGCGCGCGGGCAGGATGCCCTTGGATTCGGAGTAGCCCTGCGCGTACGGCAGCGCGGCGATCATGTCGCGCATGATCACATCGGGGGCGTCGAAACCGAACGGCGCCGGGTTGCCGATGTTCAGCTTCAGGATGCGATGGCCCTCGGCCTCCAGTCGTGCCGCATGTGCGTGCACCGGCCCACGGATTTCGTAGAGAACGTTCTGGAGCTTCAGGGACTGCTCCAGAATCCGGGGCGGCTGATGCGGTGACTGACTGGTAGGGCTCACCTGTTCAATGGTGCCACCGCCTCGCAACTGCATATCCGAGGCATCGCCCCCGCGCCGTATCGGCGTTGCGCCGGTCACATCGGGGCCGGCGCGCCCGCCGCTCAGGTCGGCGGATTGGCCGGCAGCATCCCGGTGGCGACCGTGGTGCCGCAGAACTCCTCGATCCGTTCGTCCAGACGGCGCGCCTCGACCGCGTCGCGGAAGCGGGGAGTGGCGATGCGACGGCGCAGTCCGGTGAGCCGCTCCTCGAGTTGGGCGATGCGGCGATCCTCGGAGAGTTCGAGTACCGGACTCAGTGCGTCGCCGGCGCCGTCGAGACTGCCGTTGATCAGCTGGGCCGCCGCGTTGTCGACCCGCGCGAGCGCCTCGGCTCCGTACGACCGCTGTTCGCGGGGGCCGCCGCTGTACAACTCGATGGTGCGCTGGGTTTCGGCCAGGGCCGGTTCGGCCTGGCCGAGATGGATGTAGGTGGCGCCGGCGTAGTAATGACTCTTGGCCTCCGGGAAGCCGAAGACACCGCCGGTCTCGTCGTGCAGTTCGTCGGTGCCGGTGCCCGCGCGTGCGGCCTCGGCGGCGCGGATGCAGCGTTCGGCGTCCGCGGCGCTGCCGAGTTTGGACCAGATGCGCGCCTCGATGTTGTGCAGCCGGACCTTCGCGGTCACCGAGTCGGCGTACTGCTGACCGTTCTGCGCGAGTGCCACCGCCCGGCGCGGCCGCTCGGACCAGTATTCGATCAGCGCCTGCATGCCGCGCGTCCACGCGCGTAATCCGTTGTGGCCGCACAGTTCCGCATAGGCCCAGGCCGCACGGGCCTGTTCTCCGGCGGCGTCGAGATGTCCGAGATCGGTACTGGCGTTGGCCAGCAGACCCGACAGCGTTCCGGCCAGCAGATACAAATGGCTTGTGTCCGCGGGCTTCTGGTGGCCTTCGAGCAGCCGGTACACCCGCCGGCGCACCCGCAGCATCTCCACCATCATCGGAACCGGCGGCACGTGGACATACTCTCTGGCGATGCGGGTGGCATCGGCGTCGAGCTGTTCCAGCGCGGAGGCGCCGACGTTACTCGCCTCGGCGCGACCGGCGTGCTCGCTGGCTTCGTGGGCAGCCGCCATGATCAGATCCCTCTCCGAAATCTCGGCTAACGCATCACCTCTCATCGCACCTGCGTCTACGAGTGCCAAAAGTTCCGCGTCGCTCGAATACTTGCTGCGCGTCGAATGACCTTGACGCACCTCGAATTCCGGTTCCGGCCGATCGATGACGGGCTGATCGATCATGGCCGCGAACCGTGCCCGCACGACTTCGTCGGACCTGGCGAGTGATGTGTCCAGCGCGGCCTGGTTGACCGGGCGCGGATGCACCCGGGCACCGCCAGCCTCCCATTTCGACACCAGGCGTTCGTGTACACCGAGATGGGCCGCGAACTCCCTGATGCTCATGCGTTTGGCATCGCGGAGGGCGCGGGCTTCCTTACCTGACCACTGCCGGACCACGATGTCATCCCTTCCGCGCGAACTGGTCTCCAGAGTACGAGCGGACGGTGATCACGGCCACAACCGAAACCGAGCTGGTACAGGGGAATTGGCTGGTCCCGGCGGTTTGGGCAGTGAAAGGGCAGTGCAGGGCGCGTGTGGGGGCGTTTCGGGGACGTCGCAGTGGCGGGAGCCTTGAAGATATCGAGAGAGTCGCCGTGAAGGTCGGGAAACTGTGAACGTCGAGAAGCTCAGAACCGCCGACGATTGGGTGATGTTCTATCGGCATCACGCCGGTCTGACATGTATCCAGCGTGGGGGATTCGTCACGCTGCCGGTGACCGGCGCCGTCGGTGTCGTGCATCTGCCGGCCGACCGCGCCGAAGCGGTGTGCCGATCGCTGACCGAACACGGCGGGTGCGGGCCGGTGCTGGCCCGGCGCGCGCGCTGGAGCTTTCTCGTATTTCCCGACAGCCGGCCCGGTGGGCAGATCGCGGAGATTCTGCAGCGTCTCGATATCGGCATCCCGGCCGACGGCGGCGAGATCATGATGCCCACCAGCCTGGGCCGATGGACCCGCGAGGGTTGTCACTGGATCGTGCCGCCGGGGCCCGACCTGGAACTTCCACCCCTTTCGATAGTCGTCACGACGGCGCTGGCGGTGGGAAGAGGCGGCGAGGACTGAACCCGCAGACCGGTCCTCGCCGCTGCCGATCCGGGTCCGCCTCGTTGCCTGTCGGGGGCGGACCCGGATTCGGAACGTGGATACCATCACATCCGGAACAGTCCTTCTTCAGATTTGACCCATTTGTGACATGTTGACGTTTAAGATTGCCGGATGAAGCTCCAGCGCCTTACCGCGATATCCGCACTGGTCGTCGGCGCCGTCACCGCCGGAACCACGGCCGCGCACGCCGAACCGGCCGCCGCACCCCAACCGGCGGCGATCAAGTACTCCATGAGACTCGTCGACAAGACCGTGGTGACCACCCTGCAGGGCGGCACCTTCCGGATCGCCGCGGACGGCAAGTCCTACGCCATCACCGATCCCCACGGCGCCACCGTGGTCTCACTGCCGACCGAGGTGCGCGTCGCCGGGACCGAGGTGCCAGTGACACCGGTGGTCAAGAACGACGGCACCATCCTCGAGTTGACGCCGCAGCGCACCGTCACCGTCGACAAGCCGGTCACCGTACAACCGATCGCCTCGCCGCTGGAGAACCATCGCGCGATGAACGACTTCGAAACCAATTTCGGCGTCGCGACCGCCGTCGGCACCTTCCTGGGTACCGCTGTCGGCGCCATCATCGGCGGTGTCACCGGCTGCATCCTGGGTTTGCCGCTGCTGGGTGTCGGGTGCATTCCGGCCGCGGTCGCCGGCGCCGGTATCGGTGGCATCCTGGGAACGATCGCGATCGGTGGTCCCGCGCTGGCGATCACCGGATTGGACATGATCGGCACCCTGTCGGCCGCGCCGGGTACGACCAAGTGGGCCGACGACAAGTAGGTCCGGTTCCGGCCGACCGCGGTCCGACTGTGCCGCAACCCGATTCGCGGCACAGTGCCTTGTGAGGGCCCCCAGTACTGGGGGCTCCTCCGCTGGTGGGCATGCGCGTAACATCGACCCGCTTGCGTGGCCGAAAGTGGTGAGCTCGAAGCGAATTCACCGCAAACCCGCAGGTGTGACGGCGCTCGTCGAGGGGGCGGGCGCCGAGATTCGATGACGGAATGGAAGTATCGATGAATCTCCGCAGCCTCACCGCGGCCTCCGCGCTGACGATCGGCGCACTGACCGCCGGGCTGACCACCGCCCACGCCGACCCGGCTCCCACGCCGGAGCAGACCGGGATCAGGTACTCGGTCAAACTCGTGGACAAGACGGTCGTGACGACCTTGCAAGGGGGGACCTTCCGGCTGGCGCAGGACGAGAAGTCGTACTCCGTCACCGATTCCCACGGCGCCACCGTGGTTTCGCTGCCCACCGATGTGCGCGTCGACGATGTCGCCGTTCCGGTGAAGCCGGTGGTGAAGAACGACGGCACCGTCCTCGAACTGACGCCGCAGAAGACGATGACCACCGACCATCCGGTCACCGTCCAGTCGATCGCGTCGCCGCTCGAGAACCAGCGCGCGATGAACGACTTCTCCACCCAGTTCGGACTCGCCACGGCCGTGGGCGGATTCGTCGGCACCGCGATCGGCGTCGTGGTCGGCGGAATCACCGGCTGCATCCTGGGCCTGCCGCTGCTCGGCGTGGGCTGCATCCCCGCCGCGATCGCCGGCGCCGGCGTCGGCGGCATCCTCGGCACCATCGCCGTCGGTGGCCCCGCACTCGGCATCGCGGGTATGGACCTGATCAACACCCTGCAGGCCGCCCCGGGAACCAGCAAGTGGGCCAAGGACTCCGCGGGCAACTAGGAGTTACACACCATCGAAGGCCGGTCGCTCGCGCAGCGGCCGGCCTTCGGCGTTGCGGCGAACCCGCCGCTATCCGTGAATGCTCCGATTCGCAGGCCGGTAGTGCCGGAAACGACACGGGGGCGCTGCCGGTGTCGGCAGCGCCCCCGTGCGGTGAGGCGAACTACTTCTTGCGGCCCGGGGCCTTCGCTCCGGACTTGAAGCCCAGGCCACCCGGCTTGGCGGTCGGAGGCTGGACCTCACCGTTGCCGCTGTCGGCGGATTCGGTAGAGGCCGCCGGTGCCTCCGGTGCGGGAGCCGACTCGGTAGCCGGAGCCTCGGTCTCGGCTGCTTCGCCGCCGGCCGCGTCGGCCGGTGCCGCGCCGTTACCGGATTCCTTTGCCGCCGGGGCGGATTCGGAAGCGGCGGGCGCGGCGGTGCCCGGGGCCTTGGGGCCGGGGCGCTTGAAGCCGGACTTCATCGCCAGACCCTTCGGCGCCACCGTCGGTTTGGTTTCGGTGGGGCCGGTGGACGTGGCGGTCGGAGCCGACTCGGCCGGTTCCGCGGGCGCCTCCGAAGCGGGCGCCTCGGCCGGGGCTTCGCTAGCGGGCTTGGCGCCCGGAGCCTTCGCCTTGCCCTTCATGGCGAGGCCCTTGCCGCCGGGTGCCTTCGCGGCACCCTTCATGGCCAGGCCGCCGGGCTTGGCGGTCGGTGCTGCCGGAGCCTCGGCGCTCTCGGCTGCCGGAGCCTCGGCTGCGGACGCCTCTGCCGCGGGGGCCTCGGCGGGCTTCGGAGTT
>NZ_BDBN01000012.1 GCF_001613005.1 Nocardia nova NBRC 15556 | reverse complement strand
GAGCAGGCGCCAGCCCCGCCGCCGCCCGCACCGGGGACAGGCGCGTGGGTCGGCGGGTGGGCGTGCCACGGTCTGCTCGGTCCACCGGGAGCCGTCCCACCAGCGCAGTGAGGCCGCGTCCGTGGGGTCGGGATGCCAATCGGGGCGCTCGTCCGGTGGCGGGGGCATGGGTGTGGCGAAACTGTTGCGGTGCAACGATAGTCGCTGCGACCGGTGCTGTGCCGACTCCGAGACGGCTGCGCCGAATGTCGTGAACAAGTCCGCCGCGCCGGCGTGCTGCGGTCCGCCGCGCACGAACCACCATCGGTCCTCGGCCCGGCGGAACTCTCCGAACACCGCGGCCCACGCACCCGGCTCCGCGGCCACGTCGGCACGCGCCACCAGGCCCTCGGCGTCCTCGACCGAAACCGCGAGGCCGGGCAGTGCGGCCAGCGGCTCGTCGGCGCCGGACCCCGTGATCAGGATGCGGACGATCTCGGCCTCCGTCCGGGGCAGCGAGACCGACAGCCGCGCGGTGCCCGGATGCGGATCCTGATCCACGGTCACCGCCTGGGAGGGGTGGCGCGGCGCGTTGAAATACACCACGTCGCGGGCGGAGCGGACCCGCCCGCCGGCGGTCAGCAGGACGGCATGCGCGTCCAGCGACGCCGTCGAACGCCACGAAACCAGTACCGACAGAAGCGAAGTCGGTACCGGCGTGGCGTCACCGTCGACGGTGGGGCGCATGGTTGTCATCGCCACGAACTATGCCAGGCCGCCCCGACACGAATCGCGCGGTCGGCGCGGAGCTTTTCGTGACTGTCCGGGTGCGGCACAGTGGAACCATGACGAACCCGAAGGGTGACTCCGGGCGTAAGCCCAGCGGCGCGCGGGTGCCGGGTGCGACGGAAATCCTCGCCGCCGCCCAGGCCGCCGCGCAGGCCGCGCAGACCGCCGCGGGCCAGGCCATCGATGCCGCGCAGGTCACCGCCGGTACCGCCTTCGGCACCGCGGTGCGGCTCCCGCCCGCCTCCGTACAGTTGGCCGCGCAACTTCCGGATCTGATCGAGAATCTGGCGATCGCCATCGACCGGCTCAATTCCACCATCGACCGCCTCGACCGGACCCTGGCGCTGGCCGATCCGGCCTTCGCGGCCTACGACCGGCTGCTGCCGCGGCTCGAGGCCGTGATCGCGCTGGGTGAGGAGGTGTTCAACCGGCTGTCGAAACTGCCGGGCATCTCGATGCTGGGCCGCCTCACCAGCCGCGAGGCGGAACCACCGCAACCGGAGCCGAAGTCACGTCGACGCGGGAAATAGACCCGCCCTGCCCGCCGATCGCGGCAACTCGGCCGTCGCGATCACAGCACGGGCCGCGGCCGCGGCCTTGAGCACCATCTCGTGGAATTCCGCGTCGGCATCGGAGTCCAGCACCACCGCGCCGCCCGCGCCGACGCGCCAGCCGCGCTCGTCGCGGACCGCGGTACGGATGACGATATTGAGATCCGCCGTTCCGCCCAGACCCAGAAACCCGATCGTGCCCGAGTAGATGCCGCGCGCCTCGGTCTCCAGCCCGTCGATGATCTCCATGGTCCGCAGCTTCGGAGCCCCGGTCATCGAGCCGCCCGGGAAGCATGCGCGCAGGCAATCGAGCACATCCACCTCCGGGCGCAGCCGCCCGCGCACGGTGCTCACCAACTGATGCATCGTGGTGTAGGTCTCCGCGACCATCAGCTCGGGCACATGCACGCTGCCCAGCTCGCACACCCGGCCCAGATCGTTGCGCAGCAGGTCGACGATCATCAGATTCTCGGCCCGCGTCTTGGGGTCCAATTCCAAGGCGCGGCAGAGGTTTTCGTCCGCCTCCGGAGTCGCGCCGCGCGGGGCGGTGCCCTTGATCGGCTTGGTCTCCACCGTGCGGGTGCGGTCGATCTTCAGAAAGCGCTCCGGTGAGGAACAGGCGATATGGAGCTCGCCGAAGCGCAGGTACGCCGCGTACGGGGCGGGATTGCTGCGCCGCAGCATCCGGTAGACCTCGAGTCCCGGCGCATCGGAGTCGATGGTCGCGCTGTCGGTGAGGTTCACCTCGTATGTCTCCCCGGCACGCAGCTCGGCGTCGATCGCCGCGATATCGGCCAGATAGCGGTCCCGGCCGCGGGTCAGGCGGGAGACGACGGCCTCCTCGTCGGCGGGAAGGGTGAGCGGTTCCGGATTCCGCCGATCCGGCAGGCTCGCGACGATCGCGCGCGTATCGGCCAGCCAGCGGTGATTCTCGGCGGCCGAATCGGCGTCGGTGACAGCGATCAGATGGGTGCGGCCCGCGACGTGATCGACTACGACCAGCCGATCGGCGAAGAGCCACTGCGCGTCCGGATAGGGCGATCGATGCCCGGTCCTCGCACCGCAGTCGGCCTTCATCTCGTAGCCCAGATAGCCGACGTAGCCGCCGACGAAATCGAAGGGCACATCGGGGAATCGGATGTTCAGCGCACTCAGCCGCGCCGACAGATAGTCGAGCACCGGCCGCGGATCGGTGCGCGTTCCGGTTCGATTCTCGATCACACATCCCGCGCCCACCCGATACCGGACCACCTCCGCCAGCGGCCCGGACGCATCACCGGCGAAACTGAACCGATCCAGCCCCGGCTCCACGTGCGCACTGTCGAGCCAGAACGCCGTCGGCGAGTCCGGATATACCCGCAGCACAACGGATTCCGTCTCCACGGCGCGGTCGATCACCTTGTGCAGCACGGTGAGAGTCGTCGGCCGCGGGGCGCCGGCCTCTGGGGTTCCGGGCCCATTGGGGACCGGATCGGGCGCGGCGGACGTCGCACCCATCGACGACGCGACGCCCGTCCGGCCGAGTTGCCGGCGAGCCGGGCGTTCGCC
The DNA here is from genome assembly GCF_001613005.1 of Nocardia nova NBRC 15556. Lineage (GTDB taxonomy): Bacteria > Actinomycetota > Actinomycetes > Mycobacteriales > Mycobacteriaceae > Nocardia > Nocardia nova. The sequence goes on along the minus strand of NZ_BDBN01000012.1, from coordinate 89,985 downwards.
CGGCCGTGAGATGTCCCGTGACGGATCGTGGACGCCCGATGCCCGGCCGGTCACGGCCCGATGCGCCCACCACTCCCGGGTCAGCCGCGCGAAATTACCCAGCAGCGCGGCGCCGAATTCGCTCGACACCGATTCCGGATGGAACTGCACACCCCATTGCGGGCGGTGCCGGTGGCGAACGCCCATCACCACCCCGTCGGGCGCGGTCGCGGTGATCGCCAGCGCGTCCGGCAGGGGCTGGGCGGCGCACAGCGAGTGATAGCGCACGGCCAGGAAGTCGGCGGGAACCCCGGCGAACAGGTCGCGACCGTCGTGGCTGATGCGGTCCGGATAGCCGTGCCGGGGCGCGGGCGCCGGGATCACCCGCCCACCGGCCGCCAGCACGATGCCCTGGTGTCCGAGGCAGACGCCCAGCAGCGGGAGCTCCGCACGGTCGATCAGTGCCTGCGAGATCCCGAAATCCCTTGGTACATCGGGGCGTCCGGGCCCGGGGGAGACGACGATGTTGTCGAACCGGTCGAGGTCCAGCTCGGCCAGGGTGTCGACCTCGTCGTTGCGCAGCACGGTCGGCTCGGCGCCGTTCACCGTGCCGATCAACTGGAAGAGGTTGTAGGTGAACGAGTCGTAGTTGTCGATCAGCAGGGTGCGCACGGGGGTTCGGGTGCGCACCGCGTGGTCGACAGTGGTCTCGCCCGCATGCCGAGACCGGGACGTGCTCATGTGCATCACCGTATCGGGCATCTCGGACGACGCAGTGAGGGCATATGCCTTCAGTTGACCGGTCGTGGTGGTGCACAATGTGGGGCATGTCTGTGGTGCAACCGGCCGAGGTCGAGCGCGAGGTCGTCGATTTCGCGGCCGTCGGCGAGTGGATGGATGAGCAGGGCTTGCCCGGCGGCGACTTCGAGGATGTGACCTCGCTCGGCGGCGGCACCCAGAACATCATGCTGCGGTTCCGCCGGGGTGGCCGCGAATTCGTGCTGCGCCGCGGGCCGAAACATCTGCGTCCCAAGAGCAACGACGTGATCCGCCGCGAATCCCGCCTGCTCGGCGCGCTGGCGGGCACCGGCGTGCGCGCCCCGCGGGTGATCGCCGCGGGCGCCGACGAATCGGTGATCGGCGCGGTCTTCTATCTGATGGAGCCGATCACCGGCTTCAACCCGCAGAACGAGTTGCCCGCCCTGCACGCCGGCGATCCCGAGGTGCGGCGGCAGATGGGACTGTCGGCGGTCGAGGCCATCGCCCGGCTCGGTTCGCTCGACTACGAGGCGCTGGGGCTGGCCGATTACGGCAAGCCGGACGGTTTCCTGGAACGCCAGGTGCCGCGCTGGCTCGGCGAACTCGAGTCCTACAGCAGCAACGACGGCTACCCCGGCCCGCAGATCCCGGGTGTGGACCGAGTCGGGGACTGGCTCGACCGCAACCGGCCCGCACAGTGGCGGCCGGGCATCCTGCACGGCGACTGCCACCTGGCCAACATGATGTTCTCCTACGACGGACCCGAGGTCGCCGCCATGGTCGACTGGGAGATGTCGACGATCGGTGATCCGCTGCTGGATCTGGGCTGGCAGATCGCCACCCGGCCCGAGCCCGGAACCACCGGCGCCGCCCTGGTCGGCAAGCTCGGCGCCGCGGGTGGCCTGCCCACCGCCGAGGAGATGATCGCCCACTACGCGAACTTCTCCGACCGCGACCTCGGTCACGCCGGCTGGTACACGGTGCTGGCCTGCTTCAAACTCGGCATCGTCCTCGAGGGCACGCACGCGCGTGCCTGCGCCGGCAAGGCGCCCAAGCAGACCGGCGATTTCCTGCACGCCATCACCCTGGAACTGTTCGAGAAGGCCAACCGGCTCTGCGAATGAGCCGGGCGCGGCGTCAGCCGGCGTCGAGCAGGTCGGCGAGGATGGCGAGATCCTTGTCGCCGCGGCCGGACAGGCACAGCAGAATCAGCGCGTCCTCGGCGATTCCGCCCTGTTCGGCCAGCTCCAGCAGATATCCCACGGCGTGCGCGGATTCGAGTGCGGTGATGATGCCCTCGGTCCGGCACAGCGTATCCAGTCCGCGCAGCGCCGCCGTATCGGTCGCGACGGCGTGGTCGATGCGGCCGATGTCCTTGAGATGGCTCAGTTCCGGGCCCACCCCCGGATAATCCAATCCGGCCGCGATGCTGTGGGTTCGCGCGATCTGTCCCTCCTGGTCCTGCAGGACGTAGCTGAACGCGCCGTCCATCTCACCCGGTGTGCCCGCGCTGAGTGTGGCCGCGTGCTCGCCGGTGTGTAAGCCGCGGCCCCCGGCCTCCACACCGATCAGCCGTACCTGCGCATCGCCGGTGAAGGGATGGAACATCCCGATCGCGTTACTGCCGCCGCCCACGCACGCGATGACGTGGTCGGGCAGCCGTCCCGCCGCCGCCAGCAGCTGTGCCCGGGACTCGATGCCGATCCGGCTCTGATGGTCACGCACCATCCGTGGATAGGGTGCGGGCCCGGTGGCGGTGCCGAACAGGAAATGCGTGGTTTCGGTGTGCGCCACCCAATCTCGCACCGCCTCGGTCACCGCGGCCTTCAATCGGCGATCACCGGAACGGACGGCGCGCACGTCCGCGCCGAGCAGCCGCATCCGCACGACGTTGCTCTGCTGGCGGGCCATATCGTCGGCGCCCATGTAGATCACGCACGTCAGCCCGAGCATGGCGCAGACGGTCGCCACCGCGACGCCGTGCTGTCCGGCCCCGGTTTCGGCGATGACGCGGGTCTTGCCCATTCGCACGGCCAGCAGCCCCTGCCCGAGGGCATTGTTGATCTTGTGGGCGCCCGTGTGCGTCATATCCTCGCGCTTCAGGAATACCTGCGCTCCGGGGACATTCAGCGCGCGGGCCAGTCGCGGCGCCGCGTGCAGCAGGGTCGGGCGGCCGACTCGCTCCCGCAGCAACCGGTCGAGTTCGCCGTGGTATTCGGGATCCGCCCAGGCCGCTCGATGGGCGTTCTCGACGTCGGTGAGCGCCGCCATCAATCCTTCGGGAACGTAGCGGCCGCCGAACGCGCCGAATCTGCCGGGGTCCCGGATGCCGTCCCGGGTGGTGGCGTGGGTTGGCCTGTGTCCGATCACCATTCGCATCCGCGCTTTCTCCTCGCCGTCCGGCTCGGACAGTGTGTGCGATCCGCTCGCACACCTGGTCACCTGCCGGCAAAGAGTGAGTTAACAGCACGGAAGAGGTCATCGTCAGTGGTGGTAAGTCGGCGCGGTGGCGTGATCAGCCGCAGCGGAGTAGTGCCTCCCGCACGGCGCGGGCGCGCGCATCGTCGAGGACGGCGGTGCCGAGGCGGTTCATCACATAGCCGAAACCCAAACCCGTTGCGGGATCGGCGAACCCGAACGAGCCCCCGTAACCGGTGGTGCCGTACGCGCGCCTGTCGCTGCCGAAACGGAAGCTGCCACACGATTTGCGGAACCCCAGATGGTAGCGGCTGCGGGTGAGCAGCACCAGATCGTCTGCGGGCACGTCGTCGACGGTGTCGGCGGTGGCCAGCCGGTCCAGAATGCCCGGTGCGATGGGCAATTCACCGGTGCGCCCCGCCGCCGCGCCGTAGACCCGCGCCAACGAACGCGCCGTGCCCACCCCACCCGCGGCGGGGCTTTCGACACCGAGGAATTCGCGGCGGGTGGCACGTTCGGGTGCGCCGGTGCGGGGGCTGCTCAAGGCGCGATAGGTGAGCCCGCGCCGCAGAAACATCTGAATCGCGATGCGCAGCGGCACGTCTCGCTCGTACCGCAGCACGTCCAGGCCGGAGGTGGACGCGAGCGTGGCGATGCGATCGAGGGATTGCTCCTCCGGCAATCCGATGAAGAAGTCCAGCGCGAGCGGGCCGGCGAAGTCCTCGGCGAAGATGCGGCCCAGGGTGCGGTGCCGCGGATCGACGCGGCGGAGCAATTCGCCCTGATACAGCCCGGCGGTGATCGGGTGATAACCCTGCCGGGTGCCCGGACTCCACAGTGGTTTCTGGTCGGCCAGGATCTCCGCGAGCCGATCCCGGTCGGCCATATCGGACAACCGCACCACCCGGTCCAGCACCGGCAGACCCGCGCGGTGGTCGAGCAGCTGCCGTACGGTGATCGATTCCTTGCCGTGTGCGGCGAATTCCGGCCAATACTGCGCGACCGGGGCCTGATAGTCGAGGACTCCGCGCGAGACGGCACCCGCCACGGCGAATGCCGTCATCCCCTTCGTCGAGGAGAACACCGGAACCATGGTGTCGCGCTCCCACGGCAGCTGTCTGCGGCGATCGCGGAACCCCGCCCACAGATCCACCACCGGCCGGTCCCCGTCGTAGACGGCCACGGCCGCCCCGATCTCGCCGAACCGGGCGAAGTTGCGTCGAAACGCGTCCGCGACCGGCTCGAAACCGGTCGCCACCTCACCGTGTACCTCAGCAACCTCGCCCATAGTGCAACCGATGGTAACGGTCACCGCCGCGGCGTCGTACGGTGTCCACCCCGATCGGAAACCGATCAGGCGGCGTGGATTCGGGAGCTGTCCGCGAAGTAGTCGAGGACAGCGCGATGCCACGCCTCCGGCGCCTCGTGCATCAGCACGTGCCCCGCCGCTACCTCGACGTATTCGGCGCCCGGAATGGCCGCCGCCAGCTCGCGCGAATTGGCGGGATCGACCAGCAGATCCGCGGTCGCGGCGATGACCCGGGTCGGCACCGCGACCCGGGGCAGATCGGCGCGGGTGTCCACCCGGGCGACCAGATCCGCCTGCGCCGCCGCCCCGCCCGGGACACCGGCCGCGATCTGGGCCAGGTACTGCGAATACACCTCGTCGGGCAGGGAATTGGTGAAGGCGGCGCTGTATCCGGACAACAGGACCACCCGCGCGAACGCATCGTGGTCGCGTGCGGCGAGCGTGCCGCGCCACAGATCCAGGACGAGCCGGGCCCGATGGTCGGCCCGGGCCAGCCCGGCCGCGAGCACCAAGCCGGTGACCCGATCGGGATGACGCACGGCGGCGCGCACCGCCACCGCGGTGCCGAGCGAGAATCCGATGATCGGGAATCGCTGGGCGCCCGCCGATACCGCCTCCTCGACCAGTGCGTCGGCCAGCCCGTCGAGGGTCAGCACGGTGTCGTCGGCCGGATAGTCGGAGCCGATCACGGTATGCCGTTCGGCGAGCAGCGGGATCAGGGAGCCGAAGTTGGCCTCGATTCCGCCGCCCGCGCCGTGCGCGAGCACGACCGCGGGACCGCTGCCGGTGACCGATGTGGACAGTGAAATGTTCGTCATGGCGGCGACGTTAGGGATTGACATGAGTGTGAAGGTCAAGTCCGGGAGGGCGCAGTGCTGATCGGCGAGCTGGCGAACACCACCGGCGTCAGCACCCGCCTGCTGCGCTACTACGAGGAGCAAGGGCTGCTGAGCGCCCGCCGCGACGGCAACGGTTACCGCGTCTACGCCGACGACGCACCGCAGCGGGTGCACCGCATTCGCGAGCTGCTCGCCGCCGGACTGCCGACCAGCGCCATCCGCGAACTGCTGCCGTGTGCGACCGCCACGGGCTTACAGCACTGCGATCACACCCGAAAGATCATGCGGGAGGGCCTGTCTCACCTCGACACGCAGATCGCCGAGCTGACCCGGCGTCGCACGCTGCTGGCTCGTCAGGACGAGCAACTGGTGGCCGCGCCCTATCGCAGCGACGGCCCGGCGTAGCCGCCTCCCCGCGGCCGGTGGGTTCGGAGCCTTCTCGTAGGCTCGGTGCCGTGCGAGCACTCGAACAGATTCGCGACTGGCCCGTCCGGCATGCCGCCGCGGGCGTCGTCGATGCACACGGCGTGGTCGGCACCGAGGGAGACCTCGACCGGGTGTTCGCCCTCGCGTCGGTCACGAAACCCCTTGCCGCCTACGCGGTTCTGGTGGCGGTCGAAGAAGGTGCGATCGAACTGGACCAGCCCGCCGGCCCGCCCGGCTCCACCGTGCGCCACCTGCTGGCGCATACGGCCGGACTGGCCTTCGACACCACGGTGATCATGGCCGAGCCCGGGCAGCGCCGCATCTATTCCAGCGCCGGATTCGAGGTCCTCGCCGAGTTCCTCACGCGCGAGACCGGAATCGAATTTCCCGAATATCTGCGGCAGGCGGTATTCGAGCCACTCGGAATGAAATCCTCGGTGCTGGCCGGATCCGCCGGGCACGCCGGACGCTCCACGGTGAACGATCTCCTGCGTTTCGCCGGAGAATTGCTGAACCCGATCTTGATATCCGGTGACATGCTCGCCGCGGCGACCTCCGTGCAATTCCCGGGCGTCGGCGGAGTGCTTCCCGGATACGGATCGCAGCGCCCCAATGATTGGGGTCTGGGATTCGAGATCCGCGACCACAAGACTCCGCATTGGACGGGGGGAGCCAACTCGCCGCGAACCTACGGGCATTTCGGGCAGTCCGGCACCTTCCTGTGGGTGGATCCGGAGATCGGGGTGGCGTGTGTGGCATTGAGCGACGAGAACTTCGGCGATTGGGCCCGAGCGGTGTGGCCGACGCTCAGCGACGCCGTCATCGCCGATATCCAGCAGATTCGCGACACGGCCGAAAAGTAACAGCCGTAACATCGGGCACTCCAGTAAACTCGGGCAACGCCTGGGCTCGACGGGATGTTGGGGAAGACGTCCGACGTCGAGGCTGGAGGTGTACAGGTGCGCGCATCTGATCAGTTCGCGGATGTGACGTGTGGTGTGGTGTACATCCACGCGTCACCGGCCGCGCTGTGCCCGCACATCGAATGGACGCTTTCCTCCACTCTGAAATCACCTGCGTCCCTGCGCTGGACCGCCCAGCCGGCCGCCGCGGGACAACTGCGCGCAACCACCGACTGGGTCGGCCCCGTCGGTACCGCTGGGCGAATTGCCAAGGCGTTGCGGGATTGGCCCGTACTGCGCTTCGAGGTCACCGAGGACCCCTCCGAAGGGGTCGACGGCGAACGCTACAGTTTCGTGCCCGGCCTCGGATTGTGGACCGGCGCGATGAGCGCCAACGGCGACGTCATGGTCGGCGAGATGCGGCTGCGCGAAATCGTCCGCGCCGCCCGGGCCCGCGGCCGCCACGGCGATATCTCCGCCGACATCGATCGCGCCCTGGGCACCGCCTGGGACGACGAACTCGAACCCTTCCGCACCGGCGGCGAGGGCGCCGAGGTCACCTGGCTCCGCCGCGACGTCGGCTGAACCTCACTCGATCGCGGCCGAACCCTCGCCGCGGAAGTGGGCACGGATATCGCGCAGGCTCGGCGCCTCGCTCACGACATCGGGCAGATCACCCAGATCGTCGAGTTCGGCGGCGATCGGGGCCGTCAGCGATTCGTGCCGCCGCCGCGCCTGCTCCGCCGCCGCGCGCACGGTATCGACGATCGTGCTCGCGAGCTTCTCGGGACCGCCGCGCAAAGCCGCCGCGGAGAGTCGCAGCTCGGTCAGCAGCCCGTTCGCATCGACGGTCGCCCCCACCGCGTGATCAGACGAATCGACCTGCACCCGAACATCTTCCAGCTGCCGAGACACCTCGGCCAGCCGCTCCCGCTGCTGCTCGAATGCATCCAGCAGATGATCGACCTGATTACGCAACCCGCTGTTGCCGGCCCGCAACCCTTCCCGCTCCCAACGGTCCACGAGGCGCCTCCTCCGGGTCGGTGAACAGTTCCGCTCTGTGGTCACAGTAAGGATGCGCGCGTCGCGTCGACCTCTCAGGCGTGGCAAGGGAGGGCCTCGGCGGGGCGTCATCGCCGAAGCCGCAGAACCGGGCGGTCCGGTGGAGGTTGAAGGGATTTCGTCGCTGTAATCTCGTACCAGTCGTTGGGGCGAGCCTCGGCATCGTGCAGGTCGTCTCGGGCGATGGTGTATCGGATGTCTTCGAACCCCCAGTCACGCAACCGGTACAGCGCCGCCGCACGGCTGTCGCCCGACGATATCCCGGCGATTCCGGTCGAGACGAGGAGCTTACCGCCTGGTTTCAGCACCCGGTAGAGCTCGGGCACCGCATCCGGCAGGTACTGCGCCGGCACTCGTTCGTAGTAGATCTCATCGAATATTCCGCTCGGCAGCGCGGATAGGTCGCGGACATCGGCCAGCAGATCCGGGTGCGCATGCGGTCCCGCGTTGACGAAGACTTCGCCGGCCTCGGCCGGTCGGTAGAGATGGCCCCCGCCGACGACGAGGCGAGATCCGCCGGGAGCATTTCCGACATCGTTCAACAGTGCGGCCAGATCTGCCGTCGGCTCGTTGCGTACCGGCCCACGTGCTGCGGGTGCTCCTTCCCCGGCGAACGACGGGTAGTCCGGTCCCAGACGCCGGTGGTTCATATCGTCCATTTGGCGGAACTCGCGCCCGCGTTTCTCGCGAACGTCGCCGTGTTCCTGTTCCGGGGGTAGGCCGGCCTGCTCTCGGATCGTGCGGACGAGTCGGTCGGCTCGGTCCGCGGCGGCCGCTTGCTCTCTCGCTGCTCGGTGCAGCGCGCGCTGTTCGCTCATAGCGTCGGCGAGGTCGTCCAGTCGCACCGTCGCGTCACCGCGGCCCGTGAGGCCGAGTTCGCGCATGCTGTTGCGTAGATCGTTGGCCCAGAACGGATACACCTCGATTTCGATCGGCGGCTCACCTGCCCGCAGCTGAACAATCGCGGGTTCGAAGTCGGATTTCCCATTGTTCAGACGTGAATAGTTCACTCGGCCCGCATGTTTCAACTCGGCGTGAATGTTCTCAGCGGCAACATCCAGGTGCGCCGGATCGACATGGGGCGCCAGCGCTTTCGCCATCTGCAGGAACTGCTTGGGGCCGACTGCGAGGGCTGTGCCGTTACCGTCGTTGACCACGAGGTGGCGTACCGGGGCGATCGCATCGTGCAGCCACTGCGGCAGCGGTGGGGTCTCATGGATCGAGAACGAGAGCTCTCTGGTCCAGCCGGACTCGTCGTCCGGTCGTAATCTGCTGTCGAGACGGCCGTGTACAGCATCCCCGAGGACGGATTCCGGGTGCGGGACGGTCCCGGTGTCGAGAACCGAGATGTGCAGGACCCGATCGGCGCCGGTGCCGGTCTGCTCTGCGGTGACCCGGACCGGGCCATCGGTCGAATCGACTGCGTGAGCGACCGCATCGGCCAATGTGAGACCAGCGTCGTCGACTCGCCCGGGCGGCCAGCCGGGCATCTGCTCGCCGAGCCAGTCCCACGCAGCGGTTGCGGCAGCGTCTTCACCGAGTGCTCGCGGGACGGTGAATTCGCCCGGCGCGGACGCCTCGTGTGCATCGATTCGGTCGCTCGCCATCTCACCGGTGGGGTCGAGTTCGAGCCCAAGCTCCGAAAGGTCACCCAGGTCCGACAGATCGCCGAATTGGGAGAGGTCCGGTTCGCGTTCCGGGACCGGTTCGGAGCGGTCGAGTTCGAACCAGATCGACTTACTGCCGTCGGGGTGTTCGTCGATTCCGGTGTTGTGGCTGAGTTCGGCTCGTAGCAGGCCGCCGCGGGAGCTCTCCTTGTCCACGGCCGTCGGGTTGGCAGGATCGTATTCCGGCGGTAGTCCGGGGATGTGGTCGGTGACCGAGACCCGCAACCGGGGACCGCCCGGGCCGGGGCCGATTTCCGAACGATAGGAAACCGGCGGCCGTCCACTGGGGTTGAGGCCCACGGCGTTCTGATAGACCTCGGTATGGATCAGCTTGGCGGCGTCGATGTGGTCTTCGGGCCAGCCGGCCCGGTTCAATTGGGCCTCGAGGTGACCGCGTTCCTCACCGACTCGGCGCATGTACGGGAACCGCGGCTCCTCGGTGCCGAGTGCGGCCCGGTCGGGGAACGGGATGACCGGTTTGCCCTCGGCGTTGTGGGCGAGTGCCGGTGGCTTCTCGTCGAAGTACCAGACGGTCAGGGCGTGGCGCTCGGCGCCGGCCGTCTCGGTGACGGACAGGCGTAGCGAGCGATCACCGGTGGCGGGATCCGCGACGACCATCTCCGCACTGAGATCGATCGTTCCCTCGCCGGATTCGATTGCCCGGGTGACGGTCTCGGTGATCTCCGCAGCCCGGTGCGGACCTGTGTCCGGCCACCCGCGCAGCAGTTCGGAGACTGTGGCCGCCGCCTGAGTCCCGTGGTCGTGATCGCCTGCGGTAATGCCCGCCAGATCGACCCGGCGGGGGTCGTCGCCGCCGGACCACGACGCGGCGGGCGGCCCGTCCGGTGGATTGGTACCGCCGGCACCGCCGCTCGCAGGTGACCGCTCGCCGGGATCAGCTGCGGCGCGGTGTGTCTCGCGCCCAGGTGCCGGGTCGGGCGATTCGGCGGGGCGAACCCCACCGGACGGCGGGTGATCGGCCGTATCGACCGTCGACGCTTTCGGTGGCGCGCCGCCGGTCCCTGCGGGTTCGCGAGCTTCCGCTCTCGCTCCGGTTGCCGCAGGCGGCCGGGGGTCGGAGGCGAGACCGCGGTCCGGACCGGCGCTTCGGCCCGGCTGCGCCTTGGGCGTCGCGGTCTGCGGATCGTGATCTCCTGGACCGTTGCCCGCGGCTTCGCTGTGCATGGCGGTGCCGGGAGCGGTCTCCGGCCCAGCGGGTGTGCTGCCGTGCCCCTGCGGTCCGGGTGCGACAGCGCCATCGGTCGGCTGATGTGTCTGTGTAGCAGTCGATACGGTGGGTGGCTGCGGTTCCGCTGCGCCGGTCACGAAAGCGTTCGGCTCCGCGCCGGCCACGACGCCTGCCGGAACCGGTTCGTGCGCAGGTGGACTCGGTGCGCGGACGGTACTCGAGGAAACGGGCGAGGAGAGTTCGGCGGCACGGGAAACTGCGTCGCGCGGTCCGGATGCATCGAGCTGATCGTCACGTGACAGGCGGTCGGAACGAGCGCCCTCGGTGATGAGATCCGCCTTGGTCGGGGCTGGTTCGGGTCCGCCGGGGTGGGTCGGCACCGCGGGATCGGCGGCCACCGCGCCGACGGGCTGCCGGCGCAGGTGCTCTTTGTCCGAAGGCAGGGCGGTGTTGTGATCGAACGGATCCGGGCGCCGCGCCGAGCCGGATTCGGCGCCGGAGTCTCGTTCGGGCAGACGCGCGCCCGCCGTCGGCAGCTCTTCGGCGACCGCCGCCGCGACCCGCTGCCTGCCCGGTATAGACGGAGAATTCTGTGGGTGCTGCGCGGGGCCGGATGGCCGGTGATCGCCCGCACCGGGGACAACGGGCTCCTCGGCCCGGGCGGGTGTTCGGGACGAAGCGGCGAGAACCAGCGGTGCCGGATCTCGTCGATTGACGGCTGCGACGTTCTCGCGAGTCCCCCGGTCGACCCACCGAACTCGGGCCGGCGCACCAGACTCCGGTCGCGGTGTGCCGGGGACACCAGCAGGCATCGAACCCGGCGCGTGTCGCAGCGCTGCGCCGGCGGCTCCCAGGAAACCTCCCGCGAAACCTGGAATGATCCCCTCCGCGAAAGCCTGGCGCGTGAAGGCCTGACCGGTCGCCGCCAGCGAGACCACGGCGCCTGCCATCCCGCCGGCGACTCCGCCCGCTCCGCCGACGAATACCGTTCCACCGAGGTGCGCGAACAACCGTGCGGCCCGAGTGGCGGCAGCCTGACGCAAGCCTGCGGTGATGTTGCTGCCGAGATGCGGAGCCAGGCGGTCGAATGTCCGCGCCGCCGTGCGGCCGAACATGGCGGGTACGGGCGCGACCGCGTGACCGACGACAGCGCCGGCCGCGCCGCCGGCACCGCCTGCGATGATGGCCACTGCGGCCGACGCCGGATCGATGTCGTCTCGATGCCCCTGCATGATCTGCACGCCTTGCGCTGCCAGGTTGACGAGCCCGCCCTGGGCCATGCCGATGATCACCGCGTTGCGCGCGAGAACGAGAAGGCCTCGCTCGGCTGCGGCCTTGACGCCCGCGCCGGCCAGCCACATGAGCACCTTTTTGCGGAGTATTCCCAGCGCCGTCTCGGCCGCCATCCGGTCGGCAATTGCCAGCAGGCCCCCGCCGGCGGCGAAGGCGATCCCGTCTCGAATCAACTGTGCCGCCAGCACACCTGCGGTGAAGATGCAGACCAGCTTCTGGAATTCGATGCTGTTCGCACCCTCGTACAACTGCTTGGCCATGCTGTCGCAGTAGGTGGCCTGGTCACGCCAGGTGTCGGCCAATTCTGTGTGCTGTTGGGCGAACTGGTCGACGGTATGCCCGAGCCCGGCGGCCCGGATGGTGTGGGCCGCGGCGGTGTGCCGTTCGGCCATGGGACGGCACTGATCGGCGGTGTCGGCCCAGGCGTCGGCGCAGCGGCGCATCGCTGATTCGTCGCCGGTGGGAAAATGGCCCGCTACACAGGTCATCACCGGTTCGGGCAACCACGGTGGCAAGGTCAAGGTCACGGCGGGCGAACCTCGACCTCAGCGGGTTTCCGGTGACATCGCCCGGGATACCAGCAGACCGTGCAGCACACGTGCCGGCCCTTCGGACCCGGCGGTCAATTCCCCGGCGGCGAAGGCAACCGCCAACGCGCGCGAGGGCGCGAAAACGTTGCCCCGGAAGCAATCCGGGCCGAGCTGGGCGCGCCACAGCTTATAGCCGCGGACCACTCGCGCCAGGGATTCGTGCTGGACACCGTCGAGCCGCAGATACGCTCTGATCAGCGCGCGCTGGGCTTCCTTGCGAACAGGAGAGCCGCACGTCATTTCCAGAGCGGCGCCGAGTTCGCGCACCATGGCGGCGAACAGCGGCCGCTCTCGGTAGATCGCCGCCTGCCCGGCCGTAGGTGGTGGGGTGAGCAGGAGGGGATCGACAGCGGCAGCTCGGCTCACCGTGATCCACGGCTCGGCGTGCGCAGCGTGCGTTACGGGAGCGCGGTTCTCGACTTCGCAGTATGGTTCGGCGCTACTCGTGATTTCGAGTCCGCGCAGGTGAACCGGGTATCTGGCCCGGATGACATCGAGTGCGGCCGCGATCTCGCGCACGGTATCCGCGGAGACGCCGCCCGAATCGAATCCGAGAATATCGAGACCGTGCCTGGCCGCCATGTCCTGTGCGAGCTCCGACGCCGCGGCAGCGGCGGTGCGCGGACTTGCGGGTGCAGATCGGCGACGGCGTGGAGCGTTCGGTCGTGGCGCGCCGCCCCGCTTCGGTGCCGGCTTTTCGGGGCCGGCGGGGCGGTCGGTAGTTCGCGGCGATGCTACCCGTGGTGGTGTGGTGTTGCCCGGCGTCGCGGGTGCGTCGGTGGCGCCGGGTGCGCCCGTCCAGGGTGTGCCGGCAGTGTTTCGCGCCCACGGGGTCTCCACCCGCGACGGCGTGGAGGTCTTCTGCTGCGCAGCGGTGGTGGCCGAAGATGGAGGCGCCGGCGCTGTCGCAGGTGCCGGAGTAGAAGACTGTGGCTGCGCGTCTGCGTCCGCGTGTCCGGTCGCCGGGGGAGTCCGAATGCCGGGCGCAGCCGGGGAGGATTCGCTGCCGTCCGTGGCGGGAGTCGGCCAGCCGGTGGACCGTGCCGCGGCATCAGGCATCCGCGTCAGACCGTCGGACGAGGGCCCCTGATCGACCGCCGCCCCATCAGGGCGTCGACCCTCATGGGGCGCGGGCGGGCCCGGCAACTCGCTGGAAACGGGATGCGACGGCGCGGAACCGAACGGCGTAGTCGGTGCGGTGACGGGTACATCGAATCCCGGTGCAGCGTTCGGCGCACCCGAGCGTTGCACCGCCCGTGCGCTGCTCACATCGTTGTCTTCGAAGGCATCCGCCGCCTCGGCGGCATTTTTACGCAATGCGCGCAGGTTCCCGGTGAGATTCTCGAGTCCTTCGAGGCCGCGTTCGGCGTCGGGCACATACGTGTGCGCGAAGGTCTTTCCGGGCTCATCCGCACCCCAGCAGTGCCCTTCGTGTTCGAGCGCCGACCGTAGCGCGGACGTGATCAGGGCGGCCTCGTCGGCCAGTCGTTCCAGTTCCGCGGCCGAAGCGCGCAACTCGGCGGGGTTCACCGACAGTGACTGGTCCACGCCGATCTCCCTCGTCGTCGCACGGCGAGTCGCGTGGTGTCGGCTGTGGAGGCGTTCGCCGGCGTTCACGCCTCTCGACAGCGGGCGGTACCCGATTATGACCTGTCAACTGGTTGGGCACGATCCAGGACTATTCCCTGTCCTGGGAGGTGTGTAGCCGAACCGGAAATGCCGGGCCGGAAAGACATTACGGGTGGCCTCCGCGAGGGAGACCACCCGTAATGTGTTGGCGCGTAACGCTTTACAGCGGAATGTTCTTGTTGTGGCTGGGCTGGGCCGGGGCCGAAGCCAGCGCGGCGGCGATGGTGGACCGGGTCTTGGCCGGGTCGATGACCTCGTCCACGACGCCGAGGGACAGGGCCCGTCCGACTCCGCCGGCGATGGTCTCGTGTTCGGCGGTGAGGCGCTCGATCAGGGCCTCACGCTCCTCTTCGGGGGCCTTCGCGATGGCCTTCTTGTGCAGGATGCCGACCGCGGCCTTGGCGCCCATCACGGCCACCTCGGACTCCGGCCAGGCATACACGGCGGTGGCGCCCAGCGAGCGGGCGTTCATCGCGATGTAGGCGCCGCCGTAGATCTTCCGGGTCACCAGCGTGACGCGCGGGACGCGAGCCTCGGCGAAGGCGTGCAGCAGCTTCGCGCCGCGGCGCACCACGCCCTCCCATTCCATGCCGACACCGGGCAGGTAGCCGGGCACGTCGGTGACGACGACCAGCGGGATGCCGAAGGAGTTGCACAGGCGCACGAAACGCGCTGCCTTCTCGGCGGATTCGCTGGTGAGGCAGCCGCCCATGCGCAGCGGGTTGTTGGCGAGGACGCCGACCGTGCGACCGCCGAGGCGGCCCAGGCCGGTGACGATGCTGCGGGCGTAACCGCCCTGCATCTCCTCGAAGGAGGATTCGTCGTTGCCGTCCGGCGAGGGGATCTTGTCGAGCAGCTCGCGCACGACCGGCTTGACGTCGTAGGCGCGCTTGGCCGACTCCGGCAGCATCGCCTTGAGGTCCACATCGCCGTGCGCGGCGGCGGACAGGTCGAATTCGCCCTGTTCGGCGAACATCGAGACCAGGCGGCGGCCGCGGTGCATCGCGTCGTTCTCGTCGTCGGCGACGATATGGCACACACCGGACTTCTTGCCGTGGGTCTCGGGCCCACCGAGGGTGGCCATGTCGACGTTCTCGCCGGTGACCGACTTGACGACATCCGGTCCGGTGACGAAGACGCGGCCCTCGGGCGCCATGATCACGACGTCGGTCAGAGCGGGGCCGTACGCGGCGCCGCCGGCGGCGAAGCCGACCACCACCGAAATCTGGGGGACCAGGCCCGAGGCGCGCACCATGGCCTCGAAGACGGTGCCGACCGCGTGCAGTGCCTCGACACCCTCGGCCAGGCGGGCGCCGCCCGAATGCCAGATGCCGACGACGGGGATCCGGGAATCGATGGCGGTATCGATCGCGTCCACGATGTGCTTGCACCCGTCGACACCCATGGCGCCGCCCATCACGGTGGCGTCGGAGCAGTACGCGACGGTGCGAACGCCGTCGACCTCGCCGATGGCGGCCAGCACGCCGGACTTGTCGCGGGGGTGGAGCGGAAGAACGGTTCCGGGATCGAAGAAGCGCTGCAACCGACCCAGCGGATCACGGGGATCGGTCGTGGCATCCGCCTGCGCGGGGGCCATGATGGTCATCGCGGTCTCTCCTCGATGGAATGTGGAGTCGCTGACGCGGCTGCGAAAGATGAAAAATCCCGGTGGGGCTTTTCGACGAGGGGATCTGCCTTGGCCGAAAAGCCCCACCGGGTTCGCTGAAGTTGTCGACAGTACGTTGTCGACGAGTCGGATCAGTACCGTCCGAAGGCCAGCGCCACGTTGTGGCCGCCGAAACCGAACGAGTTGTTGATCGCGTACTCGATGTCCTGGCGACGGGCCTCACCGTGCACGACATCCAGGTCGATCTCCGGGTCCTGGTTCTCCAGGTTCAGCGTGGGCGGAACGATGCCGTCGCGAATGCTGAGCACTGTGAGCACCGACTCGAGGGCACCCACGGCGCCGATCGAGTGGCCCAGGGCGGACTTGGGCGCGTAGACCGAGGCGTGCTTGCCCACGGCCCTGTAAATCGCGTTCGCTTCCGCGGTGTCCCCGATCGGGGTGGCGGTCGCGTGCGCGTTGATGTGCGTGATGTCGGACTTCGACAGTCCGGCGGTCTGCATGGCGCGCTCCATGGCGCGCGCCGCACCGGCACCCGTGGGATCCGGGGCGACCAGGTGGAAGCCGTCGGAAGTGATGCCGGCACCCAGCAGGCGAGCGTGGATGGTGGCCCCGCGTGCCTTGGCGTGCTCTTCGGTCTCGACGACCATCAGTGCACCGGCCTCGCCGAAGACGAAGCCGTCACGATCCTTGTCGAACGGCCGCGACGCGCCCTTGGGGTCGTCGTTGCGGGTGCTCATCGCGCGCATCATGGAGAACGCGGCGATCGGCACGTCGGAGATGTAGCCCTCGACACCGCCGGTGACGACCATGTCGGCGTCGCCCATGACGATCATCCGCCACGCGTTGGCGATGCCCTCGGATCCCGACGAACATGCCGAGACCGGGGTGACCACTCCCGCCTTGGCCCCCAGTTCGAGGCCCACGACAGCGGACGGCCCGTTCGGCATGACCATCTGAACGGCCAGCGGCGAGATCTTGCGGTAGCCGCCGTTCTTCAGCTTGTCCACCGAGTCGATGAGCGCGTCGCCGCCGCCGAGACCGGTGCCGATCGACACGGCCAGGCGCTCGGGGTCGACCTCGGGGCTGCCGGCGTTCTTCCACACCTCGCGCCCCAGCACCATCGCCAGCCGCTCGACATAGGCCATGCGGCGGATCTCGACCCGGCTGAGCAGGGTGTCCGGCGAAACCTTCAGGTGGCCGCCGATGCGAACCGGGAGGTCGTATTCCTCGATGAAGGAATCCTCGAGAACGTCGATGCCGCTCTCGCCGTTGAGGAGTCCCTTCCACGTCGCATCGACGTCACCCGCGATCGACGTGGTCGCCGCCATGCTGGTGACGACGACGTTCGGGAAGTTCCCGTTCAAAGTGGAAGGAGTGGTCACGGTGTCGGCCTTACTGGGCGTCGAACTTGGCCTTGAGCTCAGCGGCCGCGTCGGAGTTCTCGGCCTCGAGCTTCTGGATGTAGGAGACGGCGTCACCCACGGTCTTGAGGCTGGCAAGATCCTCGTCGGGGATCTTCACGCCGTACTTGTCCTCGGTCTGCACGGCGATCTCGACCATCGACAGCGAGTCGATGTCCAGGTCATCGACGAAAGACTTCTCGATCGTCACCTCGGAGGGCTCGATGCCGGTCACCTCTTCGATGATCTTGCCGAGCTCTTCGACGATCTGTTCCTGGGTCAGAGCGGCCACTTGGTGGCTCCCTTCTTGTTCTTTCGTTGGTCCGACGTGAATCGGAGGTCCCGATTATTTCTTCGGTACGAGGTGGACGAATGTTTCGTCCTGCTCGCTCACGGTCGCGTCACTGCGAGCCGCGAGGAAAGCTAGCCGGTTGCCGAGAGCTCGACAAACGCGGGGATGTTCTCGGGGGTCTTCAGCGCCAGATTCGGGGTGCCCTTGAGCTCCCGCTTGGCGATGCCGACCAGGGTTCCGGCCGGCGGCAACTCGGCCACCGCGGAAACCCCTGCCGCGCGAACGGTTTCGGTGCACAGATCCCACCGGACGGGCCGGGTCACCTGTGCCGCCAGCTTCTCGATGGCGTCTTTGCCCGAGTCGACCGGCTTGCCGTCGTAGTTCGACAGCAGGGTACGGGTCGGCTCACCGGGGACCATCTGGGAGATGGCTTCGGCCACGGCGTCCTGGGCGGGTGCCATGAACGCGGTGTGGAAGGCCCCGGCGACGGGCAGCGCGCGAATCCGCGCCTTTTCCGGCGGGTTCGCGGCCAGTTCCGCCAGCGCATCCAGCCGGCCCGCCGCCACGATCTGGCCGACCGCGTTGCGGTTGGCCGGGACCAGGTCGAGTTCGGCGAGCCGGTCGAGCACGGCGGCTTCGTCGCCACCGAGCACGGCGGACATGCCGGTCGGAACCAGCGCACACGCCTTGGCCATCTCCGCACCGCGAATCGCGGCCAGTTTCACCGCGTCGTCGGGAGAGACGACACCGGCGACGGCTGCGGCGGCGAGCTCGCCGACCGAATGTCCGGCGACGATGGTATCCGCCGGGACCGCTTCGTGCGGAATCTCGGCGAAAGCCAGCAGCGCGGCGGCGACGACCAGCGGCTGGGTCACCGCGGTATCGGTGATCTCCTCCGCGGTGGCGGTGGTGCCGAGGCGGAGCAGATCCAGGCCGGAGGCCTTGGACCACAGTTCGAGGCGGTCACGCGCGCCGGGAAGATCGAGCCATGGCGCGAGCATGCCGGGTGTCTGAGAGCCCTGTCCAGGGGCGAACAACGCGATCACGCCTCTAACAAAACACTGTGAGGGGGGTCCGTGGAGATGTCGGCGCCGATGATGTTTGAGCGACGCTTTTGTGTGGACCCCACAAAACGGCACGTGGGTCGAGGCGATCGACAGCGCCCCGATGTCCGTTACAGGCGATCTTCGTAGAAAGTTGCCTGCGAGTCTTCTGAGGCAGGTGTAGACGATTCGTTACGCATTCGTGTCAAACGACCCACTGTTGCCGCGATTCGGAGCACATAGGCGTCACGAGGATTCATCGGATCCCGGCCGGTGACCTCGGCGATGCGCTTGAGCCGATAGCGGACCGTATTTGGATGAACGAACAGCTGCCGGGCGCAAGTCTCGACCGCTCCACCGCAATCGAGGTAGGCGTCGAGAGTGTCCGACAAGGCCGACCCGGCGGCGGCCAACGGTAGCACAAGATACTCGTTGAGAGCGTCGACCGCAGCCCGATCGCCGAGCAGGGCTCGCTCGGGCAGAAGTTCGGAGGCGTGCACCGGCCGCGGCGCCGCCCGCCAGCCCACCACGGCCTCCATTCCGGCCATCGCCTCCACCGCGCTGACGTGCGCCGCCGACAGCGTGCGCATGGTCGGGCCGATCACCACGGGCCCCTCGGAGAACGCCTCGGCGAGCAGATCCATCAGGAACGGCGAGGGGTAGCCGGTATCGCCGAGATTGCCGCTGACCACCATCACCAGCCGCGAACCCTGCACCACCGCGAGCGCCGCGCGGCCGTGCCGGGCGGCGACGACGTGCACCGAACTCACCACGGCCACTTGATCTTTCGGTGGTGTGCCGACCAGCACCGTCGCGGCGGCGGTGGCATCCCAGTTCAATGTGGCGGCGCGCGAGAGCATTTCGGCGCCGGTGTCACCACGCACCACGGCGTCGACCACCAGCGCCTCCAGGCGGGTGTCCCAGGCGCCGCGGGATTCGGCCGCGGAGGCGTAGACCGACGCCGCGGCGAAACCGAGTTCGCGGCCGTAGCGCAGCACCGCCTCGGTGAGTGCCACCAGCTGGCGGTCGTTGCGGGCCAGCGCCGGCAGCCACTGCTCGAAGAACTCCATCGCGACCCGGACCATGTCGACGGTCTGCCGCAAGGTCAGCCGGCGGGCCAGGTCCTGCGGAATCACCTGGAACGCGTCGAGGCTGAAACGGATATCGCTTTCCGGATCCTGCAACCACTCCAGGAAATTGACCACCGCTGTCTGCACCAGCATCTGCACGCCCGCGCGCTGGGCGGCATCCAGATCGCCGAAGAACGGTAGCCGGTCCTCCATCGAGGCGATCGCCTCGGTGGACAGCCGCCCGGAGAACTGCTTCACCCGTTTCAGCAGGGTGTCCGGCAGCGGATCGCGGGTTTGCCGATTGGGGGACAGCGCCCCGGTCGGCAGATAGACCTCGTGCTCGGACGACCCCTCGGAAACCCGGCGAGGCCGCGGCGGTTTACGTTCCACTGTTCAATATTCCGTCATCGCGCTGTCGGTCTCCGCAACCCCCCGGTAGGGGCGCGATTCGCGCCCCTACCGGAACGGTCACGCGAGCTGTTCTTCGCTGCTCATCGATTTCGGCGCGGCGTCGACGTCGTCGATGCGGTAGCGGGTTGCGGCCTGCGCGACCACCGACGGATCGACCCCGCCGGTGCGTCCCAGGGCCTCCAGCGCCGCCAGCGCGATGGATTGGGCGTCGACGTTGAACACCCGCCGCGCCGCCTGCCGGGTGTCGGAGAACCCGAATCCGTCGGTGCCCAGCGTGGTGTAGTCACCGGGGACCCATTTGCGGATCTGGTCCGGCACCGCGCGCATCCAGTCCGAGGCCGCCACGAACGGCCCCTGCGCCTGCGACAGCACTCGCGTGATGTACGGCGCGTCGGTTCCGGCATCCGGATGCCGCAGCGTGTGGATCTCCTTGGCCAGCGCCTCCCGGCGCAGCTCGCTCCACGAGGTCACCGACCACACGTCCGCCTGCACACCCCAGTCCTCGGCCAGCAGTTCCTGCGCGCGCAGGCCGTCGGGCAGCGTCACACCCGCGACCAGGATCTGGGCGCGCACGTCACCCTCGCCGCCCCGGCGGTACAGGTAGATGCCCTTCAGCAGGCCCTCGACGTCGAGGTCGTCCGGCTCGGCCGGCTGCTGATACGGCTCGTTGTAGAGGGTGATGTAGTAGAAGACGTTCTCGCCGCCGAAGACGTCGTCCTTCATCACCGGATGGGTCCCGGGCATCTCGGAGGCGAGGGTTCCGCCCGGACCGAGCTGCGCTCGCCCGCCCCCGTACATCCGTCGCAGGCCGTCGCGCACGATGTGGGCGATCTCGAAGGCGAACGCCGGATCGTAGGCGACCACCGCCGGATTGGTGGAGGCCAGCAGCAGCGAATGGCCGTCGTTGTGCTGCAACCCCTCACCGGTCAGCGTGGTGCGCCCGGCGGTCGCGCCGAGTACGAAGCCGCGGGCCAGCTGGTCGGCGGCCGCCCACAGGCCGTCGCCGGTGCGCTGGAACCCGAACATCGAATAGAAGATGTAGAGCGGGATCATCGGCTCGCCGTGGGTGGCGTACGACGTGCCGGCCGCGGTGAACGATGCGGTCGATCCGGCCTCGTTGATGCCCTCGTGCAGAATCTGGCCCACTTGACTTTCTTTGTAGGCCAGCATCAATTCCGCGTCGACGGAGGTGTACAACTGCCCGTTGCGGTTGTAGATCTTCAACGACGGGAACCACGAGTCCATACCGAAGGTGCGGGCCTCGTCCGGGATGATCGGCACGATGCGCTTGCCGATCTCCTTGTCGCGCAACAGTTCCTTCATCAGCCGCACGAACGCCATGGTGGTCGCGACGTTCTGCTTGCCCGAACCCTTGCGCACCGAGGCGTAGGGCGCGTCGCCGGGCAGCTGCAAAGGCTTTGCCGCCGAACGCCGTTCGGGCAGGAAGCCACCCAGGGCGCGGCGGCGGTCCAGCATGTAGCCGATCTCGTGCGAATCCATGCCCGGGTGGTAGTACGGGGGCAGATACGGATCGGCCTCGAGCTGGGCGTCGGTGATCGGAATGCGCTGCACGTCGCGGAACGCCTTCAGATCGTCGAGCGTCATCTTCTTCATCTGGTGCGTCGCGTTGCGCGCCTCGAAGTGTTTGCCCAGGCCGTAACCCTTGATGGTCTTGGCCAGGATCACCGTCGGCTTGCCCTGATGCGCCAGCGCCGCGGCGTAGGCCGCGTAGATCTTGCGGTAGTCGTGGCCACCGCGCTTGAGGTTCCAGACCTGCTGATCGGTCAGATCCTTGACCAGATCCTTGGTGCGCGGATCGCGGCCGAAGAAGTGCTCGCGCACGTAGGCGCCGTCGTTGGCCTTGTAGGTCTGGTAGTCGCCGTCCGGGGTGGAGTTCATCAGGTTGACCAGCGCGCCGTCGCGGTCGGCGCCCAGCAGCGCGTCCCACTCCCGGCCCCAGATCACCTTGATGACGTTCCAGCCGGCGCCGCGGAAGAACGACTCCAGCTCCTGGATGATCTTGCCGTTACCGCGGACCGGGCCGTCGAGCCGCTGCAGGTTGCAGTTGATGACGAAGGTCAGATTGTCCAGACCCTCCAGCGCCGCCACATGGGCCAGGCCGCGCGATTCCGCCTCGTCCATCTCGCCGTCGCCGAGGAAGGCCCACACGTGCTGATCGGAGGTGTCCTTGATCCCGCGATCGTGCAGGTAATGGTTGAAGCGCGCCTGGTAGATGGCGTTCATCGGGCCCAAGCCCATGGAGACCGTGGGGAATTCCCAGAAATCGGGCATCAGTCGCGGGTGCGGATACGACGACAGCCCGTGGCCCGGACCGCCGTGGCTGTATTCCTGGCGGAACCCGTCGAGCTGATCCTCGGTCAGCCGGCCCTCGAGGAAGGCGCGGGCGTAGATGCCGGGGGAGGCGTGGCCCTGGATGAAGATCTGGTCGCCGCCGCCGGGATGGTTCTTGCCACGGAAGAAGTGGTTGAAGCCGACCTCGTACAGCGCCGCGGACGACGCGTAGGTCGAAATATGGCCGCCCACACCGATTCCCGGCCGTTGCGCGCGATGCACCATGACCGCGGCGTTCCAGCGGATCCAGGCGCGGTAGCGGCGCTCGACCTCTTCGTCGCCGGGGAACCACGGCTCGTTCTCGGTGGGGATGGTGTTGACGTAATCGGTGGAGGTCAACGACGGGATGGTGACGTGACGTTCACCGGCGCGCTCCAGCAGGCGCAGCATCAGATAGCGTGCGCGGCCGGGGCCCTCGCGCTCGAGCATCTCGTCGAAGGAGTCGAGCCACTCGCTCGTCTCCTCCGGGTCGATGTCCGGTAGATATGACGCCACCCCCTCGCGGATCACACGCACACGCGCACCGGCCGGGCGGGCGGGCGCCGACTGGTGGTCGGCGGAACCGTTGGCGCTCGTCGGCTCGGGGTCGGATGCAGAACTTGACGAAATCGGGTGCATCAGGTCGGTCAAAATCAATGCTCCTCGTACAGGGGGTGGACAAGCTGATGGCTCTAACCCCGGGCAGCACCGCTGGTGTGCGGGCCGTCCGTCGCTCACGGTTTGGGGCGCACCTCACATCCTTGTCGATGATGCGTCCCAGGTCATCATGTCAGCCGTAAATCCAGTACCGTTCGCTAGGCTGTGACGCTCGTTGCAGCGAACTCGCCACAAGACATTCTTTCGACTGCTCGAGAAGCGGGGAGGACGATGAAACTGCTGAACCCACGTGGGTTCGGACTGACGTGCGCGACCTTGGCGGTCGGCACCGGACTCGTGGTGGCAGGATGCTCTACCGCTGTCCACGGTACCGCGACCGTGAACCAGGCGGACGCGGCCGCGTTCCGGACCGAGATGGCAGCGTCCTCGGCCGCGGCCACCTCGTCGAAAAAGGCTGCCGCGCAGACGAAAGCCGTCGCCGACAACTGCACACCGTTCCGTGACACCACCGGTGCCGCGGTGACGAAGTACAACGACTTCGTCGACGCGCACGATGCGAACGCCCCCGACCAGGACGCCAAGCGCGATTCCGCCGCGCAGACCCTCGAGGACGCCGCGCGGACCGTGGAGGGGCGGGTCACCGCCGCCGGCGACGCGTTACCCCCGGATCTCGCGCAGAAGCTCACCGAATACGTGAACGCCGCCCGCGGTCTGGCCGGCGAATCCCGCAAGATGACCTACACCTCACCGGTCGGCACGCTCAACGACGCGAGTAAGCGAGTCAACGACGCGCTGAACGCGGTGCGGACCGCATGCCCGGCGCGATAGCCGGGAAACGGATGTCCCGGGGCCGCTCAGGGCGTTGCGAACCGCCTCTGCGGGCTTCGCCCCGGGGCATGCATCCGCGACATTTCGGAGGCTATTTGGGCGGATCGGCTTGCGTTGCGGCCGATAACCATGTTCGCTTGCAACTATCTGTTGTCGGGAGTTGAGGAGGACACCACCGTGGTCGCCGCGGCGGACGCGCAGAACTACGCTCAGAAGCTTGGCATTGCCCACGGCATGGCGGTTCAGGAATTGGGCTGGGACGAGGACACCGCAGACGAGTTGAGGGCGTCTGTCGAGGACGCGATCGGCTCCGAGCTACTCGACGAGGACACCGACGAGGTGATCGACGTCGTACTGCTGTGGTGGCGCGACGGAGACGGGGACCTGGTCGACGAGCTGATGGATGCCATCGGTCCGCTCGCCGAGGACGGTGTCGTGTGGGTACTCACCCCCAAGACCGGTCAGCCCGGCCATGTCGACCCCAGCGAGATCGCCGAATCCGCCCCCACCGCGGGGTTGACGTCGACCACACCGGTCAGCCTCGGCACCTGGACCGGCACCAAGCTGATGCAGCCCAAGACGCCCTCGAAGCAGCGCTGATCCACCGCGTGACTATTGTTTCGCACGGGCGGCCGCCGAGTACCGGAACAGCCCGCCGTCGAAGACAGGAGGACTGCGCATGCCGCTCGAAGTGGGAACGGCCGCACCGGATTTCACGCTGAAGGATCAGAACAACCAGGATGTGAGCCTCGCCGATTACCGGGGCCACAAGAATGTCCTGATCGTCTTCTATCCGCTGGCTTTCACCGGCATCTGCCAGGGTGAGCTGTGCAAGGTGCGCGACGAACTGCCGAAGTTCCAGAACGACAACGCCGAGATCCTCGCCATCTCCGTCGGACCCCCGCCCACCCACAAGATCTGGGCGGCCGAGCAGGGCTACACCTTCCCGCTGCTGTCGGATTTCTGGCCGCACGGCGCCGTCACCCAGGCCTACGGTGTCTTCAACGACAAAACCGGCTTCCCCAACCGCGGCACCTTCGTCGTGGACAAGGACGGAATCATCCGCTTCGCCGAGATGAACGGCCCCGGAGAGCCCCGTGACCAGGCGGCTTGGGAGAAAGCGCTCACTGCACTAGATTCATGAACCGCCGCGCACGGTCCCGGACAACCGGCCCCGCGCAGCACACCATCTTCACCGCCGCCCGGCCGGTGAAGTCCGGGCGTATAGCTCAGTGGTAGAGCACTGGTTTTACACACCAGCGGTCGGGGGTTCGAACCCCTCTGCGCCCACTCTGTCTGTGCAGGTCAGAAGGCCTGCAATGTGCCTCGCGTCGAATCCGTGGGGCTCGCGGCTCGGCACGTCGGTCTCCGAAAAATAGGTATACGCACAGGTAGTTCTACCGTCGCGATGGTGCTCGCTGGCGACGAACCTGGAGTTCGTATCTATCGGTCACGTTGCGGAGGATTCGATGTCTGCACCCGAGCTTCGGCACAGGTCCCATGCCGGCACCACGGAAGAGATCTTGATGATCCGGCGATGCGCGAAGTGTGACAAGTTGTTCGCGCCGCTCACGGCGGGGTGTTCCTCGTGTGCGTCGGATGACCTGGAACGGGTGCCGTCGTCGGGTGTGGGTTCGATCGTGTCGTGGCGGGTGGTGGACCGTGCCGGTGCTGGTGGTGCGCCGTCGACGGTCGCGATCGTCGAACTCGACGAGGGGCCGTGGGTCTACACCTCGCTGGAGGGGGAGGTGCCGCTGCTGTCGGATCGGCCGGTGCGGGTGCATTTCCAGCCGCGTCCGCGAGACGACAGATTTCCGGTCTTCGTGGTGTGCGCCGATCGCCGGCACCGGCAGTGCCGGCGCGAATCGGTGACTACCGCCGCCTCCGACAGAGGAGCCCACGCGCCCCGGTGAACCGCGTTTTGCGCAGTGCTATGGCCGGGGGATCAGGTCGCAGCGCTCGGAACCAGGCCCACCAGCCCTCCGTCGACGAGCAGATCCTGGCCGGTGATGTACGACGCCTCGGACGAGGCCAGGAAGGCCACAGTGGCGGCGACGTCCTCGGCGGACCCGATCCGGCCGGCGACGATATCGCCGGCCACAGCGCTCTGCACGGCCTCGGGAAGCTCGGCCCGCAGCGCGGGGGTGTCGATATATCCCGGGCTCACCGAGTTGACCCGAATTCCCTTGGCGCCCAACTCGGCAGCGAACGTGCGTGCCAGATTGTGCGCCGCGGCCTTGGTCGCCGAATACAGCGAGCCGAACGGCATGCCGCGGTGCAGTGCCCACGAGGCGTTGATCACGACGGCCGCGTCGGGGGCCAGTAGCGGAATCGCCTTCTGCACGGTGAAGAACACCCCTTTGAGGTTGACGCCGATCACCCGGTCGAAATCGGCCTCGGTCACCGCATCGGTCGGCGGAAAGAATCCGATGCCCGCATTCACGAAAAGCACGTCCAATCGGCCGTACCCGTTCCGGACGGTCTCGAAGACGGCATCGATGGCGGCGAGGTCGGTCGTGTCGCCGGCGATCGCGAGCGCCTCCGGCCCGAGTTCATCGGCGGTCGCGGCCAGCCGGCCCGGGTCGCGGCCGGTGACGATCACCCGCGCGCCCTCGTCACGCAACCGCCGCGCGGTGGCCAGTCCCATACCGCTCGTCCCGCCCGTGACCAGTGCGATCTTGCCGTCGAATCTGTTGTGTGCCATGGGAAGAAGCCTGCCGAGGGCCGGACTCGACAACCAGTGCGAGATCAACGTGGGATAACCACCACCAGGCTATGCGGGTGCGGCCGTTTGATCCCGCGTCAGCAGGCTCAGCCGCTGCTCGGTCCCGGCGCCGGGCCGGGGGTTGTACAGCACCAGATGCCAATCGGGATGGTCCGCGACGATCAACGTGGTGGTGTCGAAGAACAGCTCGCCCGCCGCCGGATGGCGCACCGCGTGCACCGCCTGCGTCGGGGCGCCCACCTCCTGCCGGGCCCACAGTTCGGCGAATTCCGCGCTGATCGTGGAGAGTTCGGTGATCACCCTGTCGAATTCGGGATCGTTCAGCGCCGCATCCGCGCGATAGGCGGCGACGACCGCCGGTGCGGCGGCGGCCCAGTGCAGGTGCATTTCCCGGTAGCTCGCGTTGGTGAAAAACGAGACGAGACAGTTGTAGTCGTCGCAGTCGTAGCCGAAGGCCATCCGTGCCCCGTCGTTGACGGCCAGGATGTTCCAGTACCGGTCACGCAGCACCGCGGGCCGCGGTGACCACACCGTGAGCAGATGCCGCAGTTCCGCGGTGACCTGTGCATCCCGATCCCGCACGGCCCGAGGCGGATTCATCCCTGCCAGCCGATACACGTGGGCCCGCTCCCACTCGGTCAATCGCAGTGCGCTCGCGATCGCGTCCAGCACTTCGGTCGACACCTTGATATCGCGCCCCTGCTCGAGCCACGTGTACCAGGACACTCCGACCCCCGCGAGCTGTGCGACCTCTTCGCGCCGCAGGCCCGGCGTGCGACGTCGTCCGGTCGCCACCAGCCCCACCTCGGCGGGGTCGAGCCGTTCGCGGCGACTGCGGAGGAATTCGCGCAGCTGTTCTCTACGCCGCGCCGAGTCACTGGTCATGAAAAACAGTAACAATGCGCGCCGACTCGGCCTCGCCATCGCGCCGATCACCGGGTTGCCGAGGACGTGTTCGCACGTGTAGGCCCGAACAGGGAAATCCGGCGAGCGGTCGACTCACGCATCCCCGCGACCGGCGGCGGAAACCGCGGGCGTAGCTCCTGGGCTGCGCAGGTCGATGTTTCGCATCGTGACCAGCGCTGTCGCACAGAGTGTTTCGGCGCCCTGGTCGACACCGTAGACCTCGGCCGCCGCGACGGTGAGCGCCTTGCCGGGCTTCACGACCCGTCCGCGGGCCACCAGATACTCACCTCGCGCCGGAGACAGAAGTTTGACGGTGTAGTCGACCGTCATGTTCACCCAGCCGGCCGGTAACAGCGTCCCCGCCGCGGAACCACCGGCGAAGTCCGCCAGCGACCCGATCACGCCGCCCTGAAAGTTGCCGTTGTGCTCGGTCAACTCCGTGCGATAGGGCTGCACGATCTCGACCTCGCCCCGTTCGACGCGGCGGAACGAGAACCCCAGATGTCGCGCCGCGGGCATGCCGAGGACGACGGCCTCTACGATCTGCGCGAACTCCGGATTCTCCGCCTGCTGCCCGCTCATCACCCGGCTCCTTTCGGGGTGCTCGACGCTTCACCGCCGAATCCGGGAAGCCGAGGTGCACCACAACTGGACTGATTGCCATTTAATCTGAACTTGACGTCAACTTCAAGTTCTGGCTCAACGGCGATTCGGCGTGGGGGAGCCTCCGCCGCCTGCCCACGCCGCACCGGCCTCACATCACGATGCGCAGTGGGTGTTCGATCAGCTCTTTCAGTTGGGCGAGGAATTGGGCGGCGACGGCTCCGTCGATGGCGCGGTGGTCGGCGGACATGGTGACGCGCATAATCTTTCGGCTCACGACTTCGTCGCCGTCGAGGCGGAGTTCGTCGGTGGCGGCGCCGATGGCGAGGATGGCGGCTTCGGGCGGGTTGATGACGGCGGTGAAGTGTTCGATGCCGTACATGCCGAGGTTGGAGATGGTGAAGGTGCCGCCGGTCATTTCCTCGGCGCGGAGTTTGCGGTCGCGGGCGCGTTCGGCTTTGTCGCGGGTTTCGGCGGCGATGGCCGAGACGGGTTTGCGGTCGGCGTCGCGGATGACGGGGACGAGCAGGCCGGCGGGGGTGGCGACGGCGACGCCGAGGTGGATGCCGTGGTGGCGGCGCAGGGTGTCGCCGGCGAAGGAGACGTTGACGGCGGGGTTGGCGCGTAGTGCGGTGGCGACGGCTTTGACCAGCAGATCGTTGACGCTGACCTTGCCGGCCCCGGTGTCGGCGAGTGACTCGTTGATCCGGGCGCGGAAGGCCAGGAGTTCGGTGACGTCGACGGCGCTGGTCAGATAGATGTGTGGCGCCTGCTGTTTGCTCTCGGTGAGGCGGGTGGCGGAGACGCGTTGGATGGTGGTCAGGGGGATCTCGTCGTAGTCGCCGGAGGCCGAGATGCCGGGGGTGCCCGGTTCCGAGGTTTCCGATGCGGCGACAGCGTGCACGTCGTCGGAAGTGCCTGCCGCATGCGCATTTTCGACATCGAGTCGGGTGATGCGTCCGCCGGGGCCGGTCCCGGTGACGGTCGCGATGTCGACACCGAGTTCCTGCGCGATCTTGCGCGCCAGCGGTGAGGATTTGCGGCGGACGGTATCTGCGGCGGAGGACGCAACAGACCCCGCTGGCGCCGCGTCGGCAGGGGACGGGCCGGGCTGTGGCGCGGTCTGCCGTCGTTTCGATGCGATGTCGGCCGGTTCCGGCTGCTGCTCGATGCTCTGCCGTGCCGATGCGGGCTGGGTCTGCGGAACAGGCGCAGATGACGGTGCGGGTGCGGCGGCGGTCCCGCTGCCGTCGCCGAGAATGGCGATGGGCTCGCCGATCGGAACCCGCGTTCCGGGTGCGGCGATGATGTGTTCGAGGACGCCGTCGTCGTAGGCCTCGAGTTCCATCAGGGCTTTGTCGGTCTCGATTTCGGCGAGCACTTCGCCGCGGGTGACGGTGTCACCGACCTGTTTGAGCCAGTTGGCGACGACGCCGTCTTCCATGGTGTCGGAGAGGCGGGGCATGGTGATTTCGGACAACGGTCTTTCCTCTCAGCGTCGCTTGCCCACGGCCGCAAGGGTTTCGACGGCGGCGGTGTAGAGCGATTCGACGGACGGCAGGGCCAGCTTCTCCAGCGGCTTGGCGTAGGGGAGCGGCACTTCGGCCATGGCGACGCGGCGCACGGGAGCGTCGAGATAGTCGAAGGCGCCGTCGGAGATCGATGCCGCGATTTCGGCGCCGATGCCGTAGGTGAGCCAGTCGTCCTCACCGATGACCGCGCAGCCGGTCTTGCGGACCGAGCGGACGAGGGTGTCGCGGTCGAGCGGGCGCAGGCTGCGCAGGTCGATCACCTCGGCGGAGATGCCCTCGGCGGCAAGCTCGTCCGCGACCTGGGTGCAGACGGTGGCCATGCGGGAGTAGCCGATGAGGGTGATGTCGGTGCCTTCGCGGGTGACGGCGGCCTTGCCGATCTGTGCGGGCGGAAGGTCCTGCGGTACTTCGCCTTTGGTGTTGTAGAGCGACAGGTTCTCGAGGAACAGCACCGGGTCGTCGTCATCGATCGCGGCTTTGAGCAGGGCGCGGGCGTCGGCCGGGGTACTGGGTGCCACGACCTTGAGGCCGGGAACGAACGCGTAGTAGAGCTCGATGTTCTGGGAGTGGGTGGCGCCGAGTTGTTGTCCGCCGCCGCCGGGGGTGCGGATGACCATCGGCACGCTGGTCTGCCCACCGAACATGCCGTAGATCTTGGCGGCGTGATTGACGATCTGGTCGAGGGCGAGCAGGGAGAAGTTGATCGTCATGATCTCGACGATCGGGCGTAGACCGAGCATGGCGGCGCCGATGGCCGCGCCGACGAATCCTTCCTCGGCGATGGGAGTGTCGCGGACGCGCTGCTCGCCGAATTCGTTCAGCAGTCCGGCGGTGATCTTGTAGGAGCCTTCGAAGACGCCGATCTCCTCGCCGATCAGGAAGATGTCGTCGTCGCGGCGCATTTCCTCGCGCAGGGTTTCGCGCAGCGCTTCGCGGTAGGTCATGACAGGCACGGGGCGGTCCTCAGGCGGTGAAGAGCGGGTCGGCGGGCAGGCGGCGGGAATCGCCGGGCACCGGGGTGGCGTAGGTGTAGTCGAACAGGCTCGACGGCTGCGGGTGCGGGCTGGTGTCGGCGAACTCGACGGCGGCGGCGACCTCGGCGAGGACCTCCGCGTCCAGGGCGGCGGCCGAATCGTCGTTCAGCGCACCGGCTTTCAGTAGCGCGGTCTTCCAGATCTCGATGGGGTCGTGGGATCGTGCGGCCGTCACGGTTTCCTCGGTGCGGTATTTCGCGGGGTCGACCACCGAGTGGCCTTTCAGCCGGTGGCTGACCGCCTCCAGCAGTGCCGGCCGGCCGTCGCGGCGTGCGGTGTCGATGAGATCCCTGGCGGTGTCGCGGACGGCGAGGACGTCGGTGCCGTCGACGCGTTCACCGCGCATGCGATAGGCGGCGGCGCGTTTCCACAGATCGGGTTCGGCGGAGGACTTCTCCACTGTGGTGCCCATGCCGGTCTGGTTGTTGACCACCAGGAAGACGATCGGCAGATTCCACAGTGCGGCGAGGTTGAGCGATTCGTGGAAGGCGCCGATATTCGTTGTGCCCTCACCCATTTGGCAGACGACGACATCGTCGCCGCCGCGGTAGTCGATCGCCAGTGCGGCGCCGACGGCGAGGGGTACCTGGCCGCCGACGATGGCGTAGCCGCCGAGCAGCCGAGTCTCGGTGTCGTACATGTGCATCGATCCGCCCCACCCTTTGGAGGTGCCGGTGGAGCGGCCGTACAGCTCGGCCATGACCCGGCCGGGCGCGATGCCCTTGGCGAGGGCGTAGCCGTGTTCGCGGTAGTTGGTGAACAGGTAGTCGGTGGGGCGCATCGCCGCGCCGAGGCCGACCACGGTGGCCTCCTCACCGAGGTTGAGGTGGCAGTAGCCGCCGATCCGGGCCTGCTGATAGCTCTGTGCGGTGCGCTCCTCGAACCGGCGCACGAACAGCATGTCGCGATACAGCTTTCGCAGCGTATCGGGATGCTCGGCCGCCACACGGGACTCGAATGATGCTGTCTGCGTGGCGGTTCGATCGGCCGGCAGAGAATCGCTCGCTGCGGATCGAGCTTGCTCCGGCGCGGTCGACACGGCCGGTCGCTTCGGTGCGCGGCGGGCCGAGGTGCGGGTGGCCTGCTGCGGGGTTGTGGTGGTCACGGTGGTGCTCCTCAACGTGAACGCGGCGCGGTGTGTATCGGCAGGCCGAGCCCGGTCAGGGCTGTTTCCATACCGATCTCGCCGAGGGTGGGGTGGGCGTGGATGGTGTCGGCGAGTTCGTCGAGTGTCGCTTCGAGCGAGATCGCCAGTGCGCCTTCGGCGATCAGGTCACTGGCCGAGGGCCCGATGATGTGCACGCCGAGTACTTCCCGATGGCGTGCCCCGGCCACGATCTTGCAGAAGCCCTCGGTCTCGCCGAGCGCCTTGGCTCGTCCGAGTGCGGCGAACGGGAATTTCGCGGTGATCACCTCGTGGCCGCCGGCGCGCGCCGCGTCCTCGGTCAGGCCGACGCTCGCGATCTCCGGATGGGTGAACGTCGCCGCGGGGATCACGGTGTAGTCGATGCGGGCGTCGTGTCCGGCGATCACGTCGGCGGCGGTGAGGCCCTGATGGGACGCCACGTGCGCCAGCAGGGCTCTGCCAGTGACATCGCCGATGGCGTAGACATGCTCGGCGGTGGTCCGCAGCCGGCCGTCGACGGTGATGAATCCCCGTGCGTCGGTGTCGATTCCGGCGTACTTCAGGTCGAGATCGGCGGTGTTGGGACGACGGCCCACGCCGACGAGCACGACGTCGGCCTGGACTTTCCGAGTCGTCGCGCCGTCGACGTCGACCGTCAGCGCCTCGCCACTCTGCTCGATGCCGGTGACGGTGCATCCGGTCAGCACGCTGACGCCGCGTTTAATGAACGCACGGCCCAGCGCGGCGCCGATCTCCTTGTCCTCCGACGGGACCAGGCGATCCTGCATCTCCACGATCGTCACGTCCGCGCCGAAGGTGGCGAACAGCCCCGCCCACTCGGCGCCGACCGCGCTGCCACCGATGACGACGAGCCGCTCGGGCACCTCGGACAATCCGAAGGCGCCGTCGGAGGTGATCACGCCCGGAAACTCGGCGCCCGGAACGGGCAGGTGCGCGGGCACGGCCCCGGTAGCGACGATCACGTCGGTGGCCGTCACCGTGCGGCTCGCGGTGCCGGCCGGGGCGGCGCCGTAGCGGGGCCCGTCGGCGAAGACCGGCGAGGGACCGGGCTCGAATATCTCCACGGTGGTCGGTCCCGTGAAGCGGGCATGGCCCTCGATCACGGTGACGCCGTTGGCCTTCAGTAGCCCCGCCACGCCGCCGGTCAGCTCCGCGACGATGCCGTCCTTGCGCCGGCGGACGGCGGCGAAGTCGAAGCGAACGTTGTCGGCGTTGACCCCGAAATCGGCTGCTGTGCTGAGTGTTTCGAATACCTCCGCCGAGCGCAGCATAGCCTTGGTGGGTATGCACCCCCAGTTCAGGCACACCCCGCCGGGGCGTTCCTTTTCCACCACGGCGACGTGCAGGCCGCGCTGGGCGGCGCGGATCGCCGCGACATACCCGCCCGGCCCGCCGCCGATGATCAAGAGATCGAATTCCGGCACTTGTGGTGCTCCTCGTCCTGAATCGTTCGACCCGAATCCGGTTGCGGTGTGGGTCATCAGGTGTGGAGTCTTATCCGTGCGCCGACGCCCGACAATTCCCGGCAAGCCCAGGAATTGCGGCTCGGGATTGGGCGCTGCGCCCAATTCCGCTCGCGGCTGCTCGGCGCCGAGGGCTCAGCCGGCCGGGCGTTCGAGCAGTTCGCGGGCGGTGAGCGCGAGGGAGAGTTCGAGTTGGTGGCGGGGGCCCTCCAGCGGGCGCCCGAGCAGTGTCGTCGCGCGCTGAAGCCGGTTGATGACCGTGTTGCGGTGGCAGTGCAGCAGCGGTGCGGCATGGGCTGCCGAGCAGTTCTGGGCCAGCCACACCGTCAGCGTGTGCAGCAGGATGTCGCGCTCCTTCGCGGGCAACGCCAGGATCGGGCCCAGTGATCGCTGCACCAATCGCTGCGCCAGATCGGGCGCGCGCACCAGCAGGGCTTCCGGGTAGTTATCGTCCAGCCGGGTGAGGGTGGCGTCGCGACCTCGCGGCGCGGTATCCAGTGCGAGCGTGGCGAGTGCGTGGGCGACGTCGATCTCGGCCAACCCCTCGACCGCCGGAGAAAGGCCCGCGCGTCCGAGAACCAGCGGTTCCAGCACCTCCGCCGCCTGCTGCGGGGAATGCTGTTCGAGTGCGACGATGCCGACCGTGTGATCGCCGCGATCGTGGCGGACCGAGCGAATCCCCATGGCCGCCAACGCGCTTTCGGTCCCCGGCCGCAGCGGCTGCGGTTCACCGCGAGCCACGAGCACCAGGTAGTCGCCGCCGGCGGGGATGTCGAGTTCGCGTGCCGCATGCGCGGCGAAGACGGCATCGCGGCCGCGCCCGGAGAGGACGTCTTCGATCAGAGCGTGGCGGCGGCGTTCGTCGCGTCGAACGCGATCGAGTTCGGCACCGCGATAGGAGGTCACCAGCGCCGAGGACATCCCGTCGACCACCGCCCACATGGCAGTCCCGATTTCGCGGAAATCGGCAGGTGACATCGCTCCGCCGCGATCCATCAGGGCTTCCCACACGATGCGCCCGCCCAGGCGGAAGGTGCGCTGCATCGCCTCGAGCGGAACGCCCTGCGCGGCGCGCTGCCGGCCGATCGCGGCGGCCACATCGTCTCGTTCGGCGCCGGCCCCTTTCGCCGCGAGCAGTTCCAGCACCCGTGTCAGGAACCGCCGGCATCCGTCCCGCAGATCCGCTCGGCTCACCGCCGAATAGTCCGTCCACTCCGGATCGTCGGTGAACACGGCCGCCATGAGCCGGGCGGTGAGCTGGTCGATGTCGCTCCCGCACGCCCTCGCCAACTCCGCGGAGTCGGGCAGGGGTTCCGGGGTTGCTACGGGCGCCACGTCGGTCACAGTACGTCCAGCGTGGGCGCGCAGACGCAACCGGCCGGTCGCCCGATGGCCTCGACCTGCGCACTGTTACCGGGCGGCTGTCGGACGACCTACGCGACGCGGTGCTGTGACCGGGCCGGAACGCCTATCGGTTCGGCTTCTCGGATTCGGACGTGATCGCCGCGCTGTGGTCGCGGAGGGCGCCGACTATGGCGGTCAGGACGCGATGGGTGGCTTGCAGGTCGGCGTCCGGCAGGCCGGCGAGTGCGGTCCGGGTGCGCATGCCGATCGGGGTGAAGAATCCCGCGGCCACGCTCATGCCGTGATCGCTGTAGTGCAGCAGCACCCGGCGTTTGTCGGTGTCGTCGGGTTCGCGTTCGATATGGCCCGACTCGATCATGCGCTCGATCAGGTAGGTGATCGCGCCGGGAGAGACGCCCAGCAGCGTTCCGAGCCTTCCGGCGGTGAGCGGCGTTCCTTCCGCGTCGGCGGTGGCGATATGCATGAGCGCGCGGAAGTCGTTGGGGCGCAATTCGTTCGAATGTGCGAAGAGATGCGAGATCCGATCCGAGACGGCGGTGAGCGCGCGGATGTCGCGGGCGATCGCCGTCTCGAGTTCGTCGCGATCGGTGGGTGACGCATCGATCGAACTCTCGGTCACCTCTGTCTCCCTTCTCGTTCCTGCGCGCAGTGCACACAGCGTATCGGCTCGGAGCCCGACCCTTTGCAAATTATTTCAGTTTCTGAAATAGTTTGCGCATGGGCGGATGGGATCGATATGCGCAGATCGTCTCCGGGCGTAAAGGGTGGCTCGTCCTGGTAGCCATGGTGGTCGCCGCCGTCGCGGTGCTCGGCTTGTCCGGTGGCGGCGAATCGGGTGGCTCGGCGCCGAATTCGCTGCCCGACGACGCCGAATCCGCGCAGGTACAGCGTTTGTTGCGGCAGTTCCCCGGTGGGGATTCGGCGGCAGCGGTCCTGATCGTCACGCGCGCCGACGGGGCAGTCCTCACCCCGGAAGATCGAGCGCAGGCCGATGCGGCCCTGACCCGGATACGTTCCGGTGCGAGCGGGCCGGGGATCGTGATGTCGCCGGACCAGCGCGCCGCACTCGGCCAGACGCCGATCCCGGCCGAGCTGAACGGCTTCGCCTTGACCGACCGGATCGACGAGTTGCGCACGGCCGCGCGTGCGGACGCACCCGCCGACCTGCAGGTGCGCATCACCGGCGGCCCGGCCTTCGGCGCGGATATCGCCGATTCCTTCTCCGGCGCCAACACTCTGCTGCTCGCGGTTACCGCCGCCGTGGTGATGGTGCTGCTGATAGCGACCTATCGCTCGCCGGTGCTGTGGCTGATTCCGCTGTCGGTGGTGGCGGTCGCCGACCGCGTCGCATCGGCGGCGGGTAATGCCCTCGCCCAGGTGAGCGGTCTGACGTTCGACGGTTCGACCGCGGGAATCACCAGCGTCCTGGTCTTCGGGGCCGGCACGAATTATGCGTTGCTGCTGGTGTCGCGCTACCGCGACGAGTTGTATCGGACCGAGGACCATCGGGCGGCGCTGCGGATCGCCGTTCGGCGAGCCGGGCCCGCGGTGCTCGCCAGCAATCTGACGGTTGTGCTGGCCCTGCTGATACTGCTGCTCGCGTTGCTGCCCAACACTCGCGGACTGGGCGCCTTCGGGGCGGTGGGGCTTCTGATCGCGGCGGTCTTCGTCCTCGTCGCGCTGCCTCCGGCGCTGGCGCTGTGCGGTCGAAAGGTGTTCTGGCCGTTCGTTCCTCGTGTCGACGGCCATGACACCGCGACCTCCGGCGCCTGGCACACCGTCGCGGAGAAGGTGGTACGGCGGCCCGGCGTGGTGGCCGGCGTCTTTCTGCTCGTCGCGGCCGCATGTGCTGCCGCGCTTCCGTTCGCCCATGTCGGGCTCGCACAGTCCGAGCAGTTCCGCGTGCAGGCGGAATCGGTCGACGGCCTGCGTGCGGTGAGCGAGCATTTCTCCTCCGGCGCAAGCGATCCCGCGGTCGTGCTGGCGCGCACCGACGCCGCGCCGGCCGTGCAGTCGGCCCTCGACAGCACTCCCGGCGTCGTGCGCGCGATACCGACCGGCGTCTCGGACAACGGGTTGACGCGCTGGTCGGTGACCCTGGACGCGCCACCCGCCTCCGAGGCGGCATTCGCCGATGTCAGTCGCCTGCGCACCGCACTGTCCTCGGTGCCCG
Organism: Nocardia nova NBRC 15556; assembly: GCF_001613005.1. Classification (GTDB taxonomy): domain Bacteria; phylum Actinomycetota; class Actinomycetes; order Mycobacteriales; family Mycobacteriaceae; genus Nocardia; species Nocardia nova. The sequence continues at coordinate 53,355 of NZ_BDBN01000012.1, read as the reverse complement.
GCGCCGAGGCGCTGGTCGGCGGCTCCGATGCCGTCGCCCTGGACACCCGGGACGCGGCCCGGCGCGATCAGCTCGTGATCATGCCGCTCGTTCTGGTGGTCGTCCTGCTGGTACTTCTGGTGCTGTTGCGGGCAGTGCCGGCCGCGTTCCTGCTGGTCGCGGTCACCGTGCTCAGCGCCCTGGCCGCACTGGGCATCGGAAGCCTGCTCAGCACCTACGTGTTCGGCTTTCCGGCATTGGACACCAACGTGCCGCTGTTCGCCTTCCTGTTCCTGGTGGCGCTGGGCGTCGACTACACGATCTTCCTGGTCACCCGTGCCCGCGAGGAGACACCGGGCCACGGCGTGACCGGCGGCATCGTCCGCGCGGTCGGCTCCACGGGCGGGGTGATCACCAGCGCCGGAATCGTGCTGGCCGCGGTGTTCGCTGTCCTCGGCGTCCTGCCCCTGATCACGCTGACCCAGCTGGGCATCGTGGTCGGCGTCGGAATCCTGCTCGACACCTTCGTCATTCGAACCCTGGTGATACCCGCGTTGTTCGCGCTGATCGGTCCGGGAATCTGGTGGCCGGGGCGCTGGATCCGAGAGGCGCCGGCCGATTCCGGACCGTCGGCGCCGTCGGTCGCCGCGAGCGCGTCGACGTCGGAACAGAGCCGCTGAACGGGGCTCTACGGCATGCCGCCGTCGGAGCGGAGGATCGATCCGGTGGTGTAACTGGAGGCGTCGGAGGCGAGAAACAGTGCGGCTCCGACGATTTCGCTGGGCCGGCCGATGCGTTGGAGGGCGTGGGCGGCGAACGGGTTGTCGTCCGGGGCGAGGTTGTCGAGATCCCATCCGGCCGTGGCATCGGTGCTGTAGGGCCCTGCCATCAGGGTGTTGACTCGGACGGCCGGGCCGAAGGCCAGGGCCAAACCCTCGGTCATGGCATTGAGTCCTGCCTTGGCGGCGGCATAGGGCACGATCGACGGGCGCGGCCGGATGGAACCGGTGGAGCTGACGTTGACGATGGATCCGCGGCCCGCCGCGACCATGCGCTCGCCGACGAGTGCCGACAATCGAAACGGCCCTTTGAGATTCAGGGCGATGATGGCGTCGAACAGTTTCTCGCTCACCGAGGGCAGATCGTCGTACACCGGTTGCATTCCGGCATTGTTGATGAGGACATCGACCCGGCCGAACCGGTCGTAGCAGGCGTCGACCAGCCCGTCGAGTTGATCCCAGCGACCGATGTGCACGCCGTAGGGCATGGCGGCGCGGCCGGTCTTCTCCGCGATCTCCCCGGCGGTCGCCACGCAATTGTCGTAGTTGCGACTGGCGATGATCACATCGGCACCGCAGTGCGCGGCGGCGAAGGCCATCTCTCGTCCCAGCCCGCGGCTGCCGCCGGTGACCAGAACCACCTTGCCGGTCAGATCGAACAGTTCGTCGGCATATCCCATGGCGTCACCGCGACAGCCACAGATCGGCGGGCGCGCAGGGCAATCCCACCTCTTTCAACGTCGAGATACCGGCGGGCGCTCGGGCGACGTCGAAAACGGAATTCACCGCGGGCATCGCGGTCATGGTGTCCCACTCGTGATTTCCCCAGCTGTCCGGCGGGACGAATCTGATCCGGGTCCGTACCTCGGGCTCTCCGTCGATGACGATGTGGTAGTGGTCGTCGTCGAATTCCCAGCTCTCATTGAGCTTGTCGGTGAGGTACCACGCGACGTTCGAGCGAACGACGGATTTCTCGCCGACCTTTCCGGCCCATCCGCCACGCACCGCGGCGATGGTGTCCTTCTCGATGCGGATCCATCCCAGATCGACCGTTTCGGCGGCAGTCGCGTACTCGATGGCGAAGTCCATATCGTCGAATTCGTAGCCGAGGGCTACGCCCATGCGCTGGACGGAATCGCGGAACGTACTCATCCACAGTTTCGCGATCTCGATCAGTTCCGGGGTGGCCTCGGGACGTGAAATACCCAGGGCCTGCCACGTTTCCGCGGATTCGTAGACGGAGACATCGGCCGATTCGGAGATCGAAATCGACCGGACGTCACGGCACACCGCGGTCAACGCGGTGGTCACGGCGTTGATCCAGCCCGGATTGATGCCGGTGATGTGCAGCGAGCTGTTCCCGCGTTCGCAGGCGGCGGCAAGCTTCTGCTCCGTCTCGCCCCGAATCCCGCCGACGTTGAGAAACAAGTTGGTGCTGATGACGTCGAGGCCGCTTTCGAGCAGCCGCGTCGCATGGTCGAGGTCGGCCATGAACGGCGTATAGAGGACGGTATCCGCCTCCAGCGCGAGCAGCGCATCGATATCGGCGGTGGCGAGCACCCCCGTATCCGGCCGGCCGCACAGCCTGCCCGCATCCACCCCGACCTTGTCGTCGGAATAGGCGTAGACACCGGCCAACTCGAGCCGCGGATCGTCGAGAATCCCGCGCAGACTGAGCTTTCCGACCTTCCCGGTGGTCCATTGAATGACGCGCACGTGATCGACCTTTCGAGCTGCCGGTGGTGTCGGCGAGAATGAGAATGTTATTCTCTTCTACGAAAATTAGCATTACGCGTGCGGTGGGACAAGGCCCCTCGGGCTCTTGCCGAGCTGTCCGGGCGCGGAGTTCTGCTGCCGCGCCGGCCGGCGGGTGACCGCCGATCAGCCTCGTTGCGGCTACACCTCCGCCGGGTGGGCGCCGGTCAGCTCTTTCAGCGCGGACCGGAGGTCGTCGACGATATCGGCGGTGTCCGGGGCGGGTACGTGCTGCCAGCCGGGGCCCGCCAGCAGGACGCGCGTGCCGCGGTCGGCGCAGGTGCGCACGGCCGAGAGGAGCGCGGTCGATTCCTGCTGTGACCACAGCACCGCTACCGAGCTCGACGCGCTGCGATCGAGGGCATCGCCGAGGGCTGGAGTGGGGACGTTGGGGCCCAGCATATTGGCCGGGACGTCGAGTTCGGCGAGTGCGGCGCGCAGGACCTCGAGTGGCAGGCAGTGGGCTTCGCCGCTGGTGCAGGCGAGCAGTACGGGGGCCGCGGACGCGTCGGCCGGGGGCGGGACCGCACGGTGCAGTGCGGCCGTAATGCACCAGGACAGAAGGTGTTCGACGTCGATGCATCCGATGCCCGCTCCTTGCCGCTGGACGATCTCGGCGAAGGCCGGGCGGCACAGCCGGTCCCAGGTGTCGGCCACGCCGAACGCGCGAATGTGGGCGAAGAGCAACGCCTGCAGTGTGGTCGGGTCGGAGGCGAAGGCGGCATCGAGAAGTGATGCGTGGTCTCCGGCGACCGGCAGTGGCGCGCGCACGGATTCGGCCGCTCGCGCCGGGCTCGATCCGCCTCGGACGAGCACGACCATGCGCTCGAGCCGGGCGATATCGGCTTCGGAGTACAGGCGGTGGCGCCCGCGCCGATGCTGGGAGGGGCCGATGCCGTAGCGCTGATTCCAACTGCGCAGCGTCGCGGTTCTGCGTCGTTGTCGGGGGGCAAGGCATCGGACATGACGATCATTCTGCCTTTCACGGGCATGGGCGCCGCAAGGTCGCAGTGCTCGAGGTCGCAGTGCTGCGGTGCCCGCGCGGTAGTGGGCGGCGGTAGGGGACGGCGGTAGGCGACGACGGAGCGGCGTGGGGACGACACTCCCATTATGCATCGATTCCGCATCGATTGCTGTAGGATCGGCAGTGTTGTCGAACCCATGCTCATCGAACAGAGGAGTCGCAGGTGCTCGAACATCGCTCGCAGGTAGACCGCCCCGGAGGTATCGACGGGAAGGTGGTGAGAATGCTGGCCGGTGGTGCCCGTCGGCTGGTCCTCTTCGCTGCGACAGCGATGCGCCCGGCGCGGCTGGCCGGTGTCGCCGTCCTGGCGGCGGTCGTGTTCGGTGGCGTCGCGGCACCGGCGGGGGCGAGCCCGACGCCCGCGGCGGGACCGGCTCCCGTTCCCTCGCTCGATCTGAACCGTTACCTGGGAACGTGGTATCAGCTCGCCGCGGTTCCGCAGTTTTTCAATCTCGTCTGTGCTCGCGATACGCGCGCCGAGTACGCCGCCCTTCCGAACGGTGATGTGTCCGTTCACAATTCGTGCACCACGTGGTCGGGTGCGCCCAACGACATTCAGGGTGCGGCGCGCGTGGTCGATCCGGTGACCGGGGCACAGTTGCGCGTCGCGTTCCCCGGGGTGCCGACACAGGAAAGCCTGGACGGCCCGCCCAACTACATCGTGACCGCTCTCGGGCCGGACTACTCCTGGGCTCTCGTCACCGACCCCTTCCGGATCTCCGGATTCGTGCTGTCTCGCACGCCCGCACTGGACGCGGACCAGTGGAATCAGATCGTCGCGGCGATCGTCGCCGCCGGTGAGCAGCCGTGCCTGTACCTGACCTCGCCGGTGACCGGTGGGCGAGACGACATCACCCCGCTGTGCCGGATCTGAGCTCGGCTCGATGCGACCTATCAGCCTGGCGAGTCCGGTGAGTGGAGGTGAGTGGCGATGGGTGTGGCGATAGCTTTGTTCACCCGTGACCTGCGGGTGCACGACAATCCGATGCTGACCGCGGCGCAGCGTGCAGGCGATGCGGTTGTCCCGCTGTTCGTCCTCGACGAATCGTTGGTCACCGGCTCGGAGGCCGCGCCCAACCGGGTGCGATTCCTCGCCGCCGCGCTGGACGAGCTCGACGGCGAATTACGAGCGCGCGGCGGGCATCTCGTGCTGCGGCGCGGCAAGGTCGTCGACGAGGTGGAGCGGATCGTCGCCCAGTCACAGGCGGAGTCGGTGCATCTCGCCGCCGAGGTCAGCCACTACGGCAAGCGCCGCGAATCGGCTCTGCGCGACAGGCTCGAATCTCACGGTTGCCGCGTGCAGACGCACCCCGCGACGGTGACCAGCGTGGACATCGATGCGATCGAGCCGAGCACCGGACGCGATCATTTCGCGGTGTTCACGCCGTACTTCCGGCGCTGGGAAACCGCTCGCCACCGCAGTCCGCTGCCACCGCCGAAAGATCTCACCGTGCCGTCGTTGGACGGGAAACAACCCGGCCTCGACAAGCTCCGCGCCGCGCGGGCTTCGCCCAACCTGCGGGTCGGAGGCGAGACGACGGGGCGAAAGATGTTGCGCCGCTGGCTGTCCGATGCGGTCACCGCGTACGCGGATACCAACGACGATCTCGCGGCCGACGCCACCTCGCATCTCTCGCCGTATCTGCACTTCGGATGCCTGTCCGCCGCGGAGGTGGTGTCGCGCCTGGACCTGTCGGATCCGGGTGCGCACAGTTTCGCCCGGCAATTGGCCTGGCGCGATTTTCATCATCAGGTACTGGCGGCCCGGCCCGCGGCGGCGTGGTCCGACTACCGCCCGGGGCCGGTCGAGGTCCGTCAGGACCAGCAGGCGTTCGAGGCGTGGACGCACGGTCGTACCGGTTTCCCGATCGTCGACGCGCCGATGCGCCAGCTGCGTGACGAAGGATGGATGCCGGGCCGCGCGCGGCTGATCACCGCATCGTTCCTGGCCAAAACGCTACGGTTGGATTGGCGGATCGGCGCGGCCCATTTCCGGTACTGGCTGGTCGACGGTGATGTGGCGAACAACCAGATGAACTGGCAATGGGTCGCGGGCACCGGAACCGACACCCGCCCCAATCGCACACTCAATCCGCTGCGGCAAGCGAACCGTTTCGACCCCGAGGGTGCGTACGTACGGCGCTGGTTGCCCGAACTCGCCCACCTGTCCGGTGCGGCGGTGCACCGGCCGTGGCGCGAGGATGTCGATGACGCGACCTATCCGGCGCCGATTGTGGAAGTGCCCGGCATGTAGTCGATTCGGTGATCAGGAGACGGTATGCGATGTGTGGTGTTCGGTGCGACCGGCTACATCGGCGGCCGCCTGGTGCCCGAGCTACTGGCCGCGGGGCACGAGGTGCGGGTGCTGGCCCGCACACCCGCCAAACTCGACGACGCCGCGTGGCGCGACAGCGTGGAAGTCCTGCGCGGTGACGTGCTCAGCGCCGAGGACGTGGCCGCGGTGTGCACCGACGCGGATGTGCTCTACTACCTGGTGCATTCGCTGACGCGAACGGATTTCGACGAGGTCGACCGCCGCGCGGCGACACTGGTGGCAGAGCAGGCCGCCCGAGCGGGGGTACGCCGGATCGTGTACCTGGGCGGCATCGTCCCGCCCGGCCAGCGACTGTCGCGGCATCTGTCCTCCCGCGCCGAGGTCGGTCGCATCCTGCTCGCGGGATCGGTTCCGGCGATTGCGATGCAGGCCGCCGTGATCATCGGATCCGGTTCGGCCAGTTTCGAAATGCTGCGCTATCTCACCGAACGGCTCCCGGTGATGGTCACGCCGCGATGGGTCCGCAACCGCATCCAGCCGATCGCGGTGCGCGATGTGCTGTACTACCTGACGCGGGCGGCCGAACTGCCGCCGGATGTGCGCGGTGCTTTCGACATCGGCGGTCCGGATGTGCTCACCTACGAACAGATGATGCGCGATTACGCGGAAGTGGCGCGGCTGCCGCGGCGCGTGATCGTCCCGGTCCCGGTTCTCACACCGTGGCTCTCGGCACAATGGGTCAATCTCGTGACCCCGGTGCCCAAGGCTATCGCGGTACCGCTGATGGAATCGCTGGTCAACGACGTGGTCTGCGAAGATCACGCGATCGCCGAGCACATCCCCGATCCGGCGCGGGGATTGATCGACTACCGCACGGCGGTCGAATTGGCGTTGACGCGTATCCGCGACCTCGATGTCCCCACCCGCTGGTCGGATGCCGATCAGCTCGGTAGTGAACCGTCGTCCCCGCTGCCCACCGATCCCGCGTGGTCGGGCGGTTCCCTCTACGTCGATGTACGAGAACGCCACACCCGGGCCGATCCGGCGACGCTGTGGTCGGTGATCGAATCCATCGGTGGCGAATACGGCTGGTATTCGTTTCCGCTGGCGTGGTCGTTGCGCGGCTGGATCGATCGACTGGCCGGCGGCGTCGGTTTGCGGCGGGGCAGGCGGGATCCGCATCGGCTGCACGCCGGCGAGGCGCTGGACTGGTGGCGTGTGGAACGCATCGAGCGACCGCACACTCTGGTGTTGCGCGCGGAGATGCGGGTGCCCGGGCGGGCATGGCTGGAGCTGAGCGTGGACACGGACGCGCGCGGCACGGTCTACCGGCAGCGGGCCGTATTCGACCCGCACGGTCTGGCCGGTCATCTGTACTGGAAGGCCATCGTTCCCTTCCATGCGCTCATCTTCGGCGGGATGACCCGCAACATCACGGGCGCGGCCGAAGAGGCTGCGGCGCAGCCGGTTTCATAGCCCCGGCTGCGCCTGCCTGGACCGGAGCGCGCGGGCGAGACCGCGGCTGCCCACCGCGGCACGCCGTGGGATACCGACGCGGGCACGATGAACGAAGATGTCGAAATCCAGACTCTCGATGCGATCCAGAATTTCCGAATAGAGGGTGAGCGCGGTGGTGACGCACGGCCGCGACCGTGGCGCGAGCAAGGCGATACCGGCGCGGGCGTAGTCGTAGATGTCGCGAGTGTGCGCATGCTGGGCGACCAGAGCGCGCCGGACGCGCGGGTCGGTGCGGCGGTGCGCCTGACACCACAGCAGCAGGTCACGGTCGACGCCGTAGGCGGCCAGTTCGTCTGCCGGCAGATACACCCGGTCTCGGACCAGGTCCTCGTCCACGTCGCGCAGAAAGTTGGTTAGCTGGAAGGCTTTTCCGAGCGCGGCGGCGTAGGGAGCGGCCTCGTCCACCGGGCACACCGTGCCCAGCACCGGCAAGACCTGTAACCCGATGACTTCGGCGGAACCGTAGACGTAGCGGTCCAGCGCACGCCGATCCGGATAGTCGGTGACGGTGAGATCCATGCGCATCGACTCCAGGAACGAGTCGAACAGCGCCGGAGCGATGCGGTAGGAGTGCGCCGTGTGCAGTACGGCCGGGAGGACGGCGTCGGCGTCGGCGTCCTCGCTGGTGAACTGCGCGGCCAGCGCGTCCAGTCGTGCCGCTCGCTCGGTGACCGGACGGCTCGGGTCGATGTCGTCGAGGATGTCGTCGGCGCGGCGGGCGAAGCCGTAGAGCGCGTGGATCGCCGGACGCTGGTCGGGGGCGAGTAACCGGGTGGCGAGGAAGAAGGTCTTGCCGTGGCGGGCGTTGAGCGTCCGGCAGGCGCGATAGGACTGCTGCAGTTGGGTATCGGCGCGGCCGTTGTCGAGAAAGGCGATGGGGGACATGAGTTTCCGATCAGCGGATGATGGCGGCGGTCGAAGTGGACAGGGCGGACGCGCGTCGGCGTGCGGGCAGTGCAGAAGGCGTCGGTCCGGTGACGCGGTCCGCGGCGAGCCGGCCGGAAATCAGCACGGGCGGTATGCCGACACCGGGGACGGTGCTGCCGCCCGCCAGCACCACGTTCTCGAGTCCGCGGATCATATTGGCCGGGCGGAAGGGGCCGGTTTGGGTGACGGTGTGGGCCAACGCGAAGGGGCTTCCGGCCAGCATGCCGCGCCGCGCCCAGTCGGCAGGAGTGGTGATGTGGAGCAACCGGGGATCGGTCAGTGGGATCGGCAAGCGATCCTGGACGGTGGTCAGAATCTCCTCGGCGTAGGCGGGGCCGAAGCGGTCCCAATTGATCGGTCCGCGAACGAGATTCGGTACCGGAGCGAGGATGTAGAGCAGGTCGCGTCCGGGTGGGGCCAGGCTCGGGTCACCCGCGGTGGGCCTGGTGACCAGCAGTGACGGATCTGTCATGACGCTGCCGCGAGCGATGATGTCGTCGAAGGCTTCGTCCCAGGCGCGGCCGAAGAGCAGATGGTGGTGCGCCGCTCGGGGCATCGCCTCGCAGCCGACGTGCAGCACGACCGCGGACGGTGCCGCCGTGGGACGCAGCGGGCGGCGCGGGGAATGGCCCGTCAGCCGGTAGGTGTCGGACAACTCGGTGGTGAGCACGACCGCATCGCACGGGATGCGCTCGCCGGTATCGGTGACGACTGTGCGGATCCGGGATCCGGTGCGGTCCAGGCTCGCCACGGCGGTGTCGTAGCGGATCTCGACGCCGGCGTCCTGCGCCGCCGCGGCGAGCGCGTCGGGTAGCGCTCGCATCCCGCCGCGCGGGAACCAGACGCCGGCGATCGTGTCCATATAGGCGATCACCGCGTATGCCGCTATCGCCCTCCTGGGCGCGACGCCGGCATACAGGGATTGAAAGGTGAACAGCCGCCGCAGTTCCGGATCGTCGATGTGTTGTGCGACCGCACGGTCCCAGCGGCGGAATCCTCCCATCGCCGCCAGTCGGGCCAGCGAAGGACGCAGCGCCGAGAGCGGCGAGTCGAAATTCGCCCCGACGATGTGATGGACGAGTCGGAGCTACGCCGCGGCGCGCCCACGGGGCATGTCGCCTTCGCCGACGCACATCGGAACCGGCGAATGCCCGGCGACGGGTGCGGACAGCAGCGTGTCGAGTTCGCGGCGGGCGGCGGGGTCGGCGAGCTGGCGGGCGGCGATCACCACGGTGGTCGCCTTGTGCTGAGTCAGATCTCCGTCACCGGGTTTGCCTGTGGCATCGGGGGTTCCGAATACTCCCAGCAGGTCGTCGCGCATCTGGAATGCCTCGCCGACGGTACGGGTTGGCGGCGGCGTCGAACGTCTTGATCTCGATATTGGCCGCGCGGTCGCGCTCACCTTCGCTTCCGGTGATGTAGCGCAGGGCGGCCTCCCGGTTCTCCAATCCCCAGCATCGGAAGACACCCGCCCAGTGACTGGGCTGCAAGCGCAGGTAGCTTGCCACGGCCGGGCAGCCGACGGTCAGTAGCGCGGGCAGGCGGTCCAGGATTCCCGCGGCGAAGTGCTCCCCCTCCGCACCGATTCCGAAAGGACCGGGACCGCCGATTGTGTTCCCCTGCAACAATTCTGGCCGATCACCCGGTGAATACCGTGGACGGTGTCGTGCGGTGGCGTACCGCGGTACGGGATCGAGTCCTGACCGAACTGGACGCGTTCCTGCGCGAGAACCGCATAGGCGCCGTCCAGGAAATCGCCGTCGACGACATCGCTCGCCGATACGTGGCAGGCGGCAAATGCCTGCGATCGACATTCATGTACATCGGCTGGCTGTGCGGCGAGGCCCCCGACGCCGCCGCACTGCGAGCCGCCGCCGCGCTGGAACTTGTCCATGCCTTCGCGATGATCCAGGACGGTCGGCGAGCAGATGGACGACCGCCTGTCGCTGGTGCCGGTGGATCCGGCCTACCGGGCCCATTTCGCCGACGGGCGTCAGCTCGAGGTTCACAGCGACGCCGAACGCATGGCCGCGGCGATCACCGAGTTCGCCGGAGCCGGGCAGGCGGCCGGATACCGGCGACTGCGCGCGTGGCTGACCCAGCTCTACCGGACCGAGTTCGACTCGTTCATGCGCGTCCGTACCGGCTCAGCGCCGACAGGGTCGACTCGTCGCATCCGGCCATCGCCGCGCCGAGTTCGAGCGGCCGGCGCACGGTGTAGTTGCCGGATTTCGCACGTGCCAGCGCCAATACCTGCCCGAAATCCGGTTCCGTGCGGACGTCGTTGAGCAGATCGCCGAACTGTCCCACCGCCAGCTCGATGCGCATCTCGTCGAAGCGCGGCCACACGCGGTACACCTGGCGTTGGCGGGCCTGCTGGCGGCGGGCCGAGCGGGCTTGCAGGCGGGCACGACCCTGCCCGAGCCGGTCGCCGGCGATCCGGCGCGACTCGACTCCGCCACCCGGTCCGCGCGCGGGATCATCCCGTTGCCCACCACACTCGCCGACGCGGTGGTGGCCTTCGAAGCCGACGAGGCGCTGTGCGCGGCATTCGGCGACGACCTCGCCGACACCATCGGCAGCGTGCGGCGCGGTGAGATCGCGCTGTTCGCCGATGCCACGCCCGAGCAGATCGCCGACGCCTGCAGGTGGAGGTACTGAGCCGCGTCGCGAGGTACCGACCGCTCGATCACCTCGCCGCCGGCTCCGCACTGCCGGCTCGTTCGAGAAGTGAGCGCACGAACGCCAGATGGCCGGGGACCACGCCGAACCACACATCCGGCGCGCGTGTCCCGCGCATGGCCACGAAGGTGGCCAGCGCGACGACGCCGTCACGGATCTCGAGCGCCAGTTCGCCGTGGAATCCGAGACTCGAATCGGCCCGCAGCAGAAGGCATTCCGGTGCGGAGAAGGTGATGCGCCAACCGGCGACGGTGTCCGGCGCGCCGGGGGTGAGGCCGAGTTCGATACCGGCCCACGCCGCCCGCAATCGCCTACGAACGTCCTCGGGAACGTCCTCCATGATCGCGCGGGCCCACTGCTCGGCGGTCCGGGCGGTGGCAGCCGGGGTTTCCAGCACGTGGCTGTCGATGTAGACGACGTCGTCCAGGGTGGTGAGGGCGAGCAGGTCGGCGGTGATTCCGCATTGGCGGACGGTGGGGGAGGTGTGCACGGACATGACGAGAACCTTCTGGTTTCGGTACTGCACAATAGATACAGAACAGTACTGTATCTATTGAAGGGTGATCTAATCAAGGGCATATCGAGCCGGTCGAGAAGGAGGACGTGATGGCGCCACCGGTGCGAACTCCGCGGCAGGCGTGGATCGATGCCGGGCTCTCCGTGCTGGAGCACCACGGCCCCGATGCGGTCCGGGTGGAGGCGCTGGCGGCGCAACTCGGCGTGACCCGCGGCGGCTTCTACCGGCAGTTCCGCTCCCGCGACGAACTACTCGAGGCGATGCTCGACGACTGGGAACGGCGCGCCGTCGACGATGTGCGCGAACAGGTCGAGCGCGAGGGCGGCGATCCGAAGCGCAAGATCCGGCGGGCGGGCACGCTGACCTTCGCCGAGGATCTGACGCCGCTGGATCTGGCCATCCGGGCATGGGCTCGGCGTGACCCGGCGGTGGAGGCGCGGCTGCGGAAAGTGGACAACGCCAGAATGGACTATCTGCGCACGCTGCTGCGGAACTCCGGCGTCGCACCCGAGGATGTGGAAGCCGTTGCGCTGCTGTCTTTTTCGATGGTCATCGCCAATCGCCTGATCAAGGCCGAGCATCCCGGCGAGAGCAGATCGGATGTGCTCGCCCACGCCGCACGCCTGCTGTTCGACTGATCGCGCGGGCATACTGGCGGGGTGAGCGATCAACGAGGCGTTCCTTCCTTCCACATCGACCAGGTCGACCACCCGGAGCAGGAGCTGATCGTCCGGATACTCGACAATCAGGCCGCCTTACCCGGCGTGGTGCGGATGCGCGAGTGGGCGCGCGCCGCGCTGGCGCTGCGACCCGGCGAAACCGCCCTCGATGTGGGCTCCGGCACCGGCACCGAAGTGGTGGAGCTGGCCGCTCTGGTCGGTCCGGCCGGGCGGGCCATCGGTATCGATCCGAATCCGTCGATGCTCGCGGTGGCGCGCGAGCGCGCCGCGGACGTATCGGCCGAATTCATCGAGGGATCGGCCTACGATCTGCCGCTGCCGGACGCATCCGTCGACGCGGTGCGCTGTGAGCGGGTCTATCAGCACCTCGACGATCCGGCGAAGGCCACCGCGGAGATCGCGCGGGTGCTGCGACCGGGCGGACGGGTGGTGCTGATCGACAGCGACTGGTCGACGGCGATCTTCCATCCCGGTGATCCCGAGGTCGTCGCGGCGTTGCAGCAGCGGATGGAAACCAACAGTCCGAATCGCAACTCCGGCAGGCATTTACGGGGACGGCTGGTCGACGCCGGCCTGCTGATCGACGACATCGGTTCCGAGGCCGTGATCTGGGAACCCGAGTCGATCCTCCCGATGTTCACGGCGGTCACCGACCGGGGTGTGGCCGACGGGCTGATCACCGCTGCCCAGCGCGACTACGTTCTGACCGAAATCCGGCGCGGTGCCGAGACCGGCGACTATCACTTCTCGGTGACCATGTTCGCGGTGGTGGCGCACAAACCCTGACCCTCGTTCACGGCGCGACGGGATCCGCCACCGGCGGCCGTCGCGCCGCGAGTGCGGCAGCCACCGCCGCCGCGACGATCGTCACCAGCGCGCCCAGCATCATCGCCGCCGCCTCGGCCGGGTGCAGCACATGCAGCTGGGTGCCGACGGTGACGGCGGCCACCGGTACACCGATCTGAGCGGCGGCCAGCGCGCCGAATGTGACCGGCTGGCCCAGCAGACGCATGAGCAGATGCACCAGCAGTGCGCCGGCTCCGAGCGCGAGCCCCAGCAGGATCAACCGCGGGCGATCGGCGAATTCCCGCAGGTTCAACCGAGCGCCCAGCCAGACGAAGAACAGGGGAGCGAGGAATCCGTCGGTCGCGGCGAACAATTGCCGTGCCACCCGGCGCGGTTCGCCGACTGCCGCGACGGCCAGTCCGGCCGTGAAGCCGGCCAGCATGATCGACACGTGCGTGCGGGTGGCGATGGCGGCCATCCCGAATACGAGGGCCAAACTGACCCGCAGTTCGAGGGCGAATTTGCGGCGTTCGGAGACTCGGTGCGCACGCCGGCGCAGCCCGGAGCGTTCCAGCCACCGCAGCAGCAAGAACAGCAGCACCGCGGTGCCGATCACCGCCAGCGCACCCAGCGCGGCGCGTCCGGCGTTACCCGCGTCGATCACCAGCGGTAGCGCGACGATCGACGCGGTGTCGGCGATGGCGACCTGTGCCGTCAGTTCGAGCACCGATCTGCCCTGCAGCCCTTGGGAATCGATGATCGGCAGCACCAGCGCGGCCGAGGAGGAGGCGAGCAGCACCGCATAGATCGCGCCGTGCCCGGTATCGAAGAAGCCGGCGAGCAGATAGCCGATCACGGCCGCGGCCGACCCGACCAGCACGGCTCGGAGGGCACCGATCCCCAGTGCCGAGCGGATCCGCGGATCGCGAATCGGGACATGGGTGCCGGCGACGAACATCACCAGCGCGAAACCCATATCGGCCAGGAAGGCGAATACCGGATCCGAGGCATCGAGCACCCCGAATCCGGTGACGCCGCAGACGATTCCGGCCAGCAGCTCGCCGACGATCACCGGTATGTGCCAGGCTTCGCGCCACGCCAGCAGCGGTCCCGCCAGCCCGAGCGCCAGCACCAGGGCCAGGGTGGACAAACTCATCGGTGCTTACTTCTTCCGCTCGATCTGCTGCCGCTCGACGTCGTGCACACTGTCCGCCGCGCACCACTCCCGGTCACGCCGACACGCCGTCGCCTGCCGTCCGGCGCCGTGCCCGGCCGCCTGCGCGGAGGGCCGGGCACGGCGGTGGCTCAGTGCGCGTTCTGCGCGTGCTCGGCCTGCAGCTGGTTGTACTTCTGTGTGCCCGCGGCGATTCCGACCGGAAGGGCGACCGCGACACCGCCGACGCTCGCGCCGAGGCCACCCACCGCGACCACGCCGACCAGGCAGGCCGCGGCCATCGCGGGCACGGTCATGGTGCCGGCGGTGGCGACGGAGACGAGGGTGCCGCCGGTGGCGATCCCCAGGGGGCAGCCGACGGCCGCGCCGATCACCGAACCGGCCATCCCGCCGACCGCCATCGCCAGACCCATGTGCGGTGCCGCCGCGGCGACGGCCTGGTTGAGATCCGACATTTGGGTATCGGCGACCGAGCCGGGCTGTGCCGCAGTCGATTCCACGGCGCCGGCGACGGGCTGGGACGGCGCCGTCGGGCGAGCGGGATCGGCGGCCGCGGGAACCTCGATCGGAGTTCCGAGCAGTGTCCTGCCCGCACCGTCGCGAATGTCGAACTGTCCGGGGCGCACCGCCACCGCGCCGAGCGGAGTCTGCAGGGCCGCGGTTCCGGTGGTCGTGTCGTCCTGATAGCGGATGCCGGGGCCCAGGTCGGTGCTGGTCCACTCCGATTGCGGGGCAACGGGTGCGGGGGTGGAGGGTGCCGGAGCGACGACATCGGCCTGGGCGGCCCCGGCCGCCGCGACAACGGCGGTGGCGAGCAAGGTGGACACGGCGATGGTCCGGGTGGTGGTCTTCATGAATTCTTCCGCTCTGATCGGTGGGGAGTGTCGATTACCGCGCGTTGCTCTCGGCCGGCATCGACTGTGCGATCAGGCCTTTGGAATGGAGCGAGTTGTACTGGTCACCCACCGCGTTCGCCAAGCTCGGGCCGCCGGTGGCGATGCCGCCGGCCATGCCACCGAGGAATCCGAGCGTGCCCGCGCCGAGAATGCATCCGCCCACGATGCCGATCGGAGTCAGCACCGGCACCGGAATGGTCAGCGTGCCGCCGGTGATCGCGCCGAGCGGGCAGCCGACCGCCAGGCCCGCCGCCGTGCCCACGACCTGGCCGACCGTGGAGTCGTTGGCCCACGCACCGGCGATGGTGTCGAACGCGTTCAGATATTCCGTGGTCGGATCGACCGGTGTTCCGGCGGGGGCGGCGGGATCGGCCGGTGTGCCCTGGTCGCCCGCGACCGTGGCGGTCGCGGGCGACCCAGACTCAGCGAAGGCCGGAGCGGCGACGCCGACCGTGGCGGATGTGGCGAGAACCGCGATCGCGGCTGCGCGAATGACGTGACGCATGATTCTTCTTTCTCGATGCCTGATATCGCCCGTGCCCTCTCGGTTGGTGAACCGGGGGTTCTCACGAGCTGTCCGTACATTAGCCACCCGCGCTTCGCGCCGGCGCGGGGGCAGCCGGAGATGATCAGGCGGACAGACCTACATCGGCACCACGGTTTTCAGCCAGCCGGTCCGCCGGAGATCGAAGGCCTCGTAGGCATCGATCATCGACTGCGGTTCGGCGTGCTGGGTGATGAACCGGGTGGGATCGAGATCGCCACGTCCCACCTTGTCGAGCAGACCGGGCACGTAACGGTGGTGGTTGCAATTTCCGCCCTGCACGGTCAGATTGCGGTTCACGACGACCCCGAGGGGGAACCGGTCGAAGGTGGGCGGATACACGCCGATCACACCGACCGACCCGGCCTTCGCGACCGCCTGCACCGCCCAGCGCCCCGCCAGGCTCGGTGCGTCGCCGACCAGCCACTGACCGGAATCGATATTGCCTTCGGGTGCGGCGAGGCGGCGTTCTTCCTCGAAGACGTCGGTCTCGACCGGCAGGTGGTCTGCCGCCGGTCCCTGCTCGGGCCGTTGGGCGTCTACTCCGACCGCGTCGATGACGCGATCGGCGCCGATCCCGCCGGTCAGCTCGCGCGTCACCTCGACCGGATCCTCCCGGTGGAAGTCGATCGGTTCGGCGTTCTGGGCGCGTGCGGTTTCGAGCCGGTCGGCGATCCCGTCGACGACGAGCACCCGGCCCGCGCCCTGGCGAAAGGCCGAGGCGATCGCGCACTGCCCGACGACACCCGCGCCGAGGACCAGAACGGTGTCGCCCTCGCTGACCTGAGCGAGCCGGGCGCCGAACCAGCCGGTCGGCAACACGTCGGAGACCATGATCGCCTGGTCGTCGGAGACGCCCTCGGGCACCTTGACCAGGGTGTTGTTCGCATACGGGATGCGTGCGTACTCGGCCTGCAGGCCGTCGACCGGTCCCGTGGTCTCCGGTCCGCCGAAGAAGCTGGTGCCGGCCAGGGGGCCGTTCGGATTGGCCGTATCGCATTGGGCGGTATAGCCGCTGCGGCAGTAGGCACAGTGCCCGCACGACACCGTGGAGCACACGACCACGCGATCGCCCGGCGCGAATCCGCGTACCGCCGCACCGGTGTCGACGACCGTGCCGACGGCCTCGTGGCCGAGGACGGTGCCGGGCACCATGCCGGGCATCGTGCCGCGCACCAGATGCAGATCGGTACCGCAGATCGCGGACGAGGTGATCTGCACGATGGCGTCGGTGGGCTCTTGGATCTTCGGATCGTCGACGACGTCGAGACGGATATCGCCGACACCGTGCCAGACAACTGCTTTCACGTTCACTCCTCGATAGCGGGGTCGGATGTGGTGTTCGTGGCGGGCGCTGGGCCGGTCACTGGACGCCCTACCCCGCGGGCGGCGAGGTATTCCGGCGCGGCCGGTGGGAAAAGGTTCGATTCGCACTCGCCGGGTATGCGGTGAACAGGCGTCGTCGAGGCCCTCACTCAGCTGCTCGGACGACCACCCGGGACCGGTTCTCTGTTGAAAAGGAAGGTCGGTCC
This sequence comes from Nocardia nova NBRC 15556, assembly GCF_001613005.1. Classification (GTDB taxonomy): domain Bacteria; phylum Actinomycetota; class Actinomycetes; order Mycobacteriales; family Mycobacteriaceae; genus Nocardia; species Nocardia nova. Next base: position 36,287 of record NZ_BDBN01000012.1, on the reverse strand, counting down.
GCTTCAGGTGCAGGGATAGCGTGGCGAACGGGGCCGTATTCGAATCCGCTTGCAGGAGAGACGTTTCCGAGCCAAGGGAGCCGCAACCGGGCTCGGGGCCGCGGTCAGCTGACCTGCCGGTTCCGCGCGGTCGCCAGCGTCGCCCACACCACCTTGCCGGTCGGCCACCGCGGCGCGCATCCCCAGGCCGAGGCCAGCTCCGCCACGATGTGCAGGCCGTGCAGTCGGCGCCCGACGGAACCTGGTCCCGGTTCGCGGAGCACCGCTTCGCGGGGGTCGGGGTCGGCGACCGCGATGGTGAACAGATCTTCGCGATATTCCAGCCGCACGTCGATATCGGGCACGCCGGTGAAGTGGCCGTGCAGATCGGCGTTGTCGATGAATTCGGTGGCGATGATCTGCGCGGCCTCGCTGATCTCGGCGATGTCCCATTCGGCGCAGATGTCGTCGATGAGCCGGCGCGCTCGATGCCCGGTGACCGGGGAGAGCGTCATGGTCATGGCGGCCCGGCGGCGGATCGGCGGTTCGCCCGAGGCGGCGACGGCGGCGGCGACGCTCGGCTGCACCGCGAGGAACCGGCGGATCGCGCTGCGTCCGAGCCGGCGGCGTAGTTCGGTGTCCTCGGCGACGAGGAGAATCGGCACGCCCGGCCAGTTCGCGGTGCGCAGCCGGGCGCTGGTGAACGCGGTGAGGGCGGTTTCGGTGGCGATGGTCATGCGGTCGACGCGGACGATGACCGCGCGGGGCTGTTCGACGACGAACTTCACGAGGTCGTCGGTGAATCGGCGGTACGTCACCGCGTCGAGCGTGATATCGGGGTCGAGCACCACACAGCGATCGATTTCCGTCGGCTCCCAGCAGATGGGCGGAACGGTACTCATGGCGAATCGCATTCGAGTGCTCTCACCCCGGCAGCCGGGCCCGCGCGGTGATCGGCAGCCGCGGACGAGTGCGTCCTGCGCATACTCGGACCTTACCCGTGGGGGCGCCTCCGAAACTCGTCATTTTCGGGCGGCGCACTCTCCTCGCGGAGGACCGCGTAGTCGGCGAGCGTGTCGCAATCGCCCAGTTCGAGAGTGAATTCCACCGCCGCCGAGATCCGGTAGGGCCGGCTTTCGATCACCGAACCGAGAATGCGGCGCAGCCGCGACAGTTCCGCGCGGATCGCCACCGCGTGGTCGGGGTCGCCGTGGACCGCCGTGCTGAGTTCGGTGACCGACATGCCGCGGCGGCCGTGCCGGTGCAGGAGCAGCAGGATCTCCGCGTGCCGCTGGGAAAGGGGTGTGTACCAATCGGATTCGCCGCCGGTGCTGCGGACCACCGGTGCGCCGGACAGGTCGAGGGTCATGCGGATGCTGGTGTCGCCGGTCGTGGGACGCAGCAGCCAGCCCTCGGCCAGCGGTTCGGCGATGCACAGGCCCAGCCCCGGCGCCCCACCGCGTGTTCTCCGCCGAACATCTGGTGGCCGCACTGCACGGCTGGGTCTGCTACTGCGCGCCCGTGCACGGCGCCGACGGCCGCCGGCTCGGTTCCCTGGATCTGTCCTCGACCTGGGATCGCACCCATCCGCTGGCGATGGCGACCGTGCAATCGCTGGTGACCGCGATCGAGAATCGTCTGCGCACCCTCGCCCCGCCCGCGACCGGCCTGCGGCTGAGCTGTCTCGGCGCCGCACGCGCCACCCGGGACGGCACTCCGATTCGCCTGCGCCCCAGGCAGATCGAAATCCTCACCTTGCTCGCCCTCGAACCCGGCGGCTTCACCCCGGAACGCCTGCACTACGCGATCTACGGCGACCGCCCAGTGGTGTCGAGTACCCTCGAGGCGGACGTCTCACATCTGCGCCGCGCCACCGACGCGGCCATCGCCAACCGCGTCTACCGGCTGACCGCGCCGATTCGCTGCGACGCGGCCGATCTGCTCACCGCGCTGGACGCCGGAGATACCGATGCGGCGCTGCGGCTGTATCGCGGTCCGCTGCTTCCGGATTCGGAGACGCCCGGCATCGTGGAATGGCGGGAACATCTCGACGTCGCTGTCCGCACGGCGGTCCTGGCCGGTGGCGATGCCGGCCATGCGCTGGCGTTGGGCGAACGCATGCCGGACGATATCGAAATCCACGAGCGCGCACTGGAATTGCTACCCACCGGCGACGGCCGCCGAGCCGTCGCCACGGCCCGGCTGCACACCGCGCTGCGCAGCTAGGGGTCCGACTATCGGGTATCGGTGCTGAGCGCCAGCTCCGCGCCTGCTTCGATATCCGCGCGCAGCGCCTCCACCTTCGCCGTCGCGTAGGCGCGGGCATCGGAGCCGAGCAGTTGCCGCAGCGGTCCGTCGCCGCGGTCGACGAGCGCGAGGATCGCGGCTGCGCCGCGCACCGGATCACCGAGCTGGGTGCCCTGCATCGCGAGGTGCTCGCTGGTCATCCGCCGGATGGACTCGTAGCCGTCGGTGGTGGCAGCGGGCAGGGCCAGCGAATCGGTGGTGAGGAAATCGGTACGGAAGTAGCCCGGCTCCACCAGAGTGACCCGGATGCCGTGCTCGGCGACCTCGCCCGCCAGGGCTTCGGTCAGTCCCTCCAGCGCGAACTTGCCGGCCGAATAGAGGCCCCAGCCCGGCACCGTGGTGATGCCCAGCACCGAGGAGATGTTCACGACGTGTCCCCGAGCGCGGGTGCGCAGGTGCGGCAGCAGTGCCCGCAGCACGTTCCAGACGCCGAAGACCTGGATGTCGAACATGCGCCGGGCGTCGGCGTCGGACACTTCCTCGACTGCGGAGAGGTAGCCGTAGCCGGCATTGTTCACCACGACATCGACACTGCCGAAGCGGTCCAGCGTGTGCCGCCCGGCGGCGCTCACCTGGCTCTCGTCGGCGAGGTCGACGGTGAGCGGGAGCAGTCGGGCGATGTCGATGCCGTCGAGTGCGGCGAGCAGCCGCTCGGCCGAGCGGGTGGTGGCGGCGACGTTCTCGCCGCGGGCGAGCAACTGCTTCACCAGTTCCAGGCCCAGGCCGCGGGAGGCGCCGGTCACGAACCAGGTTGCGGGTGCGGTCATCGTTGCGTTCCTTCGGGTTTCGCGGACCTCCCTCCGAGGTCCGGTGATCCCAGTCTGGCCGCCGTATCCGCTGGTCGAGGCGGTATAACCGGCCCGCTTCGGCCTGGGACGGCGGAACGTAGGACGCGGCGACCCAGGCAGCGCGGGCGGGTTCCGGCGACACTGGACGTATGAGCGAGCCCAATCGGGAGCTGGCCGACTTCCTGCGCCGCGCCCGCGCCCAGATCGATCCCGCCCGCGCCGGGCTCCCCGCCGACAACCGCGTGCGCCGGGTCCCCGGCTTGCGCCGCGAGGAGGTCGCGCGGCTCGCGGGCGTGTCCGCCGACTACTACACCCGGCTCGAGCAGGGCCGGCGGATCACACCGTCGGTCGGCGTGGTGGACGCCATCGCCCGCGCGCTCGACCTCGACGCCGCGGGGCGCGAATACCTCGGGCAGCTGATCGGCCGTCCGAGCGGTATCGCCCGGCGCAGCGTGCCGGTGCAGCGCGTTCGCCCCGGCCTGTACCAGCTGCTCGACTCCCTCGACGCGGTGCCCGCTCTCGTCCTCGGCCGCCGGGCCGACGTGCTGGCGAGCAACTGGATGGCGCACGCCCTGTTCACCGACTTCGCCGCCCTGCCCGCCAGGGAGCGCAACTACGTGCGCTGGATGTTTCTGGGCAGCGAGCCGCGCGCGCTGTTCCTCGACTGGGAAACGCAGGCCCGTGCGGCGGTCGAGAGCCTGCGCCTCGATGTCGGCAACAACCCCGAGGATCGCGCCGGGCTCGCCCTGGTCGAGGAGCTGAGCGCCGCCGCCGGTGAATTTCGGCAATGGTGGGCCGAGCACCGGGTGCTGCAGCGGACGCACGGCTCCAAGCGGCTGCGTCACCCGGTGGCGGGCGAGCTCACGGTGGAGTACGAAACTCTCACGCTCCCTGGCGATTCCGACCAGACGCTGTACCTGTACACGACCGAGCCGGGCAGCCCGTCGCAGCAGGCGCTGCGCATGCTGGCCAGCTGGTCGGTGCCCGGTGGAACCGCGACTCTTCCCTGACGCGTGCCCGAGGCCGTTCGACAGAACGGGGGACGGGAACTAATTGCCCGAATACCGGCTTGCCAGCTGGTCGGCGGATCCGTGTTCGCTCGAATTGCCGTGCCCCAGTTCGACGTTCAGCTCCTCGGTGTCGGCGCCGACCACCACGGGAGTGTGCACGGGTGCGTAACCGCTCGCCACCACCGTGTAGGTGCCGTCGTGCAGGTCGGCGAAGGTGTAGGCGCCGTCGGGGCCGGTGACCATGGTGTCGACCACGGTGCCGTCCCAGTCGGTGAGGGTGACCAGGGCATCGGGCAGGGGGCGGCCGTCGCGTCCGCGCACCACGCCGTGCAGGCGGGCGCAGGGGCGCAGCGACACGTCGAGGCGCGGCGTCTCGCTGCCACCGGCTCGCACCGGGAGGGCGGCCGGGTGAAAGCCGTTGGCGCTCACCGCGATCGTGAAATCGCCTTCGGGCAGTTCCGCGAGGCCGAACGCGCCGTCGTCGGCGGTGGCCGCGGAGGCGAGTACCTCACCGCGCGCGTCGAGGGCCGACACCCGGGCACCCGGAATGGCGGTGCCGTCGTCATCGCGCGAGACGGTGCCGGTCAGTCCGGCCATCGCGGTGAGCACCACATCGCACGGCACCGGATGGTGCGCGAGCTGCACGGTGGAGGCGTCCGGACGGCGGCCGTCGATCGAGGCGATCAATACAAAGGAGCCGGGTTCGGGGGCGGTGAGTTCGAAGTAGCCCGCGGCATCCGTCAGCGACCGGCCGATCTGGCGGCCGGACATCGAGATCAGGGTCAGGACCGCATTCGGCAGCGCCACACCGCGGGAGTCGTGGACGCGACCGTAGGCGACCGGTCCGGACACCGCCGGTTCGCGCAGGGTCTGCCCGATGTCGTTGCGCTGCACCGCGTTCGCGCCGATCGCGGACGCGGGCTCGTCGACGTGCGCGGCCGGGTGCGAGCTGTGCTCGGCATCCATATCCACGGCGGCGGTGGCGGCGATCGCGGCCGTCCGGTGCCCCGGAATGAACGTCGCCACCAGTGCGCCGGCCACGGCCACACCGCATCCGATCAGCAGCGAGACCCGGAATCCGTTTTCGCTGGCCACGGCATGCCCGCCGAGCGAGATCGTCATCTGCGCCAGGACCGCGCCGACCACGGCCGCAGCGACCGAGGTGCCGATCGCGCGCACCAGCGTGTTGAAGCTGTTGGCGGCGGCCGTTTCCGACTGCGGCACCGCGGCCATCACCAGGGCCGGCATGGCGCCGTAGGCGAATCCCACGCCGGTGTTGATGATCAGCGTCACGATCAGCAGGCCCCAGGCGCTGCCCATCAACGCCATCGAGGACCCGTATCCGGCGGCGATGATGACGCAGCCGACGATCAGGGTGATCTTGGGCCCGCTGCGGGCGGAGAGTTTGGCGCCGATGGGGGAGACCAGCATCATCATGAGTCCGGCCGGTGCCATCCACAGGCCCATGGCCATCATCGATTGCCCGAGGCCGTATCCGGTGGCCTTGGGCAGCTGCAGCAGCTGCGGCACCACCAGCGACTGGGCGTACATCGCCATGCCGACGACCATCGAGGACGCATTGGTCAGCAGCACCTGCGGCCGCGCGGTGACCCGGAGGTCGACGAGGGGGTTGCGCGCGGCCAGCTCCCACCAGCCCCACAGCAGCAGGACGACGACGGCGGCGACGAACAAGCCGATGGTCAGGCCGCTGCCCCAGCCCCAGCTCGACCCCTTGGACACCGCGAGCAGCAAACACACCAGGCCCACGCCGAGGCCGAGGGCGCCGAGCACGTCGAACCGTCCGGTCGTGGCGGAACTCGGTGGGGCGGCGGGGATCAGGGTGAAGATCAGGACGCCGATCACCGCCGCGAGCGCGGCCATCGTCCAGAACAGCACTCGCCAGTCGGAGTACTGGATGACCGCGGCCGCCATCGGCAGACCCAGCGCGCCGCCGATACCGAGTGAGGAGCTGATGAGCGCGATACCCGATCCGAGGCGCTCGCGCGGCAGCAGATCGCGCAGCGCGGCGATACCGACGGGCACGATGCCGGCGCTCATACCCTGCAGGCCGCGCCCGACGATCATCGGCCACAGCGAGGAGGACACCGCGCAGATCACCGACCCGATCAGCAGCGGCACGGTGGAGCCGAGCAGCACCAGGCGTTTGCCGTAGAGGTCGCCCAGCCGTCCCGACACCGGTGTGGTGACCGCGGAGGCCAGCAGGCTCACGGTGACCACCCAGGTCGCATTGGCCGGGCTGGTGTGCAGGATCTGCGGCAGCTGGCCGAGTAACGGCACGACCACCGTCTGCGTCAGCGAGACGACGATGCCGGCGAATGCCAGCACCGCCAGTATCGCGCCGGAACGCCCGGCGGTTTGTGCTTTCTCCACGCCCTACTCCTCGAATGTCACGAGCCGACGTTTGCATAATACATATGAGGTGCATCATGCACATTTGATGAAACGCGACCTTTTCGCTTCTCGAATCGTTGTGCCGGGCACCGGTATCGACGGCCCGGTTTCGTGAGTTATCAACGACCGCGTCCGGAGGCGCGCTGCGCCGTCGCGGCCGACCGTATGGTGTGCGTGCGTCGGGGCGGTCGTTCATAAAGGGGCACAGTGATTTTCGGCGTGAGACGGAGACCTTTCCGGCGGATTGTCCAGGCGGTCGTACTCGGCGCCGGCATCGTCGTGGCCGACGCTGTCGGCGGCACGTCGGTGAGTTGCGCGCAGGTGCCGTCAGCCGGGGATATCGTGGTGCCCAGCGGGTATCTCGAACCCGATCTCGGCTCCAGTCACTACCGCCCCGGAACGGGGCTGGTCGATCTGTTGTGGAGGTTGCTGTGAAACGAGCCCGGACGCTGCTGCTCGTCGTGCTCGCGGCATGTGCCCTGCTGGTGTCGATGACGGTTCGCCTGCCGGCGAGTCGCGCGGACGACGGCCCGGCGCCCACGGACTCGACCGAATGGCAGCAGTGGATCGATCGTTCGATTCCGGCGCCGAACCTGCCACCCGCGCCGTCGCCGCCCAATGCCCAGCTGCGGCCCGAACTCGCCGCACTGTGGCGGGCGGTGTTGTCGCCGCCGGCCGGCGATCCGCTGTTCGATCAGTGGCCGGCCGGGCTCGACGCCATGCGTCCCGGCGATCCGATCGAGGTGCGCGATGTGACGGCCACGGCCGCGCCGCTGGCCGTGGTGCCGATCGCCCGCGCACTGCAGCTGAAATTCCGCTCCACCGGCGCAACCGGTGCGCCCTCGTTCGGCACGGCGACCCTGCTGATTCCCGCCGCGAACTGGACCGGTCCCGGACAGCGACCGCTGCTGGTGAACGCCATCCCGATCAATTCGCTCGGGCTGCGCTGCACCCCCGGGTATGCCCTGGCGCACGGATTGCATCCCAAATTCAGTGCGGGTGATCTCTTCCCGCCGACCACGTGGTGGGCCCTCTCGCACGGCTACGGAGTGCTCGTTCCCGACCACGAGGGTCCGTGGATGGCCTATGCCGAACCGCATGTCGCGGGTCACGTGATCCTCGACGCGATGCGCGCGGTGCGGACGGTCGAACCGAAGACGCTGGGGGACAGCAAGTTCGCGATCGGCGGTTACTCCGGCGGCGCGATCGCGGCCTATGCGGCGGATATGCTGCTCGGCGAGTACGCGCCCGAGTTGGCGGGGTCGATCGTCGGGGTGTCGGTCGGCGGCCTGGCGACCGACTACAGCGAGGTGGCCCGTCACTTCAACGGCAATATCGCGTCGGGCATTCTGATGGTCGTCGCGCTGGCCTTCGCTCGTGAGCATCCGGAACTGCTGGATCAGCTGAACCATCTGGGGGAGTGGCTGGCCACCTCCCCGGTGAAGGACACCTGCGGCGACAGCAACGGACCGCTCGGCGTGACCGGTGTGCCGATCGAGCTGGCGACCGACACCGCCCATCCGCTCGACACCGACGCGGCCCGCGCCCTGTTCGCCGCCACCGACCTGCGCGACCGGAAATCCGCTGCGCCGCTGTACATCTACCACGGCATACTCGACATCTGGATTCCCGAGGTCGAGTCGACCGATCTGTTCCGCGCGCAGTGCGCTCGTGGCGTGCCCGCCGTATTCCGCAACGTGCTGGGCGAGCATTCCATCACCCTGATGGCCGGATTCCCGGGCGCGATCGACTGGCTCGACCAGCGACTGCGCGGCCTGCCCGCGCCGAACGAATGCCCGGCGCGCTGAAAAACGAAGCAGCGCAACAGTTTCGGCGTCAGTTCGCCGCGGGCGATCCGGGGCGCGGCAGCCCGAAGTGGTCGCGCAGCGTAGTGCCGGTGTATTCGGTGCGAAACAGCCCGCGGCTGCGCAGAATCGGCACCACCGTGCCGGTGAACACCTCGAGTCCGCCCGGATAGTAGGGCGGCATGACGTTGAATCCGTCGGCGGCGCCGTGGCGGAACCAGTCCTCGATGGTGTCGGCGACCTGTTCGGGCGTGCCCGCGAAGACGCGGTGCCCGCGTGCGCCCGCGAGCCGGTGCAACAGTCCGCGCAGTGTGGGCCGATCGCGGGTGACGATGCCCGCGATCACCTGCCGGCGGCTGGCCGCGTTGTCGGTGACATCGCCCGCGCCGGCGAACAATTCGACGGGCACCGGTTCGTCGAGAGCCAGATTCCGCAGCGATTGCCCGGCCAGGCTTTCCAACTGCCCGAGGCCGTATTCGGGCACGGTCAGCTCGTTGAATTCGCGTTGCAGCTGTTTCGCCTGCGCTTCGGTATCGGCGATGAACGGGCTGATACCCGGCAGGATCTTCACATGCTCGGGGTCGCGGCCGAACTCGCGCGCCCGGCGTTTGATGTCGGCGTAGAACGTCTGGGCGTCCTCGAGTCGCTGGTGGGCGGTGAAAATGGCCTCGGCGTAGCGGGCCGCGAAGGCTCGTCCGTCGTTGGAGGCGCCGGCCTGCACCAGCACCGGATGGCCCTGCGGAGTGCGCGCGGCGTTGAAGGGTCCGCGTACGCGCAGATAGTCGCCGCGGAAATCGATGCGATGGATCTTGCCGGGATCGGCGTAGATGCCGGCGGCCCGGTCGAGCAGCACCGCGTCGTCGTCCCAGCTGTTCCACAATCCGACGACCGCGTCGACGAATTCGCGTGCCCGCGCGTAACGTTCGGTGTGATCGGGGTGGCGGTCCAGGCCGAAATTGGCGGCGGCGAGATCGGTTCCGGTGGTGACGATATTCCATCCGGCGCGCCCGCCCGAGATGTGATCCAGCGAGGAGAACAGCCGCGCCAGATTGTAGGGCTCGTAATACGTCGTCGACGCGGTCGCGATCAGGCCCAGGTGGGTGGTGGCCGAGGCGATCGCGGTGAGCAGCGTGATCGGTTCCAGGCCGGGCGCGGCGTTGTAGCGCACGTCGGTACGCAGCGCGGGCCCGTCGGCGAAGAACACCGCATCGAGCGTGGCGGCCTCGGCGGTGCGGCCGATCTCCTGGTAGTAGGTCACGTCGTAGATGCGATCGGGGCGGCTGTCGGGATGCCGCCACGCGGCCTCGTGATGGCCCGCGGGATAGATGAAGGCGTTCAGATGCAGTTGCCGTTCACTCATACGAGCACACCCGTCCGATAGTCGCGATGATCCCGGTCTCCGGACCGGGCGACGGCAGTCAACCAAACGCCTGCGGTCGCGTAAACGGTTTGTGCGACGCGTGATTCGAACTCGGCCGACGTCCGCGGCCGCTCCACAGAATCCTGCTGATCGTAAGGATTCTCCGTGGCCGGGGCACCGGCGAAGATTTCTGTCGGGCATGTGTCGGCAACGGTTTCGGCCCCGTTTTCGAAGGAGTACGACGATGAGCGAGGCATGGCAGATCGATGCCGATGTGCTGGTGATCGGCGGCGGACCGGCCGCCTGCTGGGCCGCGATCCACGCCCGTGAGGCGGGAGCCGAGGTGGTGCTGGTCGACAAGGGGTACTGCGGCACCAGCGGCGCGACCGCACCCGCGGGGACCGGTGTCTGGTACGTGGCGCCGGATCCGGCGGCCCGGGCGGCGGCCAAGGCCAGTCGCGAGGAATTGGGCGGCTTCCTCGCCGACCACCACTGGATGGACCGCGTGCTCGATCAGACCTACGCGAATATGCATCGGTTGGGCGAGGAAGGCCGGTACCCGTTCCCGGTCGACCCGCACACCGGCAACCCGATTCGCACCGGCGTGCAGGGCCCGGAATACATGCGCCGCATGCGGGCCTGGGTGCGGCGGCTGGGCGTGCGGATCGTCGACCACGCCCCGGCCCTGGAACTACTGGTCGACCGGGAAGGCACGGTCCGCGGCGCGGCGGGTTACCTGCTGCGCGAGCATCGGGACTACCGCGTGCACGCCGGCGCGGTGGTCCTGGCCACCGGCGGCTGCGCCTTCCTCTCGCGCGCGCTGGGCACCAACGTCGACACCGGTGACGGCGCGCTGATGGCCGCGGAGGTGGGCGCACGATTCTCCGGGATGGAGTTCTCCAACGCCTACGGCATCGCCGCGAAGGGCGCGACCGTCACCAAGACCGCCTATTACCGATACGCCACCTTCTTCCACGAGGACGGCAGCATTCTGGAGGGCGCCGGATCGGTGCAGGGACGGTCGGTCATCGCGCGAACTCTGTTGCAGGAGAGGGTATTCGCGCAACTGGATCGAGCGGACCCAACCACGCGGGAGCAGATGCGGCGCGGACAGCCGAACTTTTTCCTCCAATTCGACCGCCACGGGATCGACCCGTTCACCCAGCGCTTCGAGGTGGATCTGCTGGCCGAGGGAACGGTACGGGGAACCGGCGGGATCGAGGTGATCGGCGACGAGTGCGCGACCTCGGTGAGCGGGCTGTATGCCGCGGGCGACGCGGCCACCCGCGAACGCATCTGTGGCGGATTCACCGGGGGCGGCAGTCACAATGCGGCATGGGCGATGTCGTCGGGCAGCTGGGCCGGGCGGGGTGCGGCGCGTTTCGCGCAGCGAGGTGGCCGTCCGGACGGTCTGACCCGCGCAGGGCGAACCGGGTTGCGGCCCACGGGATCCGGACGCATCGGTGCGGACGAGGTGCTCGCCGCGGCACGCGCCGAACTGCTGCCGGTCGAGAAGAACTATCTGCGCCACGGCGATCGGGTCCGTCCGGCACTGGTCGCCCTGGACGCCGTGTGGGCGGAGGCCGCCGCGGGGCTGCGGGCCACCGGCGCCGAGCGGGTGCGGGCGCGCCAGGCCGCCGCGATCACCGCGGTCGGGCGGCTTATGTACCGATCGGCGTTGGCACGCACGGAATCTCGTGGCATGAGCAAGTGGGCCGACCATCCGGCGCTGGATCCCGCGCAGCACCACCACATCCTCAGCGGCGGCCTCGACGAGGTGTGGACGGTGGCGGCGGCGTTGCGGTCGGCCGACGTCTCCGCGGTCGCGGCGGTGGCCTGATGATCGAACTGGTTCACGCCCCGGCCTGCATCGCCTGCGACAAATGCGTCGACGTCTGCCCGACGAACGTCTTCGATCGTGGCAGCGACGGAATCCCCGTCATCGCACGGCAATCGGACTGCCAGACGTGCTTCATGTGTGAGGCGTACTGCCCGACCGACGCACTGTACGTGGACCCGCAGTCCACGCCGCTGCCGTCGCAACACGAGCTGCCGCGGGAGCACATCGGCGCGTACCGGCGCGAGATCGGCTGGGGGAAGGGGCGCCGGCCGGGCAGTCTCACGGCGGTGGGCCCGGAACTTCCGCCCGGCCCGGCGCCGCGACCCTCGGCACCGTGACCCGGTCTGCGACGGCCGACATCGCTCGCCGGGTGTGAACGGCTCTTGCGCGGATTCATGAAACAACGTGGCTCGCAACGTAATTCCCGGTCGGTCCGAAATGATCCGGCTGAATGCAACCGGTGGCGACGAGAACGGCTATCGATACCGTCGGGGGATGGGTAGCAGTGCGCGACGCCGGCCGCTGAAGATCGTGACCGGGGTCAGTGGTTCACCGACAATCTACGATGCCGCGATCGATCCGCGGCGCTCGACGCTCGACGAGGCGCTGGGTGTCGCGAAACTCGCCGAGGAACACCGTTTCGACGCCCTGTTCGCCGCGGATCTGCTGAGTTTCGGCGCGCAGGGCGCCATCGGGGCGCAGGAACCGCTGATCTTCCTCTCCGCGCTGAGCGCGGTCACCCGCCGTGTGGGCCTGATCGCCACGGTCACCACGACGTTCCACCACCCCTACAACCTGGCGCGACTGTTCGGGACGCTCGACCACATCAGCAACGGGCGTGCCGCGTGGAATGCGGTGACCTCGTCTCTGGGGGAGGAGAACTACGGCGCCGCGGACCTGCCGAGCCCCGAGGAACGTTACGCCCGCGCAAGCGAAGTCCTCGAAGTCACGAACGCGCTGTTCGACAGCTGGCAGCCGGGCGCGCTGACGCCGGACGGGAACGGCGGCGCGGTCCTGGATGCCGCGCGGGTACGTCCGATCGACTACGCCGGACGCTATTTCACCGTTCGCGGTCCCTTGAACATTCCGCCGCTGCCGCAACGGCGACCGGTGCAGTTCCAGGCCGGGCAGTCCGAGGGCGGCGTGGAACTGGGCGCCCGGTTCGCCGAGGTGGTGTTCACCTCACTGGCGACGCTCGACGACGCGCTCACCTACACGAAAAAGATTCGCACGCGCGCAGCGGAATTGGGCCGCGCCGACGGACTGCCGTACATTTTCAGCTCTCTGCACGCCACCTACGGCGCCACCGAGGAGGAAGCGCGGCGGCTGGTTCGGGAACGGGCCGAGGCCACCGATTTCGAGGCGGGCCGCCATGCGCTGGCCGATATGCTCGGCGGCGCGATCGACCTGTCCGAACTGCCGCTGGACCGGCCGATTCCGGACTCGCTGCTGCCCGATGCGCACGCGGTGAACCGGCGTCGCGGCCGCGTGGAGATCTTCACCGCCCTGGCTCGATCCGGAAAAACGCTGCGCGAGTTGATCATCGCCGCCAAGGACACCGGCCACTGGGCAGCGGCCGGCACACCCGGTCAACTCGCCGACGCGATCCAGGAACGCTACGACGCCGGCGTTCTGGACGTGATCGGCCTCGGCGGGCTCGACGACCCGCGCAACCGCGACTTCCTGCTCGCGGGCCTGCTCCCCGAACTTCGCCGCCGCGGCATCGTCGGCTCGGACCACGTGGGCGAGACCTTCCGCGACAACCTCGAGCTGCCGCCCCTGCCGCCGCGGAAGGAATAACGCGCCCTTCAGAATTCGAGGACGATGCGACCCCGGACGCCGCCCGCTTCGAGGAGTTCGTGAGCGTGCTCGGCTTGTTCGGCGGGGAAGGTTCGGGCCACCCGCAGGGTCAGCGCGCCCTCGGAGGCGAGGCGGCTCAATTCGCTGAGCGCATGGGGTTCGTCCAGGTGATCGCCGACCATCACGAGGTGGACCGAGATACCGCGCTCCGGTGTGGCCCCGCCGCCCAGCGCCGCGGGCCGCAGGATGACGAACGCGCCGCCGTCGCGCACCGCCGGGAGTACCGCATCGCCTTGCAGTGCGGTGTCGATCAGCGCGTCGACCCCGTTGGGAGCGTGCGCCCGGATGCGCGAGGCGAGGTCGTCGCCGCGCGGCAGGACGACGTCGGCGCCGAAGTCGCGGACCACCTGCTCATCGGCCGGTTTCGCATCGGCGATCACGGTGTAGCCGCGCGTTTTCGCCAGCTGGATCACGTACCCGCCGACCGCGCCCGCGGCCCCGGTCACCGCGATCGTGCGACCCGCTCGCGGGTCGAGCGCGTCCAAGGCGAACCAGGCGGTGAGACCGTTCATCGGAAGCGTTGCGGCGGAGACGAAGTCGCTTCCCTCGGGCAGGGTCGCCACCTGCGTCGCGGGTACCACGATCTTTTCGGCATAGGCGCCGCCACCGGCGAGCACCGGCAATGTGATCGCGACGACCCGGTCGCCACTGTGCCAGCCGGTCTCGGGGTCGGCCTCGTCGACGATTCCCGCAGCGTCCCATCCCGGAACGTACGGCGGCGTCACCTCGCGGTAGCGATCGTGGGCCATGCCGGACCGGGTCACGGTGTCGGAGGGGTTCACGGCCGCCGCGGCCACCCGGATCCGCACCTCACCCGCGCCGGCGTGCGGTTCGGGCACCTCGACCGGTCGCAGTACCTCCGGACCACCCGGCTTCTCGAATCCGATCGCCAGCATCGCACCTCCCGAGTTCGCAGTCGTGTTTCTCTCGGGCAACCGTCGTCTGCCGGTGATTGTTCCGGGGACGGCGGTGCGTGAGCTCGGATCAGGTCCGCGCGCGAATGAGATGCGGGCCCGGCAGTGCCGGTCCGGTGCCGGGGAGGTCGGCGTAGGACCGAACCAATGCGATCCCCGGGTGATCCTCGATGTCGGTGAATCCGGCCGACTCCAGTTCGCTCCGCATCTGCTCCTCGGTGAAGAAGCTGATCCACGGTTCGCCTACGGCCGCAACGCGTTTCCCGCGTGCCTGCTGCCCCTCGTCGGGCGGGTAGGAGTAGTCGAACACCACGACCGCACCGCCGCCCTGGCCGGCGATATAGCGCAACGTCTCGGCGATGGCAGCGTGTTCGAGGTAGACCACCACGCCGAGCCAGACGTACACCGCGCTGCGGGCGCGATCCAGTCCGGCCTGTGCCAGCGCGTCGGCGAGGTTGTCGCGGTGGAAGTCCACCGGGGCGAACGTCATCGAGTCCGGCACCTCGATTCCCGCTTCCGCCAGGCGATTTCGCTTCCACGCCTGGGTGTCGGGATGGTCGACTTCGAAGAAGCGCACATCCGGATGGGGATTGCGGTAGGCGGCGGTGTCCATGCCCGCACCGAGCACGACCACCTGGCGGGTCCCGTCGGCGACGGCCTCCGCGACGGTGTCGTCGGCGAAGCGACTGCGCGTGGCCAGGAACAGCCGGCGTCGCCGGGCCAGTTCGGGATCCACGCCCTTGTCGAACGGATTGTTGCGGGCCGCGTCCTCGCCCACGAGCCGCACCGCCAGTGGATCGGTGAAGATCCGTGGTTCGTCGGCGAGTTGGTGATAGGCCCGTGCCTGCGCGGTGGCCATCGCGGTTGTGCTGGGTTGCCCGACCTGCATACCGGTCACCGTACGCCCGGGCCGGGACGTGATCATCGCGAGATCCGTCACGCGCACTTGCCGGTGGTTCGCTGGTTAGTCCGTGCAAAACTGGAACAGGTTATAGATTGGAGGGAGTCGAGAGTCTGGAGGAACGATGTCCGCGAATGCGTCGGCGGCGGAGCTGCTCGCCACGGTGGAACGATCCCCGCAGGCGGTCGCGGTGCACGATCGCGCGGCCTGGGTGGATCTGTTCGCACCCGACGGCCGGGTCGAGGATCCGGTCGGCTCGCGCCCGCACACCGGCCGCGCGGCGATCGAACGGTTCTACGACACCTTCATCGGTCCCAACGACATCGTCTTCCACGTCGACCACGACGTCGTGCGCGGTACCACGGTCTTTCGCGACCTCGCCCTCGCGACCACCATGTCCACCGGTGTGACGCTGGACGTGCCGATGCACCTGCGCTACGACCTGACCGAGGTCGGCGGCGAATGGAAGATCGGCCGCCTCTACGCCCACTGGGAGCTACCGGTCATGGTCGGCCAACTCCTGGCCGCCGGCGGTCGCGGGCTCGGCGCGGCCGCGAAACTCGCCCCGCAGCTGCTCGGAAACCAAGGCGTCGGTGGTGCATTGGGCTTCACCCGCGGTTTCGTCCGCGTCGGCGCGGCGGGAAAGCGTGCCGCCACCGGGTTGCTGGAAGCGGCCGGTCGCGGCGATGTCGCCGGTGTGCGCGCGGTACTCAGCCCGCGCGCGGTGGTGGAATGGCCGACCGGTTCCGATGTGGGGCACGCCGAATTCGTGAAGCGGGTACGCGGGCTCGAGGTCGGCAAAACGATCGCGGCGGGCCGGTTCGTGACCGTCAGCGTGCGCACCCCGGCCGAACGGGGTATCGCGGAGCTGGAGGTCGACGGCCGGCAGGTGGTCGCGTTGCGTGGCTTCGTCGCCGAGGACTGAACCGGTTCGCGTCAATTCATCGAAAAACCTTCGGTGGAGAAGGTGAAGCCCTTTCGGGAGGCATCGTCTGCGCACGACACACCGGAATCTCGGGCCGTACAGGTGAAGCCGTCGGCCGACAGGGATGTGTTGTAGGGCAGGACTTTTGCCTGCTCGGATGACAGCCGGAACACCGCTTGCCTCAGCACGGCGAAACGTGGTTCGCCGCCCCGCTCGATCAGAATCGTGTCGGGCGGAACCTGCTTGTGGGAGTAGTTGCTCTCGACCGTCGGAGCACCTTTCACCCCGATCCCCGCTCCGGTGTTCGTCGAGGGCTGACACCCGGCCATGTGCGGTTCACCGCCGACGATGATCGCGCAATGCCACCGCCCGGTCGGAGTGGTGAAGTAATAGCCGTCGATCCCGCCGGAGTTGGCGAAGTACGTGCGGGCATCGGCCACCGCTGTGCCGGGCACGGCCATATTGGACAACGCAACCGAAGTGCTTGCGGGCGAAACCGTCCCGACGCTCCGACCATCGGATACTGGCTGGCCGTCGCCGACCGTCTCGCCGGCCGAACCACCGCACCCGACAACGCCCATCGTCAGCAAGCAGATCGACATCGTGACGAACGGTGAAAGAAGTGCACGCCTGTTCATCGCACGCTTTCCGAAACCCTCACGGTCTCATCAGGTTCGAGTGGTCAGCCGACTTGCCGCAGAACGGCTACCGATTATCGCCGGGCTGGGCGGCGTCCACAATAAGCCGTTCGACCTACAGCCACGCAGGTCTTTGTGCGGTTCGGTTCGCCGCGCGGTGTGTCGGACGGCGCGTCGGCAATCCGATGGTGAACAGCGTCTTCCTGGGACGCGCCCCCTCACGGGAAGCGATTCGCGATGGCCGTCGCGATCGCATCCGGCGCCTGTTCCTGGATGAAGTGCCGAGCATCTGGCAATTCGACGATTTCCAGATCGCCGAAAGCGGCTCGGAGGCGAGGCAGACATGCTTTCGGCCGGAACACCATGTCGCGCATCCCCCACACCGCCAGCGCCGGCTTGTTTCCGAGGAGCGCGGGAACATCTCGGGAAAGCTGCGCCAGCAGCGGGGCCGCAGCACGAATTTCTCCGGGCATCACCGCGAGCCCGCACCGCGCCTCGGCGGAGGGCTGCACCGCGCGATAGTGCTCGGCTTCGGCCGCGCTGAGCGTGCGGCCCAATTCCGAGAGCAGCACGCGCTCGATGAGAAAATTCTGCTCGAGTATCCGGCGCTGCATCGGACGGCTGCTCATAATCGCGCTGAACGCCTTGTTCGCCATTGCTTCGATCGGCCAGAGCACCGTGTTACCCAACACGATTCCCCGTACCCGATCGGTACGCACCACCGCCGCGCCCAACCCGATGGGCCCGCCCCAATCCTGTCCCATAACGATGAAATCGTCGAGCCGCAGATGATCGATCAACTCGCCGAGCACGGCGGTGTGCTCCGCGACCGTATAACCGAAACCGGAGGGCCGCTCGGACAATCCGAACCCCGGATAGTCCACCGCGACACATCGATACCGATCCCGCAGCCCCGTCACGATGTGGCGGTAGAGAAAACTCCACGTCGGAGACCCGTGGCAGAACAGGATCGCCGGCCCGGAACCTTCGTCGATGTAGTGCACGCGTCCGGCCGACGAGTCGAACCAGTGCGATTCGAACGGGTACAGACTCTTGTCCGGAACGAATTCGATCATCATGCTGCCCTCCCTTCGGGCCAGGCTATCCCGGCCGCCCGGCGCGCGCTGCGACCCGAATCACCCTGATCGCGAGACCTGGAAACTCGGGGCTGTTTCGGTGTTCGAGGGCTTCCTACGCTTCGAGGTGTTACCAGGGCCGGAGTCGGCCCTAACACCTATTGAATTGGAGAAGTCCCATGAGCAAGCGATTCGCCGTCACCGTCCTGACTGCTGCCGCGCTGGCACTGCCGCTCGCAGCCACCGCACCGTCCGCATCCGCGGCGACGACCGCCACGGGTTCGTCCTCGGGTTCGGCCGATGCGCTGAGCAATCTGATCTGCCAGTTCCGTGACTATCTCGGCATGGGCGGATGCGTCTACCACATCCCCTGAACGGAAAAGTTCCGTCTTCGGCTTGACCTTGACCCTGGGGCAGGGTTCGACGATGGTTCGCATGAACAACAACGCACTGCACACCGTCGCCGACCGGATCCGTCCGCAGGTGGCCGCCTTCTGTGAGTCGGACCAGGTTCCCGGCTACGTCGCCGGGGTCTATCACGCGGGCGAGCAGGTCGTCGTCTCGCACGGGACCGCGAACCTCGCGACCGGCGCTCCGACGCGTGACGACACCGGCTTTCTCTTCGGTTCCGTCACCAAGGTGCTCACCACCACGCTCGTGCTGCAGCAGGTCGAACGCGGGCTGCTGACACTCGATGCGCCGGTCGTGGACTACCTGCCCGAATTCGCGCTCGGTGATCCTTGCGCCGCCGGCAAAATCCTTGTCCGGCATTTGATCTCACATACCAACGGCATCGATGCGGACTTGTTCTTCCCCGATGCGGAGGGCCGCGATGCCCTGAAACACTACGTCGCGGGCCTCGCGAGGTGCGCCACCCTGTTCGAACCCGGCGAGCAGCTCAGCTACTCCAACGGCGGCATGATCGTCGCCGGGCGACTGCTCGAAGTGGTGACCGGCACGTCCTATCCGGATCTGCTCCAGCGGGAGCTGTTCGGACCGGTCGGCATGACGAACTCGAGTACCTCTGCGCGACAAGCGATTCTGCGCAGCACGGCGGTCGGGCATTTCATCGATCCGGAAACCGGGGGCGTCGAGCCGACCGGCATGTTCATGCTTCCCGACACCTGGGGGCCGGCCGGCGGCACCCCGATCGGCACGGTCGCCGACCTGCTGGCGTTCGGACGCACGCACCTCGCCGGTGGCGTCGCGCCGACCGGCGCCCGGATCCTGTCCGCGGAGTCGACCGCGACGATGCAACGAGTGACCCACGATATGAACACCCCGAACGTCCCGCCGATGGGACTGGGGTGGGTGCGATACCCGTTCGGCGCCACCACGGTGCTGGCGATGTCGGGCGCGTCGCCGGGCGGGGTGTCCATCCTGTGCGTCGTCCCCGAACACGACCTGGTCTTCACCGCCTTCGGCAACACCTCGGGAGCGATCGTGCTGCACGATCGGCTGCTGCGGTGGCTGCTGACCGAGCATCTCGGCATCGAAATCCCCACGCTCGTCGATGCATTCGACACCGACGTCGACCTCACCCCCTATGCGGGCACCTACCGGTCCGGTCAGCTCCGCGTCGAGGTCGACATCGTCGACGGGCAGCTCGAGGAGCGCGTGACCTACGAACCCGACGACGCGACGCAGGAACGCATCTTCACCGCGTTCGCCGGTGGCGCGACCTCGGCGCCGCCGCAACGCTACGTCCCGGTCCGGCCCGGTCTGTTCGCCCCCGCGGGCTATCCGCCGGAGATCTTCGACGGCTACCTGCGGTTGCTGCTCGTCTCCTACCACGACATTCGCGACGGTCGCGCCCGCTTCCGCAATGCCGGCGGCCGCCTGACCCGGCGTTCCTGATCGTCCCGGCGCGCGGAAGGATGTCTCCTATGCTCACGATCGGACAGCTCGCGGACTATGCGGGGGTGACCGTCAAGGCCGTGCGCCACTATCACCAGCGCGGCCTGCTCGCCGAACCCGACCGCGACGCCTCCGGCTACCGCCGCTACACCGCGCAGCACGCCATCGACCTGGTCAAGATCAGAACACTGGCCCACGCCGGGGTGCCGCTGGCCCGCGTCAAGGATCTGCTCGACGCCGACCCCGGCGCCCTCGCGGCGGCCCTCACCGAGATCGACCACGACCTCGAACAACGCATCGAGCAGCTGCGGCGAACCCGGGAGCAACTCACCCAGCTGCGCGGCGGGGACCGCCTCTATGTGTCCGCGGACGTCGCCGACCACCTCGATGAATTGCGCGAACTCGGCGTCAGCGAACGCCAGATCCAACTCGAACGCGATGGTTGGATCCTCATGCAGACCGCATCGCCCACCGCGGCCGCCGCATGGATCGCCGAAAAGCGCAGACTGCTCGACGATGCCGAATTCCGCGCCATCTATCTCGACTACGACGCGGTCTACGATTGTTCCCCGGCGGACCCGCGCCTGCCCGAGCTGGCGGCGCGGACGCGAGAGTGGTTCGTGCGCAGGGACAATGCGACGACCGTCGTCCCGGACCACGATGCGACCATTGCCCAGCTGGCGGTCCGGTCGCAGCCGGGCGCGACGTCCCCGGCGTGGGATCGGCTCGCCGAGCTGATGCGGGAGCCGGACGAGGGGAAGTGACGGGAGCTCGCCGCAGCAACCTGCACGCAACAAACTACCGTGCTGTCTGTTTTGTCAAAAACATTGAATTACAACGGTTTCCGCTAGGGTGTCGGCCGTGCCCATACAACGAATGGCAGGCAATCTCGCAGGACATCGGACAGGACACGCAACATCTCGCGCGGGGGACGCATGCTGAACGACGCAGACGCGGTACGTAGCAGCGCCCGGCCGGCCGATCACGGTTCTCCGGCGCATTCCGCCGAACCACAGATCCGGTTGGACACCACCGAATTCGCGGCCGACCCGCACCGCGCCTACGAATCCATGCGCAGCCGTGGGCCGCTGGTGCCGATCGAGTTGGCGCCCGGTGTGCCGGCCACACTGGTGATCGAATATCAAGCAGCGCTGCAAATTTTGAACGACGAGGCTCGCTTTCCCGCCGATCCGCGCCGGTGGGAGAAGAACGCTCCGCCGGACTGCCCGGTGACCCCGATGCTCGGCTATCGCCAGAACGCCCTGCGCACCGCGGGCGCGGAACATGCCCGCTACCGGCGCACGATCACCGACGCGCTGGACACCGTCAACCTGCACAAGGTGCACGGCGCGGTCGCACGCGCGGCCGACGCTCTCGTCAACTCCTTCTGCGAGCGCGGCACCGCCGATCTGCGGATGGATTACGCCTTCCCGCTGACCTTCCGGGTTCTCAGTGAGCTGATGGGCTTCCCCGAAGACGCCGCATCGGCGGCCTACCAGGGGATGGCCGCGATGCTGGACGGGGTCGGCGCCGAAGAAGGTCAGCAGCGGTTCATCGAGGCGCTGCTCGCGGTGGTCGAGCAGAAGCGCGAGCGCCCCGGCGACGACCTGACCTCGCGACTGCTGACCCACCCCGAGGGCCTCGACCCCATGGAGATGGTGAACCAGGCCGCGTTGTTGTTCTCGGCGGGCACGGAACCGACCTGCAATCTGATCCTGAACACCCTGCTGCTGTTGATGGCCGACGAAGAGTACGGCGGCAACGTGCTCAGCGGCGCCATGGACACCCGCGATGCCATCGACGAGGTGCTGTTCGCGGACCCGCCGCTGGCCAATTTCTGCATGACGTATCCCAGACAGCCGCAACTCATCGGCGACGTGTGGTTGCCCGCCGATCAGCCGGTGGTCGTCAGCTTGGCGGCATGCAACACCGATCCGCGTATCGTCGGCGGTGACCGGCGCGGAAACCGGTCTCACCTGGCGTGGGGAGTCGGCCCGCACTCGTGCCCGGCGCAGCAGCTCGCGCAGACGATCGCGCGGCATGCCGTCGACCTGCTACTCGATGCGCTTCCGGATATTCGCCCGGAAGTTCCTGCGCAGCAACTAAGTTGGAGGACCGGGCAGTTTCACCGCGCCTTGGCAGCCCTGCCGGTGGTGTTTCCCGCATGCCCGCCGATGCGTCTCACCTGATGGAGGGTCCGATGACAGATACGCAGCCGCTGGTGCTGGATCCCAGCGCCGCCGACATCCAGGGCGAGCTGGCCCGTATTCGCGCTCGCGGCCCGGTCGCCCAGGTGGTGCTGCCCGGCGGCGTGCCGGCCTGGTCGGTCACCGACGCCACCGTGCTCAGGCAGCTGCTCACCGATTCGCGTGTCTCCAAGGACGCACATCAGCACTGGCCGCGGTTCATCGACGGTGAGATCGGCCCGGACTGGGTGATGTTTCCGTGGGTGGCGGCGAGAAATATGCTCACCACCTACGGCGAGCAGCATCAGCGGCTGCGCAAACTCGTGGCACCGGCGTTCACGAACAAACGCACCCAGGCACTCAGGCCGCGGATCGAAGCGTTCGTCACCGAACTGCTCGACGAATTGTCCGCTGTCACCGACGGCGAAATCGTTGATCTGCGTGCGGGTTTCGCCACCGCGTTGCCGATTCGCGTCATCGGCGAACTGATGGGCGTTCCGGCCGGGATGGATGATCAACTGCGCATCCACGCGGACGGAATTCTCGATACCAGCCTCGACCCCGCCGAGGTCGGTGCGCACTTCGGGGCACTGTTCGTCCTCATGGAGGAACTGTTGCGGCACAAGCGTGAGAACCCGGGCGACGACCTCACGACGGTTCTGATGAACGCCCACGACGACGCGGACGGATCACGGCTCGACGAACAGGAGTTGCGTGACACGCTGCTGCTGATCATCACCGCCGGCCACGAAACCACCGCGAATCTACTGGACCACAGCATTATCGGCCTGCTCACCCATCCGGAACAGCGGAAGGCCGCTCTCGCCGAACAGATTCCGTGGGCGGAGGTGGTCGAAGAAGGGCTTCGATGGAATGCGCCGCTGGCGCATATGCCGATGCGATTCGCGGTGGAAGACATCGACATCGCCGGTGATCCCGGCGGCGTGCGGATCAACCGGGGAGATGTGATCATCGCGTCCCTGGCCGGTGCGGGGCGTGATCGGAAACTGCACGGCGACAACGCCGATGCGTTCGATGCCGGGCGGCCGTCGAAAGAACACCTCGCATTCGGGTACGGGGTGCATCATTGCCTGGGGGCGCCGCTGGCGCGGCTCGAGGCGACGATAGCGCTCCCTGCTCTGTTCACGCAGTTCCCCGATATGGAACTCGCGATGGATCCTGCTGAGCTGCGGCCGATTCCGAGCATCGTCACCAATGGGCATCGCGAAATTCCGGTTCACCGGACGGCGCACGAATTCTGATCGCAGCCGATCGAAAGATGGCCGCGGGCAGTCGAAACCGGCCGGCCGGAGTCCTGCAGACGCTGCGCGAACTGGCGTAAGCCTGCCGGGTGCTGACGTACCGCCGGAGACTGCCTGTGCGAGAGGCGATATCTACGCGGTGCCGGCGGTCGGTGTGCGGAACGCGCGCCGATACGCGCCCGGGGTGGTGCCGACCTGGTCGCGGAATCGGCGGCGCAGATTGACCGCCGAGCCCAGCCCTACCCGGACGGCGATGGCATCGACCGGTAAGTCCGTGTCCTCCAACAGAACTCGCGCCCGCGCCACCCGGCGTTCCAGCAACCACCCACCCGGACTGGCACCGAGCTGATCGGCGAACCGGCGCGCCAGCGTCCGCGGGGACACGTTGATATGCGCGGCCATATCGGCCACCGACAGCGAAGTCTCGAGCCGCGCCTCCGCCCATTGCAACAAGCCGTCGAATCCGTCCTCGACCGGCGACGGCGGCGCGTACTGAACCTGACCGCCATCGCGATGTGGCGGCATGACCATGTGCCGCGCGATCAGTGCGGCATGCGCGGCGCCATGATCCGTGCGAACCAGGTGCAGGCACAGGTCGATTCCCGCACCCGCCCCCGCACTCGTGGCCACATCGCCATGGTCCACATACAGCCGGTCCGGCTCCACCCGAACCCGCGGAAACTCCCGCGCCAATTGCCCGGCCCGCGCCCAGTGCGTCGTCGCCGAACGCCCGTCCAACAGTCCGGTCCGCGCCAACGCGAACACCCCGGAACAGATCGTCACCAGCCGCGCCCCACGGCCATGCGCGCGAACCAGCGCCCGCCGCACCGCACCCGACAGGGGCGTCTCCACCGGCAACCATCCCGGAATGATCACGGTATCCGCCGAGTCCAGCGCCGCCAGCCCCCGAGTCACCGATATCGCATAGCCCGCAGTCGTAGGCACCGCACCCGGCGCCTCCGTGCACACCTCGAACCCGTAGTGCTGCGGCACCCCTTCTCTGGGGGTACCGAAAACCTCCACGGCACAACCGAGTTCGAACGTCGACTGCACCGGCCGCACCAACGCCACCACACGATGCATGGCAAGAATGTACCCCTCAACGTCATGTCAGACACTGTCGAGGACCCATCGGCATCCGGCACCGTGGCAGCTATGAACCCCGAGATCCTGGCCCAACCCGGCTACACCTGGTCAAACCTCGCCGAAGCCCCCAGCCGCGAACTCTTCCCGGGCATCCGGCAACGCCAACTGTGGAAAGGCGACAACGGCGCCCACGCCCACGTCCTGGAAATGGACCCCGGCACCTCCTGGCCCCGCCGCGACGTGCACGGACCCGGACCCGAGGAGGTCTACGTCCTGACCGGCACCTTCAACGACGGCGCGCGCGACTATCCGGCAGGCACCTTCATCCACGCCCCGGCGGGAAGCTGGCATGTTCCGGCGAGCGAGACGGGGTGCACCCTGTTCCTCTTCTATCCCGAGGGGTAGTCAGGTCCCCGCGGCCGCAATCGGCTCAGAACTCCAGGTCGGACCAGGGGATATTGATCGGGAACGGGTGATTGACGGTCGCCGCACCGGCGTCGGTGGGGGACCAGGCACCGGCCAGGACGTAGTTGGCGCAGTGCAGCACGGTGATGCCGGGGTCCGGAGGCTTCACTTCGGGGATGAGCGTGTAAGCGAGTTGGAACCCGGGCGTAGAGAGCATTTCGCGAGGGCTGTTCCGGCTACAGCTTCACGAAGAAGCCGCCTGAGAACGCTCGGTGTCCCGGTGTTGGTTTGCGCGCAGCGCGGATTCGGGAGCGTTTCGCATCTCCGGTGTCGATCGGCACGCGTCTCATGGGGTCGTGACCTACGAGACGCGTGACAATCGGTGGCCGGTGACGGGATTGCGAATATGCGCGGCGGGGCCGCTAGGCAGTCGGATCGGTGAGCCTGCCGTGTTCTACGGCGGCGGTGAAGGCATCCCAGTCCGCTGGCGCGAAGGCGAGTGCGGGTCCTGTCGGATTCTTGGAGTCGCGCACACCGATCATGCCGTCGGCGAGGAAGGCGACCTCGACGCAGTCCTGGCTGCCGCCGCTGTGGCTGCTCTTGAACCAGCGAGCCGTGGATAGATCAGCGCTCACTTCGCGAACTCCCTTGCCTTGTCCCGCAGCAATTTTCTGCTGTCCTGCTCGTTCAACGCTACCTGTCCAAGGGCCGCGTGCGCAGTGCGATACCGCTGCACGAGATCTGTATCGTCGAAGTACATCGCTCCCGTATAACCCTCGGCATATACGACGGGAGGTTCGACCGGGCGGCCGTCACCGGACTCTCCGAAGCTCAGGATCGTGAAAGGACCGGTCAAGTCACCCAGCGGGAGGCCGGCGGCGAAGGGCAGAACTCGGATTCGGATATTGGGTCGAGTTCCGGCATCGGCGAGGTAGCGCAGTTGTGCATCCATGATTCGCCGGTTCCCGATGACCCTGTGCAGCGCCGACTCGTCGAGGATGATGTCGGCCGGTACGGGATCCGACTTCTTGGTCAGCAAAACTTGGCGACGCACCCGCATCTCGACCCGACGGGCGATTTCGCCGTCCGATTCCGACGGATGCGCCTGCCGGGTGACGGTTCGCGCGTAGTCGGGTGTCTGAAGCAGCCCAGGTATGAGTTCTTGGAATGAAATCAGCTTCGCGGCAGCTGCTTCCAGGCCCATGTAGACGTCGAAGCTGACCGGTATCAGATCTCCGTACTGATGCCACCAGCTCTTGCTGTTCCCCTGCTGGGCAAGCCCTTTGAGCGCCTCGGTTGTCGTCTCGTCGGCGCCGCAGACTTGGCAGATCGCGTCGACGTCCCACAACCGGATCCGGTCGGCGGTGCCGGTCTCGAGCCGCTGGACCGTCGTGGCGCCGCGTTCGATGCGGCGCGCGAGTTCCGCGATCGTCAGTCCGGATTCCTGACGGAGCTCCCGCAGATACCGTCCGAGCTGACGGCGGGGGAGCGTCGAACTGATATCCACCATGACGAGCTGCCTCCTTTGGATGCGGCGATCCGGGGTTGTGGATGGGCGCCGCGGGGTTCTGGGACGACGAGCTTGGACTTCTGATGAATCGGAGCGGAATATCCATCGTTGCTTGTGGGCTCGCCGTCAATTCACTGTGCTGGGAACGCATTTGGGGCCGAGCCTGCTGCACAGCCGTCGGCCCCTCCCATCGAACCGAGGCATCGCAGTGATGACAGCAGATCGAGTGGAACGGCCCGAGTTGGAGGATTCGTTGGCACGCACACACGGACGAGATCACGCGGCAGTTGGCGAGCGTATCACCGAGGCCGACGGATTGCGTGCGGTATGGCGATCGACGCGAAATCCTCTCGGCCGCATCGAGATAACGGCCGTGCTCGATGCGGACGCGCGACCGCGGCAGGTTGCGACGTTCGCGCCCGGTACGGACCTCGCTCAGGCGCGTGAACTGTATCCGAAGTGGAATCAATTGTGGGACAACGTCAAGCGTGATTACTGGGTAGACATAGCCGCCTCGGCCGGCTGCGCACCGGTGACAGGAGGGGAGAACCTTCGGTGAAAGATGCGAACCCGATGCGAGGCGCTGCATCCGAAGTCGCCGCATGCTCGCCTGATCACGGCGCGAGATCCGCACCGGACGAGGGTCCTCGCCGGCGCCTTCCCGGCCGTGTCGGACGGGCTGCTGTTCGAACGTCGATCGCGAAGGACCGGGACATGACGGGCTGGAGCGCAACCGGTGAAGAGGCGGAATCGCTGGCGGCGCTGCGGAAGGTCGCCGGTGCGCTGGCAGTGATGTCCGTCGCGCGCAGCAAAGCTGTCGGGCTGGTACGTACAGAGATCTCGGGTCCCGACGCAGCGGCGCACGACCTCGAAATCCAATGTTTCGCTCATCGACTCGGATTTCGCTGGCTGTGCACATTGCGCCCACCCGAGGGGATGCGCGACCCGATCGGCGACATCCTCGCGATCGCGGCGGGGATGGGCGCGGCGGCCATCCTCGTGTTCGACCTGGCCCACATCGACGATCTGCCCGAACGCGTGACCGCCGACTTCGATTTGGCCACCGTCGCACCACCTCGGTTGTGGGTGCGTGGAATGACGCAACCGTATGTCGTAGAGCCGCCACCGGTGAACGACTGCACCTGGGAGCCCACCCACCTCGAACGAGACTGTGCGCGCCGATTGTGGGAGATCCACCGGGATTGCTTCCCCGGCTGCCTGGCCGGGCTCGCGGCGACCGCAGCACTGTCGGCGCTGGACGAGGTGGACTGATGTGGCCGAACTATTCGTGCAAACCTCCGCCGCTTATGCGGAAAACTCGCACATCGGGCCGAGTTTGCACGAAAAATTCGGACCACGGCGTTCGCTTGTAGGTGCACCCGTCGCTGCGGCGGGATGCCGCACGGCGGGGCCGACCCGCTGGGTGTAGCCAGGTGGCTGCCGCCACGCGCGAAGTGGTCAATAGACCAATGGAATAGCGCTGCCGCAGGGTGCGGGCCTTCTGCTCACAAGACGCCTGTCCCTTTTGCGAAAACGCTAGCTGGAGGGCTGCCACAGCCCCTATTCTCACCAAGCACGAGGTGACGCTGTCGGCTGACGGCGAATCCCCTGCCGCGCTTGTTGGTTCATTCTCTGGAGTCACCCCCTTTGTCAACCCCACCTTCCGACCTGCCTGCGGCCCCGGGCTGCCCTGTTCATCAGGCCGGCACCCCGTTCGACACCGACGGCCCCCGAATCGTGCTGGACACACCGGAATTCGTCGCCGACCCCCATCGCGCCTATGAAGCGATGCGCCGTCGCTATGGCTCCATGGTGCCGATCGAGCTGGCGCCCGGCGTGCCGGCGACGCTGGTCATCGGCTATCACACCGCGTTGCAGATCCTCAACGATCCCGACCATTTCCCGGCGGACCCGCGGGCGTGGGAGAGAACCATTCCCGAGGATTGCCCGGTGCTGCCGATCATGCGCTGGTATCCGAACGTGATTCGCAGCGCGGGCAGTGCTCATGCGCGGTATCGGCAGGCGTTCACGGCCGCGTTCGACAGGGTCGACCTGCACGAGTTGCACACCACCGTCGAGAAGATCGCCATCCCGCTGATCAACGAATTCTGCGAAGCCGGTTCGGCGGATCTGGTCTCGCAATACGCCTTCCCGCTGGCTTTCGAGGTGCTGAACCGCATGGTGGGCTGTTCGGCTGATTTGGGCCGGCGCGTGGCCACCGGGATGGCGGCGATATTCGACACGATCAACGCGGCGTGGGGGATGGACCATATGGCTCAGGCGCTGATGGAACAGGTCCAGCTGCGCCGCAACGCACCCGGCGACGATGTCACCTCGCATCTGGCCCATCATCCGGCCAAGCTCACCGACGAGGAGATGCTCCGCAACCTGATCGTCTTCTACGGCGGGGGTATCGAGCCGCAGCAGAATCTGATCTCCAACACGCTGTTGCTGATGATCACCGACGAGCGTTTCGGCGGCGACATCCTCGGCGGCAGCCTGTCGACTCGCGATGCGCTGGACGAAGTGCTGTTCACCGATCCGCCGCTGGCCAACTTCTGCATGAGCTATCCGCGCCAGCCGATTCTGATCGACAACACCTGGCTGCCGGCTCATCAGCCGGTGGTGATCAGTCTGGCCGCCTGCAACAACGATCCGGACATCGCAGGCGGGGACCGCACCGGGAATCGATCGCATCTGTCCTGGGGTGCTGGCCCGCACGCGTGTCCGGCGCGGTCGGTGGCGTATCTGGTGGTGCAGGACGCGATCGACCAGCTGCTCGATGCGCTGCCGGAGATCCGCCTCGCCGTCGATCCGAGCGAGATCCGTTGGCGCCCCGGACCTTTCCATCGTGCGATGGCAGCGCTGCCGGTCGTCTTTCCTCCGGCGCCTCGGCTGAACCTGATTTCCTGATCAGGTGAGGCGGTAGGCGGTGTAGCGGACCTTGTTCGCTTCCCGGATCGCCGACGCCACGAAGATGGACTGCTGCAGCTCGGTGAGCAGAGGATCGGATGTCTCCAGGCGCACGACGAGGCGGAAGTAGTACTCGGACGGATCAACCGGATCTCCCCGCAACAAGGCCTCCAGGACCTCCGGTGCTCCGCTGCGGATGCCGGAGGTCCGGAGGTAGATGTGCGTGCCGTGCGCGGTGCGCGCCGAGTAGCGGGTGTCGATCTCGATGGCGCCGTCGGGGCGGATCAGCTGCCAGTCCGCGCCGCCGGGCAGGATGTCGGCGTCGAACAGGCCGCTGACCCGGCCGCCGATGATCGGCACGACGCGGCGGTGTCCGGCGCGGGTCGTGCCGTGGTCTTCCGGCGGGCCGAGGCGTGCCTCCACCTGGAACGCCGCCTCCAGTCCGGGAACCGCCGGGGCGCTCACGACGACCACACCGGCAGTTCGATCCGCGACGCAGACGCCGGGGCGTGCGAAATCTCCTGCTTCGCAACGTGAATGGTCGCCGCGGTGGCGGCCGGCTCGCCGGATCCGGGATTGCGGGCGTACCGCGGGTGGGCGCCGGAGCTGATCTGCACGCTGATGCGGTGGCCGGCCGCGAACCGATGGAAGGTAGGCCACAGCCGCACCTCGATATCCCGGAAACCGTCGGCGTCCGGGGCCGGGTCCGTGTCGGCCGTGGCGATACTGCCGATGCGGCGAATGCCGTCACAGACCGTCATCGATCGTCCGTCGGGGTGGAGATCGCAGATCCGGACGAAGATGTCGGCGCTGGGCTGTGACGAGCGAAAGCTGATGTGCGCCACCGATTCTCCGGCGACCGTGACCGGGGTGGTGAGTGGCTCGCCACGGAATACGGTGACGTCGGGGCGGCGCTCGTGTGCGGCGTTGTCGACCGGGGCTGAGGTGGGACCCAGGCTGGGGCCGCCGACAGCGGGCGTGGGATCGGCGGGGTCGTAGACGTAGCCGGTGATGCCGCCCTCCGGGAGAGCCGGGCCGAGTTTGCGCGGCGCGTGCAGATACAGCGTCTCGCTCGTCGTGCCGGGCGGTGGCCAGCTGTGCAGGTCGTGCCATTGTTCGGCGCCGGTGAGATACGCGCGCACGGGTGCGACCCGCTTGCTCGGAGCATCGGCGAAATACTCCTTCAGGAACTCGACGGTCTCGCGAATCGTCGGCGCGCCCATATCTCGGGTGAGATGTCCCCAGGGGCCGACGGTGAGGCGAGGGGGCCGTCCGGCTTCGGCGAGCTGCGCGTAGTTGCGCAGCTGCCAGGGCAGGAAGATGTCGTACCAGCCGGTGATCATGTACACCGGCGCGGTGACATCGGCAACCGAGGCGGTATGTGACTGCTGGGTCCAATAGTCGTCGGTGAGCCGTTCGTGAGCGACCCAGTCCTGGTACCAGTGCACCCGGCGACCGTTCGCGGCCACATCGCCGCCCGACAGGGGGAGTACGTCGAATGCCTTGCGCAGCTTGCGATCCGGACGCAGCTGGCCGAGCACCAGGGCGAGCAGCTGCCGGTGGATCATCCGGTCCATCATCTGCGTCCAGCCGAGTGCGTTGCGCAGCGCGAACGCCGCGTTGTCCCAGGTGATGGCGCCGAAATCGGGCATCGTCACGATCAGGCACAACGCATCGGGCGCGATGCCCGGGTCTTCCTTCTGCAGCTTGCCGGCCACCGCCCACTGTGTGAAGCCCATATAGCTGGGGCCGAAAGTGACCACTTGCCCTGTGCACCAGTCTTGTTCGCGAACCCAGCGGTGGGTGGCGATACCGTCGCGCTGCTCATCGATCTGCGGGGTGAACACACCGCGGGATCCCCAGGTTCCGCGGCAGCTCTGGAACAGCACCGGAAAGCCCTCGCGGGCCAGGGCGCGAGCATGGCCCGCGACGGGGCCGCTGCGTCCGTACGGGCCGCGGATCACGATCGTGGGCAGCCGCGGATCCGTGTCGCCGATCGGTGTGATCAGGTCGGCGAGCAACTCGACACCGTCGTCCATCGGGACGCGCAGGTTCTTTCGGATGGCGATGTCGTGCGGGCCGGGGACGAGTCCCTTGATGATTCGCGCTTGGATCCACCGCGAAAGGCGCTGGCGGGGCGTGCTCATTCGGTTTCCTCCGAGGTCTGGAGTCGGTGGAGAGCCTCGCGCAGGCGTTCGAGCGCGGGGAGCGCAGTGGCCAGCGCGGCCCGGTCCTCGGGAGCGAGAGTTGCCACCGCGGCGGTGATGAGGGCGCCGCTGGCCTGGTCGAAGCGGGCGAACAGATCGTGGGCCCGGGCGGTGGTCGCGATCTCGACATGGCGGCGGTCGCCGGGCCGGGGGCGGCGTTCGATCAAGCCGTTCGCCTCCATCACGGTGAGCAGGTTGCTGACCGTAGGGCGGCTCAGCCCGAGTCGTTCGGCCACTTCGCTCGAGGTGCTGACGGTGCCCGGCGGCAGGGCGCGGACGATTTCGATCTGCGCGTCCGGGATCTCCGGAAGACGTTCGGCGGCACGGGCTGCGGAGAGCAGGCTTCGGCGCAGCGGTGAGATGACCGATGCCAGGCGTGCGGGATCGAGATCGGTCACGAGATATTCCCCTCGCTGGACGGTGGGGTCAGTGACGGCCGGGTGTTGAGGGTGTCGGGATGGAATCCGGCGGCCTTCTTGTACCCGGTCGCGATGGCGGCGAGCTCCTCGGACGAGATCACGTCGTGGATGTGCGTGAATCCGTTCGGCGCCCGTTCGTGGGCCAGAACCATGACCTGCTCGGGGCCCTGCTTGCGGTTGCTGTGCACCAGGGCTGTCGTGGCGGGGCGTCGATCCTGCTCGTAGGCCGCGAGAGCCTCGTCCGGGGTGCGGGCGGTGGCGAGGTGGAACGCGAGGGTGCGAGCATCGAGGATGGCTTGCGAGGCCCCGTTCGAACCGTTCGGATACATCGGATGCGCCGCGTCGCCGAGCAGGGTGGTTCGTCCGTAGGTCCACCGCTCGAGCGGGTCGCGGTCGACCATCGGATATTCGAGAATTTCTTCTGCGGCACCGAGCAATTCGGGAACATCGAGCCACGGGAACCGCCACTCGCGGAACAGCTCCACGATCTGCGCCGGTGCGACCGCGCGGTTCCAGTCGGCGTTTTGCCCACCGAATCCGACGGTTCGGCGCTCGGCGATGAAATTGATGGCGTCGCGGATCGGATATGCGACGAACTTCTGCTCGGCGTCACCGGCCATGATCATCGTGCGGCCGTCGAGGAAGCCGGGCAGCTTGGCCGTCCCGCGCCACAGCGTCAGCCCGTTCCATACTGGTGGGCCCTCGTCCGGCCGGTGCTGGTGGCGCAGGGCCGAATGGATACCGTCGGCGCCGATGATCAGATCGGCGTCTGCGGTCAATTCTCCTGTCGCCGTGGCGAAGTGGGCTCGGCCGTCGGGGGTCGCGGCAAGGAGGCGATGTCCGGTGCGAACGGTGTGCGCGCCCAGCCTTTCGCGCACGGCGTCGAGCAACTCCATCTGCAAACTGCCGCGGTGCACCGACAGTTGCGGCCAGTGGTATCCGGCATCGAGGCCGCGAGGCTCGCGCCAGATCTCCTGGCCGAACCTGTTGTAGTAGGCCAGATTTCGCGGCGCCACGCCCAATGCGGCGACCCGATCGCCGAGCCCGAGTTCGGTCAGCTCACGCACGGCATGCGGAAGCAGATTGATCCCGACGCCGAGCGGCCGCAACACGTCGGCGCGCTCGTACACGGCGATATCCCGGAACCCGGCCGCATGCAGGCTCAGGGCCGCGGCGAGGCCGCCGATACCGGCGCCGACGATCACGATCCTCATGACTGATCAGTTTTGCATCAAAACTAATCGGGGTCAACGGGGGCGGTCTTCTGCTATCCGGCTGGGCCTGCACCGGACTTCCCTGACTCTTGTGATGATCGATAAGGGGAACCGAGTGGCCGTCGCGTGCGTCCTAGACTCCAGGAGGATGTGTGCGCGGGGACCAACGGGAGGCATCGGTGATACGTAAGGCGGCTACCGCTGTGCTGGCGGCTGCGGTGGTGTTGGTGGTGGGGACCGGGTGTTCCTCGTCGACTTCGGGGACGGCGTCGCCGGAGACGAGTGATCCGAAGGGGGCGACCGCGGCGTTGTGGGACCCGTGCACGTTGGACTCAGCCGCAGTGGCGCAGATGAAGGTCGACCCATCCACTCGCAAGTCCGACATCGCCGGGCAGTCGAGCGTCGAAGGCTTCAAAAAGTGCACATGGCACGACAACCCGTGGACCTATTCGATGAACGTGTGGTCGACGGTCTACACCGTCGATGACTACCGGAAAAAGGAGGCGGGCGCCGATTTCCGGCCGGTGACCATCGGCGGGCGAAGCGGCGTGAAGTACGAACCGATGGACGATTCGTCGGGTGACCAGTGTTTCGTCCAGTTCCCGGGCGATCACGGCTCATTCATTGTGAGCGTCCTGCGGCAAGATCCCAGCAGCCCTGAGGCCCCTTGCGACCGCGCGACCGCGGCCGCGACCGCTGTCGTGGGTGCTTTGCCGCGTTGATCTGCAGGGAGGGGAACGACTATGGCTCACAGTGATGATGTGACCCTGTGGCAGCACTTAGCCGAGGAATCCAAAGCGGGGCGTTTGAACCTGGACCCCTCGGTCGCCCAAGACTGCCTCAAGGCGTGCGAGGACCAACTGAATGTGTATCGCGAGTGTCGCGGCATGTTGCAGGACATGAAGACGGTTACCGGCCTGGGTGATTTCCCCGCAGCCGACCAACTCGCAAAGATGTTGGGCGCCAAGGCTATCGGAGGTGAGGGCGACTTCGACGCGGCCTTCCGCGACCACATCGAGGTGCTCCAACTCATCCGCGACACCATCAAGCACTCCGTCGACCGCCTCGTCGACCACGACCAGCAGAACGCCGGCACCATCGCCGGCTCCGAGAACCACTGACCCGGGGGAGCACATGGTACTTCCACTCGTCCCGCTGGTTGCTGCCCTCTGGGAGCAGCACAAGGGAGGTCCGCCCGACTCTTTCTCGAATGCGCAGGGCGATCAGAGTCCCGATGCGACCGCCGCGCGCAACCGGATCAATCAGATCGTGAACGGCGGATTCGGAGGGCAATACCAGAACCCGCAGGTCGCGCAGGACGCGTACAAGAATCCGCAAAATATCGACAATCTGTACGACCGCATTCAGAAGATGCAGCCGAGCACCGTCGTGACGTTGCACAACTTCTGGGAGGGGCTGCGGAACAAAATCGAGAACGGGCACAACACTTTCGGGCCGCAGATCCAGAAGGCCATTCAGGAGAAGTGGCAGGGGGCCGCGGCTCAGAAGACCGCCGAGGGCATCAAGAGCTTCACCGACAAAGAGAAAGATCTGGTGAGCTCCGCCCAGTTGGTCAGCGAGAAGGTGAAGTTGGTGCGCTCGGCGGTCGAGATCACCAAACCTGCCGCGCAGCCGACCCCGCACACGAGTTGGACCAGCGATCTCGCCGGCTGGGTGCCGGGGCCGACGTGGAAGCTCAACGACCACCGCAAAACTCAGGCCAACGCGGCGAACGAACATTTGATCAACAATGTGTTCTACCCGGCCGTGCGCGAGAGTGACACACAGGTGCCCTTGGCGCCTCGACCGTACAATCCCGTGAATACGCCGGACGACAACACGGAATGGAAGCCGCCGGGAGTTCCGGCGGTGGGCCCACCCTCGAAAGGCCCCGACGATGGCCACGGACCCGGCGATACCAATCAACCCAAACCGCCGAGTCCTGATCAAGGTCCCGGCGATGGCACCACGCCGAGCCCTGTCGACTCGTCGACACTGAGTAACTCGACCCAGAATCCCGCGTATACCACCTCGGCGAGCGCTACCCCGGCTGGATGGGATCCGTCGGCGGCGGGGGCGCAGACCACCCCTTCTTCGGTGACACCTGGCGGAATCGATCCGCGCACCGGGCTCCCGTACGGATCGGGTGGACCCGGCGTCACCGGAACCTACGGCGGGTCGGGCAATTCGGCCGGTCGCGGGTCGTCGGTGCCCGGTTCGGGTGCCCCGGGGCAGGGGACAGCTCGCGGGTTGGCTGCCGGTGTGGGCAAGGGCGCCGCCGGGATGAACGGTATGCCCGGCATGATGCCACCCGGCGCCAAGTCGAAGAAAGAGGACGAGAAGACCCACAAGTCCAAGATCAGCGAGGAGCTGGTGTCGCGGGACAACGGTGACGAACTGACCGGCCTCTCCGAGGAGCAGCGACAGAAGACCGTCCCGCCGGTCTTGGGTGAATAGCCCATGGCAGGTTGGACTTTCAGCGCGCTCGGCTTCACCGTCCTGTGGCGTGCCGCCGGACACGACGTCCTGCCGTATCCCTTGCAGTTCCGCTCCACCGCCGAGACCTCGGACGAGCTGGAAGCCCAGTGGAAATCCGAAGCCGCCGACCTCGCCGGCCGTATCGACGACAACGCCGAAGCCGCGGTGCGCATTCTCCACGGCCCGGAATCGCGGATCGAGATCGCCGGATTCGCCGCCGCGTCGAACGGTTCGGGCGATCTCGAGCAGATGGGCGATCCGCGTCAGCGCGTCCGCATCCACGCGGCCGTGCACTACCGGCAGGCGGTCCTGGTCATCCAGCAACCCTCGTCCGACCCGGAATCCGGTGGGACCGTGCGGATGTCGCTCCTGCGCGCCGAAAACCTCACCCGCCACCTGCTCGCCGCCATCCCCGGCCATCCCCGAGGCACCCGCCCTGCCCTACAGGTCAACCGCGCCGACCTCACCGACGACGACCGCCCCTACATCGCATTCCACGACGACGCCCCCCGCTCACCACGCGACGAAGCCGCCCGCTTCTTCGAACGCCCCCGCAGCACCGTCCTCCACGTGGCCGTTTGCCCCGGCCCCGCCTGGGACCGCCGCCCCACCCCCGCCCGCGACTTCCACATCATGGACTACTCGGACGGTCGCTACCTCGTCCGCCACACCAAACACGACCTCCGCGCGGACCCCGCCGACACATCCATCATCCAGAACCACCTCCAACGCCTCATCGACGCGACCGTTCAAGGATTCCGTGAGGACAACGACCCGAGTTATGCGTAAGACGCAATTCGGCCCTCGGTCATCAGTACTCGAGTTCCCGCCAACCGATGACGATCGGGAACGGGAAATCTATCCGCACTCCTTCCGAGTCGGCGGGAGACCACTCGCCGGCAAGTAGGTAGTTGGCCGGATGTAGCGGCCGAACG
>NZ_BDBN01000011.1 GCF_001613005.1 Nocardia nova NBRC 15556 | reverse complement strand
GAGAGAGAGAGAGATCGCCGTGACCGGTTTCGAGGGCGTAGGCACGAATCGTGGCTATCGCGCTCTCCGTGCGGGCCAAGGCCACCTCCCTCGCAAGCAGCACGAAACGTGTTCTGTGGGAGTAAATTTCGTTCCAACGAGGTTGTATGGAGAGCGTCTGTCGCGGTGGATCCGGACCGACGCTTCGGCCATGACCACCAGGTGTGTACGCACCCGGAGATGCGAGGAGAACTGATGCCCGGACCGGAGTTTGCGACGCTGCGCGAGCAGGTAGCCGCGTTGCAGGCCAAGACCATCTCGGCGACCGAACTGCTCGAACTGAGCATTGCGCGGATCGAGAAGTTCGACGAGAAGGTCAATGCCGTTGTGGTGCGGGATTTCGAGCGCGCTCGCGTTGCGGCGAAACAGGCCGATGCGGCGCTGGCGCGGGGTGAGGATGGGCCGCTTCTCGGCGTTCCGGTCGCGGTGAAGGAATCGTTCAATATCGCCGGTCTGCCGACCACGTGGGGTCTGCCCGACGCGAAGGGGTGGGTGCCGGCGGAGGACGCGGTGCTGGTGTCGCGCGTCAAGGCAGCGGGCGGGGTTGTCGTCGGCAAGACGAATGTGCCGTTCTTTCTGCGTGATTGGCAGTCCTACAACGACATCTACGGCACGACCAACAATCCGTGGGATCCGACTCGTTCGCCCGGTGGTTCGTCCGGAGGGTCGGCCGCCGCGCTCGCGGCGGGGTACGTCTCGCTCGCACTCGGCTCCGATATCGGCGGCTCCCTGCGGGTGCCGGCGCATTTCTGCGGCGTGTACTCGCACAAACCGTCCCGCACGCTGCTGCCGGGGCGCGGGCACATACCGCCGCGCACGCCCGCACTGGAGGCTCCCATGGACCTCCCCGTCGTCGGTCCGATGACCCGCAGCGCCGCCGACCTGACCTTGGCGACGCGGCTGCTTGCCGGGCCCGACGAGGTGGAGGCGGTCGCCTACAAGCTGGAGTTGCCACCGCCGCGCGGCGAGGAATTGGCGCAGTTCCGCGTGCTGATCATCGACAGTCATCCGTTGCTGCCGACATCCACCGTGATTCGCGACGGTTTCGACCGGATCGCGCGGGGGCTCGAGAAAGCCGGTGCCACGGTCGCGCGGCAGAGCTCTCTCCTGCCCGACCTGACGCTGACCGCGAAAACCTATTTCACAATGCTGATGTCGCAATTCGGCGCCGATGCCCCGGCCGACGCGATCCGGGCGATCCAAGCCGTCGTCGCCGAAATTCCGCCGGAGACCGACACCGTCGAGGCGGTCATCCAACGAGCCTTCGTCGCCGGCCACGGCGATTGGGTGAAGGCCGACCGCGTGCGCATCGGCCTGGCCGACGGGTGGCGTCACCTGTTCAAGGAATTCGACGTGGTGCTGTGCCCGATCACGCCGACACCCGCTTTCCCGCACGACCATTCGGGGATGGACACCCGCACGATCGATATCGACGGCATCGCCTACCCGTACAACTACAACCTGGTGTGGGCGAGTATCGCCACCCTGCTCGGGCTACCGGCGACCGCGGCACCGATCGGACACTCGCCGGAAGGGCTGCCCTTCGGCATGCAGATCATCGGCCCCTACCTCGAAGACCCGACGACCTTGCGGTTCGCCGAATTGCTCGAGCAGGAGTTCGGCGGATTCACCCCGCCGCCCGGTTTCGAGTAAAGCGCTCGCTCGCTCGCCACGACGATTGGGCCCGACTGTCTTTCGCATCCCGTAGTCGGTTGGTCGGACAGCGTCGCGCCGCGCCGGCAGCACCGGCACAGGTCTTGCGGCCGGCCGGTCCGGCGGAATGCGATCAGGGCCGTTCGTAGCGCACGTACAGTGGCGACGCGAGCACGATCGGGAAAGGCACCTGGGGTGGGTGGACTACTCCGGATACACGAGCATGCCCGCCCAAATAGGGTGCGAATTCGCGGAATTTCGGGCTGCAGGCGACTTCGCGGAAATAAGTACCCAGGTTGTGTTCCAGGTCGGTCGGCTCCTTGGTGGAAGGTTTGAACAGGTTCCGGAGGCCGTGCGTCTTGTCCGAACCATTGGCGTCGACCAGTGCTTTCACCACCTGCTCGGTGGCGCCGACGGACACGGAATACTTGCCGGGCCGATCGTGCGACTGGGACGATGCCTCCGGGTTCGTGGCGACGTTGCGGGCCGAGCCGTGGAGCACGATGCGGGGAGTGGTGACGGAGAGTGGTTCGGCCTGGCAGAAGAGCACCGCGCCCGCGGGGTCGTCGTCGAGGTGCGCTATGCCGATGCGGCCCTCGAACATGACCCATTCGCCGTTCTCGATATCCGGATCGGTGTAGTCCACGCACCCGTGTTCGAAATCCGCGATCAGGTTCCGAAGCCGCTGCTCGTTGCCGGCGATATCCGCCAGTTCGAAATCGGCACCGGCCTCCACCGGCGTGACCTTCGCCTTCGCCGATATCTTCCGCAGTCGAAGGTTTCGCCACCACGATGCCGCCGCGGGTACGAAGTTGTCGATTTTCGAACCTGAGATGTAGAGGAACTCGTGATACATGTCGGCTTCCTTTCAACGGGTCAGCGCCCTGGCCGACCATCGACCGGAGAAATCCTCGGTAGCCACCAGCACCTGTCCATCGGTGAGCGCGGCCAGTTGGAGGCGCCACGCAGCGCCGACGACCAATGCCGCTCGGTGGCAGGGGGATTCGGTGAGGCGTTGCCAATCGGGCCGGGCGCCGTCGAGCCGGGGGGTGACCCACAGCCCGTCCGCGCCCGCCGCGGCGATCGTGACGCCGTCGCGCTGACCGACGCATGCCACGTCGATCACATCACCGGGAACCTCGATCGGGCCGGTCGGCACCCACTCTCCGTAACGTTGCTCGAATGACAGGAGTTCGCGGGCCGGGGCCGCGACGAAGCAGACCGGTTCGCCCAGAAGATTCAGGCCGACCGCGGACGATCGAATATCGGTGAGGCCGAGGCGCTTCGCGGATCCTCCGGCGATGATGACGAAATCGCCGTTCGCGGCGTTCGCGGTGACGACGGCGGCCCCCTCGTGATCGGTCGCGGCGGCCAGAACACGCCGTACATACGGGCCGCCGCTGTCCCGGCGGATCATCCCGTCGAGAGTCAATTCCACCGTCGTCAGCCGTTCGCTGACCGCGTCGACCAGGTACGCCGTGGCGGACCCGGTAGCGGTGCGGACGACCGCGAGGCCGCCGCCCACCGCGGCGCGCCCGCCGTCCTGCCAGATACCGGCGCGGCCCACCATGAGCCGTTCCGCCTTGTCGATCACGAAATCGACAGGGTTGCCGGTGCCGTCTGCGACCGAACGGACCACGACCGGTGCGGCCGGGGCCTGCTCATCGGCCACCAGCGCCCACAGCGCCCCGGGGCCCAACCGGGCCCGTGCCACCACCGCGTTTGCCGATGCCGTCACCGTAGTGGTCCGGAAACCGTCGACGGTGACATCGAGGTCGGTATAGCGCAACCCCTTGGACGTCGGAGCGCCCAGCTCGGACAGCTCACGCGCCCAGCGCACCAAGGATGTGGGCCGCTGGTCCGGGTCGGGCGCAAGCAGTGCCGTCACATGGGCGGCGACCTCGACGGGAAAACTGCGGCGGACCAGGTAGTCGAAGCAGTCCTGCTGCGCACTGTCCGGCGGAGGATTGCTACCCGTAAGCAGGTAGTAGATCACCGCGCCGAAGGAATAGCGATCGGCCTCCGGGCTGCCGTTGCCGGTTCTCGACGCCTCCGGAGCGGTGTAGCCGTCCTTTCTGACGACTGTGACCGGCCCGCTGTGGGTCGGCACGGCGAAGCTGAAGTCGATCAGTGAGACCGCGTCGGTGTGCGGGGCGAGTATCACGTTGCCCGGGGAGATGTCGCGGTGCACCAAGGCCACACTGCTGGAAGCGATTCCGTCGACGATCGCGGCGAGCTCGGCGGCTACCGCGCACACCTGCTCGAAGGGCGGGTTGTGTTTGAGCCATTTGGTCAGATCCTGGCCCTCGACCCACGTCGAGATCACGTACAGCGTGCGCACATCCCCGGATTCGCCGGGCGGATGCGGTGGCGGACCCGGGAAGACGTCGGTGGCGCCGACCACGCCGGTGACTTCCCGTTGTAGTTGCTGCGTTTCCTGCCGCGCGTTCTGGGCGCGCAGGTACGACCGTTCGAGGGCATCGGCCGGGGACTCGTTGTGCCCGACATCCAAGTTCCCCGCGTGTAGTATTTTCACGGCCCAGCGGTGCTTGCCGCCATTGCGCCGAGGCGTGCTGGCCAGCCACACCTGCCCTTCGCCGCCGGCGTCGATCTCCTCTTCCAGGAGGTACTGATCCGGATCCTCTGCGGGGCCCACCCGGTAGCCCGATCGGATCTCGGGCATGCTCACTCGATCAATCACGGTAGGTGAATCTGCCTGTCGGACCGGAGGACTCAGGCTTCGGCGCCGCCTCGGCCTCCGGCTGCATGATGATCAGACGATCGAGCAGCTCGCTTGTCGTATCGTGCACCCGCTGCATGAGCAGTACCTGGGCGCTGGTCGGTGAGTCGACCGCCGTTCCGAAGACCGCGCCGAGAGTTTCGCAGCCGACGGCGGCGCCGTTCAACTGGTCGAGCAGTGCGCGCAACGGTGTGAACGGGGCCTCGGTCTGTGTCACCGTCAAGACACGCGACACACTGGAGACGAAGCTTGCAATGTCGGCGGCAGGCGAGCCGAGTTCGCGGCTGAGCAACTGTTGTAGCCACTTGTAATTCCAGAGCTGCCGGCCGTAGACACGGGCCGCTTCGTCATTGCAGCGTACGAGCAGCTCGGAGAGTTGGTCTCGCAGATTCTCGCGGCGCTGA
The DNA here is from genome assembly GCF_001613005.1 of Nocardia nova NBRC 15556. Lineage (GTDB taxonomy): Bacteria > Actinomycetota > Actinomycetes > Mycobacteriales > Mycobacteriaceae > Nocardia > Nocardia nova. Next base: position 73,078 of record NZ_BDBN01000011.1, on the reverse strand, counting down.
TCCCACTGGCTGGTGCCGGCCGAGCGCAGCCGGTCGAGTGCCGCCTTGGTGCGGCCGGAGAGCGGGCCGGGGCGGCTCGCCTCGGTGAGCCGCTCGCCCACCCGGTGACTGATGCCGCCGCCCAGTCCGGTGAAATAGTCGGCCAGCACCTCCATGCCGCCCACCTGGGCCGGGTCGCCGCCGCCTACCTTGACCAGCTCCTCCAGCAGCGCGTGATTGGGAATGATTCTTTCGTCCGGCGGCAGACCACGTCGCTGGAACAGCTCCGCGGTGCTGATTCCGATGGCATGCAAGCGTATCTTGGCTTCGTTGTGCAGATGCGCGACCAGGCTCACCGGTTCCTGCACCGTACGCACCACCTCTCCGGTGCCGCCCTCGCCGGCCGGCGCCCAATTCGCCCCATCGCTCACCAAGACGATGAGCTTTTCGTTGCTCGGATGGCCCTCGCGGTAGAGCAGGTTGGCGGCCTCGTGCAGCGCGTTGCCGATATCGGTCCCGCCGTCCGGGCGCAGCAGCGCGATGGCGTGCCGAAACTCTGTGACCAGAGACTCCGGTGAGCTGCCGTCCAGCTGTGTCATCCCACCGCCGCGCGGAAACTTGTGCCGCGCCTGATGATTGAATTCGAGAAGGGCGAAACGAGACACCCGGCCGGAGATCTGCAGGCGGATGTCGAGCATGTCCAGTAGCGCGCGTTTGAGTGCTTCGATCCGGGTGATCCACTGTCCGCCGTGGGCGCGAAAAGCCGACCGCTCGAGGCCTGCCGGAATATCATCCCAGCTCATCGAACCGCTGATGTCGGCGAGGACGACGATATCGACACCCGCGCGCACCGAGGAGGCATACAGCTCGACAGCCGAATCCCGGGTAAGACAGGCCAATCCGCTGTTGCGGCCACCGAGGTCGATCTCACGGACCTTGTGCGGCACCCCGTCGACCGGCAGGAAGACGTCATCACCGGTATCGGGTAGCCATAGCAGGGCCCCTGCCAGCCCGGCGCGCACGATCTGGCGGGCGGCGTCCGCGGGATCCAACTCCGTGGGCAGTTCGAGCACGATTCGGCGCACCGGTTGCGGCTCGAGCGGATCGAAGCGCCAGGGCTGCCCGGACGGCTCGATATCCCAGTGCGCGGCGAGTTCGTCGGCGAGCGCCACATGTCCGGCCGGCAGTTCCGGAACCTCGGTGGCTGACACCGCGACCTGTATCAGGTCTGGCTGGGCACCGACCTGGAGCAATCCCGCCCCACCCCGCACACCCGGCGGAATACCGATGTGGTGCCCTGTGATCGGGCCGCCGGCCGGAACCACGACCATCCGATGCGAGGAGGAGTCGACCGTGGCGGTCATCGGCGCCCCCCTTCGATCTGAACCTTCATACCGAGTTGTGCTGTGTAGAAGCGGATTCCCTGGCCGCCGGATCCGATGAACCGCCCGCGGAGATGCTCCGGAACCTTGACGAAGAGCATCGCGGGCCTGGTGTTCCGGCTCGGTTTGTATTCGGCCAGCTCGATTGCCGCGGCGACCTCGGTGCCGGATCGGGGATTGGCCGCTATCACCAGCTCCCGCAGCTTCTCCATGAGTCGCTCACCCTCGTGCGCCGTAGTCGCCACGGCGGCAGCGGCTGCAGCCCAGCCCGCCTTGCTTCGGTCGAAAGCCTGTGCTGCTGCTCGGTTTCCGCGTACCGCTGGTTCCGTCGCCTGCAGCAACCGGTGAATCCCGGCATAGTCGATCGCCAGGTCCCGGTGCCCGCAGTTGCGCAATGTGTGGGCGAAACCTTGCAGGCTGGGTAGCCGCTCAGGCCGACGCCTGCCGGCAGCGCCTGTGATGATCTCGAATACGAGATCTGCCGGGGCCCCTCCACGCACCCGGGAATGGTTCGCGCACAGCCCCAAACCCACTCGCTCGCTGCCGAATACCTGCCACCGGGTCGCGTGCCGGGTGCACATCCGCTGGGGACAGTGCTGAAAGGACTGCGACACATGCTCACAACGGACGGTGCCGATGTCCTGGCAGCCCGGCGTCTCGCAGTGGGGGAACGCCGCGTCGTAACAGGACGGGCAGTAATCGATGTCGGGATCGCGCGGGTGTGGCCGCCGATGCCGCGCGCACCATCCCTTCTCACGCCGGCAGGCTCGACCGGCACAGCGGAATTCTGCCGGGTCGTCGCACTGCTCGCAGGCCGGACGGTGCTCGAGGCAGACCGGGGTCAGCGCGCCGTCGAGGATGACGACGTGCCGATCACAGACCCGGTTGTTCTTCGCCTCGGCGGGACAGGCTGAACAGGTGAACGGCGCATATGCCCCGCAGTGCTTGCATCGGTACTGGACGCGGGGTCGTTCGCGGACCGCGACGACAGAGATGGGGGTGCTTTCGCCGACACGCTCGACATCGGCGGGGATCCACACCACTTCCAGCCGGATTTCGCCATCGGGGCTGTCGAGTTGGTGAGTGGGACCCTGCCGCAGATCGCGGCCGTGCAGTGCCGGCTCCAACTCCGCCCACAGCGCCTGAAATTCCTCGGGGGTGCTGGGCGCATCGCGCAACTGACGCAGATCCAGCACCAGTTCGATGGCTTGGTTCATCCGCCCGATCCCCTGTCGTCCCGGCGCCGCTGCGCCCCGCGGCCTCGTGCGCTGCCGTCGGTGCCGCGGGCCTGATTGCCGCCGCGCTGCCCGGCGCTGCGGTTCCCGCCATGCCGGTTGCGACGGTCGGGCTGAGATCGCTTGCCCGCGAGGGCTGTTCGGCTCTGCTGACCTGGCCGGCCGGCAGCCGGCGGTTGTGCCTCGGCGATCCGCGTGCGCCAGGAGCCCAGCACGATCGAGGTCCGGCCGGGCACATCCGCGCTCAGCCACTGCAGCAACGGACCTCCGGGGGCGGCATCGGTCAGCGCGAGCAGGCATCGGCTCAGCAATTCGCTCTCGCCGGCGCCGGCCCACCGCGTCATCAGGTCGGTCTCCGTCGTTCCGTGTGTCACGCCCAGGGCCGGCAGCTCGAGCGGTAGCAGCGCGGGGGCAAGCTCGGCGGCGTCGGCATCGAGATTGCGCAGCTCCACGGCGATCGAGTGAAAGAGTGAGCGCCCGACCGCACGCGCCGGGCGCGGCGCGGGCTCGGAATTATGTCGCCGGTTGGCGGTCTTTTGGTCTTTCGGCGCGGCGCCCGGACGCTGCCGCGGCTCGTCGGCAGCCATCTGCGCGCGCAGACCCTCGGCCACCGCGCGGGCCCGGTTGTCCTCCAGCATGCGCTGTGGCACATTGCCGACCCGACGGCCGTCGCGAACCATGCGCCTGGCCTGCATCCCGACCGCAGCCAATAACAATGCCTGCGTGCGGATCCCGGCGAGAGTGGGCGCGCCGTCGAGACAGCGCACGGCGACGGTCAGTGTGCCATCCGGCTCGGCGGACGGATAGACGTCCATGCGTTCGAGCAGCGCCACGCCGTCCCGACGGCGCAATTCCGCCTTCACTCGGTCGAGGTGTTCGGGCGCGGTCGAGGCTAGAAATCTCGTCGCCAGATGCGAGCGTGACCCGGCCAGCCAACGTGAGCCGATCCGATCACGTGGCGCACCCGCCCGGGTGATCCCGCGGCCGAACAGGGCGATCAGCGCGGGCACGTGGGTGCGCAGCAGGTTGCACAGCACCTCCTGCTCCACCGAGGAGAGCACCTCCAGAGTGTGGATGTCACCACCCAGAATCGCTGCGTGCCTTGTGGTTCCCAGCGCCGGCGGCACCAGCACACCGCCGTGCGAATGGACGAGCTCGGCCAAACGCCGGAACGTGGCCGACATCCCCGCATAGTGCTCGTTGCGGGCCGTGCGCGTCCCGAGCCACCCCATCGATTCAGCTACGGCGAAGAGCCCGTGCTGCCCGGGAACGGGAACAATGCGCGCATTCCGCACGGTTGTGAAGGCTCGAGCCATCTGCTCCGGCTCGACCCCCTGCACCGCGAAAGCCTTCTCGAATCGCTGGCGGGTGGCCCCGATTCGCGTCAAGCTCACCATCACACCACTATGTTCGCTCAGCTCGGGCGTGGACGTTACCGATTCGGTAATCGTGCGCAGCGTCGCGCAAAGCTGCGCCACCACAGTACTTTTCGCAGCGGCCCGCATTTCAAGACATAGGTCGGTAACCGACCGTTCCGTATTGATGTCTGGGACGAGTCGGTCTGGGGGACAAGCGTTTGAGGCCGTGGCGCATTCGGTGGTGACGTGGTTCTACATCAGCAGCCCACCTGGAACGGATAGCAGGTTGCCCCCTCCGTCGGCGTTGTCGAATGTTGCTGTGTGCCTGGGGGTTCGGTGGGCGGCGGGGCGGGCGTCGTTGTCCTCTCGGGCGGGCGGACCTGGGATGGTGCCGGTTGGGAGTCGGATTGTGCGCGGGGGTGGTCCTTGCCGGCCATGTAGCCGATGCCGCAGATGAGGATGAGGACGGCGGCGATGCCGAGGAGTGCGGTGCGGAGGCGGTGGCGTGCTGGGGGTTGGGTTCGGAAGTTGGAGTCTGTGCTTGGCTCCCCGGGTGCGGGTGCGGGTGCGGGTGCGGGTGCGGGTGCGGGTGCGGGTGCGGGACTGGCGTCGGTCTGCAGAGCCTGTGTGGACGCAGGCTTCGGGACCGCTCGCGAAGTCTGTACAGCTGAGAATGTCGGGTCGGCGTGCGAAGCCGGTGGGGTCTCGGGGTGGGCTCGGGCGTAGGAAACGGGTGAGGTTGACGGGGCTGGGGCGGGCGACGAGGTGGGTGGGGCCGCGTTGGCTTGGGCGTTCCGCGAATGCGGGAGGTGTGAATCTGTGGGGACCGCTTGCGAATTCGGGCGGGCTTGGTCTGCCTGTTCCGGCTGGGCCGGTGCGTTCGCAGAGGTGGCGAGGGGCGGCGGGGTTGCGGGTGTCGAATCGATCTGCGAAGACGGGTTGTGTGAAGCTGCGGGGACCCCTTGTGAATTCCGTCCGTCCCAGTCTGCTTGCTGGGCGACCGGGGCGTCAGGTGGCGCGGAGACGGGCGTCGAGGTAGTTGAGCTTCCGTCTCCTTCTCTCGGGACCGCCGACACCTCGGTCGGGAATCCCTCCGCCAGCAGTTCCGCGTAGAGCCGGCGGCGGCTTTCGGCGTCGCGGGTGCGGTCGACTCGCAGGGCTGTCAGCACGGTGACGACCAGCTCCGCGGTCCACGGTGTTCGGTCGCGGTGCTGGGCGGTTCGGCCGAACCACGAGTAGAGCTGGGAGGCGCTGTCGCCGAGCAGGACGGTGAACCCGGCGGGCATCGGGCCCTTGTCGAGGGTGACCGTGTTGCCCGACTTGGGTATGAGCAGGGTCAGGCCGTCCACGAACGGTTCCGGGCCGCGTGTCAGTTCGGCGACGAAGGTTCTCAGGGCGGAGACGGGCCTGCGCACTTGGTGCAGCGGGTTGAGGTCGTCGCCGCGGAGTTGGACCGGGTCGCCGTGGATGCCGGGTGCGGACCACCGCTCGTTCATCGAATACGACAGCGGTCCGCGGGTCTTCTTGCGCAGAGCGTCGACCTCGATGACGGCCGCCGCGTGCGGAGTGAAAACCAGAAGATCGGCTTCGGTGCTCCCGCCGTCCAGCCTGGGGATGTAGACGCCGGAGACGGCGATTCCGGGTTGGGTGACGTAGTTCGCGAGCCATTCGACGACCTGCTGTTGGGTCTTCGGTTTGGTGATGTCGCCGTTGATTATCAGCATGGCCGGTTCGACCTCCAGAAGCGTTGTAACACATCAACGTTAACCGAGTGCTTCCACCGAAAGTCGCGTGATAACGCTGCGCTACAACGGCTTTCGGGCGGTAACGGCTGGTGGGCTGCTCGGCGGCTCATGGACGGTCGAAAAGTGAGATAAGACAACAAATTCCGACCGGACGGAATGTCGACTCGGAGTCGCTGAGGGTGTACGAGGAGCGGTCGGCTCGACGTTCCGCGTCGTCGACGCTGCCTGTCGGGGTGCGGGCGGGGGGCACTGCCCGCCGGGCGCGCGGCGGCCCAGTGGCGCCCGCTCGCGGCAACCGCGAAGGATATCGATATTCTCCGCTATGGAATTCTCATTCTCATTGAGAGAGAATGATCCGTATGCCTGACACGCCTCGCCCTGCCACAGCACTCGACGACGCCCCCGCGCCCGATAGCGCCGACGCGGTCTACTGGGACCCGTTCGACCGCGAGATCGCGAAGGACCCCTACCCGATCTATCGGCGGATGCGGGCGGAAGCGCCGCTCTACTACAACGACAAGCACGACTTCTATGCCCTCACCCGCGCGTCGGATATCGATCCCGCACTGCTGGACTGGGAGACGTACTCGTCGTCGCGGGGGCCGATTCTGGAGATCATCAAGGCGGGGATCGAGATTCCGCCGGGCACGTTGCTGATGGAGGATCCGCCGGCGCACGACATCCACCGCGCGCTGCTCAAGCGGGTGTTCACGCCCCGGCGGGTGATGTCGCTGGAGCCGCAGATCCGCGACCTGTGCCGGCGGTCGCTGTACCGGCTCGCCGGGAAAGACCGGTTCGATCTGATGACCGCGTTCGCGAACGAGGTGCCGATGCGCGTGATCGGCATGTTGCTCGGCATCCCGGAGGCCGATCAGCAGACCGTGCGCGACAAGGCCGACAGCGCGCTGCGCACCGAGCCCGGGCAGGGAATGCAGATCTCCGACAAGGCGATTCCGGATGCCGAACAGTTCGCCCAATACATCGACTGGCGCGCCGACAATCCCTCCGACGATCTGATGACCGAGTTGATGCGCGCCGAATTCGTCGACACCGAGGGCGTGACGCGGACGCTGACGCGCGACGAGATCCTGACCTATGTCTCCGTCGTCGCGGGGGCCGGTAACGAGACCACCGCCAGGCTGATCGGCTGGCTGGGTGCGCTGCTCGCCCGCCACCCCGAACAGCGCGCCGAACTCGTCGCCGATCCGAGCCTGATCCCGAACGCGATCGAGGAGACGCTGCGATTCGAGCCGACCGGCCACGCCATCGCCCGCTACGTCACAAAAGATGTGCAGCTCTACGGGACCACCGTGCCCGCCGGCAGCGCGATGATGCTGCTCATCGCGTCGGCGAACCGCGACGAGGAACGCTGGGACGACCCGGAGCGGTTCGATATCCACCGCAAGATCAGCAATCTCCGCACCTTCGGCCTCGGTACCCACTTCTGCCTGGGCGCGGCGCTGGCCCGGCTCGAGGGCAGGGTGGCGCTGGAGGAGCTGTTGCGCCGCTTCCCGACGTGGGATGTCGACTGGGACAACATCACCTTGTCGTCGACCTCGACCGTGCGCGGCTGGGAGACATTGCCGATCACCGTGGGCTGACGCACCGAGCAGCCGTCTCCTGTCGGCGATAGCGCAGGGCGACAGCAGAGTTCACCGAACCGTCGTTTCGGGGACGTTCCCGTATGTCAGAGTCTGACGGTATGGGTGTTCTGCGGCGCATGGCGGCCGGTGGTGCCGTCGCGATGAGTCTGGTCGCGCTGTCCGGATGCGGCGGAAGCAGCGAAACCACACATCGGGGCGCGATACCGCTGGTCTCCACCAGCGACCTTCCGGCGGCGCAACCCGGCGATGTGCACCTGTTCGGGATCAACGATCTGCACGGCAATCTGGAACCGCCGGAGGCGAGCAACGGGCAGGTGGGGGAGTACACCGCGGGCGGGGCGGCGTATCTGGCCACGCATCTGCAGCGGTTGCGGGCGGCGTATCCGGACAGCGCGGTGGTGTCGGCGGGGGACAACATCGGGGCGAGTCCGCTGGTGTCGTCGCTGTTCCACGACGAGCCGACGATCGGCTATCTCAACCAGATCGGGGTGGCGGCGTCGGCGGTGGGCAATCACGAACTGGACCACGGGGTCGTGGAACTGGGACGGTTGCGCGCGGGCGGCTGTGCGCTCGACGGGTGCTCACCGGGGGAGCCGTTCACGGGAACACACTTCGATTTCCTCGCCGCCAATCTCACCGACTCCCGCGGTGAGCCTCCGGCCGGAGTGCGGCCGTGGACGATGCTGACGATCGGCGGGCACAAGATCGGTGTCGTCGGGGTGGTGACGCCCGATACGGTGAATCTCGTTTTCCCGGAAGGAATTCGCGGTTACACCTTCGGCGAGGAAGCCGAGGCGATCAACAAGTACGTGCCCGCCATGAAACAGGCCGGTGCCGAAACCGTTGTCGCCCTGGTGCACGACGGCGGCGCCCAGGGAACACCGGCGAAGACCACCGACTACAACGGTTGCGCCGACATCAGTCCGGATGTGCCGGCGCTCGCGGCGCATACGGATCCCGTCGTTCGAGTGCTGCTCACCGGGCACAGCCATCAGGCCTACAACTGCGAATTCGACGGCAAGGTGGTCACGCAGGCGTCGTCCTACGGGCGCCTGATCACCGACGTCACGCTGCGGTTCGACCACGGGAAGGTGTCCGCGCACGCCGTCAACCGGGTAGTGACCCGCGATGTCGCTCCCGATCGGGCGGTGGACAAGTCGATCGCATTCTTCTCCGGCCAGGCGGCGCCGCGCGCACAACGGGTCGTGGGCACCGCGACGGCCCCGCTGACGCGCAGCGATCGCGGTGGCGGCGAATCCCCGCTCGGTGCGGTGATCGCCGATGCGATGCTCGATGTCACCCGCGATTCGGCGCAGGCCGTGGCGGCGTTCATGAATCCGGGCGGCGTGCGCGCCGACATCGGCCCCGGGCCGATCACCTACGGCAGCATCTACGAGACGCAGCCGTTCGGTAATCAGGTCGTCACCGTCACCCTGACCGGTCGCCAGATACTGGACCTGCTGGAACAGCAGTGGGACAACAAGAGCAAACCCGCCGTGCTCTCGGTCGCGGGCATCTCCTACTCCTACGACGACAAGGCCGCCCCGGGACACAAGGTGATCGCCGATTCCGTCCGCATCGGAGACCGGCCGGTGAATCCGGTCGCGACCTACCGGGTGACCACCAACAACTTCCTCGCCTCCGGCGGCGACGGCTTCGCAGTGTTCACGCGGGGCACGGATACGGCGGTCGGCCCGACCGATCTGGACGCCCTGGAGACCTACCTGCGTGACCGTGGAGCGGTCGGTCCGCCCGAGGAGCGCGTCCAACGCCGGTGAGCGACCTGCGGCGCGATACGTCGAGTTCGCCCACATTTGTGCTCGCAGCAGGCACAATGCGGACATGCGCGGCGGGCGGGAGCAGCCAGCAGCAGACCGCCGGGCGGGACGGGAGCCGGGCGGGGGTGGGGCGCGGAAACGGCACGGTCGGCATTACACGCCGCCGCGGTTGGCGGAGTTTCTCGCGGAGCGGATGCTCGCGCATGTGCGACCGGAACGCGAGTTGTCGGTGCTGGACCCCGCCTGCGGCGACGGTGAGTTGCTGTCGGCGGTGGCATATGTTGCGGCACAACGCTTTCCGGATACCTCCTTGCATCTGGTGGGGTACGACCTGAATGCCGCGGCGGTCCGGGAAGCTCAGACTAGGGGGACATCGTGGAACAGCCGATTCGCGGGCAGGTCCCAGGTCTGGCCGGAGGAGGGCACCGCCGAGTCGTGGGCGGGATCGCGGGTGGCGGACGCGGTCGGCGCATACCTCGGCGCGGCGCCTGGGGTGGATACCGCGCCACCGTCGAATCGGGTCGTCATCGATTGGCGGGTGGGGGATTTCCTCTGCGCGGCAACCGAATTGACCGACTCGCACTTCGACGCCGTGATCACGAACCCGCCGTATGTGCGGACTCAGCAGCTGGGTGGCGCGACCGCGCAGATGCTGAGCAAGCAGTTCGGGCTGTCGGGACGTATCGATTTGACCCATCCGTTCGTCGCGACGATTCCGCGGTTGTTACGACCCGGTGGAGTGCTGGGTCTGCTGTGCGCCAACCGATTCCTCAGCACCAAGGCGGGGGCGAATCTGCGGGCGCTGCTGTATGCGGAACTGACGCCGGTGGAGCTCTACGACCTTGGGGACACTCGGCTGTTCGAGGCGGCGGTCCTGCCCGCGGTGACAATCGCCGTGCGCGGGCACGAGCAGCGGACCTGCAGGTTCGTCACGGCCTACGAGTGCGAGCGGGAGCCGACGGCCGCTGCCGACCTGTTCGACGCTGTGGTCGCTCCGGCCGACTCCGTCGTCGACCACGGCGGTCGCCACATCGCTGTGGAGACCGGAACGCTGTGGACCGGTGTGCACGGCGAACCGTGCGGATCGGGGAACCCGGGGCGCGGTTCGGCCGGCGGGCCCGCGCGAATTCTCGCCGATGGTGGCGACGCATGGGCCGATGTGGAGTGCGAAGACGAATCACTCACCAGCACTTTCGATCCCACAACTCCGTGGCGTATGTCGCGACCCGCTACCGACGCCTGGTTGGGGCGAATCGCCGCCGGCACGTGGCGCACGTTCGGCGAGGTGGCACGAATCAGGGTGGGCATCAAGACGAATGCCGATCGAGTCTTCATCTCGGACCGGTGGGAGGATCGGCCCTGCTGTCCGGAGCCCGAACTGCTCCGGCAGCTGCTGACTCATCACGACCTCGCTCCGTGGCGGATCGCACGCGCCCGCGACACCCGGGTGCTGTACCCCTACGAGACTTCGTGCTCGTGCCGCACACCGGTCGATCTGAGCGAATATCCGGACGCCGCGGCCTATCTCGCCCAGCACAAGGACACCCTGGCCGCTCGGGACTACCTCACCGGCACCGGGCGGGAGTGGTTCGAGATCTGGGTGCCGCAGCGGCCGCATCTGTGGTGCCGTCCGAAGGTGGTGTTCCCGGATATCAGTGTGGCGCCGCGGTTCGCGCTCGATCGCAGCGGTGCGGTGGTGAACGGCGACTGCTACTGGATGTCGCTGGCCGATATCGGCGACGAGCGGATCGCGTATCTGCTGATGGGCGTGGCCAATTCGACGCTCGGACTGCAATTCTACGATGCCGTGTGCGGAAATCGGCTCTATGCCGGGCGGCGCCGGTGGATCACGCAGTATGTCACCCGGCTTCCGCTCCCCGATCCGAATACCGATGCGGGACAGCGGCTCACCGACCTGGCACGCGAATTGGCCAACGGCGGAGCCGAACCCGATGTCGCGCTGCTCGATCGGCGCGTGGCCGCGGCGTTCGGGCTGGGCGAGACCGGTGTCGGGCCGCCCGGCAGTGTCGCGTCGGAGTCTTCCTGGTAGCCGGCGACAGTCGCACTGTGCATCGCAGGCCCGGCCGTCAGGCGGTGTGGCCGCCGACCATCGGCAGCAACGTCCGCCGGGCGAAGGCGCGGGCGGCCTCCGCGTCCGAGAGCGGAATCAGCCCGTCGGGAGTCAACGCCAGGGACTGCGCCAGCCGGGCCATGATCTCGGCGACGAGGTCGGCATCGAAATCCAGTTCGGCGTTGGCCTTCTGCAAACCGCGCAGCTTGTCGGCCAGGTAGGCGCGGCCGACCGCGAGGATCGGGCCGGCGTCGGTGGTCAAGCGCGGCAGGATCAGCTCGGGTTCGGTGCGCAGCAGTCGTTGCAGCAGCTCGTTGTGCGCCAGCGCGGTGATGAAGACGACGAAGATCTCCACCAGCTGATCCTCGTTGTCGGTGATGCTGCCGACCCGCTGTTCGATATCGGCGACGAAGCGCTGCGCCTCGCGCACGCTTACCGCCTCGACGAGATCGTTCTTCGATTCGAAGCGGCGATACAGCGTCGCGGGGCTGATGCCGGCGCGGCGCGCGATCTCACCCATGCTGGTCCGCTTGATCCCGAAGTCCAGGAAGGCCGACAGGGCACTCTCGAGCAGCTGCTCACCGTCGGAGCGGGGCTTCTCGAGGATGCGGGCCAGGATGGACGGAACAGGGGGCATGGGGTCTCCAGTCGAGTCGGCGAATGACCGCGTCGATGCGGAAGGCTGACGATCATTATCTCATCGCGCCGGACCGTCACCGACGTCCCCGACCGGGCTCACGCCGCCCGCGCTCAGCGCAGATTGAATGCGGCCATTTCCTGCTCGATCGCGTTCGCGGCGAAATCGCTTCCGTTGCAACGTAATTCGTGGACTCGACGCTGTAGCGCCTCGATGCCACCGGGTTGGGCCGCGATATCGGCCACACTGATCCGCCCCTGGGGTCGGTGCATACCGGACTGCTCGTACGACACCGTCTAACCTCCTGCATACCCACGTCGCAGTGCGCCGCCCGGGGCGATGATTCACTGCCGCGGACCGCGAACATGCTGCGACGATGCTACCAAGAGATCAACCTGGACGCTTGACCAGTGTGGCCCGTCTCACAGCTGGGTGCCGGCGTCGCGGTGAGTGCTCATATTGTGCAGATAGACCGCGGCGTTGAGCTTGATGCGATCGCGTTCGGCATCGCCGAGTTCGCGCCGCACCTTGCCCGGTACGCCCGCGACCAGGGAGCCGGGTGGAATCTTCATGCCCTCGGGAATCAGGGCGTTGGCGGCGATGAGGCTGCCCTCGCCGATCACCGCGCCGTTGAGCACGGTCGCGCCCATGCCGACCAGCACGTCGTCGCCGACCGTGCAACCGTGCAGAATCGCGTTGTGGCCCACCGACACTCCGCTGCCTACCTGCAGTTCGAATCCCGGATCGGCGTGCAGTACGCAGCCGTCCTGGATGTTGGTGCCGGCGCCGATGCCGATGTCCTCCAGATCGCCGCGGATCACCGCGCCGTACCAGATGCTGACCTGTTCACCCAGCCGCACCCGGCCGATCACCGTGGCCGTCGGCGCCACCCACGCGGTGTCGTCGATCTGCGGCTCGTGCTCACCCAGCTTGATCATCATGCAGGTCAACATAGCTGGCCCGGAACTGGGCGCGATGTGCGGCCGGTGGCAGCCCGAGCGTGCGATGGAAATGGTGGCGCAGATTCATCGCCGTGCCCAGGCCGGTCTCGGCGGCGATGCGGTCCATCGTGTCGTCGGTGGATTCCAGCAGTAGCCGGGCGCGGTCGATGCGCTGATCGAGCAGCCAGCGCTGCGGGCTGGATCCGGTGCGTTCGCGGAAGCGGCGAGTGAAGGTGCGCCGCGACATCAGCGCCGTGCGGGCCCAGCTGTCCAGATCGATGGGCTGGTCCACATGTGTTCGCGCCCAGACCATCGCGTGTTCGATGGGGTCGTCGTCGGTGGCGTCGGGCACCGCGAGCGGGATGTACTGCGCCTGGGAGCCGGCGCGGTAGGGGGCCAGTACCAGCGTGCGCGCGAGTTCGGTCGCGGCGCGGGCGCCGTGATCGGCGCGCACCAGGTGCAGGCAACAGTCCAGTGCCGCAGCCACTCCCGCGGAGGTCACCACATCGCCGAGGTCGGTCCACAGCCGATCCGCGCGCACGGTCACCGCGGGAAACGCGTGGGCCAGGGCCGGAGCCAGACCCCAGTGTGTGGTGACTTCACGCCCGTCCGCCAGACCGGTGGCGGCCACCACCCAGGAGCCGCGGCACAGTCCGACGATGCGGGCGCCGCGTTCGTGTGCGCGCCACAGGGCCGACGAAATGACCTCGGGCACGGGAAGTTCCGGGTTCCAGCTGGGAATCACCACGGTCTCCGCGCGGTCGATCGCCTCGGGGCCGTGGCGTACGACGAGGTCGAAATCGCCGGGGGTGCCGAGGATTCCGGGAACTTCCGCGCAGGTGAGCACCCGGTAGGGCGCGCTGTCCTGCACGCTGGTGCCGATCCGGCCGAACACCATCCCGGGGACGGACAGGTGAAACGGGCTGATTCCGTCGAAGGCGACCACCGCGACCACATGCATGGCCCGATCTTATCGAAGCGTGGCCTGCGGGCCACTGTTCGAGCGTGCCGGATCGGGACAAGCTGTTGCTCATGACGAACACGCTCTCCACCACGGTCGAACTCCTGCACATCGGCGGCCCCACCGTCCGGCTGAACTACGGCGGGCTGGTCTGGCTGACCGATCCGACCTTCGACGAACCCGGCGACTACTCCGCCGGCGCGCTCACCCTGCACAAATTGACCGGACCGGCGGTCGCCGCGGATCGCGTGGGCCCGGTGGACGTGGTGCTGCTGTCGCACGATCAGCATCCCGACAACCTCGATCCGGCGGGCCGCGACGTCATGGCCGGCGTCGAGACGGTGTTGTCCACGCCGGAAGCGGCCGGGCGCCTGGAAGGCGTTCGGGGACTGACGGTGTGGGAGTCGGTGCGCATCGGCGCCGTCACCGTCACCGCGGTACCGGCGCTGCACGGGCCGGAGGGCGCCGAGGCGCTGAGCGGCACGGTCACTGGCTTCGTCCTGCAGGCCGAGGACCTGCCGACGGTCTACATCTCCGGTGACAACGCCTCCGTCGACTACGTCGAGCGCATCGTGGCGAAATTCGGCCGCATCGACATCGCCCTGCTCAACGTCGGCGCCGCGAACGTGGGCCGGTTCGAGGACAGCGACGTCACGCTCAATGCGCGCACGGCACTGGCCGCGGCGCAGGTGCTCGGCGAGGCGGTCGTGGTGCCGGTACACGCCGAGGGCTGGGCGCACTTCACCGAGACACTCGATCACCTTCGGCGCACCTTCGGCTACGGCGGGCGCGAGAAGCAGCTGCGGATCCCGCCGCTGGGCGAGTCGATCACCGTGTGACGCCGATGCCGGGCTGCCGGACGCGGATCGATTGCCGATTGGTTGCGGTTCTGTGAATCGCCGCGACTTGATCATGGCACCGCGCCCGGATCAGGGCCACGATGGCGGTATGAGAATCGGGGTTCCGCGCGAGATCAAACCGCAGGAGAGCCGGGTCGCCCTCGCCCCGGCCGGCGCCGTCGAACTCACCCGGCACGGTCATCGGGTGCTGATCGAATCCGGCGCCGGACTCGGGTCCGGATTCACCGACGCCGATTACGTGGCCGCCGGCGCGCACATCGCCGCGAGTGCCGACGCGGTGTGGGACGAGGCGGAACTGGTGTTGAAGGTGAAAGAGCCGATCGCACCCGAATATTCGTGCATGCACGCCGGGCAGGTGCTGTTCACCTTTCTGCACCTGGCGGCCTCCCGGGAGTGCACCGACGCCGTGCTGGCCTCCGGCATCACCGCGATCGCCTACGAAACCGTGCGTGGACCCGACGGATCATTGCCGCTGCTGACGCCGATGAGCGAGATCGCCGGCAAACTCGCACCCCAGGTCGGCGCCTACCACCTGATGGCGCCCGAAGGTGGCGCCGGAGTGTTGCTGGGCGGCGTGCCGGGGGTGCGGCCGGCGGAAGTGGTGGTGATCGGCGGCGGGGTGGCCGGAACGAGTGCGGCGACGGTCGCGGTCGGGATGGGTGCGCGGGTGATCGTGCTCGACACCAATCCGGTGCGATTGCGTGAACTCGACATCCGATTCGCCGGGCGGGTCACTCCTCTCGCCTCGAACGCGGCCGACATCGACCGGGCGGTCGTCGCCGCGGATCTGGTGATCGGTTCGGTGCTGGTGCCGGGAGCGCGAGCGCCGCAACTGGTCCCGGATACCCTGGTGGAGCGGATGCGGCCGGGGACGGTGCTGGTCGATATCGCCATCGATCAGGGCGGTTGTTTCCAGAGCTCCCATCCCACCACGCACGCCGAACCGACCTTCCCCGTGGCGAATTCGCTGTTCTACTGTGTCGCGAATATGCCCGGCGCGGTCCCGCACACCGCCACCGTCGCGTTGACCAACGCCACCCTGCCGTATGTGCGAACCATCGCCGATCTCGGCTGGCGGGCGGCCTGCCGTGCCGACCCGGGCCTCGAGGCCGGGCTCAATGCCGATGCGGGACAGCTGTACTCACCGGAGGTGGCCCGGGCGCACGGCCTGCTCGGGGTCGGTCACGGAGCGGGGTGGCAGGCGTGCCGGTGACGGGCCGCGCCGAGCGAACTCTCACATCGTCCAATCCGGTTCGCCCTCGGGCAGATCGTGCAGCTTCTCCGGATTGCGGACGATCGCGATCGAGGTGATGCGGTCCTGTTCGACGGTGAAGGCCATGATCCCCAGATGGTTGCCGTCGAAGACCATGAGGCCCGGCAGACCGTTGACCTGAACCATGCGCGCCCACGCCCCGGTTCCGGCGCGGTACCAGCCGAAGTACAGCTTGGCCACCAGCTCGGCGCCCTGCACCGGCTGCCGGATCGCGGGCACCCGGCCGCCACCGTCGGCGGTCAGGGTGACGTTCTCGTCGAGCACACCGAGCAGGCCGCTCAGATCGCCCGACCGCCAGGCCGCGGAGAAGGCCGAAACCACCTTCTCGTGTTCGTCGCGGGAGGCCGGGAAGCGCGGGGTGCCGTCCTCGACGTGCTTGCGGGCGCGGGAGGCGAGCTGGCGGACGGCGGCGGGGGTGCGGCCCACCACGTCGGCGACCTCGGGACCGGTCATGCCGAAGATGTCCTGCAGCACGAAGGCGGTGCGTTCGGCGGGCGAGAGCGATTCGAGGACCACCAGCAGGGCGGTGGTGACGCGCTCGTCCTGCGAAACGCGGTCGGCCGGGTCGTCCCAGCTGGTGACCTCCGGCTCCGGCAGCCACTCGCCGACGTATTGTTCGCGGCGCGCCCGGGCCGAACCCAGCTGATCCAGCGCGAGGCGGCCGGTGACGGTGGTCAGCCAGGCGCGCAGATTGTCGATTCGCTCACCGGGAGAACGGGTTTCGTACCAGCGTTGCAACCGCAACCACGCCTCCTGCACGACGTCGTCGGCATCGCTGAGGCTGCCCAGCGTGCTGTAGGCCACGCGGCGCAGATACTGGCGATGCTCCTCGAACCGGCGTGCCAGTTCGGTCTGATCGATATCGTCGTGTCCGGTCGTCACAGCTGCCATCCTCGTCTCGCCGCGCGCGCCCGCCGCGCGGGTGCCTCCTCATGGTGACGATGCCGCCGGGCCGAGTGTGACATCGGGGTGCCCGAGGGGGCCGATAGTCTCGCCCGGTGCGATATGGAACGGCGCGGGCCGCGGGACTGCTGATCGGATTCGCGGCGGATCGGATTTTCGGTGATCCGCGGCGAGGACATCCGGTGGCGCTGTTCGGGACGGCGGCCGCCGCGGTGGAATCGGCCGGATATCGTGATGCGCGTGCCGCCGGGGTCGTGCACGAGATCGTGTTGGTGGGTGGTGTCGTCGCGCTGAGCGCGGGCGCGGAGATCGCTGCCCGGCCATCGGGAATCACCCGTGGGAGCGGCGTGGTGTCGGCATGGCGGAATCGGCGCGGCGGCGTGGCCGGGGGCAGGCGAGGCGGGTGCGCCGGCGTCCGGACGGCGGTGGTGCAGGGGCGCCCCGGTCGTCACGCGGGGCTCGGCGCCATCGTGATCACTGCGGTCGGCACGTGGATCGCGCTCGGCGGCACCACGCTCGCCCGGACCGGGCGCGAGATGGCGGATCGACTGGAGGCGGGGGAGTCGACCGGTGCGCGGGAGGTGCTGCCCTCGCTGTGCGGACGCGATCCCGAAGCGCTCGACGCCGACGGATTGGCCCGTGCCGCAGTCGAATCCATTGCCGAGAACACCTCCGACGCCACCGTCGCGCCGCTGGTGTGGGGTGCGGTCGCGGGAGTGCCGGGGCTGCTCGGCTACCGCGCGATCAACACGCTCGACGCGATGGTCGGCTATCGCAACGAGCGCTACAGCAACTTCGGCTGGGCCGCCGCGCGCGTCGACGATCTGGCGAATCTGCTGCCCGCGCGGGTGAGCGGGGTCCTCACCGTGATGCTCGCGCCGCTGGTGGGCGGGCGGCCCGGCGATGCGTGGCGCGCGTGGCGCCGCGACGCCGGGGCGCACCCGAGCCCCAACGCGGGCGTCGCCGAGGCCACGATGGCCGGAGCGCTGGGCGTGGCGCTGGGCGGGCGGACCGAGTATCGCCACGGGACCGAGATGCGTCCGGTGCTGGGTGACGGGCGGACCCCGCGGGTACCCGATCTGCGCCGGGCGGTGCGATTGTCGAACGGAGTGCAGCTGACGGCCGCGGTGGTGGCGGCCGTGACCGCGTACGCGCTCGGGCGCCGCCGATCAGCTCGCGCCGAGTTGCCGGAGTAGAGCGGCGGTGTCCAGGTATTGCCGGTCCTCGACCACCTTGAAGTCGGTGTCGAAGACCAGAACCTTGGCGTAGGCGATCTCGAACCGCCGGCCGGTCGCCGGGAGCAATGTCGCGCCGGCGACGACGAAGTCGTCCACCGAGGTTGCGCGGCCGACCAATTCGGCGGCCGCCGAGTTGGGTGCCGGATGCACCGCGCGAATGTCCTCGGCGTAATCGGGGAAGGCCCTGAACCAGGCGCGGCTCCAGTCCAGGGTCCCCGCGAGATCCAGTCGCAGGCCGGTACCGGTGTCGAATGCGTAATCGGGGGCGCAGGTCGCCGCCCAGGCATCCCACTGTTGCCCGGTCCACGATCGCTGCACGGTGTCGTAGGCCTGCCGGATGGCGTTCATCCCGTTCTCCGCTCGTATCGAGAGATCTAGCTATATCAATCTATAGCCAAATAGGTCGATCGGGCCAGTCGCGAAGTGGGCCGATTCTGCGGGATCCGGTCAGCTGCGGGCGTTGCCGTAGCGGTCGGCCAGGCGGTCCGCGGTGGTGCGTGGTTTCGGCGCGGCCGATGGCTCGTCCGGTGCGGAGGCGGTCTCGGGCCGGGCCTTCGGAGCCGGCTCCGAAGGGGCGGAAGCCGCAGCGGTGCTCGTGCCTTCGGCTGATTCGGCAGCCGGTGATCCGGCGGTGCTCATGGCCGGGACCTGCTCACTCGGGGTGGCTGCCCCCGCAGCGGCACGGTCGCGGCGGCGTTCGCGGATTTCGGCATAGACGAAGTAGCCGAGGCCGAGCGGGGCCATCACACCGAACGCGATCCACTGCAGCCCGTACGAGAGATACGGGCCCGCGTCGAGCTGGGGGAGTGACTCGGGGGTGAAGGCGCCGGGCTGGCCGGCGTCCAATTGCAGATAGCCGCCGTGCTCACCGGTCGCGAAGCCGGTCAGCGGCGTGCCCAGAACCGTGGCGAGCTGAGTGGTGTCGACCGAGTAGACCTGGCGGAGGCCGTCACGGACCATCGGATCCTTGCCGGGGACCGCGCCCTCGGATTTCCGGACCCGTCCCTCGATGTGCTGCTGACCCGACGGCGGCTCCGCGATCACCGGCAGATCCGAGCCGTTCACCGCCGCGATCAGGCCGCGATCGACGAGCACGACCCGGCCGTCGTCGAGCCGGAAGGCGGCCAGCACCCCGTAGGCGGGCTGATCGTTGAGCCGCTGCAATCGCTCGACCACCATCGAATTCGGTACGTAACTACCGGTCGCGACCACCCGCCGCCATTCGGTGTCGGCCGGATTCGTCCCGGCCGGTGGCGTGCCCTCGCCCGTGTTCAGCAGGTTCTTCGCCGGGACCGGGTCGGCGTTGACCGAGGCCGCGATCAGGTTGTTGCGGTGGGACGTCGAGGTGTTCTTGCCCAGCTGCCAGGGCGCGAGCACGGTGAAACACAGGTAGGCGAACGCGACCACGACGACCGCCAGGATCGCCCAGCTGGGCCGCAGGAGGAAGGTGAGCCGGCGCAGGATGTTCATTGCCGCGGTCCGGTCGTCGCGGGTTCGCCGAGTTGTTCGCGCACCCAGGCCAGCAGCGCGGGAACGGCCGCCTCGATCTGCTCGCGCACGAGTTCGAAATCGGTGTCGTCGCCGTAGTAGGGGTCGGGGACGTCGTGATCGTCGGCGGCGGGGTCGAAGCTGCGCAGCAGTCGCCGGCGCGCTTCGGGGATCCGCAACCGGGTCAGTTCGCGATCGTGGTTGGAATCCAGGGCGACCAGCAGATCGGCGTCGAGATGATCGGGGCCGATCATGGCCGCGACGTGCCCGATCGGATATCCGTGGCGGGTGAGCAGGGCGGTGGTGCGCGGGTCGGCGTCCGAGCCGACGTGCCAGGCGGTGGTGCCGGCGCTGCTCACGCGCACCCGATCGGCCAGTCCGGCGCGTTCCAGATGCGCGGCGAAGATCTTCTCGGCCATCGGCGACCGGCAGATATTGCCGGTGCAGATGAAGGTCACGTGCAGCTCGCCCACGCACCCATTGTGGCCGGTCGGTGCGGGCGGCGGCCACGTAGGGTAGGTGGCTGTGCCCGAGGACACCCCCGCGACCGCCGGCACGCGGTCGCACGCAGGCCCGAGCCGCCCGAGCGATACGCGTCCGGGCGGAGCAGCCGAGGCGGATGCGACCCGTGTGGGTTTCGCCGTGGGCGCCGACGGGCGCATCGACGGCGTGCGGGCGTCCGGGGGTCCCGAAGTCGGCGGTTCCGGATCGACCGATGCGGAGTCCGGCGGTGCTGGATTCGGGGGTGCTGGGTTCGGGGGTGCTGGGTTCGGTGGTGTGCAGGTCGACCGTTCGGCGTTGCGGCATCACGGGGACCGCGATGTGCTGCCGGGGATGCTCGACTTCGCGGTGAATGTGCGGGACGAGGCGCCACCGGAGTGGTTGCTGCGGCGGCTGGCCGCGCGACTGCCCGCGCTGGGGCGGTACCCGTCCGAGGACGAGGCCGACGCGGTGCGCGCGATCGTGGCGGCACGGCACGGCCGCGCGCCCGAGGAGGTGTTGCTGCTCGCCGGGGCCGCGGAGGGGTTCGCGCTGCTGCCGCGGCTGGCATCGCGGCTGGCGGCCGTCATCCATCCGTCGTTCACCGAACCGGAACTCGCTCTGCGCGAGGCCGATGTTCCGGTCGCCCGGGTGGTGCTGGCACCGCCCTACGAGCTGGCCGGGGCGCGGGTCCCCGAGGAAGCCGATCTGGTGGTCCTCGGCAATCCGACCAATCCGACCTCGGTCCTGCATCCTCGCGCGGTGATCGAATCGCTGCGCCGGCCCGGTCGCCTCGTGGTGGTCGACGAGGCCTTCGCCGATGCGGTGCCCGGTGAGCCGGAAACACTTGCGGGACAGTCCTATCCGGACGTTCTGGTATTGCGCAGCCTGACCAAGACGTGGGCGCTGGCCGGATTGCGGTGCGGATATCTGCTGGGTCCGCCCGAACTACTGACCCGGTTGAACCACGGTCGCCCACATTGGCCGCTCGGCACGCTGCAACTCGAGGCGATCGCGGCGACCTGCGAAGCGCACGCGATCGCCGAAGCCGAGGCGAGCGCGATCCGGATCGTGGCCGAGCGAGAGGCGATGATTCCCCGTCTGCGCGCCCTCGGCATCGACGTGCACGAACCGGCCGCGGGTCCGTTCCTGCTGATCCGTGTGCCCGACGGTGAGCTGCTGCGGAAACATCTGGCGGACAGAGATATCGGTGTCCGGCGGGGTGACACCTTCCCGGGGCTCGACGGTGAATTCTTACGCCTGGCGATCCGCGACAGCGACGCTGTCGATCGTTTGGTCGCCGCGATCGAAGCCGTCGGCCTGTGAGGATTCGCGCTCGGGGGCACGCGGCGCGGTCCGCCCCGGCAGGCGGCGTCGGAGTGGATAATGACCGGAACGGCGAAACGGTGGAGGTGCGGTGGTGACAGCGACGAATTCTGTTGTGACGCTGAAGGACTTGATCCGAGTACTCGACGACGCGTATCCACCCCGGCTGGCGGAGTCCTGGGATTCGGTGGGGCTGGTGTGCGGTGATCCCGCTGCCTCGGTATCTCGGGTGCTGTTCGCGGTGGACGCCACCGCTGCCGTCGTCGACGAGGCGATCGATTGGGGCGCACAGGCTTTGGTCGTGCACCATCCGCTGCTGCTGCGCGGCGTCGACACCGTGGCCGCGAGTACGCCGAAGGGCGCGCTGCTGCATCGGCTGATCCGCAACGACTGTGCGCTGTTCACCGCGCACACCAATGCCGATTCGGCCGATCCCGGAGTGTCCGATGCCCTCGCCCACATGCTCGGGTTGACGGTGACCGGGCCGGTGGAGCAGAAATCGGCGGCGCCGGTGGACACCTGGGTGGTGTTCATTCCGCGCGACCACACCGATGCGGTGCTGGCGGCGATGTTCGAGGCCGGCGCGGGGGGCGCCGGGTTCTATCGCGAATGTGGCTGGCGGGTACCGGGGACCGGGCAGTTCCGGCCGATGGCGGGGGCGAATCCGGCGATCGGTCAGGTCGGCGACCTGGAGTTCGTCGAGGAGGACCGCGTCGAGGTGGTGGCGCCGCCGTCGGCCCGCCCCGCGGTGCTGGCCGCGCTGCGGGCCGCCCACCCCTACGAGGAACCGGCCTTCGATGTCACCGAACGCGCGGCGCTGCCGTCGGGACGAGGTCTGGGACGCATCGGCACCCTGCCGGAACCGGAAACGTTGCGCGCCTTCACCGCTCGCGTGCGCGCTGCCCTGCCCGGTACCGCCTGGGGTGTGCGGGCCGCCGGTGATCCCGACCGCGAGATTCGCACCGTCGCGGTCTGTGGTGGCGCGGGCGATTCCTTCCTCGGCACGGTCGCGAAGCTCGGCGTCGACGCCTACGTCACCGCCGACCTGCGCCACCACCCCGCCGATGAACATCTGCGCGCGGGCGGTCCCGCACTCGTCGACGTCGCCCATTGGGCCAGCGAATTCCCCTGGTGCGCCCAAGCGGAAGGTATTGTACGGGAAGCGCTTCCGGGCGTGCAAACCCGGGTCAGTACCCTCCGCACCGACCCGTGGACCCTCGGCGCCGCCGACGACTGACATGAGCGGCGGTCGCACAGGGGCGGTTCGGTGGCGAGCCGGCCGGCTGTGTCAGTTTCGGGCGGCACAGGGACGAGCGGCGCGAGGCCGGCCCGGGCGTTCTCCCGCGACCGTGGACGGGCGCGAATTCACTCCGTCCGGATGTCCGGCTCGTGGTCGACGGGGAAATTGACCGAGTTGGCGATGAAGCAGCGCTTGTGCGCCTCCGTGTGGAGTGCGCGCGCCTGCTCGACCCGAGCGGCATCGGTGATGGTGACGCGGGGGCGCAGGGTGACATGTTCGAAGCGCTGGTCGTTCATCACGCCTTCGGCCTCGTCGAGATAGTCGATCACGACGATTCCGGCCTCGACGCACAGATGCAGGTACCAGAGCATATGGCATTCCGAGAGCGAGGCGACCAGGAGCTGCTCGGGATTCCAGCGCGTCGCGTCGCCCCGTCCGACGACCGGGTCCGCCGAGCCCGGCAGGGGCGGCCGCCCTTCGGCGAGCACCTCGTGATTGCGCGAATACGAGCGGTAGTCGGTGGTGGCTCCGGTCCACACCACATCCACGCGATAGCGATGTTCGGCCATCCGGTCAGAGTGTCACAGTCGGGGCGGCGCCGCACTCGAGTTGTTCGTGTGCCGGCGCCCGGGGCGCAGGGCATCAGGTCTCGACCGCGTATCCGGTGGTCGCGGGCGGGTCGTGCGGGGTTGGGGCGAAACCGGCCGCGGGCAGAGTACGGTTGAGCACCGGCGTCGCGCACCCGCTGCCCGTCGCCCCGCAACCGTCCATAGTGTCGAGGAGTACGTCCCGCGTTGAATGTCGAACCACCGATCCAGGCCAAACTGCTCGACCTCGCGGCCGTCGACGCCGAGTTGACGCGGATCGCGCATCGCCGCAAGGTGCTGCCCGAACAGCAGGAAGTGCAGCGGCTGGAAGCCGAACGCACCGATCGCAAGGATGCGGCGGTCAAGGTCGAGATCCAGCTCGACGATCTCGACCGCGACATTCGCAAACTCGAGGGCGAGATCGACGCCGTGCGCAAACGCGAGGTGCGCGACCGCGGCATGCTCGAGGGTGGCAACGTCGGCGCCAAGCAGCTCTCGGAGTTGCAGCACGAACTGGGCAGCCTGGAACGCCGGCGCGGCGTGCTGGAGGACGAACTGCTCGAGGTGATGGAGCGGCGCGAGGCCGCCGAGGCCGATCACCAGCACGCGGGCGCCAACCTCTCGCGCGCCGAGGAGGATCTGACCCTCGCGCAGAGCCGGCGCGACGACGCGGTCGCCGACCTGGATGTGGCCGCGCAGCGTTGCGACGCCGACCGTGAACAGCTGCTCGCCGGATTCCCGGACGAACTGCTCGCGATCTACGACAAGCAGCGCGCCCAGCACGGTGTCGGCGCGGCGCTGTTGCAGGCTCGCCGGTGCGGCGCCTGCCGCATCGAACTCGACCGCGGTGAGATCGCCCGGATCGCCAAGACCGATCCGCAGGTCGTGGTCCGCTGCCCCGAATGCGGTGCGATTCTGGTGCGCACCAAGCAATCCGGATTGTGACGGGCCGGCGATGACGGTACGCAGCGTGATCGTGGAGGCCGACGGCGGTTCGCGAGGCAATCCCGGCCCGGCCGGTTACGGCGCGGTGATCTGGGATTCCGACCACGCCACGATCCTCGCCGAACGTCGCGAATACCTCGGCGTCACCACGAACAACGTCGCCGAATACCGCGGTCTCATCGCGGGCTTGGCGGCCGCGGCGGAACTGGGCGCGCGCACCGTCGAGGTGCGGATGGATTCCAAACTCGTCGTCGAGCAGATGTCGGGACGCTGGAAGGTCAAGCACGCGGCCATGATTCCGCTCGCGGAACGTGCGAGGCAGCTGGTCGCGGGCTTCGATCGGGTGGGCTTCCAATGGATTCCGCGCGAGCAGAATTCGCATGCCGATCGGCTCGCCAACGAGGCCATGGACGATGCGGTGGTGGTCGCGGAGGTGCGCGAAGCCGATACCGAGCGCCCGGTGATCGACAGCGTGGCCGAACCGGAATCGGCTGCGCAGGAATCGGTGTCGTCGCGCGGCGTCGAGGCGGAGCTGCCGGGCTGGATCGACGAAGCGGCCGACGCCCGTGCCGCGCACGAGGATCCGGTCGTGCAGGAGACGGCCCCGGCGACAACCGGTCCGGGCTGGACCGGCGCCCGCGGGCGGCCGACCCGGCTGTTGCTGCTGCGTCATGGCCAGACCGAATTGTCCGTGGAGCGACGGTATTCCGGCCGCGGCAATCCGGACCTCACCGCACTCGGCCGGGAACAGGCCGCCCGCGCCGCGAAATATCTCGCCGCGAAGGGGGATATCGCGGCGGTCGTCACCTCGCCGCTGGGCCGGGCCCGCGAAACCGCGCAGGCCGCGGCCCAGGCCCTCGACGTCCCGGTGCGGGTTCTGGACGCGCTGACCGAAACCGACTTCGGCGAATGGGAAGGCCTCACGTTCACCGAAGCGGCACAACGGGATCCGGAGTTGCATCAGCGCTGGCTCGGTGATCCGTCGCTGCCCGCCCCGGGCGGGGAGAGCTTCGCCCAGGTGCGCGAACGCGTCGAGGCGGCGCGTCGCGATCTGCTCGCGCTGTATCCGGGACAGAACGTCGTCGTGGTCAGCCACGTGACGCCGATCAAGACACTGCTGCAATTGGCTCTGGAAGTCGGCCCGTCGCTGCTGTATCGGCTGCATCTGGATCTGGCGTCGCTGTCGATCGCCGAGTTCTATCCCGACGGCGGATCGTCGGTGCGTCTGGTCAACGACACCTCGTATCTCTGAACGCCGGTCGGCGACGGTCAGGGACGCAGGACCGACACCAAAAATTCGGTCTGGTCGTAGACGGCCTTCTCGAACCAGTCGTCGAAGTAGATGTCGAAGTGCCCGATCGGGTATCGCTTCACGATGCCGTGTTTGGTGCGTTCAGCGGCCTTCAGCGTCGGACCCACCGGCGCGACCGAATCGTTGTCGCACACCGCATACAGCACCGGCACCTTGATGCCCTTGGTGCGCCGCCACGGTGAATCGAACAGCACCGACATCCCTACGCGGGCAGCGACTTTCGGCTGGTACTGCTCGCTCTCCTCGGCAAGGCGGCCGAAACCCTCGGGCACGTCGGAGGCGCTCATCAACGCCGCCGAACGCTTCCGCCCGGCCAGTCGCACGCCCACCGGCTTGCGGCGGATCGGGCCCACCAGGATGTCGATGAGCGCGAGGGTGCCGGTCTTGGCGAGGCTGATCGGCCCCTTCGCCATCGCCGAGGACCAGCCGCTGGTGAACGGGCACTGTGCCACGACAGCGGCCAGGTAGTCGTCCTCGTGTGCGATGGACAGCACGTGCCCGCCGCCGAAGGAGCTGCCCCACAACGCGATTCGGGTCGCGTCGAAGCCCTTGAGGGTGCGGGCGAAGGCGATCGCGGCGCGCCAGTCGTCGCGCTGGCGGGCGATGTTGATCAGCTGGCGCGGTTCACCACCGCTGGCCCCGAAATGCCGGTAATCGAAGACCAGCACGCCCATTCCGGCCGCGGCGAACCGGCGTGCGTAGCGATCCAGACCCATTTCCCGGTTCGCGCCCAGCCCGTGCCCCATGATGACCAGCGGACGCGGTTTGGGCGGGCCGTCCGGAAGATAGAGCCACGCTGCACACTGTTCGCTTCCCGAACCGAACCCCACCTCGACACGCTCCATGGGCGAATACCGTACTGGGTCGCGCGCCCGGCCGCAGACGTGGATCCCCGCTCAGGGCACGATTACGGGTGGACGGAACGCAAACATTCGCGAGTCAGATCCTTCCGCGCCGGATAGCCGTCGACCGCCATGATCAGGTCCGCTTCCGCCAGCAGAGTGCGCAGGACGTGCACGATTCCGTCCACCCCGCCGAGCGCCAGACCGTAGGCGTAGGGCCGGCCCACTCCGACCGCGGTGGCGCCGAGCGCGAGCGCCTTGACGACGTCTGCGCCGCTGCGGATTCCGGAATCGAACAGCACCGGCAGACCCTCGGCCGCGGCGACGACCTCGGGCAACATGTCGAGCGCGGGCAGTCCGCCATTGGCTTGGCGCCCACCGTGATTCGAGCAGTAGATGCCGTCCACGCCGCCGTCGCGGGCCCGGCGCACATCGTCGGGATGGCAGATTCCCTTGACGATCAAGGGCAGATCCGTGAGGGAGCGCAGCCAGGCCAGATCCTCCCAGCGCAGCGGGTTGCCGAACAGTTGCACCCACCGCAGCACCGCACTCATCGGATCCTCCTCCGGTGAGCGCTGCAGACCGGAGAGGAAGACCGGATCGGTTAAGTAGTTGGCGAGGCAGTGTCCGCGCAGCTGCGGGAAGTTACCGGTGGACAGGTCGCGCGGCCGCCAGCCGGTGATCCAGGTGTCGAGGGTGACGACGATGCCCTTGTACCCGGCCTGCTCCGCGCGGTGCACCAGGCTGGCCGCGAGATCGCGGTCGGTGGGGGTGTAGAGCTGGAAAAAGCCCGGGGTGTCACCGAATTCGGCGGCGACATCCTCGAGCGGATCGACGGTGAGGGTCGAGGCGACCATCGGCACACCGGTGCGGGCGGTGGCGCGGGCGGTCGCCAGATCGCCGTGGCCGTCCTGGGCGCAGAGGCCGATCACGCCGACCGGGGCCATGAAAAGTGGTGTGGGAAGCGTCATTCCGAACAGATCGACCGACAGGTCGCGCTCCTTCGCGCCGACGAACATGCGGGGGATGAGCCCCCAGCGGTCGAAGGCGGCGACGTTGGCGCGCTGGGTGCGCTCGTCGCCCGCGCCGCCGGCCACATACGACCAGATCGAGGGCGGCATGGCGGCCTGCGCGCGCTGTTCGAGTTCGGCGAACGCGACCGGGTACTCCGGCACGACACCGCGCAGCCCCTGGAAGTAGATCTCGTTCTGGAAGTCGCCGAACCCCATGTGCGCTGCCCTTCTGTGCGGTCGGTTCGCTGTGGGGACGCGCTCCACGGCGAATGCGGCTTCACTGTATGCGTAACCTCCGGTACCGCGCCACGCCCGTCCCAGGGCGCGCCGCGCGACCGCCGCGGCCCCGATTCCCGGCCGAGCCCGGATGCCGGTCGCGGCCCGATGTGCGCTCGGCGCCGCTCGCACGGCACAATGGTGCGCGACGAGTCGGTCGGGCGACCGCGTCGACGGGAACGGGCACGGCTGTGCCGCCGCCCGTCGCCGAGGAAAGTCCGGACTCCACAGAGCAGGGCGGTTGTTAACGGCAACCCGGGGTGACCCGCGGGACAGTGCCACAGAAAACAGACCGCCGGCGGTCTCTCCGGAGGTCCGCCGGTAAGGGTGAAACGGTGCGGTAAGAGCGCACCAGCGCCCCGGGTGACCGGGGCGGCTCGGTAAACCCCGCCCGGAGCAAGGTCGAAGGCCGCATTCTCGCGAGTGCGGCTGCGCAGGTGCCCGAGGGCTGCTCGCCCGAGCCTGCGGGTTGACTGCTCGAGGTGCCCGGTGACGGTGCACCCAGATGGATGGTCGCCTCCCGGTGCGAACCGGGAACAGGATCCGGCTTACAGACCGACTCGTCCCCTTCGGGGTTCGCGGCATGAGACCCTGGCCGCATGGATGCCACGCCTCGGCAGATCATCGTCACCGGCTACCTGCGGGTGGACCCGGCCGATCGGGACCGTTATCTGGCGACCTGCGTCGAGGTGGTGAGCGCGGCGCGGAAGACTCCCGGATGCCTCGATTTCGCCCTGTCGGCCGACCTGATCGATACCGGCCGCATCAACATTCTGGAACGGTGGAGCGACCGCGCGGCGCTGGATGCTTTCCGCGGTGCGGGCGTGTCCGACCAGCAGGGCGCGATGATCCGGGAAGCCCGGGTCACCGAGTTCACGGTCGGCGACGAAACCTCACTGCGCTGACCGACCGCGCCCGGCTAGCGCGCGCAGCCCTCGCCGTTGTCCGGATGTTCGGTCGGGTTCGGGTACGGCCCGTTGCGCAGGGTTCCGTGCAAGGCGTCCGAGATCGCCGCCAGATTGGCGCCCGCGCGGTGAAAGGCTTGGGCGACAGTGGAATTCGGGTCCTGCAGGCCGGCCAGAACGAGGTGTTCGGTGCCGAGGGCGGTATGGCCCGCCCGGCGCGCGATCGCCGAGGCATCGTCCAGCATTCGTCGCAGGGCGGGGGTGTGCGGTAGCGGTTCCGCGTTCATGCCTCCATGATCGCCCTCGTCGGCAACTTCGGAGCAATATTGGCATGTTCCGTGATCAGCGGGAGGGGCGCCGGATCAGGGGTGCAGCGGTTTCCGCCGCGGGCGCACGATGCGGTGGGTGATCTTCCAGCCGGCGCCGATGCGCTGGATGGTGTCCTCGTAGGTGGCGCTGCCGACCGTACCGTCGGTCATGACGCCGAACCCCTTGGACAGGGCGCGGACGGTGCCGTCGGCGACCTCGTTGATGACGATGTTCGTGACGTGGTGGGCGACGGGGTTGTTGTCGCCCATCGCCAGCGCGGCGTCGCGGCAGGCGGGAATTCCGACCAGGACGCCGCCGCCCATGGCGCTGACGTCGTAGACGACGTCCTCGGCGAACAGGGCGGGCCAGCCGTCGAAATCGCCGTTGTCGGTCAGGTGGCCGTGCAGATTGATCAGATCGGTGATCGCGAAGTGGTCTTCCGCGGACAGCATGTCGGGTCCTCCGGCGGTCCAGGCGAGGGGAGTGGTCAGCGGAAGCCGGTGTCGGCGGCCCAGGGTTCGAGTTCGTCCAGATCGGCGAGGCGCTGGGTCAGGGTGGCGCGGATGCCGGTGAATGCCTCGGGGCCGAGCGGCAGCCGCAAGGGCGGTTCGTCCATGGCGACCGCGCGCAGCATGGCCGCGGCGGCGCGGGCCGGATCGCCGGGCTGGGCGCCGTCCTGGGCCTGGAAGCGCTCGCGTTCCTCGGCGAAGATTGGTGCGTATTCGGGCATCGATTCGGCCCACTGGATGGATCGCCCGGCGAAGTCGGTGCGGAACGGTCCCGGCTCCACGATGGTGACCTTGATGCCGAACGGCGCGACCTCGTACGACAATCCCTCCGAGAGTCCCTCGACCGCGAATTTGCTGAGCGCGTAAGGGGTTCCACCGAGACGGGCGCGCACGCCGCCGACCGAGGACAGCTGCACGATATGCCCGCTGCGCTGGGCCCGCATGAGCGGCAGTACCGCCTTCGTGACCGAGATCAGGCCCCAGACATTGGTTTCCATCAGTGCGCGCAGTTGCTCGTCATCGCATTCCTCGAGCGCGCCGCGCAGTCCGTAGCCGGCGTTGTTGACCAGAACGTCGATGCGGCCGAACCGAACTCGCGCCTCCTCGACCGCCGCGGTGATCGACGCCGGGTCGGTGACGTCCAGCTGTGCGACGAGCACCCGCTCCGGAGCATGATCTCGAAGTTCGGCAAGGGATTCGGTTTTGCGCGCGGTGGCGACCACGCTGCCGCCGTCGGCCAGCACCGCCTCCGCGATCGCGCGGCCGAAGCCGCTGCTGGTGCCGGTGATGAACCAGACGTGATCGGTGGTCATGGTGGAGGCCTCCTGTGTCGGATCGTCGTCGAAGCCGGGCCTTGCGACCGCATGCGGTGCCCGCGGCGAACCGCCGGCACCGGGTGCGGTCGCGCGGTGATCAGCCGGCGGGGTTGATCACCAGAATCTGGGCCCAGTAGGCCGCCTGCTCCGGACCGACGAGAGGCAGCAGGTAGTCGAAGACGATGGACGACATGCGGTGTGGAACTCCTTGTACTCGAGGAACTATTACTCGACGACTCTCGCCGCGCGGCGCACTCTCGTTACTGCACGGACCCCCGAATCCGTGGGTACGCCGTGGCCTGTCACCATCGGCAACAGTAACAGCGCGCTCGGACAGTCGCAGGCCCAGCGGAAAACGGACTCGACGGGGGGATTCGGCGTACGGTAGCGTGATCTGGACGTAGGTCCGACTCCTCGGAGTGATACCCGTCCGCTCTGAATGATGTGATATTTCTTTCCGGAATGATCCGGTTCGCGGGCTGTCGATGTTCGCGCTCGCAACGATCCCGTCGACCCCCGTTGCACCCGCCGGAGCCGTGTGGCCGCCGTCGTGGTGACCGATCGCGAAATCGCAGGCACCGGAGCTTCGCGCGGTCCGCGCCCCGGTCGCCGCCCGGTCCGGACGGCGGGCGCATTCCCGGCAAATGCGGGCGAATCGGCTGGTCCCGGCGTGTCCCGCGCGACGAACCGCCCCGGAGTGGCCGGAACCGTGACCGACGTCATACAGTGTTGGCCGTTGGAAGTGTCGTTGCCGGGGGTGGTAGCGGCTATGGGTGCTACGAGTGTCGGAAAGCAGGTTCTGTATATATGCGAGTAGTTCGCAAGTTGGCGGCCGGTGCATTGATCGCCGCAGCTGCGTCGGGTGTGGCGGTGTTGGGCGCGGGATCGGCGTCCGCGGTCGCGGTCACTCCGCTGCCGGGTGGCGTCCAGGTGGACCTCAGCCCCGGTGACACCCAGTGGGTCCACCAGACCCATTTCGGCCAGTCGATCGCGGTGCTGCCGCACCCGTCGGCCGCCTCGTTCGGCCAGGCTCTCGATGCCGCGGCGACCCTGTCGTCGCAGTACCCCGACGGCCGCGTCGTCTTCACCGTGTACGGCCCGTTCGATCAGCTGAACGGCACCATGCTGGCGCTCAAGTAAGGTTCAGCGCCCCGCGTGGAACTGCATCCCAGGATCGTCTCGGCACCGGTGGATTTCGGTGTCGTGCGATCCGAATTCGGACTCGCCTCGGAATATCCGTCCGAGGCGGTCTCGGAGGCCCGCGACGCAGCCGATGCGTTCGCGGGCGTCCGGGCCGATCGCACCGACATCCCGTTCGTGACGATCGACCCACCCGGCGCCATGGATCTCGACCAGGCGCTGCATCTCGAACGCACCCCGACCGGATTCCTGCTGCACTACGCCATCGCCGATGTGGGCGCGGTGGTCGCGCCCGACGGGGCGCTCGCGCGGGAATCCCTCGCCCGGGGCCAAAGCTTCTATCTGCCCGACGGCACCGTGCCGCTGCATCCGCCGGTGCTCTCGGAAGGGTCGGCGAGTCTGCTGCCCGGCGCCGTTCGTCCCGCCGCGCTCTGGACCATCGACTGCGACGACAAGGCCGAGCCGCGACGCTTCTCGGTGCGGCGCGCCCTGGTTCGCTCCCGCGCCCGCCTCGACTATCCCGGCGTCCAGGCCGACGCCGACGCCGGCCGCCTGCATCCCTCGATCGCGGCACTGCCGGAATTCGGCCGCCTGCGGATCGAGGCCGGGTTGGCGCGCGGCGCGATCGAACTGCGGCTGCCCGCGCAATCGGTGATTCCCGACGGACGCGACCACGACACCGAACACTGGCAGCTGGCGGTCGAGCCGCGCACCGCCGCCGACGACTGGAACGAACAGGTCTCGCTGCTCACCGGCATCTGCGCGGCCCGAATCATGTTGGCCGACACCGATTCCGACGCCCGCATCGGATTGCTGCGCACGATGCCTGCGCCACCGGCCTCGGCGATCGCGTCCATGCGCCGCACCGCCGCCGCGCTCGGGGTGCGCTGGCCGGCGGGTATGCCGGTGGGCCGGATGCTGGCCGGCCTCGATCCCAACACCCCCGCCGCGCTGGTGCTGAACTCGGAGGCGACCAGCCTCCTGCGCGGCGCGTCCTACACCGTGCTCGACGGGCAAACGCCGGATGTGTTGCAGCACAGCGGGATCGGCGCTGCCTACGCACACGTGACGGCGCCGCTGCGCCGCCTCGCCGACCGCTACGCGACGGAAGTCTGCCTGGCTCGCTGCGCGGGCACCCCGGTGCCGCAGTGGGTTCGCGACGGACTCGGCGCCGCCGCCGACGCGATGCGGCGCAGCGACGCGGTCGGCGGCAAACTCGAACGCGCGTGCATCGACCTCACCGAATCCACCGTGCTCGCATCACGTCTGGGCGACGTGTTCGAGGCGGTGGTCATCCGCGAGGGCAACGGCAACCGATCCGCCGAGATCTTCGTCGCCGATCCGCCGGTACTCGGCAAATGCGCCGGGGCACCGCCCGAAGGCCGGCGGGTGCGAGTGCGCCTGGACATCGCGGACCCCGATAAACGCGTGGTCGGTTTCAGCTTCCCGGCGGACTGACCCGTTGGTGGCCGGAAACGTGCTCCGGATCGAGCCACGGCATCCGGCTCACCAACTGATCCCGAAGGCGTGTCAGCCGGGCGATGCGCTGGTTCAGCTCCGCCACCCGTGGCGGTCCGACCACTGCATATCCCGAGGCGCAGCGTGGCTCGTAGGGAAAGACGTCGGGAAGCTCCCGGTCCAGATAGGGAGCGAAGGCGCGCACGTCCTCGACGGTGAATCCGAGTTGAAGCAATTCCCGTATGTTCCGTACCCGGGCCACCGCCTCCTCCTCGTATTCCCGGTATCCCGCGGCGGTGCGCCCGGAGGTGAGTAGTCCCTGTTCCTCGTAGAAGCGCAGCGCCCGAGTAGTGACTCCGGTGCGGGCCGCCAGTTCGCCGATCAACATGCCGCGTATCCTCTCCGCCGTCTCACCCTCGTGCTCAACGCGCCAGCCGCACCACAACCTTCCCGGTGTAGCGCCCCCGCACCGCATCCAGTAGAGCGCGCGGCGCGTTCTCGAGGCCTTCGACGACGGTTTCGACGCGTACGATATCTCCCGCCGCCGTCCATTCCCGCAGCTTCCGGCCGAATTCCGGGGCCAGATCCAGGTGATCGAGCGTGGTGAATCCGCGCAACGTCAATCGCTTGCCGATCACCGCCAGCAGATCACCCGGTCCCGCATCCGGCTCGCCGCCCGCGCGCTGCCTGGCCAGAGCTCCGCAGAGCGCGATGCGTCCGCCGACATTCATCACCTCGATCGCCGCACGCAATTGGGTTCCGCCGACATTGTCGAAATACACGTCCACGCCCCCGGGCGCCGCGGCTCGAAGCCGATCGACGAAGGGTTCGTCGTGGTAGTCGACGGCGGCGTCGTAGCCGAGTTCGTCGACGATGTAGGCGGCCTTGCGCGCTGAGCCGACGCTGCCGACGACGCGACCGGCGCCGAGCAGTCGCGCGATCTGCCCGGCCAGGTTCCCGGTCGCACCGGCGGCGCTGGAGACGAAGACGGTATCGCCGGCGCTCAGGCCGGCGACCACGGTCAGACCGACGTAGGCGACCAGACCGAAGCCCAGATATCCGGACGGCGAGGGGTAGGCATCCGGATCCACCATGCGTACTGTCCGCGCGTCGGCGAGGGCGTGTTCGCGCCAGCCGAGCCGGTGCAGGACCAGCGCGCCCTCCGGAACGGTCGGATCGCCGGATTCGATCACCTCGCCGATCGCGTCGCCGGACAGCACCTCACCGATCGCGAACGGCGGCATCGGGATTCCGGGATAGGCGCCGATTCGCATGAGGCTGCCGGGGTCTATCGACATGAAGAGATTTCGGATCAGCAGCCGGCCGGCCTCAGCGGACGGCATCGGATGCTCGACCACGCGGAAATCGGTGAGTTCGGGGAACCCGGCCGGGCGAGCGGCCAGGTGGATCGAGCGGGTGGTCGCGGTTGTGGAGGTCATGGGGCGACCGTAGGGGTTGACGTATACGTGAAGGTCAAGCCCGATCAGGACAGGTAGTCGTAGTTCAGGAATTCGATGAGGGACGGGTACTGGTCGAGGGCGGTGCGCGCGGCTTCGACCTCGGCGGCGCACAGCAACTCGTAGGGCGTCGTATCGTCGCCGCGGCCGCGCACGATTTCGGCGCGGGCGGTGATGGTGGCCAGCGCCTCGATGGCGTCGCGGTGGTCGCCCAGGACGCCCTGCACCTTCTTCGCGCGCCGGGCCAGGTCCTCGGCGGGGCCGTCGAGGATATCGGTGGCGGCTTCGGCGCTGTAGCGTAAACGCTTGGCGGCCTTGCGGATATCGTGCAGCGCTTCGACCCGATCGGTGTCCTCGACGGCTCGTTCCGCGTCGACCCGGTCCTTCAGCCGGCGCAGGTCCGCGCGCACCGCGGCCGTGAACACGCGGTCGGCGTCGCGACGGGCGCGTTTGCGGCGCAGCGGCGGATGGGTGCGCAGGCCGACCACTCGCGCGCGCAGCAGGTCGTAGCGCTCACCGTCGAGTTCCCGCAGCACGGTTCGGTGGGCGTCGGTGTAGGCCGCGCGCTCCGCGCTCACCAGCCGCCGCCCGAGATGCCGCTGCACGTCGGGATATTCGTCCAGCAGCGCGGCGAACCGGTCGGCGCGCACCTCGGCGTCGCGGGCGATGCCGAGCAGCCCCGCCAGCCACCGCAATTCGTCGCGGATGGCATCTATCTCGCCGCGGTGGAACACCTTCCGATACGACCGCAGCACCGACCGCAGCCGGCGGGTGGCGACCCGCATCTGGTGCACCGAATCCGATTCGTCGGCACGGACCTTCGGTTCCGCCGACAGCAGCCGGTCCACGTCCTCACCGAGAGCGGCGACGACGGCGGGACCGGCTGCGCCGCTCATCGCCGATCCCGGAATTCGTCGGTGGCCTCGATCAGATGATGGGTGGTCCCCGGCTCGGCCGCGGCATGCCCGGCATCGGCCACCAGATGCAGCCGCGAACCGGGCCAGGCCCGATGCAGATCCCAGGCGCTGACCGCCGGGCAGACGATATCGTGGCGGCCCTGCACGATCACCGCGGGAATATGCGCGATCCGGTCGATATCGCGCAGCAGCTGGTTCTCTTCCAGGAGTCCGCCGTGCACGAAGTAGTGGTTCTCGATGCGGGCGAAGGCCAGGGCGAAGCGGGGTTCGGCGGATTCGGCGACCCGTTCCGGTTGCGGCAGCAGCGAACTCGTCGCGCCTTCCCAGCTGGACCACGCCACCGCGGCGGCGGTCGCCACGTCCTGATCGGGGGAGTGCAGCAGCCGGTGATAGGCCGCCACCAGATCCCCGTCGCGCTCGTCGTCCGGGATCGGCGCCAGGTACTTCTCCCATTCGTCGGGATAGACGAATCCGGCGGCGCCGTTGTAGTACCAGTCGATTTCCTTGCGCCGCAACAGGAAAACGCCCCGCAGCACCATCTCCGTCACGCGCTCGGGGTGGGTCTGGGCGTAGGCCAGCGCCAGCGTCGAACCCCACGACCCGCCGAAGACCTGCCAGCGCTCGATCCCCAGATGGGTGCGCAGCCGCTCGATATCGGCCACCAGATGCCAGGTGGTGTTGACCTCCAGACTCGCCCCGTCGGCCACATGCGGCGTCGAACGCCCGCACCCGCGCTGGTCGAACAGCACGATCCGGTAGGCGGCGGGATCGAAGAACTGCCGGTGCATCGGATCGGTGCCGCCACCCGGCCCGCCGTGCAGGAACACCACCGGCTTGCCGTCGGGGTTGCCCGACTCCTCCCAGTAGATGTGCTGCCCATCGCCCACGTCGAGCATGCCCTCACGGTAGGGCTCCAGCGGCGGGTAGAGGGTGCGCATCAGAAGGCGATTCCCGAGGCGAGATCGGGCAGTTCCAGCGCCTGCAGCGCCTGCGTGCGAACATCGGCGCAGGTCTTGGTGGTGATTCGGTCCACCACGGCCTTGTCGCCGAGCACCGCCAGGTTGATGCCGCCGTTCTCCGCGGCCCACTGGTGCACCGTGATGTTCAGCGCCACCTTGCCCAGCGTCGGGCCCTGCACTCGCCAGTCCGACAGCTGTGGCGAGATGGCGTCGCACAGCTTCTGTGCGACCGGGTCGGGAACCTGGACGGGACTGGTCTGTCCCGGCTTGGCGGTGACCCCGGCCGAACCGCTGGGACGCGCGGCCGTCGAGGTCGCCGAGGCGCCGGATTTCTCGGGGCCGGCCGAACCCGTGCTTTCGCCACCACATCCGGCGACCAGCACGACGGCCAGCGCCGCACCGACGGCGAGCGCTCCGCGAGTCATCCAACGGCTCTGCGACATCTGTTCCCTTTGTTCGATTCCGGCGTGCATCCGGAGTTCCTGCTGTGGACCTACGAGTCTGCCACCTCACCGCGAGTGGCCGGGTGGCTCAGCCGAAGTTCGCGCGCAGCAGGTCCAGCATCTCGGTGACGAAGGGCGCGAACCGTTCGCCGGGGCCGCCCGGTGCCGTGTCGATGGTCAGCCACGAACGCAGGGTGGTCAGCGGCGCGAGGCGTTCGGCCAGCTCGATCTCGCGGTCGGTGACGGTGGTCAGTTCCCGCCAGGCGTCGAAATACGCCGCGCGCTGCGGATCCCGGAACGTGCGCACGGACAGGAAGGGATGGGTGATCAGCGCATCGCCCCAGTCGAACACCGCGGCGGTGGCGCGGAAGACGTGGCCCGGATACAGGTCGTTGTGTTCCACGCTCAGCCGGCCGTACCGCGCGAGTTCGGCAGCGGCCGATTCGATCGCGAACTCCAGTCCCGGGGCGCGGTCGGCGAAGTGGCGGTAGACCTCGATCAGGCGCACCGGCGGCAGGTACGGAGTTCCGGTGTCGCGCAACGATTCCGCGTGCGTGCAGACGGTGTACTGCAGGCCGGCGTAGGACCGCAGCACCGATTCCCATCCCGGGGGACGCGGCGGCGGCGCGTCCGTACCGTCGAGTGCGAAGTGGCGGTCGAGTGGTCCGGTTCGCATGGTCTCGCCGCCGTCGCCTCCGAGGAACCATCCGTTCTCACGATGTACCGCAAGGGGTTTTGGCACCGATCCCGGAACGAGCCGATCCAAGGCCGCCAGCAGCGGGCCCTCGTGGGCGAACGCGCGCGCACTCGCCTTCGCCCAGACAGCTCCGCCGTTCGTCTCGATGCGGGCGAGCAGCGTCCAGTCCCGCCGCCGCATCTCCTGCGCGCCGGTCACGGTCAGTCCCCGCTGCGCGAGTTCCCGGGTGGCCCAGTCGATCAGTGGTTGCAGTGGTTGATCGGCCACCGATACAGGGGCGTTCATCGGGACAACCTAATCAGCTCGGCCATCGTCGGTGCGGCCGGCCGGAGCCGGTCTCGCACAGGCGATCACAGCGTCAGGTACTCGCCCAGCTCCCACGGGGTGACCTGGGCGCGGTAGGTGGCCCACTCGTGACGCTTGTTGCGCAGGAAGAAGTCGAACACGTGCTCGCCCAGCGTTTCGGCGACCAGCTCGGACCGCTCCATCGCCCGCAGCGCCTCGTCCAGGGTCGAGGGCAGCTCGCGGAAGCCCATCGCGCGGCGTTCGGCGGTGGTCAGTGACCACACGTCGTCCTCGGCCTCGGGGGGCAGCGTGTACCCCTTCTCGATACCGCGCAGGCCCGCGGCCAGCAGCACCGCGAAGGCCAGATACGGATTGCACGCGGAGTCTGGGCTGCGGATCTCGACTCGCCGCGAGGACTGCTTGTTCGGCGTGTACATCGGAACCCGGACCAGTGCAGAACGATTCGACCGGCCCCAGGAAGCGGCGGTCGGCGCTTCGCCACCGTGGATCAGCCGTTTGTAGGAGTTCACCCACTGGTTGGTGACGGCGCTGATCTCGTTGGCGTGCTCGAGAATGCCCGCGATGAACGCACGCGCGGTCTCGGACAGGTTGTTCGGGTCGTCGGGATCGGCGAAGGCGTTGTGCTCACCCTCGAACAGGCTCATGTGGGTGTGCATGGCCGAACCCGGATGGTCGGAGAAGGGCTTGGGCATGAACGAGGCCCGCACGCCTTCGTCGATGGCCACCTCTTTGATGAGGTAGCGGAAGGTCATCACGTTGTCGGCCATCGACAGCGCGTCGGCGTAGCGCAGGTCGATTTCCTGCTGGCCGGGCGCACCCTCGTGATGGCTGAACTCCACCGAGATGCCCATCGATTCGAGCGCGTCGATGGCGTGGCGGCGGAAGTTCGGCGCCTCGTCGTGGACGGCCTGATCGAAGAAGCCGCCGTTGTCGGCGGGCACCGGACGGCCGTCCTTGAGCGCCGAGCGGATCAGGAAGAACTCGATCTCCGGATGCACATAGCAGCTGAACCCCAGGTCACCGGCCTTGTTCAACTGCCGGCGCAGCACGTGCCGCGGATCGGCCCACGACGGCGAGCCGTCGGGCATCGCGATATCGCAGAACATGCGCGCCGAATGCTGATGGCCCTTGCTGGTGGACCACGGCAGTACCTGGAACGTCGACGGATCGGGCTTGGCGACCATATCGGCCTCCGACACCCGGGCGAAGCCTTCGATCGCCGAGCCGTCGAATCCGATGCCCTCCTCGAAGGCGCCTTCCAGCTCCGCGGGGGCGATCGCCACCGACTTCAGATATCCCAGGACGTCGGTGAACCAGAGTCGCACGAAGCGGATGTCCCGCTCCTCGAGCGTCCGCAGCACGAATTCCTTCTGGCGATCCATACGCGCGAGCGTAGGCACCCGCGGTTAAATCCGTGTTACATCGTGCAACAACCGCCGGTCCGCATGTGTGGCGTCAGCCGCAGGTGAGTCCTTCCGGCGGTGTCTTCAGGTCGATGAGGTAGGCGAAGACGGCGTCGTCCACGCACAGCACGCCCCCGGAGAGGAACGCGGTGTGGCGGGTTCCCTTGTTGGTGATCAGCGCCGCGCCCAGCTGATGGGCCAGATCCACACCGGCCTGATACGGGGTGGCCGGATCCGCGGTCGTGGAGATGACCACGGTCTTGGGCAGGCCCGGTGCGGAAATGTTGTGCGGGGAGCCGCTGTTGGGCACGGGCCAGAACGCGCACATCTCGAGCGGCGCCTGCCCGGTGGCGTGGCCGTCGTCGAGGAACGGGGCAACCTTGCGGTATTCCGCGTCCTGCTTATCGGTGTCGGCGCGGTCCTTGATGGCCGGATCGTCGACGCAGTGGATGGCCAGGAACGCGTCCTGCGAATTGTCGTAGGTGCCGTCCTTGCTGCGGCCGTCGTAGAGATCGGCGAGCTGCAGCAGGATGTCGCCCTTGCCCTTGGCCAGCTGAGCCAGGCCCGCGCTCAGCACATTCCAGCTGTCCTCGGCGTAGAGGGTGTTCTGCACACCGGTGACCGCGTCGCTGTAGGTGAGCCCGCGGCCGTCGCGGGTCTCGGCCGGATGGTTCCAGAGCGGGTTGACCAGATCGTGGAAGCGGGCCACCGTCTGACTCGCGTCCTGGCCCAGCGGGCAGTCCGGTTTGCTCGCGCAGTCGGCGGCGTAGGCGTCGAACGCCTTCTGGAATCCGGCGGCCTGCTGCACCGATTCCTTCTCCGGATCGGCGTCCGGATCGAGGGCACCGTCGAGCACCATGGCCCGCACCTTGTCCGGGAACTTCTCGGCGTAGGTGTAGCCGAGCCGGGTGCCGTAGGAGTAGCCGACGTAGTTGAGCTTGTCGTCGCCGAGCACTCCCCGGATGATGTCCATGTCCTGCACCACCTCGCGAGTGCCGACGTGGGCGAGGAATTCGTTGCCGGTCTTCTCGGTGCAGTGGGCGGCGAAGTCCTTGTTCTCCTGCTCGGCGGCCGCGATGCCGGCGGGGGTGTAGTCCTTGGGCGGTTCGGCGCGTTGCTGATCCCACTGCTGCC
Organism: Nocardia nova NBRC 15556; assembly: GCF_001613005.1. Lineage (GTDB taxonomy): Bacteria > Actinomycetota > Actinomycetes > Mycobacteriales > Mycobacteriaceae > Nocardia > Nocardia nova. The sequence continues at coordinate 33,152 of NZ_BDBN01000011.1, read as the reverse complement.
CGGTCAGACATTCGATCAGCGGCGTGGAGGCGCCGACACCGCGCGGATCGAAACCGATGCGGTCGAATCGCTGCGCGAGCGGGGTGTCCTGTCCCTGCGCGGCCATCCACAGTCCGGCCTGGCCGGGCCCGCCCGGGTTGAACAGCAGCGATCCGATGCGCTGCCCGGTCGCCTTGATCCGGGAGACCGCGATCTGCGCGGTCGCGCCCTCGGGCTTGTCGTAATCGATCGGCACCGAGATGTGCGTGCATTCGGTGCCCTGCGGGAATCGGGTCGAGGAATCGCCGAATCCGTCACAGCTGCCCCACGCCGGCACCTGGGTGTAGTACTTCTGCAGCGCGGCCGGACTCGGCGCGGACGGCTGGGCGACGGGGTGATTCTTCGACGTCGACGAGCAGGCGGCGGCCACACACATCAGGGCCACCGCGGCTGCGACGCGACCGGATCGCGACAAGGACATGCGCGCCATCCTTCCATCTCCGCCTGTGATCATTGCGGCGTCCGCGGCGGCCTCCGTCGTTGAGCGGGCTGCCTCCGCCGGCCGCGTCGTTCCCGCCGCGTGTGACGAATCCCATCCCGTGCACGCCTTAAACGCGGCACTGCCGCGGTGGCAGACTGGACGGGTCATAGCAACCCGGGGACCCGATCGGGCCTCGAGGACAGACGAAAGGGACGATGATGTCCGCTGCTCAGGATAATCCTGCTTCCGAAACCACCGCCTACGGTGCCGCACCGACAACTTCCCGGCGGAAGACGCGAGTACAGCACCTGCAGCAATGGAAATCCGCGGGCGAGAAGTGGGCGATGCTGACCGCCTACGACTACTCCACCGCGAAGCTGTTCGAAGAGGCCGGCATCCCCGTGCTGCTGGTCGGCGATTCGGCGGCCAACGTGGTCTACGGCTACGACACCACCGTGCCGATCACGATCGAGGAACTGCTGCCGCTGGTACGCGGCGTGGTCCGCGGGGCGCCGCATGCCCTGGTGGTGGCCGATCTGCCGTTCGGCAGCTACGAGGGCTCGCCCGAACAGGCGCTGGCCAGCGCCACCCGCTTCATGAAGGAGGGTGGTGCGCACGCGGTGAAACTCGAAGGCGGAGAACGGGTTTCCGAGCACATCGCCCGGCTCACCGCCTCCGGCATCCCGGTGGTGGCGCATATCGGCTTCACCCCGCAGAGCGTCAACACCCTCGGTGGCTACCGGGTGCAGGGCCGCGGCGACGGGGCCGAACAACTGATCGCCGACGCCATCGCGGTGCAGGAGGCCGGGGCCGTCGCCGTGGTGATGGAGATGGTGCCCGCCGAGCTGGCCGGGCAGGTCACCCACAAGCTGACCATCCCGACCGTCGGCATCGGCGCCGGCAGCGACTGCGACGCCCAGGTGCTGGTCTGGCAGGACATGGCCGGCTACACCAGCGGTAAGACGGCCAAGTTCGTCAAGCGCTTCGGCCGCGTGGGCGACGAATTGCGCAGCGCCGCAGTGGAATACGCACGAGAGGTAGCGCAGGGTACCTATCCGGGGGCGGAACACAGCTTCTGAGGAACGGGTCGGCCGCGTGCTGCGCGCGCGGTCGACCCCATTTCGGCGCGGACGCCGATGCCGCGGTAGGGGGCGCTCGATCCGGGTCCGAGCGATGGGCGGCTCGGGGCCGAGCTTGCTGTGGCCTCCGACCCGATACGGCTCGTTCCCGGTAGGCCGGCGGGAGGCGGCGTTCCCGCAGCCCTTCCCGAAACGGAATCGGCTCCGTGACCGACGTCGGCCGAGCACTCCCTCCACCGCCTGCGAGCAGGCAACTTCCGCATGCTCGGCCGTGACGGTAATTTGAGAGAATGGTCCGGCCACCGACTGCACGTCCCGCAGTGCCCGGTGCCGGTCGGCTGGGATTGCTGGAGCCGACGGCAGCCGCGTCGTTACGAGAGCTCGCCTGGGACAATGTCGACAGCGTTGCACTGCTGTGGGCGTTGTCGCGGTCGCCGGATGCCGATCTGGCGCTGCTGACCCTGATCCGCCTGCGCGAGGCGCTCGGGTCCGATTGGGCCGCACTGGATTCCGCGCTGCGCACCGATCTGTCGTTGCGCGGCAGGCTGTTCGCGCTGATCGGCTCGTCGAGCGCGTTCGCCGACCATCTGGTCGCCGATCCGGCGAGCTGGCAGCTGTTGCTGCGGGAACTGCCGAGCACGCGCGAGATTCTCGACGATCTGCTCGACGTGGTCGGCGCCGCGCCCGAGACCGGGCCGAACGCCGCGCCGATGCTCTACCGCGCCACCCATGCCGGACCCGACGCGATCGCGTTGCTGCGCAAGCGATATCGCGATCAACTGATGGTGCTGGCCGCCCACGATCTGGCCGCCACCGTCGAGAACGAACCGGTGCTGCCGTATCAGCAGGTCGGCAACCATCTCACCGACCTCGCCGATGCCGCACTCACCGCCGCGCTCTCGGTGGCGGTGGCGCGGATCTGCCCCGACGACCCGGTTCCGGTCCGGCTGGCGGTGGTCGCGATGGGCAAATGCGGTGCGCGCGAACTCAATTACGTCTCCGATGTCGACGTGGTGTTCGTCGCCGAACCCGCCGACACCACCGCCACCCGGCTGGCCGCGGAGATGATGGGCATCGCCGGCAGCGCGTTCTTCGACGTCGATGCGGCGCTGCGGCCGGAAGGCAAGGCCGGGGCGCTGGTGCGCACGCTGGATTCGCACATCACCTACTACAAGCGCTGGGCGCGCACCTGGGAATTCCAGGCGCTGCTGAAGAACCGCCCGGCCACCGGCGATCTGGAACTCGGCAGGCAGTACAGCGAGGCGCTGATGCCGATGGTGTGGAGCGCCTCGGAACGACCGGATTTCGTCGCCGACGTGCAGGCGATGCGGCGCCGGGTCGAAAGCCTGGTGCCCGAGGACATGCGCGAGCGGGAGCTGAAACTCGGCCACGGCAGCCTGCGCGACGTCGAATTCGCGGTGCAGCTGCTGCAGTTGGTGCACGGTAAGGCCGATGAATCGCTGCACGTGCCGGGCACGGTTGAGGCGCTGACCGCGCTGGCCGCGCGTGGCTATGTGGGCCGCGACGACGCCGCGAACCTCACCGCCTCCTACGAATTCCTGCGCCTGCTCGAGCACCGCCTGCAGTTGCAGCGGCTCAAGCGCACCCACACCTTGCCCGCATCCGACGACGAGGAGGGGATGCGCTGGCTCGCTCGCGCGGCGCATATGCGTCCCGACGGGCGCCAGGACGCGGTCGGGGTGCTGCGCAGCGAGATCAAGCGCAACACCCTGCGGGTGCGCCGGCTGCACGCGAAGCTGTTCTACCGCCCGCTGCTGGAATCGGTGGCCCGCCTCGACGCCGCCGCGTTGCGCCTGAGTCCGCAGGCCGCGGTCCGCCAGCTCGCCGCCCTCGGCTACGCCGCCCCGGAGAACGCCCTCGGCCACCTCAAGGCGCTCACCGGGGAGGTGGGGCGCAAGGGCCGCATCCAGGCGCTGCTGTTGCCGACCCTGCTCGAATGGCTCGGTGACACACCGAATCCCGATGCCGGGTTGCTGGCCTACCGGCGGGTGTCCGAAGGCCTCGACGACCAGATCTGGTTCCTGCGCGAACTCCGCGACGAGGGCGCGATCGCGCAGCGGCTGATGATCGTGCTCGGCTCCTCGGCCTATCTGCCCGATCTGCTGATCAACGCGCCCGAAACCATCCGGATGTTCGCCGACGGACCGGACGGGCCGCTGCTGCTGACCCCGAAGGCCGAGGATGTGCGATCCAGCATCCTGGCCGGGGCCGCCCGCTACGACGATCCCAGACGGGCCGTGGCCACCGCCCGCTCGCTGCGCCGCCACGAGCTGGCCCGCATCGCCTCCGCCGACGTGCTCGGCATGCTGGAGGTGCCGCGGGTGTGCCGGGCGCTGTCATGGGTCTGGGTCGCGGTGCTCGAGGCGTCGCTGCAGGCCGTGATCCGGGCCTGGGAGGCCGAACATCAGGCGCCCGCGCCCGCGGACTTGGCCGTGATCGGCATGGGCCGTCTCGGCGGGATGGAACTGGGCTACGGATCCGACGCCGATGTGCTGTTCGTCTGCGATCCGCGTCCCGGCGCGGACGAGACGGTCGCGGTGAAATGGGCGATCGGCGTCGCCGAACAGGTGCAGCGGCTCCTCGGCGCGCCCAGTACCGATCCGCCGCTGCAGGTCGATGCGGGGCTGCGGCCCGAGGGACGCAACGGCGCGCTGGTCCGCACCCTGGCCGCCTATCGCGCCTACTACCAGCAGTGGGCGCAGCCGTGGGAAGTGCAGGCGCTGCTGCGCGCACATCAGGTCGCCGGCAACGAGGAACTGGGTTTGCGGTTCCTGCATTCCATCGATCCGGTGCGCTATCCCAAGGGCGGGGTCTCCGAGGAGGCCGTGCGCGAGATCCGGCGGATCAAGGCGCGCGTCGACTCCGAACGCCTGCCGCGCGGCGCGAATCCGGCCACCCACACCAAACTCGGCCGCGGTGGTCTCGCCGATATCGAGTGGACCGTACAACTGCTGCAACTCCAGCACGCGCACGAGGTGCCGGAGCTGCACAACACCTCCACGCTCGAATGCCTCGCGGTGATCGAACAGAACAAACTGCTCGACGCCCTCGATGTGGAGCTGCTGCGCGACGCCTGGCTCACCGCCACCAAGGCCCGCAACGCCCTGGTGCTGGTGCGCGGCAAACCCGCCGACCAGCTGCCCGGGCCCGGGCCGTTGCTCTCGGCCGTGGCGCGGGTCGCGGGCTGGCCGACCGACGACGGCAGCGAATTCCTCGACCACTACATGCGCGTCACGAGGCGGGCGAAGACGGTCGTCGAACGCGTCTTCGGCGGCGGGTGAGCGAGGCGTAGATCCGTCGCGGCGGGGTACGCGATCAGTGACACCGATGCGTGGGCGCGGCGGTTGTCGCGGTCACGTCGGTCACCGGGGGCGGTAGGCGGCGCTTTCGTGGACCGGCGATGAATTCTCGCGATACGGCCGGCTTTGTGGGCCGAAAACGTGTTGCGGGGAACAGACCGGACGCGATATCGGTTGGTACAGAGTGTGCTGTGCCGTCCTGACCGTGCGAGGGGCCCCGCAGAGCCGGAACGAGCGTTCCGCATACTGTATCGGTACGCGACCATTCGGGAGGACCGCCATGGTGAGGATGTTCGTGGACGTGCGCAGCGCCCACCAACTCGACGACACACGCGATGCGCTGCGTGATCGGAGACCGTGATGGCTGAACTCAATTCGGCCGTCACCGGTTACCGCACCTATCGGCACGCCGCCCTGAATCCGATCCGCGCCGTGCGGGTTCCGCTGATCGTGGTGCTGTTGCTGGTCGGTGTGGTGCTGCTGTACGCGGCCGACCGCGCCTCCCGGGAAGGTGTCAATCGCGGCTGGTTCGTGGCGATTTCGCTGTCGGGCCTGTTCGTGGCGCGCGGACTGCATCTGCGGCGGCCGATCACGCTGCCGCACTTCACGGTCGCGGTGATCGTGCTCGGGGTGTCCAATATCGCCTACCGCAGCGACCACGGCACCGTCGGCTTCGTCTGCCTCGCCTCCACGGGCCTGATCCTGATGCTGCCGCAGAGTTCGCGCCCGCAACCGGATCAGCAGCATCGCATCGCCGCACTGGTCGACCGCACCGTCGAGGATCCGCTGGCCCCGTTCGCCCTGCATTCGGCCAAATCCTATTTCTTCAGCGCCGATTCGAACGCCGCGATCGGCTACCGCGCGCGCTTCGGCATCGCGGTCGTCGCGGGCGACCCGGTCGGCAACTGCGCCGAATTCGGCCGGCTCATCGCCGAGTTCTCCGAATTCGCTTCCGCGCGCGGCTGGCGGATCGCGGTGCTGGGCGCCAGCCCCGCGGTCACCGAACTGTGGCGCACCCGCGCGACCGATCATCATGGCCTGCACGCCATTCCGATCGGCCGTGACGTGGTGGTCGAGGTCGACTCGTTCGATATGGTCGGCCGCAAATTCCGCAACCTGCGCCAGGCGGTGAGCCGCACCCGCAACTTCGGCGTCAAGACCGAGGTGATTCCCGAACGCGAACTCGACCGCGAGATGCGCGAGGCGCTGCTGGGCATCGTCGACGAGTGGGGGACCGGCCACCAGACCCGCGGCTTCTCGATGATCCTGGACCATCTGCTCGACGGCCGGAATCCGGGCATGCTCGTGGTGATCGCCCGCGACGGTGAGGGCCGGGTCGCCGGATTCCAGCGCTACGGATCCTCCAATCACGGCAGCGAACTCAGCCTCGATGTGCCGTGGCGGCGCAAGGATGCCCCGAACGGCTTGGACGAGCGGATGATCGTCGACCTCGTCGACTACGGCCGTGACCACGACGTGCACCGCATCTCGCTGGCGTTCGCGGCATTCCCCGAACTGTTCGCCGACAAGGAACGATCGCGCTCCAAGCAGGTCATCTATGTGCTGGCCCGCACGCTGGATCCGCTGATCCGGCTGGAATCGCTGTATCGGTTCCTGCGCAAGTTCAACTCCTTCGGCAATCAGCGCTTCGTCCTCATCCGCTGGCGTGAAATCGTCTTCACCGTGCTCGCGCTGCTGACGCTGGAATTCGTTCCGCACCGCAAACAGGGCTGACCCGCGATCACGCCAGATTGCCCTCGTAGCACAGACCGGTTCCGCGCCAGGTCGGCTGCGGCGCAACGCTTCCGCGATCGAAGCGCCATGCGCTGACGGGTTCGGCGGCCTTCCAGAACAAGCGGCCGTCGTGGCCACGCACCACCTGGTAGACGTCGTCGGCGCCCTCGACCAGTTGATTGCCGACGCAGTAGTCGTTGTACGCGGTGCCGGGCTGGCGCGCGCCCAGACTGAAGTGCGCGGCCGGGTCGCCGGCCGAGCCCGGGTTGGCGACGGTATCGGGCCGGTCCGACGCCGCGCCGGCCGACCACATGGGAGTGCCGCGGCCGTCGGCGCCGCAGGTGTAGCCGCGACCGCCCGCGATGACGGTAGCGCCGGCAGGGTGGGAGGTTCCGGCCCACAGGCAGCCGGTGGCGGGTTGGGCGGCCGATCGCCTGGATTCGGCCTCGGCGGGCGCCGCGGTGAAGCCGAGGCCCGCGGCGGTGAGCGCCGCCAAGGCGGGAAGGGTGAGGGATGCGCGGGGGTGTCGGGGCATGGTCTCGGCCTCTCTGCTCGCCGTTGAGCATCTACTATCTACGTAGGTAAATAGTAGATGAACACATGGTGCGCGCGCCATGTCGTGGTCGTCACCGTGCGGCATCCGTGCCGATATCGAGATATACGTTGCGCATTCGCGCGGGCGCCCGATTACGATGTGAGCGCTCGGGAGACGGGGGGACCGCTGTGCGGAATCCGGATCGTCGTCGGTCCGGGCGTCGACAGTGGTATTCGGGGAGGACACGAGATGAGATACAACAGGCGGCTGCGGCTGGCCGCGGCGGCCGGGTTGCTGGTGCTCGGCGCGGTATCGGCCGGATGCGGCACCGATGCGAAAACGACTGTGGCGCACGATGTTGCCGCGACCAACGAGAATCCGTGGGCGCTCAGCGGCGCCGCGCCCAATGCCTCCGGCCCGAGCGGTCCGCGACCGGGCGTGCCCGACGCGCCGCTGCACGCCGACAACGGTGACGGCGGCGAGATGGACCGGCTGGCCCTCAACACCTTGTCGGATCTGCAGGACTACTGGGGCGCCGAATACGCCGAGAACTTTCCGGGCACCTTCAAGCCGGTGGGTCACTTCATTTCCTGGGATGCCAACGCGCCCAAGGAACAATCGGTCACCTTCTGCCGCTCCAGCACCTATCACGTGGTGAACGCGGCCTACTGCAAGATCGACAAGACCGTCGGGTGGGATCGCGGCAAACTGCTGCCGCTGATCTCGAACAAGTACGGGAAGATGGCCGTGGTCATGGTGCTCGCGCACGAGTACGGTCACTCGCTACAGGACCAGGCCCGGCTCAACGGATTCTTCACGCCCGGAATCGTGCTCGAACAGCAGGCCGACTGCTTCGCGGGTGTGTTTCTGCGGCATGTGGCCGAGGGCGGTTCGGCGCATTTCACCCTGAACACGACCGACGGGCTCAACGGTGTGCTGGGTGCGACGGTCGCCGTGCGCGACCGCGACCCCGACAACCCGAAGAATGTGCACGGCTCGGCATTCGAGCGCGTGACGGCGGTGCAGATCGGCTGGTCCGACGGCGCGGCCGGGTGTAAGGGCATCACCAAGAAGGAGATTCAGCAGCGCCGCGGCGGCCTGCCGACCACCTTCGAACCCGGCGACGAGGAGAATCAGATGGGTGTCGACGTCGACGGGCTCAATGCCGTCGCCGCCGCGCTCGCCCGGATCTATCCACTGCCGCAGCCGCCGGTGCTCGACTATTCCGGAATCGCCGAGAATTGCCCGAAAGATACTGCGGTGGAGCCGGTTTCGTACTGCCCGGCGAGCAATACCGTGGGCACCGATGTGCCGGAACTGGCCAAGCGTGCCGGTCAGCAACCGGGCGACGGGGACCCGCTGTCCGCGGTGGTCGACGGCAACTACAACGCCTACGTCGTGTTCATCTCCCGCTATGTGCTCGCGGTGGAACGAGATCGGCACCTGTCGCTGCAAGGACCGGAATCCGCCGGGTTGCGCACCGCCTGCCTGTCCGGCGTCGTGACCACCAAGCTCAGCGATCCGGCCGGCGATCCCCGGCTCACCGCGGGTGACCTGGACGCCGCGGTGTCGGGTCTGCTGGCCGACGGCCTGGCCGCGAGCGATACCGACGGCAAGGTGGTGCCCAGCGGGTATCAGCGACTCGACGCGTTCCGCGCCGGGGTGCTCGACGGTGAGACGGCCTGCCTGAACAACTACAAGTGACGAACAGGGGCGACCGGATCGCCGGTCGCCCCTGCCGTGCTGTGTCGTCGGACGGCCCGGACCGCGTGTCCTCGGCGGTCTCGGCCGTGTCCGGTCTCAGACCGCGCTGGTGGGGAGGGTGCGCAGGGAGCTGAGGGTGGTCGCGACCGCGCGGGCGGCCTCGGCGCCCTTGGTGTGGAAGTGCTTGGTGAAATAGTCCACGTGCTCGCTGTGCTCGTGGAAGTGATGCGGGGTCAGCACCACGGAGAACACCGGGACGTCGGTCTCGAGCTGCACGCGCATGAGCCCGTCGACCACGGCCGAGGCGACGAAATCGTGCCGGTAGATGCCGCCGTCGACGACCAGCGCCGCGGCCACCACCGCCGCGTACCGGCCGGTGCGGGCCAGCCGCTGCGCGTGCAGCGGGATCTCGAACGCGCCGGGCACGTCGAACACCTCGACGGCATCCGCCGAATACCCCAGATCGCCGTACTCGGCCAGGAAACCCGCGTAGGCCTGGGTGACGATGGACTGGTGCCAGTTGGCCCGGATGAAGGCGATGCGTCCCTGGTCGGTATTGCTCATTCTCGGATGTTACTGCGCGCCGGTGTGCTCCTCCAACCAGCGCACCAGGTCGCCGAGTACCTTCTCGCGCTCGGGTTCGTTGAAAACCTCGTGGTAGAGGCCCGGATACCGCAGCACCGTGAGATCGGTCGCGGTGGCGCCGGCCTCGATCCGATCGGCGCCCACCGGGGCCGCCAGGGCATCCTCGCCGCCGTGCAGCACCAGCGTCGGCACCCGCAGCGCGTCCAGATGAGCGAGGACGAATTCGGCGCCACGCAGAATCTCGGTCGCCGTGCGGGCCGGTAGTTTGCCGCGGTAGACCAGCGGATCCTGATCGTAGGCGCGTACCACCTCCGGATCGCGGCTGATCTGCGCCGAATCCAGTTGCAGCACACCCAGATTCGGCGCCCAGCGGCTCAACGCGGGAGCGAGCAGTCGCTGCACGGGGTTGCCGGCCTCGATGACCACCGGCGGCGCCGACACCGCGATGCCCGCGACGTCCAGCGGCGCCCGCGTCGCCAAATACAGCGTGATCAGGCTGCCCATGCTGTGCCCGATGACGAACCGGGGCAGGCCCGGATGCTTCGCACTCGCGATATCCAGCATGGTGTTCACATTGTCGGCGGCCGCGTCGATCGATTCGATATTCGACTGGCCGCCGCCGGAGCGGCCGTGGCCGATGTGGTCGAAGGCGTAGACCGCGAAACCGCTGTCCGCCAGCCGTTTACCCACATGGTCGTAGCGCCCGGAGTGTTCGGCGACGCCGTGTACCAGCACCACGACCGCGCGCGCCTGTTCGGGCAGCCAGGCCCGCCAGAACACCTGCCCGCCGTGGGCGTCGAATTCGCCGGTATCGCCTGTCGTCATCGCTGCCTCCGTCTGCGCCGTCGCTGCGCCGCCATTGTCGCGCACGGCGGGCCGGAGCGTTGCACATCGGCCCGCCGCGCCGGGATCGATGGTCAGCCCAGGTCGTAGTCGAACCAGATCCGGTGGGTGCCGTCGGCGTCGACCGCCAGACCGCCGGTTCCGGTGATCTCGCTCAGCTCCCCGGTGCCGCTGCTGGGCACGATCGTGAAGAATTCGGCGCTGCGGTCCTCGCCCGCGGTGGTCGCCGAATGGGCGAAGTTGAACGTGCCGGCCAATCCGTTGAGCGAGCCCTCGAACGACTCCATCGCGACATAGGTGCCCCGGCCCGACAGCTGGTCGAACGCGGCGGTGAACAACGTGGCCGAACGTCCGACCGCCTCACCCTCGAAATGCTTTTCCAGCCGGGCGATTCCGACCGGCGTCGCGGTGGGGATATCCGGATCGGGCAGGACGTCCGTGGCGACGAAGGATTTGACGGTGAACGTTGCTGTAGCTCGCACCCGTTGAGGGTAGCGGCGAACACCGACATTCCCGGCATCAGCCGCCGGTGCCGGTGTAGTGCGCGAGGACGCGGCGGTTGAATTCGATCAGCCGCGCGTAATTGGCCCGGGAGAGCCGTTCGTCGGTGCCGTGGATCCGCTCCAGATCCGCCGCGTCGACCAGGATCGGCGCGAAGTTGCACCGGGTGGCGGCCAGCCCGTCGTAGTGGCGGGAATCGGTGGCGCCGGGCACGATGCCGGTGGTCACCACCGCGTCGGGCACCAGGGCGCGGGTGATGTCGGCGATCAGGTCGAAGGCCGGACCGGGGCCGGTGATCCGCGAGGGTTCGGAGGCCGTTCCGATCACCTCGATCGTGACGCGCGGGTCGGCGACCACGCGGCGGCAGTGGTCGAGCACGGCGGACACCGAATCACCGGGCAGGATACGGAAATTCACCAGCGCCTCGGCGCTTTGCGGCAACACGTTCGCCTTCACCCCGCCGCGGATCACGGTGGGGGCGGTCGTGGTGCGGACCAGCGCCTCGGTCTGCGGCCGCGCCGCCATCATCCGGGTGATCACCGCGCCCGCGACCGGGGCCAGCCGCAGCGCGGAACGCCGCGGCTCGGCCATGGCGGGGCGCATCCGGACCAGCATGTCGGCGATCACCGGCGTCATGCGCAGCGGCATGGGATGGTCCTGGAGGCGCGCGACCGCCCGCGCGATCCGGCCCACGGCGGTTTCGCGGCCGGGCATCGAGGAATGCCCGCCGGTGTCGGTAGTGCGCAATTGCACCGTGGCCCAGCCTTTTTCACCGAGCATGATGGAGGCGACGGGTGCGGTGGTCCCGTCGGCGACACCCTGGGTGATCACTCCGCCTTCGTCGAGCAGCAGATCGGCGCGCACGTCGAGCTCGCGCAGCCGGGCCGCCATCCGGGTGGCGCCTGCGCGGCCGAAGATCTCCTCGTCGTGGCCGAAGGCGAAGTAGATGGTCCGGCGCGGACGGCGGCCCTCGGCCAGCAGCGATTCGGCGGCCTCCAGAATGGCCAGCACCCGGCTCTTGTCGTCGATCGCGCCACGGCCCCAGACGAATTCGTCGTCGATCACACCGGCGAACGGGGGATGGGTCCAGCGGGCCTCGTCGTCGACCGGAACCACATCCTGGTGGGCGAGCAGAACGGCCGCCGTACCGGGTTCGGTGCCGGGCCAGCGATACAAGCGGCTGTGGCCGAACCGCTCCAGTTCGAGATGGGTGTGTACCAGCGGGAATTCGTGTTCGAGAAGGCTTGCGAGCCGGTCGAATTCGACCACGTCGGCATCGGCGTCGTCGCGGGAGACGGTGACGCAGCGCAGGGCGGCCGCGAGCCGCTGGGCGGTCGCGTCGTCGACGGTGGTCGCGGTCGTACCGGTCGCTGTCATCGATCTCCTCGTCGTTGCGGGAAGTCCACGGTCACACCGGAATCGCGCAGCACCTCGGCCGGCAGGCCGGTCACCCAGCGCGCGCGCCATTTGCCGAGCGCTTCACTGGTGCCGCCGGTCAGATCGAAATTCCGGGTGCCGGTGAGCAGCGGCAACTCCACGGTGCCGGAACGCACGCTCACCCGCGCGTTCGCCGGAGTGTGCGACCAGACGGTGTCGACCACATCGGTGATACGCACCCCGATCCGATGCCCGGCCGGCACGGTCCAATCCTGTGCCAGCAGGCGGATGTTCGCGGTGTCGGCGACCTGCGCGATACCCCGAGTGATCACCGTGCCCGCGCCGTCGGGCGCCACATCGTAGAGTTCGGCGGCCACCGTGGCGTCCGGTGGGCCGCTCAACGCGAGTGTGGCCGTGGGGATTCCGGACAGATGCTGGTCGGAGGGCAGCGGCTGCGAGAGCGACCAGTACTCGCGGTCCGGGCCGGGGAGCAGGCCCCGATCGGTGTATTCACCGGGCCGGATCGGCATCGTCACTCGTGCGGAATCGGCGGGCGGCCAGACTTTTTCGCTGCGCCACCGGCCGTCGAAACTGCCGACGGTGACGCGCGGGCCCGGAACCTGAACGTCGCGTTGGGCCACATACTTGTCGAAGAAGGCCAGCGCCTCGCTGTAGAACTGCGGTGTCCCGCATGCCTCGTGGCAGTTCTGGTGTCCCCACTGGCCGAACCAGCCCCTGTCCTCGGGGAGGTCGTGGTTCTTCCAGACGTCGAAGACTCGATAGGCGCGGGTGTTGTAATCGAGGAAACCCTGGCTCAAGAACAGCGGAACCTTGCTGCCGCGAACGCGATCGGTGAGGTCACGATCGCGCCAGAACCGGGTACCACCGTCGTGGTCGGTGGTGCCCGCCAGATAGGACTGCGCGCATTCGATCGGTAGCCGCGCGGCGTTGGCCTTGTATTCCGGTGAGTCGGAGGGGTGCGCGGGGGTGGAGGAGATCAGCAGATGTTCGAATCCGGCCATATCGCCGGGGCGAATCCCGTCCTCGGTCACCGGTTTTCCGGAGAACTTCCACGAAATGCCCTGCATGTACAGGTAGCTGTACGGGTCGACGACGGGTTCGAACGACGCCACCGCCGCCAGCCCCTTCGGGTTGGTGGCCAGACCCATGATGCCGGTCCATGCCTCGTAGGAGGTACCGGTCAGGCCGACTCGCCCGGTCGACCACGGTTGTGCCGCAGCCCATTCGACCGCGGTACGTACATCGCTCTGCTCGCCGGGGCCACCGAAGTCGGGGCAGCCACTGGACCCCCCGAAACCTCGCAGATCCACGATCACATAGGTGTAGCCGGCGTCGAGGAACAGTTCCGAATACAGATCGCGCAGCGACGGCCCGCCCTGCGGATGAACTTCTGCTGTGAACGCCAGATGGTTGCGGTAGGGGCTCACCGTCATGACGACCGGCGTGCGCACGTCGTCGGCCATGCCGGCGGGCCGGAGGATGTCCGCGTGCAACCGCACACCGTCGGAGGTGGTCAGGAATTCCTGGCGCCACTGATACGCCGGGGCCGGTGCGGCGGTCGCGGTGACCGGCGCCGCCGCCGCGATCAGGAGGACCAGCCCGCACAGTACGCGCGTGAGCACGCGCCGGGCGCGTGGCGATGAATTCTCGAGCACCATAGGACTATCGAGTCTGCACCGCCGCCCGTCCAGCCCTCAGAACCGGGGTCGGGAAACCGGCCGGTCACCCGGCGCCTCGACTACATCGGGCGCAGATCGAGAACCTTGCGCAGCCGGGCGCGGTCGCGTTCGAGTTTGCGCGCCTCGTAGGCGATGGGGAAGTAGCGGATCCGTTCCGGCAGCAGTGGCACGAGCCGCGCCAGCAGCCAGCCCAGGATGCGCAGGTTGCGCTCGTCCTGCGCGGTCCAGGTCAGTCCGAGTTTGCGGCGCGCCGGTTCGGGTGTGGTGCCGACCGTGCAGAAGTACTGCATGCGGCCCAGCGGTGCCGCGGCCAGCTTCCACAGCGGCACCAGCGGTGTGGGCAGCGACTTCGGCGGTGCCACGTGGCGGATCGTCTTCAGATAGTCGCGCGCGGTGTCGGTGGCGACCAGATGGTTCTCGACGGTGTCGGCGAAGAAGACCTCGAATTCGGCGTAGGTCGGCGGAATCTCCTTGGGCGCCACCGAGAACATGCGCAGCAGCTGCAGCACCTCCTGGTAGTACTGCTCCTTCTCCGCGTAGGTGAGCGGCGTGCGGCTGAAATATTTCGAGCCCTCGTTGAAGGCGTAGGTGCCGGTGTGCAGCACCCAGGCCCACGGACCGGAGGCGAGTGCGGAGTGGCGTTTGCCCTGCGCGTCGACGGTGTTGAGGGAGGCGTGCATACGTCGCAGGCGGTCGGCCTCGGCGACGGCCTCGTCACCGCCGTAGGTCCAGGTCATCACCGCCGCGAGACTGCGCATCGCGCGGCCCATCGGGTCGGTGCGAAAGGTCGAGTGCTCGTCGACGACCGCGGAGATCGTCGGTTCCATGGTCTGCAGCAGGAATGCCGATCCGGCGGTGAGGGAGAAGGTGATCAGTCCTACCTCGTCCCACATGCGGGTTCCGGGCTCGATCGGCGTGCGGGGGCCGAGTTCGTGTTCGGTGCGCTCGGCGCGGGCGACGGAGGCGGTCATCCGTGATCTCCTTTGACCACTAGACATGATGAGAAGATTACATGCGAATCATCTCACTCTCTTTCGATCTTGGCAACCGCGCGCTCACCGACGACGCGCCGCACGGCTCAAAAGTGAACACAACCTGAAATCTCGGTGAACTGATGGAAGAATGGGATCCTCGCCACATCGAAAGTTCAGGGAGGAGGGATCCAGCCATGATCCACACCCACGCCCACCCCTCGTTACTGGGGACCTTGCGCACCTACGCCCGCCGCGCGCTGGCCCGCCATACCCTGACCGCCGAGGAACGCCGCAATCTCGCTGCCACCCAAGCTCATCCGGCCGTCTACAGCGCATCCCTGGGCAGCCACCCGCATCTGTAGCGAGTCCCGGAACGCACCGAAGCCCCAGCCGGATTCGGCTGGGGCTTCGTGAATTCGGTTGTGCCGTGACGACTTACACGTCGTAGTACAGCTCGAACTCGTAGGGGTGCGGACGCAGGTTCACCGGCGCGATCTCGTTGTCACGCTTGAGCTGGATCCAGGTCTCGATGAGGTCGTCGGTGAAGACGTTGCCCTCGGTGAGGTACTCGTGGTCCTGCTCGAGGCGGTCGATGACCGAGGCCAGCGAGGTGGGGGCCTGCGGGATGTTCTTGGCCTCCTCCGGCGGGAGCTCGTAGAGGTCCTTGTCGACCGGGGCCTGCGGCTCGATCTTCTTCTTGATGCCGTCCAGGCCGGCCATCAGCATGGCGGCGAAGGCCAGATACGGGTTACCCGAGGAGTCGGGCGCGCGGAACTCGATGCGCTTGGCCTTCGGGTTGTTGCCGGTGACCGGGATGCGGACCGCGGCGGACCGGTTGCGCTGCGAGTACACCAGGTTGATCGGGGCCTCGTAGCCCGGCACCAGACGGTGGTAGGAGTTCACCGTCGGGTTGGTGAACGCCAGCAGCGACGGCGCGTGGTGCAGGATGCCGCCGATGTAGTGGCGGGCCAGGTCGGACAGGCCACCGTAGCCGGCCTCGTCGTGGAACAGCGGCTTGCCGTCCTTCCACAGCGACTGGTGCACGTGCATGCCCGAGCCGTTGTCACCGAACAGCGGCTTCGGCATGAAGGTGACCGACTTGCCTTCCTGCCACGCGGTGTTCTTCACGATGTACTTGAACAGCTGCAGGTCGTCCGCGGCCGACAGCAGGGTGTCGAAGCGGTAGTTGATCTCGGCCTGACCGGCGGTGCCGACCTCGTGGTGGCCGCGCTCGAGCTCGAAGCCCGCGTTCTGCAGGTTGGTCGAGATCGTGTCGCGCAGGTCGACGTAGTGGTCGTACGGGGCGACGGGGAAGTAGCCACCCTTGTTGCGGACCTTGTAGCCCAGGTTGCGGCTGCCGTCCGGGTTGAACTCCTCGCCGGTGTTCCACGAGCCGGAGACGGACTCGATCTCGTAGAACGCGCCGTTCATGCCGGAGTCGTAGCGGACGCCGTCGAAGATGTAGAACTCGGCCTCGGGGCCGAAGAACGCGGTGTCGGCGATACCGGTCGAACGCAGGTACTCCTCCGCCTTGCGCGCGATGTTGCGCGGGTCGCGGGAGTAGGCCTCACGGGTGAACGGGTCGTGCACGAAGAAGTTCATGTTCAGCGTCTTCGCGGCACGGAACGGGTCGATCCGGGCGGTGGAGAAGTCGGGCAGCAGCAGCATGTCCGACTCGTCGATCGACTGGAAACCGCGCACCGAGGAGCCGTCGAACGCCAGGCCCTCTTCGGCCAGGTCGGTGGTGAACGACTTCGCCGGGATGGAGAAGTGCTGCTGAACGCCAGGAAGGTCCGAGAAGCGTACGTCGACGTACTCGACGTCCTCCTCCTTGATGTACTTGATGACCTCGTCGGCCGTGCTGAACGCCACTTAGTACTCCTTACGGATCGGTTCCCAGCCTGTGCCGATTGCTGGGTTTCAGCGCTGAACGGTATGGATGCGGTGTTTCCCCGCAATCAAGGCTGTGTTTCGCCAGTGTTACACGTGCTGCTGGACGGGTCGGCGGCATCCCCGGGCAACACCGCGCGGTGGGTCGCTCACGATGCGGTGCCGGACCAGCACCGTTATCCTGCCACCACGGCATCCGGCGCTCGATTCGAGGACCGCGCATCGTCGCCGATCGGTGCGCGCGACCGCGAGAGTTTCCCGGCCGCAACCGCTTTGGGAAATCGCCCCAGCGGGGTGCCGTGCTGCCGTCGCCGCGGGCGGCCGGACGGGGTGACGCGGACCCGCCGGCGGGTAACCGGCGGCCGACGGCCGGTGTTACGTGGCTGCCGGGTGCGGGCCCGGGTGTGACGTAATCCTCACCGTCACCACGCCTAAGCTGGGAGCATGGCGCGAATTACCGGTTCCTGGCTGTCCGGCCCGAATGCGGCCCACCCCGGCGAGCCGCAGCCCGACGACTACCCCGGCAAGCTGCTCGGCCTGCCGCAGGAGGGTGTGGGGTCGCTGGCGCCCATGTCGCGCCGCATCGCCGCGCTGTTCGTCGACTACTTCATCGCCATGGGGATCGCCGCGCTGATCGTGCGCGGCGCCGGATCGCTCAACACCGTCACCTACCTGATCTGGTTCGTGATCGGCGTGGTGACGGTCATGCTGTTCGGGTTCACGCCGGGGCAGTACTTCCTGGGAATGCGCACGGTCCGGATCGATGCGTCGGCGCCGGTCGGATTCGTGCGGTCGGTGGCGCGTCAGGTACTGCTGACCTTCGTGGTGCCCGCGTTGTTCACCGACGGGGATCGCCGCGGTATGCACGACCGGGCGACCGGGACGGCACTGATCCGCGCTCGGTAACAATCGTTCGCCGCCCGGCAGGAGGGGCCTGTCGGCGCGCGACGACGGTGAGTGGTTACGTGGCCGTCGGCCGGCCCGCGCCGAGTCGCACACCGTCGAGCAACAGGTCGAGGAGACGGTCGATCTGCTCGCGGTCGATACCGGCCAGTGTCGCGCCCGCCATCGCCGCCGTGATGTCCTCGGGCCGGACATCGTGGCGCAGCGTGCCGGCCGAGATTCCCGCATCGAGGACGGAACGAATTGCCGCACTGAGTCTTTCGCGGGTCTGCGCCGAGGTCACCGCCCCGGAGGCGATGACCTCGCGCAGCGCCTCGGCCATCCCGCGTTTGGTGGCCACGAAGTCGGCGTAGCGGCCGAGCCAGATGCGCAGCGCGTCCTCCGGGCTGTGGTCGGCGAGCAGGTGCGCCGCCTGATCGCACAGCTGTTCCAGTTCGCTGCGGTACACGGCCTCGATGAGCGCCTCCCGCGACGGGAAGTGCCGATAGAGCGTGCCGATGCCCACTCCGGCGGATTTGGCGATCGTGTCCAGGCTGACCGTGCCTTCTTCGCCCGTGAACGCGGTGAGAGCGGCATCGAGGAGCAGTTGGCGGTTGCGCTGGGCATCGCGGCGTCCACGCGGCTGTCCGGACAAAGTGGAGGGTCCTCCGTTTCTGTACTACTCTGGTCTTGAGCGGAGGATCCTCCGATTGATGCCAGGATAACAAGGGAGACCCGAATGACGGTCATGACGCAACCGCGTGACGGCGAACTGGCGGGACGTGCGGTCGGCCGGATCGGCTACGGAGCGATGCAGCTGGAGTCCGGCGCGGACGGGGTAGCGGTTGTGCGGCGAGCGGTGGAACTCGGCGTGAGCCACATCGACACGGCCGGTTTCTACGGCAACGGCTCGGTGAACGCGCTGCTCAGGGAAGCTCTGCATCCGTATCCGGACGATCTGCTGCTGGTCGACAAGGTCGGCGCCGTGCATACGGGCGATGGTCTCGTGCCGGCGCAGAAGCCCGAGCAGCTACGGGCCGCGGTCGAAGCGGATCTGCGGGCGCTGGGCGCCGAGCAGTTGGCGGTGGTGAACCTGCGCCGGGTCGACGGTCCGCCCGGAATCGTGGCGACCGGTGATCAGATCGTGGATCTCGACGACCAGCTGGCCGAGCTGATCTCGTTGCGGGACGAGGGCAAGATCGGGGCGATCGGACTGAGCAGTGTCACCGTCGAACAACTCGGGCGCGCCGCTCCCGCCGGGATCGCGTGCGTGCAGAATCTGTACAACCTGCTGGAACGCGACGAGGAACCGCTGCTCGCCGAATGTTCTTCGCGGGGAATCGCTTTCGTGCCCTACTTTCCGCTCGGCTCGGGATTTCCGGATCGGCCCAAGGTGGCCGGCGACGACGTGGTGCGCGATATCGCCGGCCGCCTCGGGGTGACGCCGAGCCAGGTGGGGCTGGCGTGGTTGCTGGCCCGCGATCCGTACATCCTGCTGATTCCGGGGACTCGCAGCATCGGTCATCTCGAACAGAATGTGGCGGCGCGAGATGTCCGGCTGGATGACGGGATGCTCGCCGCGCTCGAAGAACGGGCCTGAGGGCGGGCCGCTCAGAACATCATCTGCACCGTCTTCTCCTCGGTATAGGCCTCGATGC
Source organism: Nocardia nova NBRC 15556 (assembly GCF_001613005.1). Lineage (GTDB taxonomy): Bacteria > Actinomycetota > Actinomycetes > Mycobacteriales > Mycobacteriaceae > Nocardia > Nocardia nova. Next base: position 13,910 of record NZ_BDBN01000011.1, on the reverse strand, counting down.
CGGCGGGGCCGAGTTCGCGGCCGATGCCGCTGCCAGCCCGCCCACCCCACGGCGTGGTCATGTCGGGGATGCCGAAGGCGTTGATCCACACATTGCCGACGCGCAGATCACGCGCGGTGGTCTGCGCGGTGTGCAGGTCCTCGGTGTAGATGATCGCGTTGAGCCCGAAGTGGGTGTCGTTGGCCAGCGCCGGCACATCGGCGGTGTCGGAGAAGGGAATGATCGTGGCCACCGGGCCGAAGATCTCCTCGCGCGCGATGCGCTGGTCGTGGCGGCCGAGAAAGACGGTCGGCTCGACGAAATAGCCGGGCCGCTCGGCGAGTGAACCGCCGGTCACCAGTTCCGCGCCCTCGGCGACGCCCAGTCCGAGATAGCCGCCGATGCGCTCGTGCTGCTGCCGGTTCACCACCGGTCCCATGGAGACCTCGGCGTCGAACGGGTCGCCCAGGGTGAGCGATTCGGCGTGTTCGGCCAGCCGCCGCGTGACCTCGTCGACCAGGCTGTCGTGGACGTAGACGCGGGTGCCGGCCGCGCACACCTGGCCTTGGTGCAGGAAATTGCCGACCGCGACAAACGGCAGTGCGCGGTCGAGGTCGGCATCGGGAAAGACGATCTGCGGATTCTTCCCGCCCAGTTCGAGGGTGACCTTGCGGAACTGGCCGCCGGCGTGGGTGTTCATGAGGGCGCCCACCTCGGGGCTGCCGGTGAAGGTCAGCTTGGCCAGGCCGGGGTGGCGGGCGAGGGCGGCGCCGGCGGTCTCGCCGCGGCCGGGCACGACGTTGAACACCCCGTCCGGCACCCCGGCCTCGGCGAGGATTTCGGCCAGCCGCAGGATCGACAGCGCCGCATCCTCCGGCGGCTTGATCACCACGGTGTTGCCCGCCGCCAGTGCCGGGGCGATCTTCCATCCGGCGACCACGATGGGGTTGTTCCACGGTGTGATCGCGCCGACGACACCCAGGGGCTCGCGCAGGGTGTAGTTGAGCCGGTGCCGGCCGGCGTAATCGGGCAGCTGCACGGTCGAGCCGTGCAGTTTGTCGGCGTATCCCGCGTAGTAGCGGAACGTGGCCAGGGTGGCCGGAATGTCGCCGAAAACGCCGTCCTTGTACAGCTTTCCGACCTCGAGGGTCTCGAGCGCGGACAGGTACTGCGTGTCGGCCTCGATGAGATCCGCTGCGCGGAACAGGATTCGCCCGCGTTCGGCGCCGCCCATCTGCCTCCAGCCGCTGCTGTCGAAGGCCGACTGCGCCGCGCGGACCGCGTCGTCGACGTCCTCGGCCGACGCGTCGGCGATATCGCAGATGTGCTCGAGGGTGGTCGGATTCTCGGAGCGGTAGGTCGCGCCGCCGCTCGCGTCGCGCCAGCCGCCGCCGATCCAGAGGCGGCGGGGCGGGAACGTGGTCGGAGCCTGAGCGCCGTCGGCGCGGGCGGTGGAGGTGTAGTCGGACACGGCTGCTCCTGACGACTGATCGAAGTGTGAGCAGGCTAGCGCGGCGATCGTATGTTGTGAAGCAGTTTCCGATTATCGGACAAGCGTAGCCAAGTTGCGGGGACGCAAGGCGCTGGATGTCCGCTGCGACGTGCCGGGCGGAGCGGCTACCCCAGCGCCGAATGCAATCGCTGGGCGGCTCGGCGTACGGCATCGGCCATCGCCGGGGTTTCCTGCCCGACCAGGGTGACCACGCCGACCGCGGCCGGAGGACCGGGTAGTCCGGGCAGCGAGGCGACGACGCCGTGCGCGCCGGGCACCAGCTTGCCCTCGCTCTCGAAGATGCCGCTCTCACCGCGCCGCGACGCCTCGATCGCCTCACCGAGGGCGCCCTGTCCGCGCCCGGTGCGCGCGCCGACCCGATAGGCGACGTGGAAGGTGGTGAACGGTGGTTCGACGACCGCGACCGCGAGGACGTCGTCGCCGTCGGCGACGCAGAAATGCGCCGTCGCCTCCACCTCGCGGGCCAGATCCTCGAGGATCTCGCGGGTGGCCTCGCGCACCGAGCCGAGGACGTGCTGGGTCAGCACGAGCGCGCCCGCGGAGACGCTGACCGTGCCGTCCTCGGCGCGGCGCACCAGTCCATGTTCGACCAGCGTGCCGACCAGGCGGTAGATGATCGTGCGGGAAAGGCCCAGCTCCTGCGCCAGTTGTGCGGGGGTGCGGGCATGGGGGCTGCTGGCGAGCAACTTCAGCACATCGAGTCCGCGGCTCAGAGTCTGCGAGGTGTCGGGCGCCGGCATGGCAGAAATCCTACGTGGGCGGTCCCTCGATCAGCTCACGCTCGGCGGCCCACTGCTCGACGTATTCGAGACAGGCGCGCAGATGGTCCGGTTGGCCGACGTAATAGTGTGTGGCGCCGGGGATTACGCGATAGGTGCGGTCCGGGGTGGCGAGCGCGTCGCGCACGATCGGGTTGTGGGTGGCCGGCACCGCGTCGTCGGCGGAATTCTCGATCTGCAGCACCGGGCCCTTCGTGATCCGCGCGGCATTGCGCGCCCCGCCCGCCACCGAATGGTCCAGACTCCACTGGCTCAGCCACGACCGCAGGGTCGTATAGCGGGCGAGGCCGACCGGTCCGACGTTCGCGGTGCGCGGATCGCCGAGATAACACCAGTTCGGGCGGCGGTCGTTGGGGTCGACGGCAGGATCGAGCCAGCGCACATCGCACATCGTGCGGTGGACCAGGAAAGGCTGTTCCTGTTCGGGCCCGCCGGCGGCGCGCAGGTCGGCCAGGCGCGCGAGCGCCCATTCCGAGATACGGCGGTTGCGGGCGCGCTGTGCCTCGCGGAATCCGGCGACGTATTCGGGGCTGTAGGGCGGGCGCTGGGGGGCGTCGTCGGCATAGATGTCCCAGGTGGCGTCGCGGCGGTGCGGAGCGGTTTCGTCGATCACCGACGGATCGAGCCATTCGGTGAGCGTCTCGGCCCGCGACAGATGAGCCGCGATGAACGCCACCCCGTCGGCCGGTGAAAGTCCCGCTCCCACAACATCTACCGGATCTCCGGCGGGCGTGTGCGTAATGCTCGGATCCAATGCCTCGGCCTGATAGAGCAGCGACAGCGATCCGCCGCCGGACCAGCCGACCAGGATCACGCGGTCGTAGCCGGCGACCTCCCGCGCCCAGCGCACCCACGCGCCGAGGTCGAGGACCACCTTCTCCATCACCAGCGCGGAATCGTTCTTCGGGTAGCGGCTCGCCCCGCACAGCACGTGATGTCCGCGGGCGGCGAGCGCGGTCGGCATCGGCAGCAGATTCAGCGTCGAGGTCGGATGTTGGAACAGGAAAACCGTTCCGCCCGAACGTCGTTCGCCGGGCGGTCGCAGCAGCTGCCCCTCCAGTACGATCCCGTGACCGCCGGTGAATCCATAGGTCTCGCGGACCGTGGGCTGCTCCTCGCTGTGCAGGATCACCGGGATCCGCTCGAACGGCTCACTCACGATGGCCTCTCTTCTGTTGTGGCCGACCGGCATACGGTTTGTCCGACCAGCTCCACGGATAGCCGGGCACATCGCTCGCGGTGCCGCCTTCGGCGACCTCCAGCGGGCGGAAGGTATCGACCATGAACGCCATCTCGTTCGGTTCGGTGAAACCGGGGGAGTCGAGATAGGCCTGGCGCCGGGGGCCGTGGGTGTACGCGGCGGGATGCAGGCTCACCGATCCGGTCCGGATGCCGGACCCCTTGCGCGCGGCGGTCTCTCCGGCGAAGTAGAACATCACCTCATCGGAGTCGACGTTCGAGTGGTAGTAGGGCACCTTGATCGCCCCGGGCGCGAATTCCAATGGGCGCGGGACGAAATTGCACACCACGAAGCCCGGGCCCTGCAGCACCTGGTAGGTCGGCGGGGGTTGCAGCACCGCGCCGACGACGGGAGAGAAGTCGCGATAGTTCAGCGCGTACGGATACAGGTGCCCGTCCCAGCCGACCACGTCGAACGGGTGATGGTCGTAGACGACCACCGTGCCGTGCAGGCCCGAGGCGGTGCGATGTTTGACGTAGACCTCGGTGTCGGCGTCGACCAACTCGCCGGGGGCCGGCAACGGTCCGGCCGGTCCGCGCAGGTCGCGCTCGGTGATCGGGGAGCCCTCGAGGAATTGGCCGTAGCGCGTGCGGTGCTTGTCCGGCGGTTGCACATGCCCGGACGCCTCGACGCACAGCAGCCGTAACGGGCCCGCGTCGGTGTGCGGCAGCCAGCGATGGATGGTGACCCGCGGTATGACGACATTGTCGCCCTGTCGCACGTCGACCCGGCCGAACACGCTCTCGAGGGTGGCCGCGCCCGCCTCGACGAAGATCACCTCGTCGCCGATGCCGTTGCTGTAGAGCGGAGAGGGCTCGTCGGCCACGACGTAGGAGATGCGGACATCGGCATTGGCGAGAACCGGGCGGCGGTGCCGGACCGCGTCGCGGCCGGTGACGTCGTGAAAAAGGTCGGGCAGATGAAAATGCCGGGGCAGCAGCGGGATGTTCGCGGTGAGGGACTGATCGCCGAGATCCCACTCGCGCGCGTCGACCAGCGCCGACGGCACGCGGCGGTGATAGAGCAGCGAACCGGTCCCCGAGAACCCTTCCTCCCCGATGAACTCCTCGAACGTCGGCGTGCCGTCGTCGAGGGTGAAGGCGGTATGACGCTGCCGCGGGAATTCGCCGACGGCCCGGTAGTACGGCATCGCACCTCCTGATCGCCTGTCCGACTTTCGTGGCCGGATGTCCTATATACGAACCTATGGGAGGCGGTGTGGTCCTGTCCCGGGTTTGACGGAGATGCGGCGGGAGTCGGCCTACACGGCGATCGCCGCCACCCCGGATATCCGGGATGGCGGCGATCAGGGTCTTCAGCTGTGCGACAGAACCCGGCGTGCGTGATTCAGCGGCGGCGGATGGTGCGCTGCACTCCGCGCATCTTCGCGCCGGCCGGCAGCGGGCCCTTCGGCAGCGCCGGTCCGCCGCGGGTGGCCAGTGCGGTGAGGCGGCCCTCGATGAGGTCCATCCGCTTGGCGTCGATATTGCGGGGGAGTTTGGTGAGGTGGCGCTGCAGGTTCTTCAGCGGAACCTGGCCCTCCTCGTTGCCGATCACGATGTCGTAGATCGGGGTGTCGCCGACCAGGCGAGCGGTCTTCTTCTTCTCCTGCGCCAGCAGCGATTTCACCCGCTGCGGCGACCCCTCGGCCACCAGGACCACACCGGGCAGGCCGATCACGCGGTGGACGGCGTCGAGCTGGGTGGTGGCGGCGACGGCCTGGGTAGCGCGCCACTTACCCTGCAGGTTGTCCAGCACCCACCAGGCCGCACCCGCCTGACCCTCGGCCTTGGCGTAGACGTTCTTCTGCACCCGGCGTCCGAAGATGATGAAGGCGACCAGCGCGCCCAGCAGAATGCCGACCGGCAGCAGGAACCACTGCATGTTGAACAGGAAGCCGACGAGGAACAGCACCACGGTGATGCCGACCAGTGCGCCGATCATCAGCGGCAGCAGCAGTTTGTCCTCTTTGCGCACCATCTGGAACGTCTGCCAGAGCTGCTGACGCCGCTCCTTCGACGCCTGCTTGCGCGCCGCCTTCGCCGCGGCCTTCGCTTCCTTCGACGGTGTGCCGCCCTTACCTGCTGCCATACCTCTCAGGATAGTGGTCGAGCGGGACATACCCCGCACGGGCCGCAGAACAGCGCGACGCTCGCCTCAGACGGTGGCTTCGCTGCGACTGCGCAGGTCCGCGGCGATCTGGCTCGGCATCGGTTCGTGCCGCACATAGCTGCGGTCGAACTGGGCCGCGCCGCGCGAGAGTGAGCGCAGGTCGATGGCGTAGCGGCTCAATTCCAGTTCGGGGACCTCGGCGCGGATGACGGTGCGCCCGGCGGCGGCCGGTTCGGTGCCCAGTACGCGGCCGCGGCGGCCGGCCAGATCTCCGAGGATGGTGCCGACGAAATCGTCGGCGACGGTCACCCGCACCTCGGCGATCGGTTCGAGCAGGTCGATCCGGGCGGCGGCGGCCGCCTCCCGCAGGGCCAGCGCTCCCGCGGTTTGGAAGGCGGCATCGGAGGAGTCGACCGAATGCGCCTTGCCGTCGAGCAGGGTCACCCGCACATCGACGAGCGGATATCCAGCGGCGACGCCGCGCTCGGCCTGCGCGCGCACGCCCTTCTCCACCGAGCCGATGAACTGGCGTGGTACCGCGCCGCCGACCACCTTGTCGACGAATTCGATCCCGGAACCCTCCGGCAGCGGTTCCACCTCGATTTCGCAGATCGCGTACTGGCCGTGGCCGCCGGACTGCTTCACATGCCGCCCGTGCCCGGAGGCCTTGCCCGCGAACGTTTCTCGCAACGCCACCCGATACTCGTCGACATCGACCTGCACGCCGAACCGGGACCGCAGCCGTTCCAGCGCGACATCGCGATGCGCCTCGCCCAGGCACCACAGCACCAGCTGATGAGTGCGCGGATTCTGCTCCAGGCGCACCGTCGGATCCTCGGCGACCAGGCGGGCCAGGCCCTGCGACAGCTTGTCCTCGTCGGCCTTGCCGTGGGCGCGCACCGCCACCGGCAGCAGCGGTTCGGGCAGCGGCCACGGCTCGATCAGCAGCGGAGAATCCTTGGCCGACACCGTATCTCCGGTCTCGGCGTGCCCCAGTTTGGTGACGTAGGCGATATCGCCGGCGATGGCCTGGCCGATCGGGAACTGTTGTTTACCGAACGGCGCCGTCACCGCGCCGACTCGTTCGTCGACATCGTGCCCGTTGCCGTCGTTGTGCCCGCAGATGTGCACGGTGTCGTCGGCGTGCAGGGTGCCGGCGAAGACGCGCACCAGCGACACTCGGCCCACATACGGGTCGGAGGCGGTGCGGATCACCTCGGCGGCCAGCGGCGCGCCCGGATCACAGGACAGTGGCTGCGGCGCGGCACCGTTGCTCGGGCAGCGCGCCGCGACCGCGTGTTCGGCGGGGGTGGGGAAGCCGCGGGTGATCAGCTCGAGAATCTCGACCATGCCCAGGCCCTCGCGAGTGCCCTCGGGCGGGGGCGCCGCGATCAGGATGGGATGGAAGCGGTCGCGCGCCACCGCGCGTTCCAGATCCGCGATCAAGGTGGTGAGGTCGATCCGTTCGCCCTCGAGATAGCGGTCCATCAGGGTTTCGTCTTCGCTCTCGGCGATGATGCCCTCGATGAGCCGGTTGCGCGCGGTCTCGATCTGCGCGGTCTGTTCGGCGGTGGCGTCGGTGCGGGTGTGGGCGCCGCCGGAACAGTCGAAGACCTGCTCGGTCAGCAGGTCGACGACTCCGGTGACCGGGCGGTGCCCGTCGGCGCCCTTCGGGCCGTACACCGGCAGCTGCAGCGGCAGGATGGCGTCGGTATCGCCGTCGCCGAGCAGATCCGCGCAGGTCTGGGCCATCAGGTCGAAATCGGCGCGGGCCGCGTCCAGATGGGTGATCACCAGGGCCCGCGGCATCCCGACCCGCGCGCATTCCTCCCACAGCGCCAGCGTCTGCCCGTCGACACCGTCGGCGCCCGCGGCGGCCGAGACCACGAAAAGGGCCGCATCCGCAGCTCGCAGACCGGCCCGTAGTTCGCCGACGAAATCGGCATATCCTGGCGTATCGATCAGATTGACCTTGATGCCGTTCCAGGCGACCGGCACCACCGACAACTGCACCGAGCGGTGTTGGCGCTGCTCGATATCGTCGTAGTCCGAGACACAGGTGCCGTCCTCCACGCGGCCGGCTCGGGTGAGCGCCCCGGCCTCCATGGCCAGTGCCTCCACCACGGTGGTCTTGCCGGAGCCGGTGTGCCCGACCAGGACCACATTGCGGATACCGTCGGGCTGCGATGCCTCGATCACTCTGCCGGCGGAACTGTTACGGGCGGCGGTGCTCGCTTTCTCGGCCATGTCTCTTCACTTCCCGGAGTCGACACGTGCGGTTGCTTCGAGCTTCCCACCGGCGCGCGGCTGTGTCACCCGTTCCGGGGATCCGCACCCCATCCGTGGTGAATCCGCACCCCGTATGCAACGAACGACCGGCCGAACGGGAATTCGGCCGGTCGCCGCGGGGTGGCTGGGGGTCGTTCAGCTGCCGAATCGGGCGAGCACCGAACTCGCCTCCTGGCTCGCCGAGCCCTCCTGGGCCAGATGCGCCATCTCCGGTGCGATCTCCCGGCCGTGATGCGCCATCGCCTGCGCGTACAACCGGCCGGCGCGGTAGGAGGAGCGCACCAGCGGCCCGGCCATCACGCCGGCGAAGCCGAGTTCGGTTGCGACGCGGGAATGTTCGACGAATTCCTCCGGCTTCACCCAGCGGTCCACCGGATGGTGGCGCGGCGAGGGCCGCAGGTACTGGGTGATGGTGAGGATGTCGCAGCCGGCCTCGTGCAGATCACGCATCGCCTGGGTGACCTCTTCGGGCGTCTCACCCATACCGAGGATCAGATTCGACTTGGTGACCAGACCGGCCTCGCGGGCCGCGGTCAGCACCGCCAGCGACCGTTCGTAGCGGAACGCCGGGCGGATCCGCTTGAAGATGCGCGGCACGGTCTCCACGTTGTGCGCCAGCACCTCCGGCCGCGAGGAGAACACCTCGGCCAGCTGATCGGGATCGGCGTTGAAATCGGGGATCAGCAACTCCACGCCGGTATGCGGGTTGAGTCGCTTGATGGCGCGCACGGTTTCGGCGTACAGCCAGGCGCCGCCGTCTTCGAGGTCGTCGCGCGCGACGCCGGTGATCGTCGAGTACCGCAGGCCCATCGCCTGCACGCTCTCGGCCACCCGGCGCGGTTCGTCGCGGTCGAGCGCGGCGGGCTTACCGGTGTCGATCTGGCAGAAATCGCAGCGCCGGGTGCACTGTTCGCCGCCGATGAGGAAGGTGGCCTCACGATCCTCCCAGCATTCGAAGATGTTGGGACAGCCCGCTTCCTCGCAGACCGTGTGCAGCCCTTCGCGTTTGACCAGGCCCTTGAGTTCGGAGTACTCGGGGCCCATGGTGGCGCGGGTGCGGATCCACTTCGGCTTGCGTTCGATCGGGGTCTGCGCGTTGCGGGCCTCGATGCGAAGCAATTTGCGACCGCCTGATTCCCGTACCAGGGAATCGGGGGACGAAGTGGCCGGCGCGGCGGTGTGTGCCGTGCCGCTGTTCGATGTCGGGGTGTCGACGGAGGTCACTCGAACGACTCTACGCCCGCCGAAATCGGGCCCGGCAGCGTGCGCTGCATCAAGGTCAGATCCATCCAGCCGCCGAACTTGTGCCCCACTTCGGGCAGCTGGCCGACGATCCGGAAGCCGAACTTCTCGTGCAGCAGAATCGAGGTCTTGTTGGATGTTTCGATCGCCGCGATCACGGTGTGCACCCGCCCGGACTCCTCGGCCCGTCCCAGCAGTGCCGTCAGCAGCGCGGTCGCCGCGCCGCGGCGCTGGAACCGCTCCGAGACGTACACCGAATTCTCCACGCAGTACCGGTAACCGGATTTGGGCCGCCACTGCGCGTAGCTGGCATAGCCGGCCACCTGACCGTCGATGATGGCGACGAGCACCGGGTATCCGGCGGCCACCCGGTCGCGCCACCAGCGCAGGCGATCGTCGAGGTCGACCGGGTTGGTGTCCCAGATGGCGGTCGTCTCGGCCACGGCGTCGTTGTGGATGGCGAGGATCGTGGGGATGTCGCGTTCCTCGGCATCGCGAATGCGCGGTCCACCCGACTGGATATCGGTCACCGCCTCAAACTATCGGCAACCAGCGGTGGCGGCGAGCCGGCTCGGTCACACGCGTGGGGGCGACGGGCGTCTATCTCTGCGACTTCGGCGCAGGGGTAGCAGACAGGTCACCATCGCGACCACGAGCGGTAGGACGCTGACGGTCGTCATGGTCAGCCGCAACCCGCCGGCGACGTCGAGTCCCAACGCCAGTCCGCTGGTCTGCCGCAGCAGATTCGGATCGTAGGTGGTGCCCGGACTGAGCGCCATGCCGCTGCGTACCGCGTCGACGGCCTGTTCGGCCCGCGTTACCGCCATGCCGCGTGCCTCGGCGTCGGCCGACCATGCCTGCCGGAAGAAGAACTGGAACAGCAGCAGATAGACGGTGGGCCCGAACGCGCAGCCGATCATGCCGAACGCCAGCTGGGTGGAGGCGACCGTGCCGGAGTGCCCGGGTGGCGCTTCGGCGAGAACCGCCTCCGACACCGAAACCGACGTGACCAGAGATCCCAGGTTGCCCAGCCAGACGACCGCCACCAGCAGCCACAGCGCCATCGTGGGGCTCGCGGTGGCTGCCAGCACGAATCCGCTCGCCGCCAGCAGCAGCAGGCCCGCGACCATCACCGGCCACGGAGTGGTCTTCCCGACCACGCGGCCCGCGAAGACGACGGCGCCGGCGATCAGCAGGGTGCCGGGCAGGTACAGCAGGCCGATGGCTTCGGGCGACAAGGCCAGCACCGTACTGCCGAATTGCCCGAGGACGAAACCCAGCCCGGCGGCGAGCAGATTCAGCGTGAGGGCCGCCGTCAACGCCAGACAGAATCCGGAGCTGCGGAACAGGGCCAGGTCCAGCGCGGGCTCGGGTGCCCGGCGTTCGTGCCGGACGAAGAGCAGGGCGGCGGTCGCGCTGATCGCCAGAGTCAGCCAGGTCTGTGGGCGGGTGATCCCGTTCTGCGCTGCCGCTAGGCCGATGACCAGTGTCGTCAGTGTCATCCCGAACAGGCTGATCCCGCCGACGTCGAGCCGTCGGCGCTCGGTGCGAGCGGCCTCCGGCACATAGCGCACGGTCAGTACGAGCGAGACCGCGGCCAGCAGCGGAGTGAGCAGGAACAGGAACCGCCAGCCGGCGGTGGTGACCACCCAGCCCGTGAGCGCGGGGGTGACACCACACAGGACCATTTCGACGCCCATGAGCATGCCGATGGCCGCCGCCCGCTTGCTCTCCGGCACCGACGTTTTCAGCAGGGCCAGGGGCCCGCCCAGCAGCGCGGCCATGCCGAGTCCGGCCAGAGCCCGCATCGCCAGCAGGAAGCCGAAACCGGGCGAGAAGAAGGACAACAGGTCGGCGACCGTGACGACGATCAGCCCCAGTGTGAGCAGCCGCTCGAGTCCGAACGCGTCGCCGAGGTTGCCCGCGGCGAGGACCGCGGCGGCCATCACCAGCGTCGCGGTTCCACCCAAGAGCCCGATCAGATGCGGCGGAACGTGGAGAGCGCGGCTCACCTGCGGCAGGTTGAGGTTGAGCACCAGCGGGTCCACCACCGTGATGGTGAAGGCGAAGGCCAGTCCGACGACGATCGGCAGGATCTTCGTATCCGTCGCTGACCGTGGCGGTGCCATCGCCTCACCTCCTGTGCGGTTCCGGGGCGAACGTCACGACCAGGACATCGCGGTAGGCCGCCCGGCTCGGATCCACCGGAGACAGGGGCGAGACGCTGTGCAGAGTGCGGCGGTCGTCGCCCAGCAGCAGATCTCCGGGCTCGCCGAGCGTCGCCGTCACCAACTGCCTGCCGTCGGTGTCGAAGACCGAACTCACCCCGCCGGTGGCGTTTCGCCGACCGACCAGCAGCGACGCGACCAGCGTGACACCGTCGCGGTGCCGGCCCTCCGGCGTGGGCAGCCCCCGCGCGTCCGCGGCGGCGACGACTCGGAAGGGGTGCACCTTCACGGTCCACTCCGGCGGGTCGTCCAGCGTCGTCGCGAATCGCCCGAGCAGCCGCAGCACAGCGCGGAAAACCGGCGCGGCGACGAACGAATCCGTCAGGGGCTCGAAGATGCGGTCCCTGCCGACATAGAGCGGATTGGTGGCCTCCGGCTGCACGAAGTATTCCTGCGGGAGCCGACGGAACTGCCCGGTCGCCGCCGAGAAGGAGAACAGGCCGTAGCGCCGCAGTCTGCGGGTGCCCCGCTCGGAGGCGTACTCGTCCGGGCGCAGCGCGTCCCAGTGGGCGTGGAAACGGGCCCATGCTCGTTCGTCCACGCCGAGCCACGACGTGGTGACGGCGGCGGGCACGAGGTGGACACCATTGCGCAGCAGGGCCTGCCGGGCCGCCGCCGGGACGAGAGGCGAGCGCGTCCGCGGCCCGGGAGAAGCCTGGGGAGCCGTCTGTGCCACACCGGTCACCTTCTTCGCGCGATGACCCGCTGTCCGCCTTGCGTTGTGCGACTTCCGACGAGGCGCCGGACAGCAACCGAGCCGATTACGCCATTCGAGCGTACGGCGACGTGGCCGGAGAACACCAGCGCGGACCGTGGTCGATCAGCGGTTGTCGCCGATCACCGAGGCTAGCGCCTGCCCGATGGTTTCGTGGCGGAAGGTGTAGCCCGCCTCCTCGAGCACGGTGGGAATCGCGCGCGGGCCGCGCAGGATCGCCTCCTGGGCCAGTTCGCCGACCGCGGCCTGCAATGCGACGGCGGGCACGATGAACGGAGCCGGACGATGCAGCGCCCGCGCCAGCGCCCGATTGAATTCGGCATTGGTCACCGGCGCCGGGCCGACCATGTTGACCGGTCCGCGCACCGACGGATTCGTGAGCACGAACGAGATGCCGGCGACCTCGTCGTCGAGTGAGATCCACGGCTGATACTGACGCCCGCTGCCGAGGCGCCCGCCCAGTCCGATCGAATACAGCGGCCGCAGCAGGGCGAGCATGCCGCCGTGACGCGAGAGCACCACCGCGCTGCGCACCTGCACCACCCGCACCCCGGCGTCGACCGCGGGCTGGGTGGCGGCCTCCCAGTCCCGGCACAGCGTCGCCAGGAAACCCGTTCCGGCGGAATCGGATTCGGTGATCACCCGGTCGCCGGTGTCGCCGCCGTAGAAATGCACGCCGCTGGCGTTCACCAGCGTCGGCACTCCGGCGTCGACGACCGCGGTGGCCAGCACATCGGTCGGGCCGATGCGGCTGTCGCGCAACTGCTGCTTGTAGCTGCCGTTCCAGCGCCGCGCGCCGAGTCCGGCGCCGCAGAGGTTGACCACGGCATCCGCCGCTCGCAGGGCCGGTGCGGGCACCTGTGCCCGCACCGGATCCCAGCTGAACTCGTCCTCGGCCGCGGCGGGACGGCGCACCAGGCGAGCCACCTCGTGCCCGTCTCGACGCAGCGCGGCGACCAGCGCCGTCCCGACGAGTCCGGACGAACCGGCGATCACAACCTTCATGTCGTCACCGAATCGTCGTGTCGCCCAGCGATTTACAGACCGAGATCGGCCTCGAACGCGGCCTCCTCCAGCCGGTGCCTGATGGTGGTCAGGAAGCGGCCGGCGTCGGCGCCGTCGATGAGGCGATGGTCGTAGGTCAGCGGCAGGTAGCACATCGAGCGGATGCCGATGAACTCGCTGCCGTTGTCGGAGATCACCATCGGGCGCTTGACGATCGCACCCGTGCCCAGCATCGCCGACTGCGGCGGAACCAGGATCGGGGTGTCGAACAGGGCACCCTGGCTGCCGATGTTGGTGATGGTGAACGTGCCGCCCGCCAGTTCGTCGGGCTTGAGGCCGCCGGTGCGGGCCCGGTTGGCGATATCGGCGATGGCGCGGGCCAGTCCGGCCAGCGACAGGTCACTGGCGTTGTGGATCACCGGCGACAGCAGACCCTGCTCGGTGTCGACCGCGATGCCCAGGTGCACCGAGGAGTGGTAGGTGATCTCCTTGGTGTCCTCGTTGTAGGAGGCGTTGACGTTGGGGTGCACGCCCAGCGCCTCCACGGCGGCCTTCGCGAAGAACGGCAGGAACGTCAGGTTGACGCCCTCGCGGTCGGCGAATGCGCTCTTGGCCTTGGCCCGCAGCGCCGCGATCTTGGTGACGTCGACCTCGTGGGTCTGGGTCAGCTGCGCGGTGGTCTGCAGCGATTCGCGGGTTTTGGTGGCCGTGATCTGCCGGATGCGGTTGGCCTTCTGGACCGTGCCGCGCAGTGCCTGCAGTTGCGGACGGGCGCCGGCCGGAGCCGACGGCGCGGCCGGGGCGGCAG
>NZ_BDBN01000010.1 GCF_001613005.1 Nocardia nova NBRC 15556 | reverse complement strand
GGGGGACGAACGGGCCCTTCCGTGGAGATCGACGGCATCGACCCGTCAGCGGATGCGCAGCCGGCGGCTCAGACGCAACGTGATGAGCGTGCTCTTGAGCTGCTTTTCGAACGGCATACCCGCCCGGGCCGAGAGCACCTGCTTCTTCTGCACGCCGACGTTGACCGTATCGGTGTACTTGAGCAGGCCCGCGTCGCCGTGCCGGGTGCCCACGCCGGACTGTTTGACGCCGCCCGAGGGCGTCATCTTCGCCGAATAGATCGCGACGAAGCCGTCGTTGACGTTGACATTGCCCGCCTCGAGCTGGTCGGCGAGCTTCTCCGCACGAGCGAGATCCGAACTCCAGATGCTGGCGTTGAGACCGTAGGTGGTGGCATTGGCCTGTCGGACGGCCTCGTTCTCGTCGGTGTAGCGGTAGATGGTGACGACCGGACCGAAGGTCTCGACGGTCGCGTGCTCCATCTCGGGGGTCACACCGGTCAGCACGGTCGGCTCGTAGAACGCCGGGCCGATGTCCGGGCGGGCCTTGCCGCCGGTCAGCACGGTCGCGCCCTTCGCGACGGCGTCGTCGACGTGCGAGGCCACGCGCCGCATGTGATCGACCGACACCAGCGAGCCGAATTCCGGGTCGGCGGTGTAGGAGGCACCCGCCTTCGACCCCAATTCCTCTGCCGCGGCGACGAATCGGCGCACGAACTCGTCGTGGATGCGCTCGTGCACATAGATGCGCTCGATATGCATACATGCTTGGCCGGAGTTGCCGTACACCGCGAAGATCGCGCCAGGAATCACCTCGTCGAGGTTGGCGTCCTCGAGCACGATCATCGGATTCTTGCCGCCGAGTTCGAGGCTGCAGCTGATGAGGTTGCGGCCCGCGCGCTCGCCGATGGTGCGACCGGTCGCGGTGGAACCGGTGAACATCACGAAATCGCTGTGGTCGATCAGGGTGGGGCCGACGTCGGGTCCGGTACCGCACACGACCTGGATCAGATCGCGCGGCAGCCCCGCCTTGCGCAGCAGTTCGACGCCGTAGAGCGTGCACAGCGCGGTCTTGTTGTCCGGTTTGATCACCACGCCGTTGCCGGCGATGAGGGCCGGAATCGAATCGGAGATCGAGATCGCGAAGGGGAAGTTCCACGGCGCGATCACCGCGACGACGCCCTTGGGCCGATGCTGTTCGGTGGAGGTGGAGATGATGGGCATCGCGCCGCCGCGCCGGATCGGTTTCAGGATCCGCTCGGCATGTTTGAGGTAGTGGCTGATCACCATCACCGGATCGCACGATTCCTCGATGGCCATCCGGCGGGTCTTGCCGCAACCGATCTGAATCAGGTCCGCGATGGTGTCGAGTTCGGAGAGAATCAGCTCATGGGCCTTCTCGAAGACCTGCAGCCGGCGCTTGACCGGCCAGTTCGCCCATTCCCGCTGCGCCGCCCGAGCCTTGTCGGCCGCCGCGGCGACGTCCTCGGGCGAGGACTGCGGCAGCTCACCGACGACCGCGCCGGTGTACACCTCGATCATGTCGTAGGGTTCGCGCTTCTCCCCCGCGGCGCCCGCGGTGATCAGCCCGGTGAGGCGGTCGATCAGCGTCTTCGTGATCCGCGGCGGCAACGTGCTCGCGCCGCTGCGCGAGGTCGCGTCCGCACCGCTGTGCGTGGTTGTCTCCATCAGCGCTCTCCATAACTTGCCGCCCGTGACGGCGGTCACCATCATTCAAACTAGAACACGTTATTGTTCTGTACAACGTTGCGGGGTAACTTCGTCCGCAAAACGCGAGTAATACCATGAGGAAAGTGGGTCGACGATGACGACGGCAGCAACTGAAACAGGTAGCAACACGGAACCCCATGCGCTGCTGGAGCGACGCGGCGCCACTCTGATCGTCACCATGAACCGGCCGGCCGTCCGCAATGCGCTGTCGGCCGAGATGCTCGACCTGATGGTGCAGGCGTGGGACACCGTCGACAACGACCCGGAGATCCGCTCCTGCATCCTCACCGGCGCGGGCGGCGCGTTCTGCGCGGGCGCCGACCTCAAGGCGATGACCAAACAGGATCCGGCCAAGAATATGAGCGCCGGCGGCGCCTTCGACCCGACCAACATTCCGGGTCTGCTCAAGGGCCGCCGCCTGACCAAGCCGCTGATCGCCGCCGTCGAGGGCGCGGCCATCGCCGGCGGAACCGAGATTCTGCAGGGCACCGACATCCGCGTCGCCGGCGAGAGCGCGAAATTCGGTGTCTCCGAGGCGCGCTGGAGCCTGTTCCCGATGGGCGGCTCGGCGGTGCGACTGCCCCGGCAGATCCCCTACACCGTCGCCGCCGACATCCTGCTCACCGGCCGCCACATCACCGCGGCCGAGGCCAAGGAGTACGGCCTGATCGGCCACGTGGTGCCGGACGGGACCGCGCTGGACAAGGCGCTCGAGCTCGCCGAGAAGATCAACGCCAACGGCCCGCTGGCGGTGCAGGCGATCCTGAAGACCATGCGCGACACCGAGGGCATGCACGAGAACGAGGCCTTCAAGATCGACTCGCAGCTCGGCCTCACCGTCTTCCGCAGCGAGGATGCCAAGGAAGGCCCGCGCGCCTTCGCCGAGCGCCGCAAGCCCGAGTTCAAGGGCCGCTGATTCGGCCGCACCCGGCTGCCGGGGCCGGGTGCGTGCACCGTCACAATTCCGGCTTCACCATCCGAGTGACCTGCTTGCGCAGGAAGTTCGGGGCGAAACGCCGTGCCAGCCACAGCGGCTTGGCCGGACCGGGGAAGATGAACAGTGGCGCCTTCGGGTCGGCTACCGCCCGCTCGGCGGCATCGAGCACCCGGTCCGGGGTGATGCCCTTCTGACCGGCGACCACTGCCTCGTTGGCGGCCCGAATGCCGTCCAGCAGCGGGGTTTCCACGATCGGCGGGCAGATCGAGATCACCCGCACCCCGGTCCCGTTCAACTCCTGGGCGAGCGCTTCGTGGTAGCAGACGACGGCGAATTTGGAGGCCGAGTAGGCGGCCAGGCCCGGCGAGGGCAGCCAGCCCGCCACCGAGGCGAACAGCACCAGCGTGCCGCGGTCCGCCTGCTTCATCTCCGGCACGATGGCCTGGCAGATATTGATCGTCCCGCCGTAGTTGATGTCCATCACCCGGCGCATCTCCGAAACATCGTGGGTCAGAGCCGAACCCACCCGGCACAGCGCCGCCGCGTGCACCACGTGCTCGATCGGCCCGAGGCCCGAGCGGACCTTGTCGACCACCGCGCGCACCGCCTGCTCGTCGGCGACATCACAGGTGTAGGTGCTCATATTCGGGGATCGGCGCGCGGTTTCGGCCAGGCCGGTCTCGTTGATATCGAGTGCGGCCACCCGATAGCCGCCCGCCGCCAGTCGCTGGGCCGCCATGCGTCCCATGCCGCTGGCGGCACCGGTCACCAGTGCTGTCTTGCTCATCGAACCTCCACCGCGTCTTCGAAAGTCATGCGCAGCAGTCCGATCCGGCTGCTGAAGAGTGCGCGCTTGGGCAACCCCAGGGCGCGCATCTGTTCGGCGACGGGGTGATCACCGAGTTCGATCCTGGTGCCGCCCAGCCCCATTCGCACCTGCGACGGATTCATCACCCACGGGGTACGGCGCAGGACGCCGTCCATATGGGTGTAGGCCGCGATCGACGCACCGCCCATGCCGCCCGGCGACGGCACGCCACCGGCGACCTCCATCGCCACCACCAGACGGTCGTCGATGCGCACCTCGCAGCGCTTGCCGCGACGCACCGGCGTGATCCGGATATCGGCGATCTCCTTGGGAAAGCCCCAGATCTCGCGGCCGGCGGCGCAGGTGAAGGTCTGGTTCACCGGCAGCCAGGGAATGTAGACGCCGAGGTCCTTGTCCCGGCCGCGCACCATGAGGGTGAGGCCGAATTCGTGATAGGGACCGAGGTCGCCGTCCACGTAGCGCACGAAGACCAGCGAGCACACCCCGCGTCCGGCGACCGTGAGTGGTTCGAGTCCAGTCGGCGCCACGATCTCCCGGGCCGCCGCCGCGTCGACGAGAAATGTCGCCGCGCAGGCGTCGGCGTCGCGGATCTCGACCGGCATCCTGACTTTTTCACCGAGTACGGAATGCACCGCTGTCATCCTCCAAGTAGAACACGTTCCAGTCTGATTCGGCAGGCCCTCTCGGCCGGGAAATCCCAGTCACCGAGATCGCCCGGACACGACGGCGCCGAACGCCGCGGGCGCGACGTCCGGCGAGGATCCCGAGGGGTTCAGGAGCCGACGGTGTGGGCCGGCGGATGGGATTCGGCATGGGCTTTCGCCCACCGGTAGTCCGGTTTTCCGCTGGGCGTGCGCCCGACCGCGTCGACCACCCAAATGCTGCGCGGCAGTTTGTATCCGGCGAGATGCTTGCGGACGTGTGCCTCGAGGTCGGCGAAATCCAGCGGATCGGCGCTTGCCGGTGACACCACCGCCGCGACCTGATGGCCCCAGCGCTCGTGCGGAACTCCGATGACCACCACGTCGTAGACGCCCTCATGGGCCTTCACGACGGCCTCCACCTCTTCGACGAACACCTTCTCGCCGCCGGTGTTGATCACCATGTTGCCGCGCCCGATCAGGGTGATGGTGCCGTCGGCCTCCACCCGCGCGCGGTCGTCGGTGATGACCATGCGGACGCCGTCGACGGTCTTGAACAGCTTGTCGGACTTGGTCTGGTCCTTGTAGTAGCCGAGGGGCACCGCCCCCTTCTTGGCCATCCAGCCCTCTTCGCCGGGGGCCACCTCCCGGCCCTCCTCGTTGACCACGACCGCACCGCGTCCGGTCTGCACGCGCGGCCCGCGGGACGGGTCGTCGTCCTTCTGCGCCACGCCGATGCCGCCGAATCCGGTTTCGGAGGAGCCGATCGAATCGGTGATCACCGCATGCGGGAACAACTCCAGCATCTCGTTCTTCACCGGCTGCGACAGCAGCGCCGCACCGGAGGCGAGGGCGACCATCGAGGAGGCGTCCACCGGCGACCGCCGATAGGAGTTGAGCAGCGGCCGTGCCATGGCATCGCCGGTGATGACGACGATATTCGCCCGCTGTCCGGCCACCACCTGCCAAACCCGGTCGGCGTCGAAGCGCGGTTCGTAGACGACGGTGTTGCCCGACCACAGTGCGGTGAACGTGGGCATCAGCGCGGCGGCGTGGATCAGCGGCGGCAGGATCAGCCAGCGCAGCGGGTCGTTCTGCGAGCCGACCCGGGACTGTTCGAACTCGTCGGCCACCGGCACGTTGGTGTAGAAGTCGATGCCGCCGCCGAGGACCCGCCACATATCCTCCTGGCGCCACATCACGCCCTTGGGCATGCCGGTGGTGCCGCCGGTGTACATCATGAACAGGTCGTCGGCGCTGCGCTCACCGAAATCGCGTGCGGCCGAGCTGCTTTCGAATGCCTCCGCGTACGGCGTGGATTCGCTGGGCAGCCCGTCACCGCCCTGATCGTCGTCGACGACGAAGACGTGGCGCAGCGTGGTCACCTGCGGACGCACCTGATCCACGACCTGCGCGTAGCACCGGTGGTGTACCACCGCCTCGAGGTCGGCGTTGTCGTAGACGTAGCGCAGTTCGTCCGCGCCGTAGCGGTAGTTGATATTGATCGGCACCGCCCGGATCTTGAAGGCGGCGATCAGGGTTTCCATCGTCTCGATGCTGTTGTGCATCTGGAAGCCGATGTGGCTGCCCTCCCCCAGGCCCACCGCGGCGAAGTGGTGAGCGAGCTGGTTGGCGCGGCGTTCCAGCTCCTGATAGGTGACCCGGCGCTCGCCCTGAATCAGCGCCACCCGATCCGGCATGGCGTCCACGGCGTGCTCGAACAGGTCGGCGAAATTGTTCGGCATATCTGAGATCTCTCGTCGGTAGCGGCGGTTCGGGACTGAGGGCGGTCAGACGACCGTCAGCGGCAGCGACTGCCGGGGCGCGAAGTGGAACTCCGCCCCGGTGCTGAACCGAGTGATCGCCACCTCCGGCGACTCCCGGAAAGGCGTTGCGGCAGCGGTGATCTCGACTACGAATTCGCGCTCGTCGCCCTCGCGGGCATGCACGTCGAATCGCGGATTCACCCCGCGCACCATGGCCGCCAGCGGCTCCAGATGTTCGGCGTCGACGGCGGCCGGCCAGCCGCCGTCGCGCACACCGGGACTGTCGCGCGCGATGCGCAGGATCGCGGAGTCGTGATAGGCGTCGATCTGCATGTCGACGTAGGGCAGCGGATTCCACGCCGGATGCAGCCGCAGCACCTGGGCCAGATCCTCGAAGCCGGTACCGAGGCCCAGTACCGCGCGCAGGCGTTCGGAGGTGAGCCCGGCGATCCCGGTGAACTGTTTGCGCGCGATCGTGGCCGTGGTCTCCGCGTCCGCGCGTTCGCCGACCGCGATCAGGAATCCGAGATTCAGCAGATGCTGCTGCAGGCACACCTCGTCGGCCATCCGGACCAGCGCCGAATGCGAGAAGTCCGCGAAGTCGATATCGCTCAGCAGTGGCCCGCGGTAGTCGGACCGGCCCGGACCCGCGACTTCGATCGGCGCCAATTCGAGGTCGACAGCGGCGAATTCGGCCATGCGCGCCGCATTGCGCGGCACCGCGGGCGGTTCGTTGGCCGGGTCGATGCGAACCGTCCACGCGCACACCGGCACTCGATCGGCCGGCTGCCGGGGCGGCCGGTGGATCGGGCGCACCTGCGCATGCGGATTGGTGGCCAGCGCGGTCGCGTCGAAGGTGGGGTCCTCGATGGTGTGGCACATGGCCACCACGTAGTCCTCACCCATCGGCTCGACGTCGGCGAGCGCACCGCAGTGGTCGAGCCAGAACTCGCCGTTGTGGTCGTCGTCGACGCGGAACCGGAAGTCCATGAACTGCGGCGGCGCGCCGATATCCAGTTGCAGCCCTTTGAATATCGTGACGACGCCGTCGCCCGGGATGTCGAGGGCCGCGCGCATCCGGCGGGTGTAGATCGGGCTGGCCAGCTGCCATTCCTCGATCGCCACCTCGGCCATCCCGTCGCGCCCGAAGGCGCCGATCGAATGCGCCATCCCGGAGCGATCGATGAGATGCCCGCACAGCAGCAGTTCGGGCACCAGCGCCGCCAGCTGCTCCCGGCTGAGTGTGGCGAAGCGACTCGCGGGCATCGCGCTCACCACAGCGGGACCGGCGACTCGCCGATCTTGTACCAGCCCGGCAGCGGTCCCGCGCCCGAGCGTTCGATCCGCTTCTGCATCCCCTCCGACAGCGCGTTCGCCGTGATCATCTCCACGAACAGCGCCGAGACGTTGCCGAAGTCGAAAAAGTCACGCTGCCAGGACCATTGGAAGTTGCCGCCGTAGCGGAACCAGCTGCCGCCGATGCCCTCCGGGCTGTAGTGGCGGCCGTCGGGGCGGGTGTTCTCGTTGACCTGCTTCCACAAGCCGATCACGTTGCCGCTGCGCTCGTCGACGACGAATTCCTGGTACGGGTAGGTCCAGCCCTCGAGGCCGTCCATCTCCTGTCCCAGCGCCAGTTCGCGGATCTCGTCGCGGCCCACCGCCATGAATTCCTGGGTCGGTCCGTAGTTCCAGCCGTAGGTGGCGTCCTCGGTGTACATGTCGGCCAGCGGCCGCCAGTCCCCCGCCGCCTCGCAGCGTTCGTTCTCGACCACCCAGCGGCGGACCATCTCGTCGAGTTCGTCCCGGGAAAAACCGGACATCGCAGCTTCCTTCACATTCTGTGTCGAGGGCCGGCGCCGATATCCGGCACGGCCTGATCCGGGCGGTCACCGGGCTGCGGCGACCGCGAACGTCGTGGTCCGTCAGCCCGTTTTCGAGAACGAGTTCAGGCCGGGATATCCCTCGCGGACAGGCGCGAAAGACACATCGCTGGACATGTGTCTGGACGGTACCACCGCAATCGGGGACCGACAATGGATCGGCCATTTTTGCTACGAAGATGCGGACGTTCGACCAGGGTGCCGGCAACCGTCCACGCCGTGGTCGGCGCCGGTTCCGCCGCCTTGACACAACCGCGGAATTGAAACAAGTTCTTGCGCCAAGATCAGAGTCGAACCTATAGTTCCGTACACGTGTCCAGACAGCATCGAAAGGTACCCATGAGCGGGTCCACGAACGACAGCACCAGCGCTGCGGGCTTCATCGGCCTCGGCAATATGGGTGCGCCGATGGCCGAGCGGCTGCTGAAGCGCCCCGGCGGCCTCGTCGTCTGCGACACCCGGGCCGAGGCCGTGCGGCCGTTCGTCGACGGCGGCGCCGAGCCGGCGAAGACGGCGGCCGAGGTCGCCGAGCGCGCCGGGGTGATCTCGGTGGTCGTCCTCAACGACGAGCAGGTCCGATCCGTGGTGACCGGTCCGGACGGCCTGCTGAGCACCGCGCGCCCCGGCACGGTGATCGCCGTGCATTCGACCATCAGCGACCGGACCGCCGTAGAACTCGCCGGCATCTGCGCCGAACACGAGGTGGACTTCGTCGACGCCCCGGTCAGCGGCGGCGGCGCGGGGGCCAAGAAGGGGTCGCTCGCGGTCATGGTGGGCGGCAGCGACGCCGCCTTCGACAAGGTGCGCGAACCGTTCGGCTACTGGGCCGAACTGGTGGTGCACGCGGGCGAGGTCGGCGCCGGCACCCGGATGAAACTGGCCCGCAACCTGCTGCATTTCGTCTCGTTCACGGCCACCGCGGAGGCGCAGCGACTGGCCGAGGCGGCCGGGCTGAACATCGTCGACCTGGGCAAGGTGGTCCGGCATTCGGATGCCATCACCGGCGGGGCGGGCGCGATCATGCTGCGCGATACCACCGCACCGGTCGCGGTGGACGACTTCTGGCATTCGATCTTCACGCATACCCGCGATCTGGGTGAGAAGGATCTGTCGCTGGCACTGGCCCTGGGCGAGCGACTCGGCGTCGAGTTGCCCTTCGCCCGAATGGCATTGAGCGGACTCGGCGACGGGCTCGGCGTCGGGCCCGGCGATATCTCGCGGGCCGCCACCGACACTTCCGAGGAGAGCAATGAGCGCTGAAACCGACGGCCTCACCCCCGAGCAGCGTCGCGCGCGCGGGGTGGCCAAGATGGGCGAGGTCTACGGCTGGGAGATGTCCGACGGACCCGGCGCGCATTTCGCCGTGACGGCGGACCATCTGTTCGCCGACATCTGGAGCCGCCCGGAACTGTCCGTGCGTGATCGCCGCCTGCTGCTGCTCGGCGCGCTCACCGCACAGGGCCACCTCGACGTCACCGAGATCCAGGTCAGCGCGGCCCTGCGCAACGGTGAACTGACCGAGGAACAGTTGCGCGAGATCGCGATCTTCCTGTGCCACTACACCGGCTGGGCCGCCGGGACGAAACTCGACAGCGTCGTCGGCAAAGTCGTGGCCGCCGAAAAGAAGGCCAACGAGAAAAAGGCCGCCGCCCGAGCCGCCGAATCCGCCGAGAAGTGAGGAACGAACCCACCATGTCCGACACCCTGGGTGTACGCCCCCAGCCCGCCGCCGACATCACCGACTGGGACTACGAGGCCGATGTGGTGATCGCCGGATACGGCATCGCCGGCGTCGCCGCGGCAATCGAGGCCGCCCGGGCCGGCGCGGACGTGCTGGTGCTCGAGCGCACCGGCGGCTGGGGCGGTGCGGCCTCCCTGTCGGGCGGATTCATCTATCTGGGTGGCGGCACTCCGCTGCAGAAGGCGCTCGGTTTCGAGGACACCCCGGAGAACATGGAGAAGTTCATGCTGGCCGCCCTCGGGCCCGGCGTGGACGAGGCCAAGATTCACGACTACTGCCAGGGCAGCGTCGAACACTTCAACTGGCTTGTCGCCCAAGGTGTTCCGTTCAAAGAGGAATTCTGGGGCGAGCCGGGCTGGGAACCCCCGCACGACGAGGGCCTGATGTACTCCGGCGGTGAGAACGCCGCGCCGTTCAAGGACATCGCCACCCCTGCCCCGCGCGGCCACCTGCCGCAGATGCAGAACAAGCGCATCGGCGAGCAGGGCGGCGGTTACATGCTGATGAAGCCGCTCACCGACACCGCCGAATCCCTCGGTGTGCGAGCCGAGTACGACATCCGGATTCAGCGGCTCGTGGTCGCGGCCGACAACCGCGTCGTCGGCGTGGTGGCCAAGCGCTACGGCAAGGAGATCACCGTGCGCGCCCGCCGCGGCGTGGTGCTGGCCACCGGCAGCTTCGCCTACGAGCAGCGGATGATCGAGGGCTACGCCCCGCGACTCATCGGCCGGCCCGCCGCCGCGATCGAGGAACACGACGGCATCGGCATCCGGGTCGCCCAGGCGCTCGGCGCCGAACTGGCGCATATGGACGCCACCGAGGTCGCCTTCTTCGGCGATCCGCAGATGATGGTCCGCGGCATTCTGGTCAACGGCCGCGGTCAGCGCTACATCGCCGAGGACACCTATCCGGGCCGGATCGGCCAGGCCACGCTGATCCAGCAGGACAACCAGGCCTACCTGATCATCGACGAGGCCGCGCTCGAGGAAGCGCTGAAGACCGAGACCAGCAGCCCCTTCTTCCGCCAGCCCCCCACCTGGGCGGCGGAGACGGTCGAGGAACTCGAAAGCGATATGGGCCTGCCCGCGGGCTCGCTGCAGGCCACCGTCGAGGTCTACAACCGGCACGCCGAATCCGGCTCCGATCCGCTGCTGGGCAAGAAGCCGGAGTGGGTGAAGCCGATCGGCACACCGGTGGCCGGGTTCGATATGCGCAACTTCACCGCCGGATTCACCCTGGGCGGTCTGCGCACCGATCTGGATTCCCGGGTCATCCACGTCACGGGCGAGCCGATCCCCGGCTTGTACGCCGCGGGCCGCTGCACCTCCGGTGTCTGCGCGGGCGGCTACGCCAGCGGCACCTCCCTCGGCGACGGCAGCTTCTACGGTCGCCGCGCGGGCCGCGCCGCCGCCAACGACGGTCCGGCCTCGAGCTGATGCCCGACCGAACCGAAAGGAACATCATGCGTTTCGGCATCGTCCTGTTCACCAGCGACCGCGGCATCCGGCCGGCGGTCGCGGCCGAGGCCGCCGAGGAGCGCGGCTTCGAGTCGTTCTTCGTGCCCGAGCACACCCACATCCCGATCAAACGGGAGGCGGCGCATCCACTGACCGGCGACGAGAGCCTGCCCGACGACCGGTACATGCGCACCCTGGACCCGTGGGTGGCGCTGGCCACCGCGGCGGCGGTCACCGAACGCATCGAATTGTCCACGGCGGTGGCACTTCCCACCGAACACGATCCCATCACGCTGGCCAAGACCATCGCGACCCTGGACCACCTGTCCGGCGGCCGGGTCAGCGTCGGCGCCGGATTCGGCTGGAACACCGACGAACTCGCCGACCACGGCGTGCCGGGCAACAAGCGCCGCACGGTGCTGCGCGAGTACCTCGAGGCCATGCGAGCGCTGTGGACCGAGGAAGAGGCGAGCTACGACGGCGACTTCGTGAAGTTCGGCCCCAGCTGGGCGTGGCCGAAGCCGGTACAGGCGAAGGTGCCGGTGCTGATCGGCACCGCGGGCACCGAACAGGGTTTCCGCTGGATCGCGCGCTCGGCCGACGGCTGGATCACCACCCCGTACGAGACCCATACGCTGCTGGAACGCCTGCAGCTGCTGACCAAGGTGTGGCAGGAGGCCGGCCGCGAGGACACCCCGCGGGTGGTCGCCCTCGACGGCAAACCCGACACGCAGCGGCTTACCGAATGGAGCGCCGCCGGGGTGACCGACGTACTGTACGGACTGCCGGACAAGTCCGAAGCCGAGGTGCTGGCCTATCTCGACCGCCTGGCCGGCAAGCTCGCGCCCCTGCGCGCGAGCGCCTGAACCACCACCGCGACCTGGCGCCTGAACAGGAAGTGAGCCGAAGACGTGCGTATCGCCCTGCTGTCCTACCGCAGCAAGACCCACTGTGGCGGGCAGGGGGTGTATGTCCGGAAGTTGAGCCACGGCCTGGCCGAACTCGGCCATGAGGTCGAGGTGTTCTCCGGTCAGCCCTACCCGGAACTGCTCGATCCCCGGGTAAAGCTGACCGAGGTGCCGAGCCTGGATCTGTACCGCGATTCCGATCCGTTCCGCACGCCGCGGCCCGGGGAGATCCGCGACCGCATCGACCTGCTGGAACTGGGCACGATGTGGACCGCCGGATTCCCCGAGCCGCGCACGTTCAGCCTGCGCGCGGCACGGCTGTTGCGTTCGCGCGCAGCGGATTTCGATGTCGTGCACGACAACCAGTGCCTGGGTTCCGGACTGCTCGACATCGCCCGCCGGGTGCCGCTGGTGGCCACCATCCACCATCCGATCACCCGCGACCGGGCCGTCGATCTGGCGGCCGCGCCGTGGCGGCGCAAGGCGTTCGTCCACCGCTGGTACGGGTTCCTCGGCATGCAGCAGCGCGTCGCCCGGCTGATTCCGGATCTGATCACCGTCTCCTCGACCTCGGCGGCCGATATCGCCGACGACTTCGGCGTCGACGCCTCCCAGTTGCGGGTGGTCCCACTCGGCGTCGACACCGAACTGTTCCGGCCGCGCGAGCGTCGCGTACCGGGCCGGATCGTGGCCGTGGCCAGCGCCGACAAACCGCTCAAGGGCATCTCTCACCTGCTGCAGGCGCTCGCGCGGCTGCGGCTCACCCACGACGTCGAATTGCAGCTGGTGGCCAAGCTGGAACCGAACGGCCCCACCGAGAAGCTGATCGCCGAACTGGGCATCTCCGATATCGTCACGGTGTCGAGCGGACTGTCCGACGAGGCACTGGCCGAACTGCTGGCCTCGGCGCAGATCTCCTGCATTCCGTCCATGTACGAGGGCTTCTCGCTGCCCGCCGTGGAGGCGCTGGCCAGCGGCACCGCCCTGGTCGCCAGCCGGGCCGGCGCACTGCCGGAGGTGGCGGCCGACTGTGCCGAACTGGTGGAGCCCGGCAATGTGGACGAACTGACCGGCGTCCTCGGAAAATTGCTCGACAATCCGCGTCGCATCGACGACCTCGGCGCCGCCGGGCGCCACCGCGCACTCACCGTCTTCAGCTGGGAAGCCGTGGCAGCCCAAACCGTTTCGGTGTACGAACGCGCCATCGCCCGCCGCCAGGGCACCGACCTGACCGCCGATACACAGGAGGCGAACGTATGCTGACCGTCGATTTCGACCGCTTGGGAATCGGTCCGGGCCTGCGGGTCATCGATGTGGGATGCGGACAGGGTCGCCATGCCTTCGAGGCGTATCGGCGCGGCGCCGATATCGTCGCCTTCGATCAGAACGCCGACGATCTCGCCGATGTGAAGGTCATGTTCGGCGCGCTGGCCGAGGCCGGCGAGGCTCCCGATTACGCGCAGGCCGAGACGGTCCAGGGCGACGCGCTGGCCATGCCCTTCGAGGACGGCGAATTCGACGTCGTGATCGCCTCCGAGATCCTCGAGCACATTCCGGCCGACGACGGCGCGATCGCGGAACTGGTGCGCATTCTGAAACCCGGTGGGGCCCTTGTTATCACGGTGCCGCGCTGGCTGCCCGAGCGGATCTGCTGGCTGCTCTCGGACGAATACCACGCCAACGAGGGCGGTCACGTGCGCATCTACCGCGCCGACGAACTGCGCGGCAAGGTCGCCGCACGCGGTATGCGCTTCATCCACAGCCAACACGCGCACGCGCTGCACGCCCCGTACTGGTGGCTGAAGTGCCTGGTCGGCGTGGACAAGCCCGATGCCCGGC
The DNA here is from genome assembly GCF_001613005.1 of Nocardia nova NBRC 15556. Classification (GTDB taxonomy): domain Bacteria; phylum Actinomycetota; class Actinomycetes; order Mycobacteriales; family Mycobacteriaceae; genus Nocardia; species Nocardia nova. Next base: position 83,462 of record NZ_BDBN01000010.1, on the reverse strand, counting down.
CGGTGCAGCTGTATCACCGGATGCTGGTGTGGGACATGATGAAACGGCCGTGGCTGACCCGTGTCGCCGAATCGGCCCTGGACCCGGTGATCGGCAAGAGCGTCGCCCTGTACTTCACCAAGCCGGCGGTGTCCGGTGCGCGCCGCTGAGCTGCCCTCGATTCCCGGCGTCCTCACCGCCCGGCAGTGCCTGGCCACCGCGGAATCCATTGCCGCACAACAGCACAGCGACGGCGCCATCCCGTGGTTCCGGGGTGGGCACACCGATCCCTGGGATCATGTCGAGTCGGCGATGGCGCTGACGGTGGCGGGTCTGTACGACGCCGCGCGCGCCGCCTACGCCTGGTCGGCGGACACCCAGCGCGCGGACGGCTCCTGGCCGTCGCAATTTCGCGGCGACATCGTCGAGACCGCCGATACCGATACCAATTTCTGCGCCTACATCACCACCGGTGTCTGGCACTACTACCGCTGCACCGGTGATCGGCGCTTCGTGGACGCGATGTGGCCGACCGTGCGCGCGGCGATCGACTACGTCATCTCGTTGCAGCAGGGACGCAACGGCGAGATCTATTGGCTGCAGACCGAACAGGGCATCCTGCCCGAGGCTTTGCTGACCGGCTGCTCGAGCATGTTCCACAGCATCGGCTGTGGGCTGGCGATCGCGGAACTGCTCGGCCTCGCCCAGCCGGAATGGGAGGTCGCGGCCCTGCGCCTCGGCCACGCACTGCGGCATCATCCGGAAGCCTTCGCCGAGAAGGACCGGTATTCGATGGACTGGTACTACCCGGTGCTGGGCGGGGCGCTGCGCGGAGAGGCGGGACATGCCCGGATCGCCTCGCGCTGGAGCGATTTCGTCGTCGGCGAGATCGGCATTCGCTGCGTCTCCGACCGGCCGTGGGTGACCGGCGCCGAAACCTGCGAACTGGCACTGGCGCTGGACGCCCTCGGCGATTCCGATCGCGCGCTGCGACTGCTGGCGAGTATCCAGCACCTGCGCGAGGACGACGGATCCTATTGGACCGGACTGGTTTTCGCCGACGGCAAGCGCTGGCCGGAGGAGCGCACCACCTGGACCGGCGCGGCGGCGGTGCTGGCCGCCGACGCGCTGACCCGCACCACCGGCGGCAACGGGATCTTCCGCGACCTGGTGCCCGGGGCGGATATCGCGACCGGCCTCACCTGCGACTGCGTGCGTTCACCCAGCTGAGCCGGCCGCGACTTCACCGCTTCCGCTTCGGCCGTTTCAGCCCTTACCGCCACACCCCGTGCCGCGCTCGAGCAACCGCAGCGATCCGATGGCCGCGACTTCGCGGAAATTACCGCTGTCCAACGCCTTTCGGTAGATGTGGTACGGGGCCTGCCCGCCGTCGGCCGGATCCGGGAAGACGTCGTGGATGGCCAGCACACCACCGGCCGCCACCCAGTGCGCCCAGCCGTCGTAATCGCGCTGGGCCGCGGCCTCGGTATGCCCGCCGTCGATGAACAGCAGCCGGATCGGGCTGCGCCAGTGCTTCGCCACGGTCGCCGAGGGGCCCACGACGCCGACCACGGTATCGGTCAATTCCGCGCGCACCATGGTGCGGCGGAATGTGGTGACGGTGTCGAAGCGGCCGGTTTCGGGATCGACCAGCGAGGTGTCGTGATATTCCCAGCCGGGCTGATGTTCCTCGGACCCGTGATGATGGTCGATGGTGTAGACGGTGGCGCCGGTTTCACGGGCCGCCGCGCCGAGATAGATCGCCGACTTACCGCAGTAGGTGCCGATTTCCACGATTATCCCGTCGCCCGCGTAGCGCCGGGCGGCCTCGTAGAGCGCGCGTCCCTCCTCGACCGGCATGAAGCCGATCGCCTGCTCGGCCAGCTCGAACAATCGGCGAGTATCCACGGAAATTTCGGATTCCGCGGGAATTATCGAATCGGCACGAGTCATCAGAAGAACACCTTTCGGAAATCATCTCTCGATACTTTGCGAGCGGATGCGATATTTTGCGATTTGCGACTGTATCCGCTTCGGCAACGGGTATGCGAGTTGCTTTCGAAGCTTCACTACAGTAGCATCCAGACACGTGTCCGATCCCATTTCCACCGAGCCTACACCGGTGAATATGGAGGCAACTCGCCGCCGCCTCACCGAGAAGCAGGCCGATACCGTCGACCGGCTGACCAAGGCCGCGCTGGAAGTTCTGTCGCGCGAGGGCTTCGCCGGTCTCACCGTGCGCATGGTGGCCGCGGCCGCCGGAGTGGGTACGGCCACCGCCTACACCTATTTCTCTTCCAAGGAACACCTGGTCGCCGAGGTCTTCTGGCGGCGACTGGCCGCCGATGCGCCCCCCGAGCCGGAGGCGGGCGCCGACCGGACCACCCGGGTGGTCGCCGTTTTGCGCCAGATCGCAATGCTGGTCGCCGACGAACCCGCGCTGGCGGGCGCGGTGACCAGCGCGCTGCTGGGTACCGATCCCGACGTCGCGCATCTGCGCCTGCGCATCGGGACCGAGATCCGGCGGCGCCTGCTGGACGCGCTGGGCCCGGACGCCGATCCCGATGTGGTGGAGACGCTGGAATTGCTTTATGCCGGCGCCCTGGTTCGCGCCGGCGTGGGTTACGCCTCGTATGCCGAAATCGCGGACCGGCTGGAAAAATCGGCCCTGCAAGTGCTGCGGGACTGAATACGCGATTTCCGGCGGCGTCCGGAAATTACGGCAATACCGATTCGATCGCCGCGACCACACTCGGATCCTGCGGTTCGGTGCGCGGACGGAAACGACCGACGACCTTACCGTCACGATCGATCAGGAACTTTTCGAAATTCCATTGAATATCGCCGGCATCGCCTTCGGCATCGGCGGTCTGCACGAGTTCGCGATACAGCGGATGCCGGTCGTCACCGTTGACGTCGACCTTGGCCAGCAGCGGGAAATCCACCCCGTAGGTGGTCGAGCAGAACTGCTGGATCTCCTCGGCGGTGCCCGGCTCCTGTCCCATGAACTGGTTGCACGGCACGCCGACGACGCTGAATCCGCGTGAGCCGTAGGCCTGCTGCAGCGCCACCAGTCCGGTGTACTGCGGTGTCAGACCACATTTCGAGGCGACGTTGACCACGAGTAGCGCCTTGTCACCGGCGAGTTCGGCGAGGGTCGCGGGTTCACCGGCGAGCGTCTGTACGGGAATTTCACGAATATCGGTCACAGTCGAAATGATAGGTGGAATCTCGGCCGCCGCGAGGGCGACTTCCGCCGCCGGGCCCGTCCGCCGACGGGCCGAGGGGAGTTGGCGAACCCTCGTCACCACCTTTCCGCGCCGAGGAAGAACTGCAACCTGTTCTATGATGTGACGTGAACAACATCCCTGGTCATAGCCAGGAAGTCGCTCCCGGACCGCGTCCCGGAGATCATTTTTCCCCAGCGTGCGTCTTCACCATTATTAGAACTTGTTCTACAGTGAGCTGAGGCACGCTCCCGCGCCGAGCGGAGCCGCGATCAGCCGCTACCACTTCGAAGATGAGGTAACCGAACATGACCGACACCAGCGCAGCCGATTACATCGTCATCGGCGCGGGCAGCTCCGGTGCCACTGTCGCGAGTCGGCTCGCCGAGCAGGGCGCCAGCGTCATCCTGCTCGAGGCCGGCCGCAAGGACAACACCAAGTTGGTCACGGTCCCGGGCATGATCACGACGGTTCACACGGTTCCGCAGCTCAAGCATCAGGTCACCTGGTCGCAGTACTCGATTCCGCAGAAGCACGCCGCCGAGCGCCGGGTACCGATGACGCGCGGCAAGGTGCTGGGCGGTTCGAGTTCGGTCAACGGCATGCTCTTCGTGCGCGGCAACAAGGCCAACTTCGACTCCTGGGCCGCCGAGGGCTGCGAGGGCTGGAGCTACGAGGACGTGCTGCCTGCCTACAAGCGCCTGGAGAACTGGGAGGACGGCGCCAGCGAACTGCGCGGTTCCGGCGGTCCCATCGAGGTGACGCGGCAGAAGGAACTGACCCCGATCGCCCAGGAGTGGATGGAGGCCGCGGCCGAAACCTTCGGCGTCCCGGTCATCGAGGACTACAACGGCGAGTCCCAAGAGGGCATCAGCATCTTCCAGCAGAGCGTGCGAGACGGCTTGCGCTACAGCTCCTCTCGCGGCTTCATCACCAACCGCCCCAACCCGAATCTGAAGGTCGTCACCAAGGCGCACGTGGCGCGCGTGGTGATCGAGAAGGGCCGCGCGACCGGCGTCGAGGTCATCGAGAAGAAGGGCCGCCGGATCATCCGCGCCGAGAAGGAGGTCGTGGTCTCCGGTGGCGTGATGGGTTCCGCGCACATCCTGATGCTGTCCGGCGTCGGCCCCGCCGGGCACCTGCGCGACCTCGGCATCGAGGTCAACGCGGATCTGCCGGTCGGCCAGAACCTGCACGACCACCTGTTCGTACCGATGACCTTCATCTCGAAGAAGGCGCTGCACCGCGGCATTCCGTCGCATTTCGCGGCCGGTTTCCTTAAGGAACTGCGCAGCCCCGGCAGCTCCTGGTTCGGGCGCACGGTCTTCGAATCCGTGGGCTTCGTGCGGACCTCGTTCGCCAAGGACATCCCGGATATGCAGATCCACACCCTGCCGTGGAGCTACCCGACGCCCAACCAGGACGAGGACAAGCTGCACATGGTGGACAAGCGGGAGGCGCTGACCATCTTCCCGACCCTGATCTACCCGAAGAGCCGCGGCGAACTGCGCCTGGCATCCACCGACCCGCTGGCCTCGCCGCTGATCGACCCGGGCTACCTCTCGGACCCGGCCGATATGGACTTCCTGGTCGAGGCCATCGGCATGATCCGCGAAGCCGCGGCGAACAAGGCGATCGCCGGCGACATCACCGAGGAGTTCTCCCCCGGCCCCGCGTTCACCGACGAGACCGCGCTGCGCCGCGAGCTGCCGATGCGGATCCACTCGGTCTACCACCCGGTCGGCACCTGCCGGATGGGCGTGGACGAGCGCGCGGTGGTCGACCCGCAACTGCGGGTGCGCGGCATCGAGGGCCTGCGGGTCGCCGACGCCTCGATCATGCCGAGCATCACCGGCGGCAACACCAACGCACCGTGCTACATGATCGGTGAGAAGGCGGCCGAATTCATCACCGCCTCGGCGTAATTCACCTCGTTCGCCCGGCCCCGTCGCGATCCGAAATCGCGACGGGGCCGTCGTCTAGGCGGGGCGTCAGATTTCGCCGAGATCGATGTCGACAGTGAACGGTACCGCCGCCTTGATGACGCCCGTGTACCATCTCGCCGGTCCGATATGCCCTCGTTGCCGGGTCGAGGATGTAGGTGTAGATCAGCGGGACGCCGGTCGCGGCCTGTTCGACTCGCCAATAGAAGGCGATACCCGCCTTGGCGTATTGGTCGACCTTCACGATCCGATCGGTTGTCTCGGATCCGGGCGAGACGACCTCCGCGACCAGCAGCACGTGTTCCGGGCGGGTGGGGGTGACGTCGATCGTGTCCGCTCGGTACACATCCGGGCTGCGGTTGGTGAGCGGGACATCCTGCAGACGGGCGTCGAAGTCGGTATCGGCGTTCCATTCCGGTCCCGACGCGGCATCCAGCGCGTTCGCCAGGACCCGCGCCAACCGGTTGTGCCGCTTGGGCGCGCTGGGGCTCACAACGGCGATGCCCGCCACGATTTCCATTCGTGCACAGCGCTCTTCGGGCCAGGAATCGTATTCCGCTGCCGTGACTTGCTGGTGCATCTATGCCCCCACGCCGGTATCGACACTCATGACACCCGCCCCTCCCGAGCAGTTTCCGACCTGCTCACTCCGGCTTCGGAGGATCGACGCCGACACCGAGATATGTTGCGGGGAACAGAAGCAACTACGCAAGGAGCGCGAGTTGTCGCGCCGACAGCCGAACATGCCGCGTGTCGGCGGGTGCCCCGAAGTAATCGTGCAAACTTCGACGATATTCGCGGTTTTCTCGCATTCTCGGCGGGGTTTGCACGATAAGTTCACGGGCGGGCGATGACGATCGCCACCCCGCCCACAGGGCGGTCTCTCGCAATCGGCGCGGCACCTGAGCATCACCGGACAGTCGCCGGCGATCGCTCCTCACTGCGAGTCACCGCGGCGGCCTTTCCCAGACGGTGCGGGTCGACAGGCCGAGATAGACGCAGGTTTCGTGAGATGTTGGCGGGCGGCGGGGTATCAGGTCGTTCAGGCAGGGGAAACGGGCGGCGGGGGTGGCGCGTAGGGCTTGTGCGATTGCCGCGTACCAGTGGGGGTCGCCGTGGATCGCAGGTGCCGATGATGTTCGTGGAATGCGTTGTGGCAGAGAAGGTGTCATACGTCGTTCCTTGTCGGGCGGGATGGCGCGCGCGGCGTTGCGGAGCGGGACGCTGCGATGGCGGCGTGGTGCCGTGGTGGCGCGTTGCGATGGCGGCGCGTTGCGGTAGTGGGGAGTTGCGGTAGTGAGGAGTTGCGGTGGCCTGCGGGGTCGGGAGGGGACCCCGCAGGCACCTCAGGCCCGCTCGCGGCACTCGGTGAGGAGTGTGGATGGTGGCGTCGAAACATCCTGCGAGCGGGACGTTTTCATTGTCCGGCCGGTGCTGCAAGCGGCGCATTCGGCAGTGGTCGCGGCGTCGGGGTCGTGGCCGAGGGTTGTGAGGATGTTGCGGCAGCTGCTGAGCATCTCGCAGGTGTGCGGGGTGCAGTCGGCGTGGCGTTCGGCGTGGATCTCACGGTGCATCCGCTCGGGGGAGATCGGGTTGGCGAGCGGGCCGTGGAAGACGGGATTGGTCATGCTCAGATCCCGAAGTGCGGGCGGTCGGCGGGGTGCATGGCGCCCGTCGCGACGAGCCAGAGTTTGGCCTGTAACTTTCTGGCGCACACCGTGATCGGGCAGTCGAGATGGTCCTGCATGATGCGGTGAGCGAGCGTGGTGGTCATGGTCGGCAGGGCGCTGTGGATGATCGGCCGCAAACCGTGCACGGGAGAACACCTCCGGACATCGTCGGGGCACCAGCGGACATACGGCTGGTGGTACTCCCGATGGCCGGGGCCATTTTTCGGCCATTACCTTGCGGCGTCGGTGCTACGCGGTAATGTCTCGTCGGTATCATCACGGATGTAGTCGCATCCGGGGGCAACGGTTGTGCGACTTGCCGATTCGAGTTTCCCGGCCATCGGGGTGGCTCAAGAAGACCACCGAATGAGCCGGCGGGACAATAGCGCCATGCATATGCAACGAAGGTTCTGCGACGGCCCAGAGCGGTTCGCACGGGGGTAGCCGATTTCTTTCCTCGTGCAAACGGCGACCGCTCACGATGCAAACGAGGAATCCGTGACGAACATCGGTGAGGACAGCTCGACCACTCTGCCCCGGCGGCAATTGGGGAGGTATCTCAAGGAGGCCCGACTCGGCGTCGGCTTGCGGCTGGAAGATGTTGCGCCGCTGATGCAATGGTCGGCGAGCAAACTGTCTCGGCTCGAGGCCGGAAAGTCCCCGGCCATCCGCGTGCTCGATGTGGAGGCGCTGTGCCGCATCTACGACATCGACGATCCCGAGGTGTGTGCGGGGCTCATCGGCCTGGCGAAGCAGAGCACCGAGAAAAGTTGGTGGCAGGCATTCGATGATGTGATCACCGGAAACTTCGATTTGTACGTCGGATTGGAGTCGTCGTCGGAGAAACTGTCGATCTTCCAACCCCATATCGTCGCTGGACTCCTACAAATACCGGCCTACGCTCGGGCAATTGAACTGGGCTACTACTCCGACATCAACGAGCAGGAGCTGGAACGGCGAATCCAGCTACGCGTCAAGCGCCAGATGTTGCTGACCCGGAAGGTCAAACCGGTCATGGTCGATTTCGTCATCCATGAATCGGTACTGCACACCGTTGTGGGCAGCGGAAAGATCATGGCGGCACAATGCCATCATCTGGCAAATCTTCCGGCTAACGTCACGGTGAGAGTGCTGCCCTACGAGACCGGATTTCCCGCAGGTCTCCCGACAGGTCCGTTTGCCATCCTCGACTTCGGCACCGACTCGAAGGGACGCGAACTGTCTCCGACAGTCGTGTACATCGAATCCTTTGCGGGCGATCTATATCTCGAGCGCGCAAAGGACGTCGCCAGGTATCGTCAGGCGTACAGCGTCATTCGGGATGCGGCGCACGACGTTGCAGAGAGCAAGCGCCGACTGCGGCAGATAGCAAGGGAGCACGAACGGTGAACCTGGACCTAGCCGGCGCCAAGTGGTTCAAATCCAGCCGCAGCGGGGGCGGCAAAGAGTGCGTGGAGACCGCGTTCCTCGACAACGGTCATGTAGGCGTCCGCGACTCCAAGAACCCCACCGGCCCCGCCCTCGTCTTCACCCCTGCCGAATGGGACGCCTTCACCACCGACCTCCGCAACGGCACGCTCGACGCCTGAGCCCGGCTTTCGACAGGTCCACATTTCCTCCTGCGGCGCACGGGAATTCGATCCGAAGACAGATCGCATCCTGCAGCAGCCGCATCGCGAGGGCTTCGTCATTCTCTGCCGACCGATACCGGCAGGAGCACGTCACTCCGCGCAGCCGCCGTTGTGATCGCGACCACAACAGAGGTCGCTCGACTTGACCCCACCCTTTGCATATTGCAACTCTTGTCTAATGCAAGGCCATGAGGAGACCGCCGCGTCGGCCGCCGACGCCGCGCCCGCACAGAGCACCACCGCCGAGATCGCGGCACTGGAAGCGCTGACCCGGATGCTGGTTTCCATCGCCTGGGACAGCGCCCACGCCGCACCTCCCGGCGTCACCTTTCCGCAGATGCGCTTCCTGCTGATCCTGCAGGCCCTCGGCCGGGTGTCGTCGTCGCGGCTGGCCGCCGCCCTCGGCGTCAACGCCTCCTCGGTGACGCGACTGGCCGACAAACTCGAGGGCCGCGGATACGTGGCGCGGGGAACCGATGCGCACAACCGCAGCGTGGTCACCATCGAGGTCACCACCGCCGGGCAGGCGGTGGTCGACCAGGTGCTGCAGCGGCGGAAAGTCGCCTTCGGGTCCTTGCTCGACGGGCTCACTCGCGAGGCGCGCGACCGCGTGATCGTCGCGGCGCGGGACTTGGTGCAGGCCGCCGCCACCACGCCTTTCGTCACCGCCACCGGGCCGGGGGCGTTATGAGCGCCGGGCATTCGCGCGCAACACATCTGGGTGATTTCCAGGTCACGCCGCGACTGCTGCTGATCGCCGGACTCGCGATACCGGTCGGCGGAGCGGCCGCGGGGGCCGCCTACGCGCTGCTGAAGCTGATCGGCTTCATCACGAATCTCGTGTTCTATCAACGCCTCAGCACCGAGATGGTCGCACCGGGCGCGACCCATCACCCGTGGTGGCTGGTGCTGAGCGCACCGGTCGTCGGCGGCCTGATCATCGGGGTGATGGCGCGCTACGGCTCGGAGAAGATTCGCGGTCACGGCATGCCGGAGGCGATCGAGGCCATCCTGACCGGCGGGTCCCGGGTGCAACCGCGGGTGGCGCTGCTCAAGCCCGCCTCGGCGGCGATCAGCATCGGCTCGGGCGGGCCGTTCGGCGCCGAGGGGCCGATCATCATGACCGGCGGCGCGGTCGGCTCGATTCTGGCGCAGTTGCTGAAACTGTCCGCGGACGAACGCAAGACACTGCTGGTCGCCGGTTCGGCGGCGGGTATGGCCGCGACCTTCAACGCCCCGCTCGCGGCGATTCTGCTCGCGGTGGAACTGCTGCTGTTCGAATGGCGGCCACGCAGTTTCGTTCCGGTGGTGGCCGCCGTGGTCACCGGCACCATCTGCCGCTGGGCGATGCTCGGCAACGGACCGGTCTTCGCGGTGGCGACCGACGGGCGCACTCCCGGCGCGCTGTCCGACGGCCTGGCGCTGATCCCCGGCATCACCGGCGGACTGCTGGCCATCGCCGCCACCGCGATGGTGTATTTCGCCGAGGACTCCTTCGCCAAACTTCCCGTGCACTGGATGTGGTGGCCCGCGATCGGCGGCCTGATCATCGGCATCGGCGGCCTGTTCGAACCGCGAGCGCTCGGCGTCGGCTACGACGTCATCGACCAGTTGCTCACCGGACATGCCACGCTGTCGCTGATCGTCGGCATTCTCGTGGTGAAAACGCTGATCTGGTCCCTCTCACTCGGCTCGGGCACCTCCGGCGGCGTGCTGGCGCCGGTGTTCATGATCGGCGCGGCGCTGGGAGCTGCCGAGGGCGGATTGCTGCCGCACGTCACCGTCGGCTTCTGGGCCATGTGCGGACTGGCCGCGGTCGTGGGTGGTGTGATGCGCTCACCGCTGACGGGCATCGTCTTCACCTGTGAACTCACCCATGCCTGGAACGACGTGCTGCCGCTGGCGGTGGCCTCGGTCTCGGCGTACGCGGTGTCGGTACTGCTGCTCAAGCGTTCGGTGCTGACCGAGAAGATCGCCCGCCGCCGACTGCATCTGACCCGCGAATACACCACCGATCCGCTGGAGACGTTCTTCACCCACGAGGTGATGACCGCCGATCCGCTGGTGCTCGGAATCGACGATCTCATCGACCCGATCCTGCCGCAGACCCACTACGCCGGGCTCTACCCCGTGGTCGACGGTTCCGGCGCGCTGGTCGGCGTGACCACCCGTCAGGTGCTGCAGAACTGCCTCGGCACCACGGTCGCGGCCGCCACCCTGAGCATCCGGACCTCGGTCCATCCCGACAACACCCTGCGCGAGGTGGCCAACGCACTCGCGCTGGCGCACGTGACGGCAGCACCCGTGGTCGCGCGCGACGATCCGAACAGGTTGTGCGGCATCGTCACTCTCGAACAACTGTTGCACGCCCGCCGCCGCGACCTGCACGAGGAACACCACCGCGAACGCCTGCTGGTCGTACGCGAGGAACCAGCTGCCGAGGACGACAAGGTCACCGTCGCCTGAGCGGCGTCAGCTCGACCCGAGCCCGGAGCGTGTGGATGCGCGGCTCGGCGACGTTCGCGTGGAACACTCACGCTGTGAGCGAGTCGTTCGGGCGGCGAGTGGGTTTCGTGGCGAACCTCGGGCCGGGGTGGTTCGCCTCGGTGATGGCGACCGGCATCGTCTCGCGGGCCGTCGGCTCGGCGGGGTGGGAATGGGGCGGCACCGCCCTGCTGATCATCGGCCTGATCGCCTATGCCGTGCTCGTGGTGGCGACCCTGCTGCGCATCGCGTTCTTCCGCGACCGCGTGATCGGCGACGCGGTGAATCCCGCGACCGGCTTCACCTATCTCGCCTTCGTCGCCGGCACCGCGGTGTTGTCGGCGGGGCTCTCGCGACACGCCTGGGCGGGTGCGGCGCTGGCCTTGTTGCTGGTGGCGACGGTCGCGTGGGCGGTACTCGTCTACGCGATTCCGGCGTTGCTGATGGTGCACCACGGCGCGCCCACCGCGGTGACCGGAGCCAACGGCACCTGGTTCCTGTGGGTGGTCGGCACGCAATCGCTCGCGGTGGCCGCCACCGCGCTGCCGCAGCCTTGGGGTCAGCGTTTCGCGGTGCCGGCGCTGCTGTGCTGGTCGGTCGGCGTGGTGCTCTACGGCATCGTGGCGACGGTGGTGCTGGGCACCCTGTTCGGCACGTCGCTGACCGCGCAGCTGCTGGCGCCCACCTATTGGATCTTCATGGGCGCCACCGCGATCAGCGTGCTGGCCGGCACCCAGATCATGGATCAGAGTTCGGTGGCGTTGATCGCGACGGTACGGCCCATGCTCGAGGGTTCGACGCTGGTGCTGTGGGCCTTCGGCAGCTGGCTGGTGCCGCTGCTGCTGGCGGCCGGCATCTGGCGGCATCTGGTCCGGCACTTCGGGCTGAGCTACGAACCCGGCCTGTGGAGCATCGTGTTTCCCGTGGGCATGTACGGCGTGGGAACCGCCGAACTGGGCAAGGCCACCGGCGAACAATGGATGGTCGCCTTCGGACACGGTGAGGCGTGGGTGGCGCTGGCGGTGTGGGCGGCCACCGCGGCCGATCTGGTCGTCACGCTGATCCGCCGCCGGCGTAGCCGGGAATCCGTAGGCTGAGCTCGCGATCTCCTACCGCACGGTAGCCTGGTTCGCGAAGTACGATCCGGCGGGAGGAGCCGGAGCAATGGAACGGGAGATTCACGGTGACCTCGCGGGAGGATTTCCTGCGCCGCGTGCGCGATGCCCTCGAGGCGCTACCCAATGACGAACGTATGGTGCCGGTGCCGCGCAACTATCAGCGCAACGCCCCGGTGCCCTCGGCCGAGGACCAGGCCGAGATCGTCGAACTGTTCATCGATCGCCTCAAACATCATGGCGCCCAGGTCCATCGGGTCGGCCCGGAGGAGATTCCGGGGGCGATCGACTCGGCCCTGCGGGCCCACGGCGCCCGCTCGGCGCTGGCGCCCGACGGGCTGCCCGAACATTGGCTGCGGCGCTGGGAACTGACGGGCGAACACCGTGTCCTCGACGATCAACCGCACCTGTCGATTCTCGATCGCGAACGTAGCGATGCCGTGGTCACCGGGTGCGCCGGCGCGGTGGCCGACGCCGGCACCCTGATTCTCGACGGCGGACCGGGACAGTGCCGCCGCGATGCCGCCGTCCTGGCCGACTGTCACATCTGCGTGGTCCGCGTCGAGCAGATCGACTACTCACTGCCGCAGGTCCTGGACAAACTGGACCCGCGCCGATCCATCACGTGGTTCGGCGGGCCGACCGCCATGACCGATCCGGAGGCCGATTCCGGCAAGGTCGGCGGTGTCATCGAGGAGACCGAGCGACGCCTGGTCGTCGTCATCGTCGGTTGATCGACGGGCCCTATTCCCTTCCCACACACCTTCCCTGCCCCACAAGCGCTCGTTAAGGGCGCGGCAAGCGCACCCCGGCATTGTCGTCCTCGACACCGGGAGTGCTCCTGCCGCGAGAGGGGGCGGCAGGATCACCCACCGGCGCAACCGAGCCGATCCGCTCGGTCTGTCGACGAGGGGTGACAGACCGGGCGGATCGGCTGTGTATGCGGCAGCGGCGACCGGCGCCGACCGCCGATATCGATTTCGGCAGCGGCGCCGATGTCCGACTCGAGGAATGATGGGGGTATGGAAACTGCGGTCGCCTTCGTTCTGGCTTGCCTGATCTACTGGTGGGGCTTGATCTGACCGATCGGCGCCCCACCGGGCAGCACCTCGCCGGGCCGACCACCGGCGAGCGGGTACCTCAGCGGCCGGTGGGCAGGTTCGCCCCGCCGGTCACGTCGAGCACCACGCCGCTGACGAAGCCGTTGGTGGCGATCATGTGCACGGCCCGGGCCAGTTCCTCCGGGTCGCCTACGCGCCCGACGGGTGTGGTGGCGGCGAGGCCGTCGAAGAGGGTGCGGCGGCGTTCCTCCGGCACCCGATCCCACCATTCGGTGTCGATGACGCCGGGGGCTACCGCGTTGACCCGCAGCGGGGCGAGTTCGACCGCCAGCGGAGGCACCATGGCGTTCAGCGCCCCGTTGATCGCGGCCAGTCCGGCGGTGCCGGGGAAGGCGGCATGCGCCGACGCGGCGGTGATCAGGGTGATCGATCCGTTCGAAACCAGATGCGGCAGAGCCGCTTTCACGATTTTCACCTGCGGCCAGAACTTACCGTCGAACCCCTCCACCAAGTGGTCGAGATCGAGTTCGGCGAACGGACCGCTGCCCGCCGAACCGCTGACCGCGATGACGAGGTGGTCGATGCTGCCGGACTGCGCGAAGAATGCCGCGATCTGCTCGCCGTCGGTCGCGTCCATCCGGTAGCCGCTGGTCTTGCCACCCAGCCGTGCCACCGCCGCGTCGAGTTTGTCCTGGCTGCGGCCGGTGACGACGACCTCGGCGCCCTCGTTCGCGAACAGCGCGGCGGTGGCCGCACCGATTCCGGAACTACCGCCCATGACGACGACGCGCGGGATGCCGGTGCTGGAAGCGCTCATTGCTACTGTTCCTGTCCTGTACAGTTTGTCGAGACTGACAGTCTCGACAACGAGCGTAGCGGGTGTGGTATTCCCGCGCACCGCCACCGCTGGGAGGTAGACCATGGGACCACCACCGCGGCAACCGGATTCGCCCCCACCCGAACGCGCGCACACCGGCCGGCGCCGGAACGAGGCAACCCACCGCGCGATTCTGGACGCCGCCCTCGCCCAGCTCGCCACCTCCGACGGCGGGTCGGTCACGGTCGATTCCATCGCCGCCGCGGCCGGGGTCGGCAAGCAGACGATCTACCGCTGGTGGCCGTCGAAGGGTGCGGTGCTGCTCGAAGCCCTGCTCGAACGCGCTCGCCAAGAGGTGCCGACCCCGGACACCGGCTCGGTGCGCACCGACTTGCTGGCCGTCGCGGATTCGACTTTCACCGGCGCCCAGGGGGATTCGACCGCCCCGGCGTTGCGCGCGCTGGTGCGCGAGGCCGCCCGCGACCCCCACCTCGCCGAATTACTCCAGGAGTTCACCGCCGCCCGCCGCGCCGCCGCGCGCGACATTCTCGAGCGGGCGATCACGCGTGGCGAACTGCCCGGCGACACGGATGCGGACCTCCTGGTGGATCTGCTGTACGGCCTGTTCTGGTACCGCTTCCTGCTCGGCCATGCCCCGCTCGACCACATTACGGCGGCACGGCTCGTCGACATCCTGCTCCCGCCCGCGGTTGACACTTCTCACACACCCGGAGATGAGTCAGCGGATCCGATCCCACGGATCGAAACCCGCTGACGGAAGGCCTGTTCACGATGTGGCCGGCCCGCACCGAAATCCGATGCGGGCCGCGGGTGTCGTCCTGGTCAGCTGTTGCCGTTCAGACCGGCACGCACACCTTCCTCGATGCGCTTGCCGATCTCCGGATCGACGTTCTTCCAGTAGTCGAACACCCGGCTCAGCACCGGTTCGCGCACGCCGCCGAGCACATGCCCGACCACGTTGTCCACCAGGCGCTCTCGCTGTTCGTCGTTGAAGACCTCACGCACCAGCGTGCCCGGCTGCGCCCAGTCGCTGTCCTCGGCGTGCTGAACGTAGCCGGCCCGCACCTGCTCGGGCTCGAAACTCCACGCCGCCTCCTCCGGGGCCGCGGCCGCGTCGGCATGTGGGCCACCGAACGAATTCGGTGCGTACACAGGCACTTCCGGCGCGTTGAAGTCGTAGCGCATGGCGCCCTCCTTGGAATAGGAGTTCACCTCGGCCGCACGCGCGCGGTTCGGCGGCAGCTGGTGGTAGTTGGTGCCGATGCGGTAGCGATGAGCGTCGGCATAGGCGAAGACCCGGCCCAGCAACATCTTGTCCGGCGAATAGCCGATGCCCGGCACGATCGCCGACGGCTCGAATGCGGCCTGTTCGATCTCGACGAAGTAGTTGCTCGGGTTGCGGTTCAGCGTCCAGGTACCGACCTCGATCAGCGGGTAGTCCTTGTGCGACCACACCTTGGTCAGATCGAACGGGTTGAAGCGGTAGTTCGCCGCCTCACCCACCGGCATGATCTGCACATACAGAGTCCAGCTGGGGAACTCACCGCGTTCGATCGCCTCCCACAGATCCTGGCGGTGATAGTCGGGATCGGTGCCGGCCAGCCGATCGGCCTCGGCCTGGGTCAGGAATTCGATGCCCTGATCGGTCTTGAAGTGGTACTTCACCCAGAACCGTTCACCCTCGGCGTTGATCCACTGATAGGTGTGCGAGCCGTAGCCGTTCATATGGCGGTAGGTCTTGGGAATACCGCGGTCGCCCATCAGCCAGGTCACCTGATGCGCCGATTCCGGGCGCAGGGTCCAGAAGTCCCACTGCATGTTGTGATCGCGAAGACCGTTGCCCGGCAACCGCTTCTGCGAACGGATGAAGTCGGGGAACTTGATCGGATCCTTGATGAAGAACACCGGGGTGTTGTTGCCGACCAGGTCGTAGTTGCCGTCCGGGGTGTAGAACTTGACCGCGAAGCCGCGCGGATCGCGCCAGGTGTCGGGGCTGCCCTGCTCGCCGGCGACGGTGGAGAACCGCACCAGCGACTCGGTCCGCGCACCCGGCTGGAACAGCTTCGCCTTGGTGTAGCGGCTGACGTCGTTGGTGACGACGAGCTCACCGAAGGCCCCCGCACCCTTGGCGTGCACGATCCGCTCCGGCACCCGCTCCCGGTTGAACTGGGCGAGCTTCTCGATCAAATAGTGGTCGTGCAGCAGAATCGGGCCCTCGGTCCCGGCGGTCAGCGATTCGTTGTCGCTGGGGACCGGAGTGCCGGTGTTGGTAGTGGTCGGCCCACTGATCGGCCCACTGATCGGCTTTGTCATCGCAGCCTCCTGTTTCTGCTGTCGCCCGGGATGTCCGGGCTATCGGGATGGCGCGTCGTCACCGCGACGGCATTGCGGGCAGAGTCCCCAGAACACGACCTCGGCTTCGTCGATCGTGAACCCGTGCGCGTCCGACGGGTCGAGGCAGGGGGCACGGCCCACGGCACAGTCCACGTCCACGACCGTGCCGCAGTTCCTGCACACCAGATGGTGATGGTTGTCGGCGATGCGGGTTTCGTACCGGGCCGGCGAACCGGCCGGTTCGATCCGGCGCAGCAGGCCGGCGCCGACACAGGCGTGCAGTACGTCGTACACGGCCTGTGTCGACACCGAACCCAGCTGCTGCCGGACCGCGGCGGCCACCCTGTCGGCATCCGAATGCGGATGGGCGGCAACCGCTTCCAGCACCGCCACCCGCGGGCGGGTGACCCGCAGACCGGCCGCGCGCAATCGTTCGCGCGGATCGAAACCACCGGTGTGCATGAACCCAGTCTGCCCGTTTTCTGGAATAAGTCAAGAAAAGACCGAAAGGGACGTTTTGCGGGAGTGCCGCGCACGACGCCGCCGGGCTCACGCTCGGCGGCGTCCCCCTGCGCGGAGCGGACCCGGCGTTCGACCGAAAACCGCGACACCGATTCCGATTTGGTTGCGGCGGTTGCGTGTTGGGCACAACCACGAATGCCGGTGGTTAACCTCGGCTCATGGGACGCCTCCAGGGCTGGGTGATCGGGGTTCTCGTCGTCGTACTGATCGGTGGTACCTGCGCCACCGCGGTCCCGGCGCGCGCGGAGAGTGCCCAGACCTGCGCGGTCTCGTCCGGACGCGGATTCGAACGAGCCACACCGGAATCGGCGGGCCTGGACGCGGCGCGGCTGGCTTCTGCCCTGCGGTTCGCCGACGAACGGAACCGGCTGAACGTCAAGATCTTCCGGCACAACTGCCTGATCGGAACCGGCGCGCACAACGACGCCACCGATACGACGCCGTGGAATATCTGGAGCGTCACCAAGAGCGTGGTCTCGCTGATCGCCGGAATCGCGTGGGATCAGGGCAAACTCGATATCGACGCGCCGATCGACCGCTATCTGCCGCCCGGCCTCGGCGACGCCGCCCACCGCGCGATCACCGTCGAGGATTTGCTGACCGAGCGCTCGGGCCTGCGTGTCGGAGTGATCAACGAGGGGATCTCCGGGGTGGTGCCGATCGATCCGAACAGTGCCGTGCAGGCGCTCGGGGTCCCGCTCGACAATCCGCCCGGCACCCGGTTCTCCTACAGTCAGCGCAACGTCGATCTGCTGTCGTACGTGATCGACCTGGCCGTCGGCGAACCACTGCAGCAGTTCGCGCAGCGGGAATTGTTCTCTCCCTTGGGTATCCAGCGTAGCGACTACTACTGGGCCCGCGACCGTTCCGGTCACACCTACGGCTACGCGCACCTGATGATCCCGCCGGACGATCTCGCCAAGATCGCCCAGCTGGTCGCCGGCCACGGCGACTGGAAGGGGGTGCAGGTGGTCTCGGCCGATTATCTGCACCGCGCCCAGCAGACGGGCCCGGGCCGCGAATGTTACGGCTATCTGTTCTGGGGCCGCCCCGGATGTATCGAGATACCGTCGTTCCTGCCCCCGGATGTGTTCGCGATGTCCGGGCTCGGGCTGCAGGACGTCTTCTTCATCCCGAGCCTGGATCTCACCGTGGTGTGGACCGGCGTCTTCGGCAACCACAGCAGCGGCGGGCCGACCGGCATCCTGCAGAACCTGACCGAGCTGACCTGGGAATTTTTCCGCAGGCTGCTGGGCGCCTTCCAGCAACCGCCGATTCCGGACCCCGGTCCCTATGTCGAACCACCGGTCACCCTGGACCCCCGCGCGTTCTTCGATCCGTACATCACGCTGGCGATTTTCGGAGTCGGGCCCGACGCCTATCCCGGCTGTTCGGTGCTGTCCTGTGTGAACACCCCACTGGCACCGCCGTTCTCGGATGCCCCGCCGGGGTGCGCTCTACTGGTCTGCCTCGGGCCCGATCCCCGCACACCGGGCATCCGCTGACGTAGCGGCATCGATGAATGAGAGGCGACCGGCCGCGGTCAGCCGGCGATCCGCGCGATCCGCGCGGTATCCATATAATCCCGGAACAGGGTCACTTCCCCGTCCCGCACGTGCACCACGTTTACCGAGGTGCGAACTCGCGCTCGCGGCGCGCCCGGCAGCGTCATATCCACCTCGTTTTCCACGAAAAGCACTCCGTCCGAGCTGGATTCGTAGACCGTGGGATAGACCCCGTGCACCTCGACACCCGACCGGCCCGACCAGCGTTGCGCGAGGTGTTCGCGGATCGCCTCCCGCCCCTCGAGCCGCTCCGGCATCCCCGGAATCGGGAACGGGATCTCGAATACCGCATCGGGGGCGAGCGCCGCGACGAAGGCGTCGGCATCACGCGCCGGCAACGTCGCGAACAGGTCCTCGACCACCTGGCGGGCACTGCGCACCGAACTGGAAACCATGACAAACTCCCTCGGTTAGAAGCGGAACGTACGCCCCGTTTATAATCCGGAACGCACGCCCCGTTTGTCAACGGATAACCGGGTAGACTCGCGCTGTGGCGGAGAAACAGTTAGTGGACCCGGCGGCCGAACCGCGCCGCGCCCTGCGCGCCGACGCCCGCCGCAACCGGGAGCGCGTACTCGCTGCTGCCAGGGAAGCCTTTGCCGCCGAAGGTATTTCGGTCCCGCTGGACGAGATCGCGCGCCGCGCCGGAGTGGGACCCGGCACCGTCTACCGCCACTTCCCCACCAAGGAAGCCCTGTTCCACGCCGCCATCGTCGACAACATCGAGCGAATGGTCGACTACGCGCGCGGACTCGAAGCCGCCGACGATCCGGGGGCCGCCTTCTTCGACCTGCTGGACCACATGGTCGCCGAGGGTGGGGTCAAGCGCGATCTCGCAGATGCGCTGGGCGGTCACCAGTCGATCGAAATCACCGGCCCCACAAAGGAATTCCAGGCCGCGATCGCCCGGTTGCTGCGGCGCGCCCAGGATTGCGGCGCGATCCGCGACGATATCGACTTCGACGATCTGATGCGGGTGCTGAAGGGCGCCTTCGCGGGCACGCACACTGCTACCGGCGAGCAGCGAGCCCGCGCTTTCGCCGTCGTCTTCGACGGACTCCGGGCCCGCAGCGAACCGGCCGGCTGAGCCTCCGAACGCGACCGGCTGAGCGCCCGCAAGGAAAACGGGCCGCCCGCAATCGGACGGCCCGTTCGAAAATGCAGTGTCAGCGCTGCGCGAGCAGAACTTCCGCGATCTGAATGGTGTTGAGCGCGGCGCCCTTTCGCAGGTTGTCACCCGAGACGAATAGCGCCAGGCCACGCCCCTCCGGCACGCCCGGATCCTGGCGGATCCGGCCCACCAGCGACTCGTCCTTACCGGCCGCTTCCAGCGGCGTCGGAACGTCGACCAGTTTCACACCGGCCGCGTCGGCGAGCAGTTGCTTCGCCCGCTCCACCGAGAGCGGCCGCGCGAATTCGGCATTGATCGACAACGAATGCCCGGTGAAGACCGGCACGCGCACACAGGTACCGCTGACCAGCAGGTCGGGCAGACCGAGAATCTTGCGGCTCTCGTTGCGCAGCTTCTGGTCCTCGTCGGTTTCACCGGAACCGTCGTCGACGAGCGAACCCGCCAGCGGCAGCACGTTGAACGCGATCGGCGCGACGTACTTGTTCGGCGCGGGGAACTGCAGGGCGCTGCCGTCGTGGGTCAGCTTCTCGGCGTCCCCGATCACCGCGCGGGCCTGCGTGGCCAGCTCCTCCACACCGGCCAGCCCACTCCCGGAGACGGCCTGGTAGCTGGAGACGATCAGTCGCTGGAGTCCGGCCTCGTCGTGCAAGGGCTTGAGCACCGGCATGGCGGCCATCGTGGTGCAGTTCGGATTGGCGATGATGCCCTTGACCAGATTGCGGGTCTGTTCGGGATTCACCTCGCTGACCACCAGCGGCACCTCGGGGTCCTTGCGCCACGCCGAGGAGTTGTCGATGACGGTCACGCCCGCGGCCGCGAACCGCGGCGCCTGCACCCGGGACATGGTGGCGCCTGCGGAGAACAGGGCGATATCCAGTCCGGACGGATCCGCGGTCTCGGTGTCCTCGACCACGATCTCGCCGCCGCGCCAGGGCAACTTCTTCCCGGCCGAACGCGCCGAGGCGAAGAATCGCACCTCGTCGGCGGGAAAGTCGCGCTCCTCCAGCAGTTTTCGCATGACGGCGCCGACCTGCCCGGTCGCACCGACCACACCTACGCGTACACCCATGGTTTATCGCCCCGATCCCGCGTGCACGACCGCGACCTCGTCGCCGCCCAGGTCGAACGCCTTGTGCAGCACCTGCACGGCGCCGTCCAGCTCGGTGTCCTTGACCAGCACGGAGATGCGAATCTCGGAGGTGGAGATGAGGTCGATGTTGATACCGGCCTTGGCCAGCGCCTCACAGAAGGTGGCGGTGACGCCGGGGTGGCTCTTCATACCCGCGCCGACGAGGGAGACCTTGCCGATGTGATCGTCGTAGAGAACCTGGCTGAAGCCCAGTTCGCTCTGGCGCTTGGTCAGGAACTCCACCGCGCGCGGCCCGTCGGCCTTGGGCAGGGTGAAGGTGATGTCGGTCTTACCCGTCTCGACCTTGGAGATGTTCTGCAACACCATGTCGATGTTGATCTCGGCGTCGGCGATGGCCCGGAACACCTTGGCCGCATAGCCCGGCTCGTCCGGCAGGGCCACCACGGTCACCTTGGCCTCGCTGCGATCGTGCGCGACGCCGGTGAGAATTGCGTCCTCCAAGGGGATGTCCTCCATCGATCCGTAGATATAGGTGCCCTTGCGGTCGGTATAGGACGACCGCACATGCACCGGAACGTTGTAGCGGCGGGCGTATTCGACGCAGCGCAGCATCAGCACCTTGGCGCCGGTGGCGGCCAGCTCGAGCATTTCCTCGAAGCTCACCTGCTCGAGCTTCTGCGCATCCGGCACGATCCGCGGATCGGCGGTGAACACGCCGTCGACGTCGGTGTAGATCTCGCAGACGTCGGCCTCGAGCGCGGCGGCCAGGGCGACCGCGGTGGTGTCGGAGCCGCCGCGGCCCAGCGTGGTGATGTCGCGGCTGTCCTGCGAGACGCCCTGGAAGCCCGCGACCAGCACGATCAAGCCCTCGTCGAGCGCATCGCGGACCCGGGAGGGGGTCACGTCGATGATGCGGGCGTTGCCGTGGGTGCCGGTGGTGATGACTCCCGCCTGGGAACCGGTGAACGACCGGGCCTCGGCGCCGAGCGAGTGAATCGCCATGGCCACCAACGCATTCGAGATGCGCTCACCGGAGGTCAGCAGCATGTCGAGTTCGCGGGCCGGCGGCGCGGGCGCCACCTGCTGGGCCAGGTCGAGCAGTTCGTCGGTGGTGTCACCCATTGCCGAGCACACGACGACCACGTCGTGCCCCTGCTTCTTCGTCTCGACGATCCGCTCAGCGACGCGCCGGATCCGCTCGGCAGACTCGAGCGAAGATCCTCCGTACTTCTGAACGACGAGAGCCACAGTGGGGTCCTCCAAGATCGACTAGCTGCTGTTACAGCCAATAAGACTACCGATCGGAGTCCGCTCGGTGGCGGGCTACCTCCGAGCGGCCACCGGGATCGGGCGGCCCGGCCCACCGAATTCGCCACGCCGACCAGCGGCGATCCCGTTCCGGAGCGGCGGTACGGTGCGCGGTCGCGGCGGCAGAGCCCGTGCGGCGCATCGGAATCGGCGCGCACAGCCCCGTTCATCAGCGGTTTTCCGGGTCCGCCGGCGCCCGGCGCCCCGTCCCGGCACAACAGCCGGCGTACCGGTGTGAGTAATCACACCGACCGGTTTAGCACCCGGTCGGCGAACCCCTTCGCGCGAGTCGACGATGCACGCCGCGGCGAAAGCGCACGATGGGCCTATGAAGAGCATCGAAATCGAGCTGCACACCGGCGATCGGGAGGTCGTGCACGACCTGACGCCGCAGTGCGCCACGTTTCTGCGCGAGGCCGGCGGCGGCGACGGATTGCTGCACGTCTTCGTCCCGCACGCCACCGCCGGCGTGGCCCTGATCGAGCTCGGCGCGGGCAGCGACGACGATCTGCTGCGCGCCCTGCGCGACCTGCTGCCCGCCGATGATCGCTGGCGCCACGCCCACGGCTCGCGCGGGCACGGCCGCTCGCACGTCATGCCCGCGCTGATCGCCCCCTACGCCACCGTGCCGGTCCTGGGCGGCGAGCTGACCCTGGGCACCTGGCAGTCGATCGCCTTCGTGGACCTCAACGTCGACAACCCGATTCGCCGGGTGCGCCTGTCCTTCCTGCGCGACGCCGGTTGATCGCGGCCGCCTACCGGCGGGGCACGTCAGCCGCGCTCGAACCAGGTGATCTGCGCGCCGTTGCCGAATTCGCGGCGTTGCACCGGCGTGAACGCGGTCGGCCGGAAGTTGCCGGTGAACGCGCTGATGCCGGCGCCCGCGACCACCGGATAACTCTTGATGATCAACTCGTCGATCTCGTCGACGAGCGCGCCGGCCAGTTGTCCCCCGCCGCACAGCCAGATGTCCTTGCCGTCCTGCTGCTTCAGGCGACGCACCAGGGCTACCGGATCGCTCGGAACCAGCTCGACCTCCGGATCGTCGACGCGATCGAGCGTGGCCGAGACGACGTACTGCTTCAGATGGGGATAGGGGCTGGCGATGCCGGCCGACAGCGCGGGTTCGTAGGTGCCGCGCCCCATGAGGATCGTGTCCCATTCCTTGTTGGGTTCGTCCACGGCCATTCCGAAGTGCGGGCGAATGTGCGCGGGAACCGACTCCGGATAGCGCCCATTGACGAATTCCGCCATGTCCTCGGCCACGGGATAGAAGTCGTACTCCCCACCCGGCCCGGCGATGTAGCCGTCGAGCGAGACGCCGACGAAGTAGAGGAGCTTTCGCATACCGATACCGCCTTGTTTGTTGCACTCTAACTGTAGTGGTTGAAACATAGTACTACAGCTAGAGTGGTGTCAAGCGGATTAGAAAGTTGCCGCGCGCCGATTCGGATGGATCGCAAGGATTAGCGATTCGGGCGGCTGGGAACTAAGACATTGACTTGTGAGCAGTATCACATCAAACGATAATGGCGGTCATGCAGGCGCATGTAGGTGATCACATTCTCGTCCACAGCAATGCTGTGGGAATGCCCGAACGCACCGGCGAAATCATCGAGGCGCGCGGCATCGACGGCGCCCCGCCCTACGTCGTCCGGTTCGAGGACGGGCACGAAAGTCTGGTCTTTCCCGGGCCGGACTGGGAGGTCCTTCACCACCGGTAGCTGTGCGGACGAGGATCGTCAAGCCCCCTTTCCCACCCGGGGGCAGTCCCTTTTCGGGCAAGTGACCATGTGCCCGGCAATCGTCCGGCCATCGGCGGCACACCCCGACGTCGAGCACGCTGCCGACGGGCCCCGGCAGCGCGACCGCAAACCCGGCACGCCCGACCGAACCGAATCAGACTGGTCGGTCTCTGTAACTCCGGGAACAGACCACACGGTTGACGACCGCGTGTGACGGCGGAGACAATCGGCCGAAGCAGTGGAGGGCAAGACATGCGCACGAAGACCGATCACCGATTCATCATCGATGTCGAACCCGATCAGGTTCAGGAAGCATTGCTGGCCGTCGAGCGGATCCCCGAATGGTCGCCTGCGCACCGTGACGTGCGCGTCGCGACCCGCGACGAGTTCGACCGTCCCCGCCGCGTCTACGCCACGGTGACGACCCTCAACAACTCCGACCGTCAGGTCCTCGAATACACCTGCACCCCGGAACGCATCTCCTGGGAAGTGGTGGAGAGCGCCGCCGGTGGCGGTGGCAAGGGCTGGTTCGACATCGAGGAGACCGACGAGGGCACCGAGGTCTGGTACCACTCCGAGATCCATCTGCCCATCCCCGTCCCCGGTCTGCTACTCAAGCGCACGCTCTCGCGGGCCAACGACGAGGCCGTGCACAACCTCATCGAGTACATCGAGAAATTTCCCTTCGGCGAGAACTACGAGGTCGGCTGACCGAGAGGTTCGCCGTCGCGGGCGCTGACGTCGGCTTCCTGCCACGATGTGCGAATGACCGGTGTCAGACGCACACGCATTCAAGCGGTCACCGAGGACGCCTCGGTAACCCAGCTGGAACTCTTCTTCGACCTCGTCCTGGTCTTCGCCTTCACTCAGGTGACCGATCTGGCCGCGCACGACGTCACCGCCCTCAACATGCTGCGGGCCGCGCTGGTGTTGGCGGTGATGTGGTGGGTGTGGATCGCCTATGCCTGGCTGGGCAATGTGGTGAAGGCCGACGAGGGGGTGGCCCGGGTGGCGATGTTCGCGGCCATGGGCGCGGGACTCATCGTGGCCGAGGTGATTCCCGAGGCGTTCCACGACATGCCGGGCGGCTGGTACGGACCGCTCGTGTTCGCCATCGGTTACCTCGTGATCCGGCTGGTCCATCTGGCGATGTTCTGGCTGGCCAGTACCGAGGACCGGCAGTTGCGCGGGCAGGTGGGCCGCTGGGCCGGCGGCTCGATCACCATCGGCACCGCGCTGCTGATCGTGGCGGCCGTCGAACACGGCACCGTGCAGATCGTGCTGTGGATCGCGGCCATCGCCGGCGATATGGTCTGGACCTTCTTCGCCGGCAACGACTGGCGCGTGAATTCGGCCTCGCACTTCGCCGAGCGGCACGGCCTGATCGTGATCGTCGCGCTGGGCGAATCGATCGTCTCCATCGGCGTCGGCGTGGCCGGACTGCCGATCTCGTGGCCGATCACCGCGGGATCGCTGCTGGCACTGGCTGTTTCGGGCCTGCTGTGGTGGGCCTACTTCGACGTCGCGGCGACCGTCGTGGAACGCGCGATGACCGAGGCCTCGGGCTCGCGCCGGATCCAGATCGCGCGCAATTGCTACACCTTCTGGCATTTCCCGATGGTGGCCGGCATCGTCGCCATGTCGCTCGGATTGAAGAAGACGCTCAACTATCTCGGTGGGGCGGCCGGGCATACGCTGCACGATCGGCTGCAGGGCATTCCACTGTTCGCGCTCTACGGCGGCGTGGTGCTGTACCTGCTGGCGCTGGTGGGTTTCCGGCACTACGCGACCCGGGTGGTGCTGTGGCCGCGCCTGGTCACCGCGGCCGTGCTGATCGCGCTGGTGCCGCTGGCCGGGCAGCTGCCGGCGATGGCCGCACTCGGACTGCTGTGCGCGGTGCTGACGGTGCTGATCGTCTGGGAGACAGTGCGTTACGCGCAACCGCGCGACGCGGTCCGGCACGCCCACTGAACCGGGTGCCGACTACCGCGATCCGAGATTCGGCGAAACACGCTGCTGCGGTTTGTGATCCACAGTTTCCGGCACGTGCCCGCCGTCGCGCACCGCGTCCCGCATCTGATTGATGTTCTCGCGCAGCACATCTCCGACCAGTTCGTCGGTGCGCGGGTCGGCCAGCACCTGGAAGACGATCCGGAAGCTGGCGTCGGCGATGCCGCGGATGATCTCCTCGTGGAAGGGCAGGTAGCGCACCCGCCCGACCGCCGGATCGTTCTTGATCAGTTCCAGGATCATGGCGTCGAGTTCGTCGCGGTTCTCCTCCAGCGCGGCGGCGATATTGCGGGTGTACCGGCCGCGGCGCAGCACATCGGCCACCTCCTCCAGCACGGCCATGGTGACCGGGCGCCGGACCGCGTCGACGATCACGGCGATCGAGCGGTTCACGACCGCGGCGGTGACCCGGTCACCGAAGGCCCGGTCGGCGACGCGCGCCAGCCGGACCAGGATCACGACGATGCGCAGCAATCGGAATCCCCGGAAGAACGGGCTGGTCACCGGGATCATGCCCAGGACCTCGTACCAGTAGACGAACGGGTAGGTCCACGACCAGTCCGCCCGCCGCCAGCGCCACAGGAATTCGAGGGCGAACACCGCACAGATCGACGAGTCGACCACCACGATCACGTGATATGTGTGCTGCGGCACGGTGAAGAAGGTGATCCAGGTGACCAGACCCACCGAGACCACGGCGAGAGCCAGCATCAGCAGATCGGTCCACAGCGCCGGCGGCTTGCGCGGATACTGCTCGGGCAACGGTCCAGCCGGGTACTGCGCCACAACGGTCCCTTCCACATCGAACGGGTACCCGCCGAGAGTAGCGGCCCCGACGGCGCCGGGAAGCCGCCACGAGTGCCCGTGCGGCGCGAATCAGTGCCCGGCGCGGATGATCGCCTCGACGTTGCGTTCGGCCAGTGCGGTGATGGTCAGCGACGGATTGGCCGCGCCGGTGCTGCCCGGAATCGCCGCACCGTCGACTACGTACAGCCCGGGATAGCCGTTGACCCGGCCGTAGTTGTCGGTGGCCAGGCCCAGCACCGCACCGCCGAGGGGATGTGCGGTGAACGGGGCATTGGCGTCGTAGCCGAGCGCCTGGTAGTCGAACAGAGCCCCCGACCGTTCGGCGATGCGCTGGTCGACCGCGCGGCAGGCGGCCACGATCCGGTCCTGGGCCGCACGCGGCCAGCTCAGTGCGGCGGCGTTGCGCGCGGCGTCGTAGGTGATGCGAGCACGGGTCGGATCGATCACCAACCCGAGCGAGGCCAATGCGCCGGTCTCCAGCGGAATTCCGGGGATGTACCAGCTTTCCAGTGTCAGCGGCATACCGGATTCGTCGAAGATCCGGCTGGCACTCGGCACGCCCTGGCCCAGGCCCGAGAGCCGGCTCTCACCGCGGGCCAGCGCGACGTCGCCGTTGGTGCCCCAGCCGTCGCCGACATGTTCGTCGAGGTTGGGCAGGGCGCCGGTGGCGCGGGCGCGGACCAGCAGCTCGGTGGTGCCGATGGACCCGGCGCCGAGGAACAGCTTGTCGCAGGTGAGCGTCCGGGTGCCCAGCACCGTGCCGGTCGGGTCGAGCTTGGTGACCTGCAGGACGTAGCGGTCACCGTCGCGGCCGATGCTGTCCACCCGATGCCCCGCGAACACCGACGAGCGGCCGGTGGCATGCGCGTACTTCAGGTAGTTCTGGTTGAGGTCGAATTTCGCGCCGTTCGAATTACCGAGATTGCTGCGGGCCGCGGTGGCCGAGGCGCGCGTGGCACCGGCCAGTTCGGCACGAACCGTATCCCATTTGAAGATGGACTCGTTGGGCTGCGGCTCGTATCCGGCCGCGCGCACCTGCTCGTCCCACATTCGGGAATGGGTGAACGGGGAAGAATTGTAGATGTCGGCGGGCATGACCGACAGGTTGAGCATCTGCCGCACACGCGGATAGTAGGTGCGCTCCAACTCGGTGTAATCGACTGTGCCACCGAAGATCTCGTCGAAATGCCGACGCTGCGGGGCGATCATGCACCCGGAGAAGACCACCGACCCGCCGCCCACGGCTGCCGCGCGCCACACATCGATGCCGTCGAATTCGGTGATATCCAGGACGCCGCCGAAATCGGCGAAACGCATGGCGACCTTGGTGACGCCGGTGAAGCTGGTGCGATGCCAGAAGCCGCGGCCGTCGGGCAGATCGTCACCGGTGAAGATCTCCCGCCACGGATCATTCGGCCAGCGCGACCCGCGCTCCAGCACGGTGTTGGCGATACCCGCCTCGGCCAGCCGCAACGCCGCGACCGCGGCGCCGAATCCGGATCCGATCACGATGGCTTCGGTATGCGCCGGAGGATCCGGCTGCGGGACGAAGATCTCGGAAACCCAGTTGCGGAACATCCCGTTCCACGCCGGATCGGCGGTGGCTGTTCCGGTCTCGCGCAACGCGCCCGTGGCACCCAGCAAAACCGCAGCACCGGCCGCCTGTAAAAAGGCACGTCTCCGCACCGGCCACCTCCCTCATCACGCATGGCCGCGCGCGAGATTACCGCCGAACTTCCTATCTCTCAACAGGATCGGCGCCGACGACCGCGCTGTTACATGCGCGATCGCTATATCACGTAGTAGAGGGTCTCAGGCGCGCAGACGTTCGCGACGCAGCCGGTCGACCTCGGGCAGGTCGAGCGGTTCCAGTTCGCGACCGCCGAGGGCCCGCGTGAGCAGGTGGTCGGCCAGTTCAGGGTTGCGGGCAAGTGCCGGGCCGTGCATGTAGGTGCCGATCACCGAGCCCTGCACCACTCCCTCGAGGCCGTCGCCCACACCGTTGCCGACGCCCTTGGTGACCCGGCCCAGTCCGGTCGCGTCCGCGCCGAGAGACGTTCCGCCCCGGTGATTTTCGAATCCGGTGAGCGGCTGGGTCAGGCCGGCGAGCAACGGTGTGGTGGCGACCTCGCCGATGGACCGGACCCGCTGCGGAGCGGTGGTCACGTCGAACAGGCCGACACCGTCCACGCGCTCGCCCGCGGAGGTTTCGTACCAGTTGCCCAGCACCTGGATCGCGGCGCAGATGGCAAGTACCGGAACACCTTTCGCGGCCGCGCGCTGCAGGCCGGGATAGCGCTGCAGATGCCGGGTCGCCAACCGCTGCGCGGAGTCCTCCGCGCCGCCGAGGGTGTAGATGTCCAGCGTCTCCGGCACCGGGTCGTTCAGCGTGATCTCCACGATCTCCGCATCGATGCCGCGCATGCGCAGCCGCTGCCGCAAGACCAGCGCGTTGCCGCCGTCACCGTAGGTCCCCATCACATCGGGCAGCACCAGCCCGATCCGTACCGTCGATTCAGCCATCAGTGCTGTCTCCTCTCGGGCATTCGCGGCTCGCTCCGTGGTTACGCAGGCTGCCGCCTCCGCTCGCGTCGCTCATGCCCGAGTGTCCAGATCGCGATTCAGATCCCGGAAGGCGGTGTAGTTGGCGAGCACCTCGACCCGTCCGGGCGGACAGGATGCGATGGCACGCAACGGATTCGGCACGGTGGTGTGCTCGACGCCGGCGTAGGTCAGCCGCACGCCCAGGTCGGTGGCGCGCTCGCCCGCCGCGACCACCTGGGTGCCCTCGAAGTGCTCGAAGCGCACATCCCACAGCCAGGACAGATCCTCGCCGTCGGGCACCTGGCCGTTGACCGCGATCACCAGACCCGTCGCCTCGGGGTCGATCATGGACAGCGCCTCCTGCCAGCCGGCCGGATTCTTGGCCAGCAGCAGCCGTGCGGAGTGCTCGCCGACCTGCACGGTGCGGTAGCGGCCGGCGATCTCGCGAACGGTTCCGGCGGCTTGCGCCGCGGTGTCGGCATGTCCGCCCAGCGCGACCGCCGCGGCCACCGCCTGCGCGGCGTTGCCGCGATTGGCGCGGCCGGGAAGGGCAAGGTGCAAAGGCAATTTCAGCCCGTCGGGCCTGCACAGATACTCCGCGTCGACCCACCACTGCGGTTCCGGCCGCCGGAAGTCGGCACCGGTGCTGCGCCAATCGGTGCCCTCCCAGACGATCGGCTCGCCGCTGCGCGGACAGCTGGTGGCGTCGACCGCCCAGCCACTGCCCGCCGACACCCAGACCACATTGGGGTGGTCGTAGGCGATCGAGGTGATCAGCACGTCGTCACAGTTGGCGATCAGCACGGTGTCGGGATGCCGGGCCATGCCCTCGCGCAGTTTGCGCTCGATCATGTTGATCTCGCCGACCCGGTCGAGCTGATCGCGGCTCAGATTCAGCAGCACCACCGCGGCGGGGTTCAGCGCATCGGCCACGTGCGGCAGATGCAGTTCGTCGACCTCGATGGCGGCCAGCGGCGCGGTGCGGTCGACGCTGAGCGCCGCGACGATTCCGGCATCCATATTGGCACCGTCGGCCTGGGTGACGACGCGGCCCAGTTCGGCCAGCGCGGCCGCGGTCATCCGGGTCGTCGTCGACTTGCCGTTGGTGCCGGTGACCAGCACCGTCCGCCGGTTGCGGCCCAGCTGGGTCATGATGTCGGGGGCGATCTGCAGGGCGATCAGCCCGCCGATCATCGACCCCTTACCGCGTCCGGCCTTCTGCGAGGCCCACGACGCCGCTGCCGCCGCCCGCAGCGCCAGCCGTCCGCGCACCGAGATGTCTGCCACCACGCGAGTGTATTGGTGGCGAGACACCCGCGCGCGAGCGGCCGATGTGATCTGCGACCGACAGGCAAGAGCCGGTCAGTAGAGCATCCGCCGGTAATTCTCCGGCGAGTAGTAGTCCCGCAGTTCCGCCAGCGATTCGGTGGTGTTGCGCTGGACTTCCTTCACCAGCACCGCATGGCTGGGGAGCGGGTCCTCCGGCCAGCGTTCGGGCCGCCACAGCTCGCTGCGCAGCAGCGCCTTGGCGCAGTGGTAGAAGATCTGCTCGATCGCCACCTCGACCGCGAGGATCGGCCGGTGGCCCTTGACCACCATCTCGTCGAAGTAGGGCGCGTCGCGCAGCAGCCGTGCCCGGCCGTTGACCCGCAGCGTCTCGTTGCGTCCGGGAATCAGGAAGAGCACGCCGACGTGCGGGTTGGACAGGATGTTGAAGTATCCGTCGCCCCGGCGATTGCCCGGCCGCTCGGGAATGGCCAGGGTGCGGTCGTCGATCACGTGCACGAATCCGGCCGGATCGCCCTTGGGCGAGGCATCGCAACAACCCTCGGCATCGCTGGTGGCGAGGACGGCGAACGGCGCGGTCGCGATCCACTCCCGATCGCGCGGATGCAGGCGCGTCCGTTCCTTCGTCGCAGCGCGCGGCGCCGGCTCACCGAGCAGTTCCCGAAGTTCGGCGGCGCTGGTGATCTCGCTCATCACCCCATTGAACGCGCGAGATCGGCCGCCCGCCACCTACATCGGGACGTCGAACATGTTCGGCCGGCCCGCGGCATAGCGCGCGCGGTCGGCCTGGCGCAGCGGCTCCAGCTGCGGCGCCCGATACAGCTCGAACAGCCGGCAGCGGGCGGCATTCGAACCGGCGACGTCCAGCAGCGCGTTCACCGCGGTGCGAGCCGCCTCGCAAGCGCCTTCCATCGTCGCGAGATCGATGTTCGTGCGTACGTAATCGCCCGCGAGGAAAAGGTTTTCCAGGGCTCCGTGCGCATTCGGGCGCGCCGCCCACGAACCGGCGGTGTTGATCAGCAGCGGGTCGGCGTTGGCGTTGCGGTTCTGCGCGGCGTCCCAGCTCACGCCGGTATCCAGGAACCACGACACCAGGTCCGAATCCTGCAGTGCGGCAGCGCCTTCCAGATGCTTCTGCAACTGCGCCCAGACCTCGCGGGCGATTTCGTCGTGGGTGCATTCGATCGCCGGCTTGCCGTACAGGATGCCGGGTGTATTCCAGTCCGAGATGTCGACCGACAGGCAGTCCCGAACCGAACCGTCACCTGATTCGGAAAGCTTTGTGCGCGACCAGAACTGGTTCTGCGCGATGGAGGTGAGCGACCACGGCGAGTCGACGTAGGCGGTATGGCCGCGGGCGATCTGGGTGGGGCGGCGCAGATAGAACTGCATTCCGCTCATCCAGTTCACGACCAGGCCGTCCATGGCCGCCAATTCCGGCTGCACGGCCAGAATGTCCGGCGTCCACAGTCCACGGGCGACCTCGACCGGTACCGCGAGCACGAAGTAGTCGGCGTCGACCGCCCGATCGCCACCGCTGCCGCCGGCCACCCGGGCACCCGAGATGCGCCGATCGCGCACGTCGAGCCCGCGCAGTTCGGCGGTTTCGAACCGCACCCCCAGGCCGCGCAGATGGGCCACCCACGGGTCGATCCAGGCCTCGTTGGTCGGCCCGTTCAGCAGCCGGTCCAGCGGTCCGTCGTTACCGGTCTCCAGCGGATTGCCGAGGAACTGCTCCCCCATGGAACCGATGGTCCGGGTACTGGCGTGATCATCTTTCGCCGCGACCAGCAATGTGGTGAGAGTGCGCGACATCAGCATGCGGAATTCCTGCGAGCGGCCGCGAGCGCCCACGAAATCGCGCCAGGCGAGTTTCTCCCACTCGCCGAAACGGCGATCGTCGCAACTGGTGTTGAAAACCAGCAACCGATTGGCGAAATACGCCGCATCGGTCATCGGCATCCTCATCGAGGTGGAGATCACCGAGGCGACCGTCTGGCGGAAATCGTCCGGAGTGGCCCACGGCTTTCCGGCGCGGCCCATCGGCAGGATGGTGTCGTCGGCGCCGGCGCGGGAGAAACGCGCCTCGGCGGCCGGGACCAGATTGTCCCAGACACCGTTGGCATTGCCCGCGAACGGAATTCGCCGCATGGTGTCGGGAATGTGGTGATAGAAACCGGGGAAGAAACGGAAACCGTGTTCGCCCGGCAGATCGGGCCGGCCGTCGCGGCCACTGCCCGCCACCGGAATGCTGCGCGCCTTACCGCCCAGCGCCCGGCGTTCGTACACCGTGACGTCGAATCCGCGTTCGGCCAATTCGTGCGCCGCGGTCAGTCCGGCGACGCCACCGCCGAAAATCGCGACCCGCCGACCGGGATCGGCATTCGCACGAATCGGGCGCACCATGGCGCCCGCGGTTATCACACCCGCGCCGGCCACCCCGCGAAGTACCGTCCTTCGCGAGACGGCCCCGTATTTTTCTGCCATCTATCGGGACCTCCACACCGCGGGTAACTGTATGCGGTGCGGCCGGGCCCCGTATCGATTGGGGTGACAATTCGCGCCGGGCACCAATTCGGTGGGAAGAATCCCCGGAATCGGCGCCCGGTGCGAATCAGTAGCCGTGCGGACCCGGATAGTGGCCCTGCGGGCCCGGGTACTGGGTCTGCGGCCCCGGGAAGGGTGGCTGCGGGACGTGGTATCCGAAATCGTCGGCGACCATGGCCGCCAATTCCAGCAGCGCCCGCCGGGTGGGCTTGCTGACCAGTTCCAGGTCGATCTCCGCGCCCTCGGCGAGATGATCGTCGAACGGCACCACCTGCACCGCGCGGGTGCGGTCGAGGAACAGTTTGCGCAACTGGTCCAGGTCCACGGTCGAGGCGCCGCGGCGGGAGGCATTGACCACCACCACGGTCCGCTCCACCAGCTTGCTGTAACCGTGGTGCTCGAGCCAGTCCAGAGTCGCCGAGGCACTGCGCGCGCCGTCGATGGCCGGGGAGGTGACCAGGATCAGCGAGCTCGCCATATCCAGTACGCCGGCCATCGCCGAATGCATCAGGCCGGTACCGCAGTCGGTGAGAATGATGTTGTAGAACTGCTGCAGAATGCCGATCGCGCGCCGGTAGTCGGCCTCGCTGAAGGCCTCCGAGACCGCCGGATCCTGTTCGCTGGCAAGCACTTCCAGTCGGCTCGGTGCCTGGGAGGTATGCGCCCGCACATCCGAGTAGCGGCTGATGTGCTGGTCCTCGAGCAGGTTGCGGACCGTCGAGCGGGTCTGGCGCGGCACCCGGTGGGCCAGGGTCCCCAGGTCGGGGTTGGCGTCGATGGCGATCACCCGGTCACCGCGCAGCGAGGCGAAGGTCGAACCCAAACCGACTGTGGTCGTGGTCTTTCCGACGCCGCCCTTGAGCGACAGGATCGCGATCCGGTAGTCGCCGCGCACCGGCTGGTTCACCCGATCCACCAGTTCGCGGTAGATCAGATCGGCCGACGATTCGCCCGGATTGATGGCGCCGCCGGTCACCTTGTGCACGGCGCGTCGCCAGCCGCTGCGCGGCGACCGCCGCGCCCGCTTGAGCAGGTTCAGGTCGTTGACCGAATTCCCCGGCTGCACGGGCTGGGTCATGTGCTGCGGCTGGAACGTCGATTGCGGCTGCTGCTGATATCCCTGCGGCAGTTGCTGTTGCGGTCCCGGACCGCCCTGCCAGCCGCCCTGCTGCTGCGGCGGTTGCTGCTGCGGCGGCATGTGCTGCGGCGGCGGAGCCGAGGGCAGCGGCGGTGGCGCCCAGCTGAAGATCTGGCCGCCGGCATCGGCGTCCGCGCCCTGCTGCTCGGGAACGGGCGGCGGTCCCTGCCGATCGTCGAAGACCCGGCGGACCATGCCGTCGGCGCCGATCTCCTGGCGGATCTCGCCGTACGGCGTTTCCTGCCGGACCTCGCCGTACCCGGATCCCGGCTCACCGGCGGCGGGCCGGAAGCCGCCCTGCTCACCGGGATTGCCCTGCACGGCGAAACCGCCCGGGTCGCCCGGATTGCCGTGCGGCGCGAATCCGCCTGGCTCACCGGGGTTTCCGGGCGGCGGGAAACCACCCTGCTCGCCCGGAGGCGCGAAACCGTTCTGCTCACCCGGAAATCCGCCCGGGGCGAAGCCGCCCGGTTCACCGGGATTCCCGGGCGGCGGGAAACCACCCTGCTCGCCGGGGAAAGCGGTCGGCGCGAAACCCTCCGGGCCGGGCCCGCCCGCCCACGGCGGCGGGAATCCGTTCGGATCTCCCGGCGGGGCGAACGGACCGGAATGGTCGTTCATCGGGAAGCCCGGCGGGGCGAAACCTTGATTCGGCGGATACGGATTCGCTCCCGGCGGCGCGAACGGCCCCGGTGCGAATCCCCCCTGCTCGGGCGGAGCGAAGCCGTCGGGCCCGAACTGCGGGCCGGGCGCAAACGTGGTCTGTTCGATACCGTCGGGCACCGGCGGAATGATCCCGGAGGCCGCGTGTTCGAATTCCGCGGATTCCTCGGCGGGTGCGCCGGTCGGTTCGGATTCGGACGTCACGCTCGCCGTCCCGTCGGATGCCGTTGTGTCCGCGTCGGATTCGTCCTGCGACGGCAGCGAGGTCGGATTGTCCTGTTCGGCAGCTGAATCGCCCATCCCCTGCCCCTGCAACCAAGGCGGTGAAGTGGAGTTGTCGTTAGTCGTCACGTTTCCCCCATCTGCTCGACAGAGTTCGAGCAGAGAGCTCGCGGCCAATGCGCCACAACGCTAGCACGCTGGCCGAATACGAGTCCCCCGGTGAACAGAGGCCGCACCCCGTACCGGACGAGTTGCCCCAGAACACCGCCCACCGCCTTCCCGGCGGTGGGCGGTCCCGGCTGTCGAGCAGGGTGTACGGATCAGCGCGCGCGCAGTGCGCGGTTCACCGCGGAGACGACCGCGCGCAGCGAGGCGGTCGTGATGGAGGTGGCGATACCCACGCCCCAGGTCACCTTGTCCCCGATCGCGCATTCGACATAGGCGGCGGCCTGCGCGTCGTCACCGGAGGACATCGCGTGCTCGGAGTAGTCGAGCACTCGCACGTCGTAGCCGATGGTCGCCAGCGCGTCGACGAACGAGGCCAGCGGGCCGTTGCCGGAACCGACGATCTCCTGTTCGGCCCCGTCCACCTTCACCACCGCGGTGATGGTGTCGGTGCCGGAATCGGTTTCGGCGGCGGTCATCTTCTGCCGGATGCGCTCCAGCGGCAGCACCGGGTTCAGGTACTCCTCGGCGAAGACGTCCCACATCTCCTTCGGCGTGACCTCGCCGCCCTCGCCGTCGGTGATCTTCTGAATCGCCTGCGAGAACTCGATCTGCAGCCGCCGCGGCAACACCAGTCCGTGGTCGGTCTTCATGATGTAGGCGACGCCGCCCTTGCCGGACTGCGAGTTCACCCGGATCACGGCCTCGTAGGTGCGGCCCACATCCTTGGGGTCGATCGGCAGGTACGGAACCTCCCAGACGATGTCGTCGACATCGGAATCGGAGGCGTCCGCCGTGTCCTTCATGGCGTCCAGGCCCTTGTTGATGGCGTCCTGGTGGCTGCCGGAGAAGGCGGTGTAGACCAGATCGCCGCCGTAGGGGTGGCGCTCGTGCACGGGCAACTGGTTGCAGTATTCGACCGTGCGGCGGATCTCGTCGATATCGGAGAAGTCGATCTGCGGATCCACACCGCGGGAGAACAGGTTCATCCCCAGGGTGACCAGGCAGACGTTTCCGGTCCGCTCACCGTTGCCGAACAGGCAGCCCTCGATGCGGTCGGCGCCGGCCTGATAGCCCAGTTCGGCGGCCGCGACCGCGGTGCCGCGGTCGTTGTGCGGGTGCAACGACAGCACGATCGAATCGCGGCGGGCCAGGTTGCGGCTCATCCACTCGATGGAATCGGCGTACACGTTCGGCGTCGCCATCTCGACCGTCGCCGGCAGGTTGATGATCAGCGGCTTCTCCGGAGTCGGCGCGATGATCTCGGACACCGCGTCACACACCTCACGGGCGTACTCCAGTTCGGTGCCGGTGTAGGACTCCGGGCTGTACTCGTAGCGCCAGTTGGTGTCCGGGTAGCGCTGCTCGATCTCCAGGCACAGCTTCGCGGCGTCGGTCGCGATCTTCTTCACCGCGTCGCGGTCGGCACGGAACACCACGCGACGCTGCAGGATCGAGGTGGAGTTGTAGAAATGGACGATCACATTGGCGGCGCCCTGGCACGCCTCGAAGGTGCGCTCGATCAGCTCGGGACGACACTGGGTCAGCACCTGGATGCTGACGTCGTCCGGGATCGCGCCGTCCTCGATGATCTCGCGGACGAAATCGAAGTCGGTCTGGCTGGCCGACGGGAAGCCGACCTCGATCTCCTTGTAGCCCATCCGCACCAGCAGGTCGAACATGCGGCGCTTGCGGGCGGGGCTCATCGGGTCGATCAGGGCCTGATTGCCGTCGCGCAGGTCGACCGCGCACCAGCCGGGCGCCCGGTCCACGACCCGGTCCGGCCAGGTGCGGTCGAAAGGAATCGGCGCAGCGTCGAATGCCGGGCTGCCGCCCGGGACCTCCTCGGCGAAGGGCCGGTACCGGAAGGTCGGCATCGAGGAGTTCTTCTGCTTGTTCCACGCGGGCTGATCGGCGGGCGCGGGTTTGGACGGCGCGGTGATGGTGCGCGTGCCGGATACGAAGGCGTCAGCGGGTGACATGGCGTTTCTCCGAGGTGTGGGTGGGTGTCCCAAGTATTGGGGTCGACCGGCACAGCTGAAACCCCGCGACGGGAGCCGGTCCGATTCAGACCCCGTCGCGGCGGCCGAGGAGGAGTGCCCGCTGCATGATGTCGGCCAGTTTACAGGTCGGGCCGCGGCGTGGAAAAGGAGCCTCGCCACACCGCCACGTAGCCTGGCCGGATGAGTTACGACCACGTGCTGCTTCCCGCGGGCATCGCCACCTCGCCCGATGCGGTGGAGACCTACCTGGCCGCGCAGCAGGGACGGCCGCAGACCGAGACCGTGGCGGCGATCGCGGCCGAGGTGAACCGGCGCAACGACGCCCTGCCGGAGGAAGAGGCGTTCCTCAGTGTCGCCACGGGCGGCGAGGGCACCGGCGGCGCGCTGTACGTCGCCGCCCGCTACGACGCCATCGGCCACGTGCGTAACCTCCTGTTCGAGCTCGCGACCCCGCGTGACTACGCGCTCTACGATCCGCAACTGAACTGGCTGATCGATCCGACCGATCGCATCGACGTCACCGTCACCCACGGCGGTGCGGGTGAGTTCCCCTATCTGACCGAGCGCCTCGCGCATCAGTGGATCACCGAACTCGGGGAACCGAATCCGTATCTGATCGTGGAGCGCGACGACCACGTCTATATCCAGACCTATCGCGACGAGCCCGGCCTGTACACGCTGGAATACCGTGACGGCGGTCCCGATCGGCATTTCGCGGTCCGGTTGGAGGACGGCCAGCAGGTGGCCGCACTCGTCTGGGACTGGACCACCGGAGACCGGAGCCGTCTCGACGCGATCGGCTGGGAGGCGGTGACGTTCTGATCGGTGACGTTCCGATCGGTGACGTTCCGATCGGAGCCCGCCCCGAGTTCAGAGCGTTCGCCGTCCCGACAGCGCGCGGCCCAAGGTCAGTTCGTCGGCGAATTCCAGGTCGCCGCCCATCGGCAGGCCGGAGGCGAGCCGGGTAACCGACAGGCCCGGGAAATCCCGCAGCATGCGCACCAGATAGGTGGCCGTCGCCTCGCCCTCGGTATTGGGATCGGTGGCGATGATCACCTCGGTGACATCGACACCGTCCTCCTGATTTCCGATGCGCGCCAACAGTTCTCGAATGCGTAGCTGGTCCGGGCCGACCCCCGAGAGCGGGTCCAGCGCACCGCCGAGCACGTGGTAGCGGCCGCGGAACTCGCGGGTGCGCTCGATGGCCTGGACGTCCTTGGGCTCCTCGACGACGCAGATCATGGTCCGGTCCCGGCGCGGGTCGGCGCAGATGCGGCACAGTTCGCCGTCGGAGACGGTGCCGCAGACCGCGCAGAACCGCACACCGTCGCGCACCTTCTGCAGTGCCGACTGCAGCCGGTCGATCTCCGGCGGCTCGACCGACAGCAGATGGAAGGCGATGCGCTGCGCGCTCTTGGGACCGACTCCGGGCAGTTTGCCCAGCTCGTCGATCAGATCCTGGACCGGACCCTCATACACGGATATGTCCTATCGGGCCGCTCAGAACGGCAGGCCGGGCATGGAACCGCCGCCCATGCCACCGGCGAGCGGGCCCAATTTCTCGGCGGCGAGCTGCTGCGCGTTGGCCATCGCGTTGTTGACCGCGCCGACGATCAGATCCTGCAGCGTCTCCACGTCCTCGGGGTCGACCACCTTCGGATCGATCTGCAGCGACTGCACCTCGCCGCTGGCCTTGATCGTCACCTTCACCAGACCGCCGCCGGCCTCACCCGCCACATCGGTCGCGGCGATTTCGGCCTGCGCGGCCATCACCGCCTGCTGCATCTGCTGCGCCTGTGCGAGCAGTGCCTGCATATCGAGCTGTCCACCAGGCTCCACGGTGATGTCCTCTCTGCGGGATGCGGATGTGCACCAGCGTAGTCACGTTCGGATCCAGCCCGGTACCGGCCCGGCCGGGCACCTTTACCATCGGAACCGGGCCGGGAGTCGGCACACGGGTCGGGCCAATCCGGTGGAGGCCGGTCATGTATCGGGACCAAGATCAACATATGTCTTCCGCACTCGCGCACACCACATCCGCACATCCGGCGCGCCGCGCCCGGCGGAGTTCGGCACTGACGACCGTCGTCGCGCTCGCCGTGCTGGGCGTCGGCTCCGCCGTCCTGGCGCCGGCCGCCTCGGCGGATACCGATTACGGTGGTGGCTGCGTTCTCTACACCGACAATCCGGCGGCGACGGTCGACGCGCTGCACAACCACTGTTCGGCCGAACAGCAGGATCAGATCTTCCGGGACGCGCCCCGTGGCGATGTGCCGACCGGGGTGACCAACGGCTGGGTGACCCGCCCGCCGGTGATGGAGGCGGTGGCGCCGCCGTTCTGGATCGGCAAGAACTTCTACACCGGACCCGACGGCGGAACCCTGACCAACCGGATCACCGGGGCCGGGGTCGAAGGTTTCCCCGCCGACGTCTATTCCGGGCCCGCGCGGTTGGACGGCCAACCGGCCTGGCTTCTGGACTACACCCCCTCGATCACGCCCCAGATCCTCGACGAGATTCGCCAGGTGACCCCCGGCGTCTGGTTCGGTTACTCCTGGTGGCGAGGGTTTTTCCAGACCACGCTGCTGCTGACCTTCGCCCTCACCGAGCAGTAGGGCTTGACTCTCCCGTTGCTGGAGGGTGTTCGCTTGTCCACATGGCCGCGACAGTCTCCATTGGCGAGTTCTCCCGCCTCACCTATCTCAGCGTGAAAACGCTGCGGTACTACCACGAGATCGAGTTGCTCGAGCCGGCATCGGTCGATCCCGGCTCGGGGTATCGGCGGTATTCGACCGCGCAGGTGGAACAGGCACACCTGATTCGGCGCCTGCGCGATCTGGATATGCCCATGCCGCAGATCCGCGCGGTCCTCGCGGCGCCGGATCGTGCCGCCCGCGATGCCGCGCTGGCCGCACATCTGGAGCGAATGGAAGCGGAGTTGCTGCGGACGCGTGATGTGGTGGCATCACTGCGGGCGCTGCTGTCCCCGGGTGCGCCGATCGACGTGCAGTACCGCCTGGTTCCGGAGTTCGCCGCGGTGACGATTCGCGCACTGGTGTCGCGGGAGGAGATCGGCGACTGGTGCGGGGCGGTCTTCCCCCGGCTGTTCGAACTGCTCGCCGGGGCGGGGGTGGCCCCGGCCGGCCCGAGCGGGGCGACGTACTCGGCGGACTTCTTCGAGAACGAGATCGGCGAGGTGGTGGCGTTCGCGCCGCTGGCGGCGGATCCGGGCGCCGCCTTCGACCAGTACCGCGAGGTCGCGGTGCGGCGATTTCCGCAGCGCCGCTTCGCGATTGCGGTGCACGCCGGAGCGTTCACCGACTTCGACCGCACCTACGGCGCGCTGGGTTCGCATGTGGCCGAACACGATACCGCGCTGGCGGAGCCGATCCGCGAAATCTACGTGGTCGGCCCGCAGGACTGCGCGGACCCGGCCGCGCAGCGCACCGAGGTCTGCTGGCCGATCGCACCGGAGTGATCGGGCAGACGCCGCACGCTCCCCCGCATATTCACGAATTACCCACGAAGAGAGGATATTTCATGTCGATCAGTCTGGCCGCCGTCACCTTCGACTGCCGTGACGCCGCCGCCTTGGCGAACTTCTACGCACAGTTGCTGGAGCGTCCGGTGGACGCCGACGCCAACGAATATTTCGCCTCGATCGGCCGCGGTGACGACCGCGGCCCGGGGCTGATGTTCATCCAGGTCCCCGACAAGACCCCGGGCAAGAACGTAGTCCACCTGGATCTGAGCGCACCGGACTGGCGCGCTCAGATCGAGCGGGCGGTCTCGCTGGGCGCGAAACACATCGGCGACTTCGACGAATACGGCGTGCAGTGGGTCACCCTCGCCGACCCCGAGGGCAACCTGTTCGACATCGCCCACCAGCACTGAGCCGCTGGGCCGCAGCGAAGCGGAGGCGGACTAGCTCAACTCGCGCTTCAGGTTTTCCAGAACCTCGGCCTGGATCTTCTTCAGGCCGAGCGGGGCGAAGATGCCCTCGAAGAAGCCGGCGACCCCGCCCGCACCCTTCCAGCTGGTGCGGACCGTCACCAGCGAACCCTCACCCGAGGGAGTGACGGTCCAGGTGGTGACCATCGTGGAATTCGAATCCCGTTCGGTCACCATCGAATCGGAGACCGAGACGACCGCGTGGACGTTGCGGGAGCGCTTCTGCGTCGCCTGCAGCGTCCATTCGGCGACGGTTCCGGCACCCTTTCCGCCTTCGAGCACCTTGTAGTCGTGGTAGTGCGAAGACAGGATGCGGGGCCGCACATCCTGATAGTCCGCGATCGCTTCCAGCGCACGCTGCGGTTCCGCAGCGACGACGGTCGAGCTGGATGCACTGACCTGTCCCACAATGAGCTCCTATGCGATCCGGGGTCGTTCGGGTTTATTCGGGCCGTTCTGCGGGGCTATGCTACGCCGCGTCCGGTGCAGTTCCGGACCGGCAGACGCGGTTTCGCTCTGCCCACAGCTACGCCCGGGGGGATGAGGTTGTCGAACGCCGCGATCGGCGCGCGCCGTGTCAAGAATGTGCTCAAGTGGATCGGCGTGATGGTCGTCGGCGTCGTCATGATCGTCGGCGCCGTCACGATGCTGAACAGCCACGGCAATGTCGACTGCGGGGGTGAAACCATGCGGTCGGGGGACCAGTGCGTCCAGGTCGACAAACACGGTCACCGCACCACCCGCTCGATGGACGAACAAGCATCGGACAACACCCGCACCGGCTGGCTGCTGCTCGGCTTCGGCGTGTTGATGATCGTCGGCGGTGGCGCGTTCCTGGCCGGAGAGCTGCGCCGCTCGGGCGGCTCGGGTGCGAAGACCGGTATGCAAGTGGTCCCGAATCCGGCCGCCGTCCCCGCCTATCCGGTGACGCATGCCGCCTCGCCCGGTGGAGGCGGCTATCCCGCGCCCGGTCACGCCGCCGGAACCGGCTACCCGCCACCGTCGCCGGGCTATCCGCCGCACCCCGGGCCGGCCCGCTACCCGGAATACCCTTCTGCCACACCGCATTTCGCACCGACCGGGCCGGCAGCGAGCTATCCGCCGGCGCCGCCCGGTTATCCGCCGGCCGCCCCGGACGGAGCCCGTCCCGCCTATCCGACGCGCTGAGTTCCTTCCGGCGCATCCCGCCCCGTCCGTCGCGTCGCGCTCTGCCCACTGCACCGAGCTCTATCCGCAGCATCGCATTCCCCGGCATCCCGCACTGCCCGGAACTCCCCGCAGCGCGATAGCGATCGGGCATCGCACGGTCCGCGACTATCGACGCTCGAATACGGCGCGGCGGACCATCGATCGCAGGTTTTCGGCCCCAGCCTTCGACCCGGAACCGGAACGCTCGTTCCGGGACCGGCGAGAAATTTCGATTGGTTCGTCACAAGCCCGCAGGCAGCGTACGGCGGTACGATTCCGCCCGGAAATATGTCCGCGAGCTGGGTGGATGACTCAGGAGTGGGAACCGGGCCCGTGATCGAACGCAATGCAACATATGCGTGAAGAATCGCGCCCATAGGTACCCTCGCGGTGGCCGGGGGAAACCGGGAGCGATAGCGTCAGGGGGTGGCAGTGAGTCTGTTGGGGAAGGCCGGCCGCGCGCCGGCCGCACGCGAATCAGGTTTTGCCGCGCACCGAGAAGGTGTCGAGCGTCTGCTCGCCAGCTATCGTGCGATTCCTTCGGATGCCAACGTGCGGTTGGCGAAAAAGACGTCGAACTTGTTTCGCGCCCGGGCGAAGAACCCCGCACCTGGACTGGATGTTTCGGGTCTGAACCGGGTGATCGCTGTCGACCCCCAGGCGAAGACCGCCGATGTGGCCGGCATGACCACCTATGAGGACCTGGTCGCCGCCACCCTGCCGTACGGCCTGGCGCCCTTGGTGGTTCCGCAGTTGAAGACGATCACGCTGGGTGGCGCGGTCACCGGTCTGGGAATCGAATCGACGTCCTTCCGCAATGGTCTGCCACACGAATCCGTACTCGAGATCGATGTGCTGACCGGTGCGGGCGAGATCATCACCGCCACCCCGGACGGCGAATACGCCGACCTTTTCCGCGGGTTCCCGAATTCCTATGGCACGCTGGGTTATTCGACGCGCCTGAAGATTGAGCTGGAATCGGTGCAGCCGTATGTGGCACTGCGCCACGTCCGTTTCCACGATCTGCGCGAACTCGAAGCCGTGATGGCGCAGATCGTCACCGACCGCAGCTACGACGGCGAGCGGGTCGACTATCTCGACGGCGCGGTATTCACCGCCGAGGAAAGCTATCTCGTCCTCGGCCGCCAGACCGACGAACCCGGCTCGGTCAGCGACTACACCGGGATGGATATCTACTACCAGTCCCTGCGGCACGACAGCGCCGAGCCCAAACGCGACCGGCTGACCATCCACGACTATCTGTGGCGCTGGGACACCGACTGGTTCTGGTGCTCACGGGCATTCGGCACCCAGAATCCGAAGATCCGCCGGTTCTGGCCGAAGCGGTATCGCCGTTCGAGCTTCTACTGGAAGCTGATCGCGCTCGACCACAAATACGACATCGGCGACAAGCTCCAGGCACGCAAGGGAAATCCGCCGCAGGAGCGCGTGGTGCAGGATATCGAGGTGCCGATCGAGCGCACCGCCGAATTCCTGCACTGGTTCCTGCGCGAAATTCCGATCGAACCGCTGTGGCTGTGCCCGCTCCGGCTGCGCGACAGTGCGGAAGTGCCGGGAAAACCCGAGGACCCGTCGCGTCCGTGGCCGCTGTATCCGCTGGAACCGGATCGCACCTACGT
Source organism: Nocardia nova NBRC 15556 (assembly GCF_001613005.1). Classification (GTDB taxonomy): domain Bacteria; phylum Actinomycetota; class Actinomycetes; order Mycobacteriales; family Mycobacteriaceae; genus Nocardia; species Nocardia nova. The sequence continues at coordinate 39,653 of NZ_BDBN01000010.1, read as the reverse complement.
CAATGTCGGTTTCTGGTCGGCGGTGCCGAAGCAGCCCGGGCAGATCGAGGGTGCGGCCAATCGCGCGATCGAGGACGAGGTCGCCCGCCTGGACGGCCACAAGTCCCTCTACTCGGATTCCTACTACGCAGAAGACGATTTCGCGCGCCTCTACGGAGGCGATCACTACGCGAATCTGAAGAAACGATACGACCCCGATCATCGTTTGCTGGATTTGTATTCGAAGGCGGTGCAACGCAAGTGACGACATTCAAGGATTCCCAGCTGCCCCCGTTCTCGGAGCTGGGAACGAAACTCAGCATTGCCGAAATCTTCGAGACGCTCGTCGACGGCGGCGTCCCGATCCGGTTCTCCGCCTACGACGGCAGCAGCACCGGACCCGACGATTCGAAGTTCAGCCTCGAGATCACGACCCCGCGCGGTATCAACTACATCGCTACCGCACCGGGCGATCTCGGCATGGCGCGGGCCTACATCTCCGGCGATATGGCGGTCGACGGCGTCCACCCGGGTGACCCGTACGACATCCTGAAGGCGATGACCGACCTGAAGTTCCGGCGCCCGTCGGCGCTGGCACTCGTCACCATCGCGCGCTCGTTGGGCTGGGACGCCCTCAAGCCGATCGCGCCGCCGCCGCAGGAAACGCTGCCGCGCTGGCGGCGCATCGCGCTGGAAGGCCTGCGGCATTCGAAGAACCGCGACGCCGAGGTGATCCACCATCACTACGACGTGTCGAACCGGTTCTACGAGCTGGTCCTCGGCCCCTCGATGACCTACACCTGCGCCTGCTACGCCGACGAGAACCAGACTCTCGAAGAGGCCCAGGAGAACAAGTACCGCCTGGTGTTCGAGAAGCTGCGGTTGAAGGAGGGCGATCGACTCCTCGATATCGGCTGCGGCTGGGGTGGCATGGTCCGCTACGCGGCCCGGCGCGGAGTCAAGGTCATCGGCGCCACCCTGTCCAAGGAACAGGCCGAGTGGGCGCAGGCCAAGATCGCCGAGGAGGGTCTGCAGGAACTGGCCGAGGTCCGCCACAGCGATTACCGCGACATCAGCGAAACCGGTTTCGACGCGCTGTCGTCGATCGGTCTCACCGAGCACATCGGGGTGCAGAACTACCCGAGCTATTTCGGCTTCATCAAGAGCAAGCTGCGCGACGGCGGCCTGTTCCTGAACCACTGCATCACCCGCCCCGACAACACCCGCACGACGAAGGCCGGCGACTTCATCGACCGCTACGTCTTCCCGGACGGCGAGTTGATCGGTTCGGGCCGCATCATCACCGATATCCAGAACATCGGGCTCGAGGTGGTGCACGAGGAGAATCTGCGCCCGCACTACGCGCTGACCCTGCACGAATGGTGCAAGAACCTGGTCGCGAACTGGGACGAGTGCGTCGCGGAGGTCGGTGAGGGCACCGCCAAGGTGTGGGGCCTGTACATGGCGGGCTCCCAGCTGGGCTTCGAGCGCAACGTGGTGCAGCTGCACCAGGTGCTCGGGATGAAGCTCGGCGACAAGCAGACCTGGGACGTGCCGCTGCGCCCCTGGTGGAACGCCTGATTCGGCGCGAAATATGTTGCCGGCGGGCCGGATTCGTGGCGACGAATCCGGCCCGCCGGCGTTCTCAGCGCAGCAGTGCGTTCAGGAACGGCCGCGGAATATCGAACGATCCGGTGCCCTCCCCGGCGAGCAGCATGTCGTCACGCAGTGAATGCAGCAGATAGCTCAATTCCGGGCCGGCGTCGAGAAGTGGTCTGGTCCAGCCCAATCGGGCACAGCGGTCCAGCGCCGGCAGCAGTGAGGTGATCGCCTCACCGTTCCAGCCGGCGACCGACAGGCATTCGACCAGCAGTAGCGCGGCATCCAATTCCGCACGGGGACGGTTTTGTTCGACCATCCGGCCGTAGAGCGCGCGCGCCCGTTTCACCGCCGATTCGAGGCCCTCGGCCGCCACGTTCGCCCCGTCCAGACCGCGATAGTGCCGGGCCAGCAGCACGCGCACGGCCGCGACCTCCTCGGCCTCCGCGGTGAGGGCGACCGTACCGGCGGACTGGCGCAGCACCGGAGCGGGCGGCTCCGGCCCCGCGGGCGGCTCGACGAGGCCCAACCGCAGCCGTTCCGCCCGGATATGGGCGGCCATGCGCGGAAGTTTGCGTTCGGCCGCCATCCGCGCACCCTCGTCGAGCCGGGCTCGCGCGGTTTCGGTATCGCCGAGCACCGCTTTGACCCGCGCACCGACCACGAACGTGGTGATCATGAAATCCACCGCACCGATCCGCGCCGGCAACTGGTGGCTCTGCTCGAGCAGCCGATCCGCAGCCTCCAGATCACCGCGCCGATACCTCAGCTCCCCCAGCAGCGCCGCCGCCACCCGCACGGCATGCGAACGCGGCCCCGAGCGCTCCCGGCCGATCTGCCAGGCCTTCTCGAAACACCGTGTAGCGGTGTCGATATCGAGCTTCTCGTAGGCCACCGCGCCGGTATTGAGCAGACCCAGCACCACCCCGAGCGGATCCTTGGACCTGCTGTGATAGGGCGCGGCCCAGTCCTGGATGGCCAGCGCGCCGTCGAAATCGAAGTCGCACAGCCGCACGAACGACACCAGATTCGCGGCGGTGGACACCGTCCACGGCGGCAGCTCGTCGGGCTCCTCCAGACACGGCAGCACCTTCTCGAGCACACCGTCGGTGCGGTCGCGGGCCACCAGGTCGGCGGCCGACAGCACCGCGGCCTCACAGCGCTGCCGGGTGGCATCGGCATCGGAGGGCGAACTGCGGGCGAGCATATTCGACAGCCGTCCCAGCGCCGTGCGGGCCGCTCCGGACTGTTGCAGATTGATATTGGCGCGCGCCAGCGTCATCAGCAGCTTCGACCGCGAAGTCACCTGCTGCACAGGTAGTTTCGACACCGTGCCGAGCAGGGTCGCCAGGCGCGAGGTGTCGATCAGGTCCATGCCGCCGTTCTCGACCAGATCCACCGCCATCTTCAGATCGGTGGCGGCCAGGGCGTGATCGACCGACTTGCGCAGTTGCTGATGTTCGGCGTACCAGCGAGATGCCTTGCGGTGCAACGATTTCAATTTTCCGGGATGAACCCGGTCGAGCCGGGCACGCAACTGCTCGGCGAACAGCGGCTGGATCCGGAACCAGCCCGGGTCGTGTTCGACGCGGGTGACGAACAGCTCGCGCTGTTGCGCCTGTTCCAGCAGTTGCTCGGCATCGGGTTCACCGCTGAGGGCCGCGGCCAGCCCGCCGTTGAGCTTCTCCGCGACCGAGATCGACATCAGGAATTCGAGCATGCGCGGCTCGAGCCCCGCCAGCACGTTCTCGGCCAGATACTCCCGGATGGCGTGGTTTCCGCCGGATAGATGGGCGATCAGCTGCGCCGGATCCACGGGCGCGCCCGTGGTGGCTCCGCGCAGCGACAAGCTGACCAGCTGGATCGCCGCCGGCCACCCGTCGGTGGCGGCGTGGATCTGTTCGACCTGTTCGTCGGTGAGCGGAAACTTGTTGCGCTCCAGCAAGATCTGCCGGGTCTCGGTGAGAGTCAGCCGCAGTTCGTGGCTGCCGATCTCGACCAGCTCGTCGCATACCCGCATCCGGCTCAGCGGCAGACCGGACTGCTCGCGGGTGGTGATCACGAAGCGCAGATGGTGACATCCGTTCTCCAGCAACGCATCCATCACCCGATGCGCGCCCTCGTCGGAGACCCGATCCCAGTTCTCCACCACCACCACGACGACCTGCCCGCCGCTGTGGATCTCGTCGATCAGGGTGGAGATCGCATAAGGCACCGCCTCCGCGGGGCGCTCCTCGAGCACCTCCGCCAGCCCGGAACCGATATCCGGCGCCACTCGCCGGATGGCCTGGATCAGATGGGCCAGCAGCCACACCTCGTTGTCGTCGTCGTGATCGATCCCGATCCACGCCACCGCGATGCCGTCGGCGGTGAGTTCGGAGCGCCACTGGGCGGCGATCGTACTTTTCCCGAAGCCCGCCGGTCCGTGGATCACGGCGAGCCGGCGGCGGCCACCCGTGCGCAGGATATCGAGCAGCCGCGGCCGGGGAATCGGCTCGCGGGCCGGGGTCGGCGGACGGAATTTCGTTGCGGCCGTGGGCGGTAGCGTCGCGGGCGGGGCGAGGGCGGGCGCCCCCGGAGCGCGCAGCGCGGGCAGGCCCAGGACCGCGCGGCTGCGACGCGAGGTGATCGGGTGGGGCGGCGCCTCGGTGGCGGCGGTGCGGCCGTCGGTCGTTTCGCCGTCGAGCAGAGCCATCTCGTCGGCCGATTCGCCGTGCGCGATCTGCACCGCGCGCATCTCCTGCCCGAACTCCAGGGCGGAGGCCGGGCGATCGGCCGGATCCTGGGCCATGGCCTGTTCGATCACGCCCGCCACATCGGCTGGAATGTCCTGTTCGCGCAGATCCGGGACCGGCTGAGTGGTGATCCGCAGGAATTGGGCGACCACGCGCTCGCCGGAGCGGCGTTCGAAGGCGGCGTGCCCGGTCAGCAGCGCGAACAGGGTTGCGCCCAAACCGTACACATCCGACCTAACGGTCGGTTCCTCACCCTTGAGCACCTCGGGCGCGGTGAAGGCCGGTGATCCCGTGATCATGCTGGTCGAGGTCTGGAAACCACCCGGAATGCGCGCGATGCCGAAATCGGTGAGCTGTGGTTCGCCGTAGCGGCTCAGCAGCACGTTCGCCGGTTTCACATCCCGATGCAGGACGTGCACACGATGTGCGCTCTCGATCGCGCCCGCGAGTTTCACACCGACCCGCAGCGAATCCGACCAGCTCAGCGGGCCGTGATCGCGGATCAGCTGTTCCAGCGAGCCGTGCGCGGCGAACGGCATGACGATGAACGGCAGGCCGCTGGGCGTGACGTCGACCTGCAGGACGTCGACGATATTCGGATGGCCCGACAGCCGGCCCATGGCATGTTCCTCGCGCAGGAACCGCTCCCGGCTCTCCTCGTCGATCTCCGAGGACAGCACCTTGACCGCCACCACGCGATCCAGCGCCCGCTGCGCACAGCGATAGACCACCCCGAAACCGCCGCGCCCGATCTCCTGGGCATCGAACAACCCCATCGCCTCGAGTTCGTCGGCGATGCGAATCGGTTGGTAGCGCTGGGTATTCGCCCCCGCGGCTGCCTCCGAGTCCGCCGCGGGATCGTCGTCGCTGCGGACCTTGCCCGTCTGTGGATTCATCTGGCCACCTCGAACGTTCCGCCCTCATTCCAACGTAGCGCGGTCGGTGCGCATCCGGACACAGTTCCGCCCGCTTCGATTCGCGACCGTTTCCATCGGCAGCGGACACGCGGGTGAAGGCGACGAGACAGCACACGGCCCGGATCACGCGAAAACGTGATCCGGGCCGTCGCAGAGCATCTCGGCGTGGCGAGAACCTTACTTGCGCAGCGAGTCCGGCACCTGGAAGCGCTCACCGAACTTCGCGGCCAGCTCGTCGGCACGGGCGATGAAGCCCTCCGTGCCACCGGGGTAGCCGACGATGAACTGGTGCACACCACCGGTCCAGGCCGGGTAGCCGATACCGAAGATCGAGCCGATGTTCGCGTCGGCGGTGCTGGTCAGCACGCCCTCGTCGAAGCACTTCTGGGTCTCGATGGCCTCGATGAACAGCATGCGGTCCTTCAGATCCTGCAGCGTGACGCCCTCGGGCAGCTCACGCTTGGAGTTGAAGGCGTCGCGCAGGCCCTCCCACAGACCGGCGGTCTTGCCGTCGGCGTAGTTGTAGAAGCCCGCACCGTGCAGCTTGCCCTTGCGATCGAACTTGTCGATCATGGTCTCGACCACGCGGCCCGAGGCCAGCGAAGCGGCGGAGATCGCGATGCCGTCCTTCTCGGCGGCCTCCTTGGTCTCCTTGAAGATCTTCTGCATGGTCTCGAAGTTGAGCTCGTCGCTCAGCTTCAGCGGCGCGGCCGGGTAGCCCGCCTGCAGACCGGCCTGCTCGATGGTCTGCGGGTCGATGTTCTCCTCGAGCATCATGATGGCCTCGTTGATGAACGTGCCGATGACGCGAGAGGTGAAGAAGCCGCGGCTGTCGTTGACCACGATCGGGGTCTTGCGGATCGCGAGGGTGTAGTCGTACACCCGGGCCAGCGCCTCGTCGGAGGTCTTCTCGCCACGGATGATCTCCACCAGCGGCATCTTGTCGACCGGGGAGAAGAAGTGGATGCCGATGAAGTCCTCGGCCCGCTTCACACCGTTGGCCAGCAGGGTGATCGGCAGGGTGGAGGTGTTGGAGCCCAGCAGCGCGTCCGCGTCGACGACGTCCTCGATCTCCTGGAAGACCTTGGCCTTCAGGTCGGGGTTCTCGAACACGGCCTCGATCACGAAGTCCACACCGGCCAGATCCTGGGGATCGGCGGTCGGGTGGATGCGATCCAGCAGCGCCTTGGACTTCTCCTCGGTGGTCTTGCCACGCGAGAGCGCCTTCTCCTCGAGCTTCACCGAGTACTGCTTGCCGCGGTCGGCGTTCTCCTGGGAGACGTCCTTCAGCACGACCTCGTAGCCGGCCTTGGCCGAGACGTAGGCGATGCCCGCGCCCATCATGCCGGCGCCGAGCACGCCGATCTTCTTGATCTCACGCTTGGGCACGTCCTTCGGACGCGAACCGCCGTTGTTGATCGCCTGCAGGTCGAAGAAGAACGCCTGGATCATGTTCTTCGCGACCGGGCCGGTCAGCAGCGAGACGAAGTAGCGCGACTCGATCAGCGACGCGTTGTCGAAGTCGACCTGCGCGCCCTCGACCGCGGCGGCCATGATGGCCCGCGGCGCCGGCATGTTCTGGCCCTTGAGCTGCTTGCGCAGGTTGGCCGGGAAGGCCGGCAGGTTGGCGGCCAGCGCCGGGCTCGACGGCGAGCCGCCGGGGATCTTGAAGCCCTTGCGGTCCCACGGCTGGGTGGCGGCCTCGGCGTTGTCCTTGTTGGCCTTGATCCACGCCTTGGCGGCCGGGACGAGCTCCTCGACGCTGCCGACGACCTCGTTGATCAGGCCCTTTGCCTTGGCCTTCTGCGCGGTGAACTTGTTGCCCTGCAACAGCACGCTCATCAGGCCGTCGGCGATGCCGAGCATGCGGGTGATGCGGGTGACACCGCCACCGGCCGGGAGCAGGCCGAGCGAGACCTCGGGCAGACCGATCTGCACGCCCTTGACGTCGGCGGCGATGCGGTAGTGCGTGGCCAGCGCGATCTCCAGGCCACCGCCGAGCGCGGCGCCGTTGATGGCGGCCACGACCGGCTTGCCCAGGGTCTCGAGGCGACGCAGGTCGGCCTTGATGCTGGTGAGTTCTTCCATGATGTCCGGAGCGTTCTCCGGAGTGGTCTTCATCATGTTCTTGAGGTCACCGCCGGCGAAGAAGGTCTTCTTCGCGGAGGTGATGACGACACCGCTGATGTCGTCGACCTCGGCGACCAGGCGGTCCACCGTGGCGTGCATCGAGCTCTTGTAGAGCTCGTTCATCGTGTTGGCGCCCTGGTTCGGGTCGTCCATGGTCAGCACGACGATGCCGTCGGCGTCCTTTTCCCAGCCGATCATGTTCTCTGTCATAGTTTTTCGTTCTCCTGGAGAATGTGAAGGGTTGGGCGTCAGACGCGCTCGATGATGGTGGCCACACCCATGCCGCCGCCGATGCACAGGGTCACCAGGGCGTAGCGGGCGTTGCGGCGCTCCAGCTCGTCGACCATGGTGCCGGTGATCATCGCGCCGGTGGCGCCCAGCGGGTGGCCCATCGCGATGGCGCCGCCGTTGACGTTCAGCTTCTCGTCCGGGATCTTCAGATCCTTCTGGAACTTCAGCGCCACCGAGGCGAAGGCCTCGTTGATCTCGAACAGGTCGATGTCCTCGACCGACAGACCGGCCTTGGCCAGCGCCTTGTGCGCCGCCGGGGTCGGGCCGGTGAGCATGATGGTGGCGTCGGCGCCGCTGGTGGCGGTGGCGACGATGCGGGCGCGCGGGGTCAGACCCGAAGCGGCGCCGGCCTCCTCGGTGCCGACCAGCACCAGCGCGGCGCCGTCGACGATGCCCGAGCTGTTACCGCCGTGGTGCACGTGGTCGATCTGCTCGATGTAGTGGAACTTCTGCAGCGCGACGGCGTCGAAGCCACCCATTTCGCCGATGCCCGCGAAGGACGGCTTCAGCTTGGCGAGATCCTCGACGGTGGTGCCGGGACGCATGTGCTCGTCCTGGTCGAGCACGGTCAGGCCGTTGATGTCCTTGACCGGCACGACGGACTTGGCGAAGTAGCCGCCGGACCACGCCTGTGCGGCGAGCTCCTGCGAGCGCACGGCGAACTTGTCGACGTCCTCGCGGGTGAAGCCCTCGATGGTGGCGATCAGGTCGGCGCCGATGCCCTGGGGCGCGATGTAGAGGTCGTAGCTGGTGGCCGGGTCGGCGAACAGCGCACCGCCGTCGGAGCCCATCGGGACGCGCGACATCGACTCGACACCACCGGCGAGGACCAGGTCCTCGAAGCCGGAGCGCACCTTCTGCGCGGCCATGTTCACGGCCTCGAGGCCGGAGGCGCAGAAGCGGTTGATCTGCACACCGCCGACCGTGTCGGGCAGGCCCGCGGTCAGCACGGTGGTGCGGGCGATGTCGGCACCCTGGTCGCCGATCGGCGACACGACACCCAGGATGATGTCCGAGATGCGATCCTCGTCGAGGTTCGGGAAGCGGTTGCGCAGCTCCTGGACCAGACCGGTCGTCAGATCGATCGGCTTGACCGAGTGCAGCGAGCCCTTCTTGTTGCGGCCGCGCGGGGTGCGGATGGCCTCGAAAATGTAGGCCTCTGTGGTCATATCGGAGTGTTTCCTTCCTTAAAGGTGCCGACCGGCCATCCGACCGACCGTGTTCGATCCCGGCGAGCCCGCAGGCACACCACACCGGCGAACCGGGAGGTCACACACGGTTCCCTCCACAAGTCCGCCGAGCGCATAACGCTGTACAAACGCCGACATGCATCGACCTACGAGGCCCCGGGGCGCCCGTATGCCTGGGCATACCATAGAACCTCGTAGCACCGATGCTGACGACCACCCGTTCATAGTACAGCGGGATGCGAACTCCGGTTAACTTAACGTATTCCGGCAGGTGGCTGTCAACCACCCAGATGTGTGGCACCCAACTCAGTTCGCAGCAACTCCAAGGCCACCTCATCGGGGTCGCGGCGCTGTTCCGGGGGGACCGGTCGCGCCGATTCCGCGAGCATCTCCTGCTCTTCTTCCGGCGTCAACGCAGGTGGGACACCGTCGTAACCTACCGGCGAGTAGTCCGGCGGCCCGGGATCGTCCGGAAGGTCCGGCGCCTCGGGCGGCGGAATATCGTCGTCCGGCGCCGCTCGGTCGGCGGCACCGGCACTGCGCGGCGGGCGGAATTCCCGCCGCTGGCCCTGTCCCTGACTGTCGCGCCGATCGGCCGCGGCGCCCCTGGTGTCGGTCTGACCGCCGCGCGCATCGCCGTCCGCCGGCTGCGCCTGGTTCTGGCTGGGCCGGACGAATCGCGGAGGTTGCTGCTGCCCGGGGTTGCCCCCGCCCGCACCCCGGCCGGCCGGCGGTTCCGCGCCGCCGCGGGCAGAACGCTCCGAGGCCGCACCACCGGCACGCGCACCACCGGTGTCACCCGACCCGACTTCCCACCGCACGCCGTACTGCCGGCCGATCACCGCGTGCACCGCGGCCCGGACGGCGTCGATGTTCTGCGGGATCGACAGACGCTGCGCGAGCGGAGCATGCGGATGCGCGAACACGATCGTGTCGTCCTCGACGCGGACGGCCCCGACCGCACCCGAGAGCAGCGCCGGCAAGGCCGCACTCGACTCTCGCGCCTTGGCCCGGATATCGGCCCAGGCGGTCTCGATCTCCCGCAGAACGTCCCCACCCGTATCGGCGGGCGAGGCCACCGGTTCCGTGGTCGCATCATCTGCGGCGCGGTCCACCGCCGCGCCCGACGCATCCCGCGACCCGGGGCCGGCGGCCGCAGCGGGTTCGGCGACGGAAGCTCGGGCAGCACCGGCATCATCGCCGGAAGCGGGGGCGGACTCGGACTCGGCACCGCGGGAATCGGGACCCGCGCCGGCATCCGGACCGTTCGAACCCGCGGAACTCCTCGGCCGACCGGCGGGATCCGAGTCACTATCGGGCTCGAGGGACCTCACGGTGGGCGTGGCCGAGCCCGCGGGACCTCCTACCTCCGGTCCGTCCACGACCGAGCCGGAAGCCGCGGCGTCCTGCCCCTCGTGAGCGCCCTCATCGGATTCGGGCGACGCCGGGCTTCGGCGGGCAGTGGAGGTCGCGCTACCAGGTTCGGGATGCGACACGTCGAGCGATTCCGGCTGGGCGACGTGATCTGCAGCGGACGGCCGATCGACGGCGACCGATTCGGCTGCGGCAGCGCTCCGATCGGGAGCGGACTCCGCGGAACCCGTATGTCGCTCGGTATCGACAACCGACTGCGCGCCAGGGTGAGATCCGGCGTCCGGTCCCGACTCGACGCCCCGATCGGCACTGCCCGCAGTGGGGTCGGAAGCGGTTGTCGCCGTGGCCTTTTCGTCCCCATCCGTACCGGTCGACGCCTGACGACCGGTTTCACGGTCGGCCGATCCGGCTTCAGCGGACGCTGTGGAGCCGGGCGCGGAGACCTGCTCACCGGTCGCCGGAACATCGGCGGCACCGGGTGCGGACCGATCATCCGAGGACGGGCCACCGACCGGGGCCGCACCGTGCGAATCGGCCGAAAGTCCTTGGGGCCGTTGCTCTTGCGACTCCTGCTGGGATTGCGGCGGCGCCGATGATTGCGGGCCGGTCGGCGATTGCGCCCGCTGCGCCGGATGCGGCGCACTCTTCTTCCCCCGCATCGCGGCCAGCGCTTCGGCGCCACGGCGACGTGGCTCACCGGACGGCCGGCCCGCGCCACCGGAGGACTCCGGCGCGGCGGCGGGAGCAGCGGACGACTGTGGCGCCGCGGCGGGCCCGGCGGCCGGGACACCGCCGGATTCCATCCGCCGTTCCAGCCGTTCCAGTCGCTGCAACGCCGCCGATTCGGCCTCCGAGACCGAGGGCAGCAGCATGCGGGCGCACACCACCTCCAGTAGGAGCCGGGGCGCGGTGGCGCCGCGCATCTCGCCGAGGCCCTCGTGCAGCAGCTCCGCGTAGCGGGCGAGGGTAGCCGGGCCGATCCGGTCGGCCTGGTCCGCCATCCGGTCGATCACATCGCCGGGGCCGGTGACCAAATTGCGCTCGGCGGCATCGGGAACCGCGCGCAGCAGGATCAGGTCGCGGATGCGTTCGAGCAGGTCGGTGGCGAAGCGGCGGGGATCGTGACCGGCCTCCACCACTCGGTCGACGGTGGCGAACAGGGCCGCGCCGTCGTCGGCGGCCAGCGCGTCGACGGCCTCGTCGATCAGCGCGATATCGGTGACGCCGAGCAGCGCCAGCGCACGGGGATAGGTGACACCTTCGGGGCCGGCTCCGGCCAGCAACTGGTCGAGCACACTGAGGCTGTCGCGTGGCGAACCACCGCCGGCCCGAATCACCAGCGGGTACACCGATTCCTCGACCTGCACCTGTTCCTGCTCGCAGATCTTGCCGAGCAGCCCGCGCATGGTGGCCGGCGGCAGCAGCCGGAACGGGTAGTGATGGGTGCGCGAGCGAATGGTCGGCAGCACCTTGTCCGGCTCGGTGGTGGCGAAGATGAAGATCAGGTGGGCCGGTGGCTCCTCGACGATCTTCAGCAGCGCATTGAATCCGGCCGTGGTGACCATATGCGCCTCGTCCACGATGAAGACGCGGTAGCGCGATTCCGCGGGCGCGTAGAACGCACGATCGCGTAGCTCGCGGGTGTCGTCCACGCCGCCGTGGCTGGCGGCGTCGAGTTCGATCACGTCGAGATTGCCGGGCCCGCCCGGAGCCAGCGCGACGCACGACGGGCACACCCCGCACGGTCGCGAGGTCGGACCCTCGACGCAGTTCAGCGAGCGCGCCAGAATGCGCGCCGAGGACGTCTTGCCACAACCTCGCGGGCCGGAGAACAGGTAGGCATGACTGATCCGCCCGGTGTCGAGCGCGGTACTCAGCGGATCGGTGACGTGCTCCTGCCCCACTACCTCGGCGAAGGATGCCGGTCGATACTTCCGGTACAGAGCCACGGCCCGAGGGTACCGGCGGACACCGACAGGGAACCATTCGCGCACCCGGTATCCACCCCACCCGCCGAAGCGTTCGGCGGCATGAATAAACTATGATCTACATCACAAGCATTCTTTTCGTCCGATCTCACCGCGGACAACCGACCTGGTCAACAATCGGTTCGCGCCCGGAAATCGGAAACGGTGTGAATGTTCTGCCGATTTCGTCTGCGGGCCGTCGAGTAACGAAAGCTTTCGGACACGCGCCCCGTTTGCGCCCGAAATTATGGACGTAACGATTCCGTCACCCGGTTAGCGCCCGATCCGCTCTGCTGACTACCGTTGATTTCGGCAACTTCGGTAGCCAAACCTTCATCAGGTTGGTGTCCCCGGTCGGTCCCTCATCCCGACCGGGGCACAACAACATCCGGCCCGTTTCGGAGGTAATGACGGGTAATGACGACCGTGCCGTCGTGTGACGACATCGCCGCCGCCTGGCTCTCACATACCGATTTCGCCGGCGACCGGACCGCCACCGATCTGCTCAGCCGCGCCATCAGCCCCCGCGACTTCGCTCGCAACCGCGATTCCCTTCCGGTTTCCGCCGCGGCCGATCCGGTCACCGCGGGCGCCATTCTGGAATTGCTGGGCCGCGGCCAGGTTCCCACCATGCCGGCCATTCACACCCTGATCGCACAGAATCGGATACGCGCCGAGGCCGAACGCATCGAACGGCTGGGCCGGCGCGCGCAGCGCAGTATCGACGAATTCGGCCGCACGCTCGCCGAGCTGACCCAGAACTATTGGCACACCCACGCGACAGGCCCGACCCGCCGCGATATTCTCGCCGCCGAACCGGTGATGACGTTGATCCGCGAACGCGTCGGAGATATCGCCCCGAATGCGGTCAAACATTTGTGGCTCATCGAACGGGCGCAGCGCGCGGGGTGGATCGCCTTCGACGCCACGCCGCGTTCGCTGTGCGCGGCCCGGCGCTTCCACTCGGCGAAATACGGCAACCGCGTGTCGCTGCGCCCGGTCAACACCATCGGCACCCTCGTGGCCGAGTTCCTGGACACCTACCGCACCACCCACGGCCGCCCGCCGCGCTGGTCGGTTGTCGCGCACGAGCTGCGCGACGACCGCGGCCGGCGGGTGTTCAACGATACCGCCGACGCCCGCGCCCAGCAGCAGTGGCTCGTCACCGCGCAATGGGTCGCGCTCGAGGACGATCTGCCGGTCCCCGGGGACCGTGGCCGGCGCGCGCTGGCCCGGCGGGCTCGCAAGCGCGGGAATTGAATCCGAACGGAAGTACCAGACTCGCTCATCGGCCCGACACGAGGGGTTCGGTAGTTTCTTGCCACGCGAACGCGTGTGGAAAAGGAGTTGTCCGTGCCCCCGACCATCGACCCCGCCGCCACGGCGTGGCTGTTGACCAGCACCGCGCTGGTCCTGCTCATGACCCCCGGCCTGGCGATCTTCTACGGCGGCATGGTGCGCACGACCGGCGTGCTGAACATGCTGATGATGAGCTTCATCTCCATCCCGCTGGTGACCGTGGTGTGGCTGCTGTTCGGTTACACCCTGGCCTTCGGTGACGACGCCGGCGGTGGATTCATCGGCGGGCTGGAGCATTTCGCGATGACCGGCATCACCCCGGGCACCGTGCGCAGCGGCGTTCCGGAACTGCTGTACGCGACCTTCGAACTGACCTTCGCGATCCTCACCGTCGCGCTCGTCAGCGGCGCCATCGCCGATCGCGCCAAGTTCTCCGCGTGGATGGTGTTCGTACCGGTGTGGGCGCTGGTGGTGTTCGCTCCGATCGCGCACTGGGTATGGGGCCCGAACGGCTGGCTGGCTTCCTTCGGCGTGCTCGATTTCGCCGGTGGTCTGGTGGTCGAAATCGCTTCCGGCGCTTCGGCTCTCGCCTTGGCGCTGGTATTGGGACCGCGGATCGGGTTCAAGGTGGACGCGATGCGCCCGCACAATCTGCCGTTCGTGTTGCTGGGCGCCGGACTGCTGTGGTTCGGCTGGTTCGGCTTCAACGCCGGATCCGCGTTCAAGGCCGACGGACTGGCCGCCGCGGTCTTCCTGAACACCTTGGTCGCGGGCTGTCTGGGCATGCTCGGCTGGTTGATCGTGGAGCAGATCCGCGACGGCCGCCCGACCACCTTCGGCGCGGCCTCCGGCGCGGTGGCCGGTCTGGTCGCGATCACGCCCTCGTGCGGTTCGGTCAATGCCCTCGGCGCGGTGATCGTGGGCTTGGCGGCCGGTGTGGTCTGCTCCTTCGCGGTCGGCTGGAAATTCAAGGCGGGCTACGACGATTCGCTCGATGTGGTGGGCGTGCACTTCACCGGTGGCGTGGTCGGCACCCTGTTGATCGGTGTGCTGGCGAACCGGGTGATGACCGGCGGATCGCGCGGGTTGTTCTACGGCGGCGGACTCGCCCAGCTCGGAAAGCAGGCGGTCGGCGTCGTTGTGGTCGCGCTGTGGGCCTTCGGCGTCTCCTATCTGATCGGCAAGGTCATCGATCGCGTGATGGGCTTCCGGGTCAGCAAGGAGGACGAGGTCGGCGGCATCGACTTCGCCCTGCACGCCGAGACCGCCTATGTCGAGGGCGTGCACGGCCACGCCCCGCGCGGGCTGTTCGGTCATCATCCGCACAACGGCGGTGAGCGACCCGCCGGTGACGGGGATCGCTGACACCGATCCCGGCTCTCCTCTTGCGGCCAGCTAGGGTAACGGCGTTACGCTAACACCGTTACCCAATGCCGGCCGCCCGAGGAGCACTCATGCTGACCCGCATCGCACGGCTCGCCACCCGGTACCCGAAACGGGTGCTCTTCGCCGCTCTCGCCCTGGCGCTGCTCTGCGGCGGCTTCGGCGCCACGGTCACCGCCCACCTGCAAGCCGGCGGATTCACCTCCGACAAGGCCGAATCCACCCGCGCGGCACAACTGGTGGCCGACGAGTTCAACGGCGCCCAGCCCAATCTGGTGCTGCTGGTGCACGCCGACGAGGGCGTGGAGTCGGCCGCGGCCCGCTCGGCCGGCGCCGACATCGTCGCCCGGCTCGGCAGTCGCTCCGACACCGTCGGCGTCCGCTCGTATTGGACCAGTCCACCGCAGCTGGCCGCCGCACTGCGCAGCACCGACGGTAAGAGCGCGTTGGTCATGGCCTATCTCACCGGGGGCGACGACAAGGCCCAGCGCGCCGCCGGTGCGATCGCGAGCTCCCTGCCCGTTTCCACGCCGGGTGTCACCGTGCAGTCGGGCGGAATCGCCGCTGTCTACCACGATGTCAACAACCAGGTCACCAAGGATCTGGCGATGGCCGAGGGCATCGCGGTCCCGCTCACCGCGATCGTGCTGATCCTGGTGTTCGGCAGCGTGATCGCGGCCTCGCTGCCGTTGGCGGTCGGGATCTTCGCGATTCTGTGCACGCTCGCGATCCTGCGCAGCTTCACCCTCTTCACCGATGTGTCGATCTACGCGCTGAATATGACCACCGCGCTGGGACTGGCCTTGGCGATCGACTACAGCCTGTTCATCGTCAGCCGATACCGCGAGGAATTGGCCGCGGGGTCGAGCCACGAGGCCGCCGCGGTGCGCGCGGTGCAGACCGCGGGACGCACGGTGTTGTTCTCCGCGCTGACGGTCGCGCTCGCGCTGGCGGTGCTCAGCGTCTTCGACATGTACTTCCTGAAGTCGTTCGCCTATGCCGGGGTCGCGGTGGTGGCGGCCGCGGCGATCGCCTCGATCGTGATTCTGCCCGCGGCGCTGGTGTTGCTCGGGGACCGGATCAATTCCTGGAATCTGCGGGTGGCGATCCGGAAACTGTTCGGCCGCACCGAGCCCGCACCGCGACCGGAGCACGAGTCCGGCTGGTATCGCACGGTCACCTGGGTGATGCGGCGGGCGTTGCCGGTCTCCATCGCGATCATCGCGGTGCTGCTCGCGGTCGGCGCGCCATTCCTCGGGGTGAAATTCGGCTATCCCGACGACCGGGTGCTGCCCGCCGGATCGACCAGCCGCGCGGTCGGCGACGAGTTGCGGGCGGAATTCCCCGCCGTGAACTCCGGAACCGGGACGACGATCGTGCTGCCGGGTGCGCCGAGTGAACCCCAGGCGATCAGCGGCTACGCCACGGCGCTGTCGAAGGTCGACGGCGTGAACGCGGTGCTGTCGAGTAGCGGCGTCTACGTGTCCGGCGCCCGGATGGGCGGTGCCGCGCCGGGGATGGCCGGCGACTCGGGCCAATATCTCACCGTCACATCGACATTCGATCCGTACTCCCAACAGGCGAAGGATCAGCTGCAGGCATTGCGCGATGTGCCCGCGCCCTCGCCGGCGCTGTTCGGCGGTGCCGCGGCGATGAACATGGACTCCCTGCACGCCCTGGGAGAACGGCTGCCGCTGGCGATCGCACTGATCGCACTGGCGACCTTCGTGGTCCTGTTCCTGTTCACCGGCAGCGTGGTGCTCCCGCTGAAGGCCGTGGTGATCAACTCGCTGTCGCTGACCGCGATGTTCGGCATGATGGTGTGGATCTTCCAGGAGGGGCATTTCTCCGGACTGCTCGGCTTCACGCCCACCGGCTTCCTGGTGCCCACCATGCCGATCCTGATGTTCTGCCTGGCCTTCGGGATGTCGATGGACTACGAGGTGTTCCTGCTCTCCCGCATCCGCGAGGCCTGGCTGGCTTCCGACCGCACCGCCGCCGACAACGACCGTTCGGTGGCCATCGGTGTCGCCCGGACCGGTCGCATCGTCACCGCGGCCGCCCTGCTGATGGCGATCGTGCTGGGCGCCATGATCACCGCGAAGGTGTCGTTCATGCAGATGTTCGGTCTCGGTCTCACGATCACCGTGCTGGCCGACGCCACCGTCATCCGCATGCTGCTGGTTCCGGCGCTGATGCGGCTGATGGGCCGCGGAAACTGGTGGGCCCCAGGCCCCTTGGCACGCTGGCACGAGCGGTTCGGTCTCACCGAACATCCCACGCCCGCGACGCCGGAGCGCGCCGCGGAACCGGAACCGGCGGGGCGGCCGTGACACGTTCGAGCCGTCCCCGTTCCGCCCGCGGCTCCGGTACCGAGCTGCGCGCCGAAATCCTCGCCGCGACACGAGAGTTGCTGGCTCGCACCGGCAATGCCGATTCGGTGTCGATCCGTGAGGTCGGCAAGTCGGTGGGCGTCACCGCACCGTCGATCTACCGCCACTTCGCCGACAAGGACGACCTCATCGATGCCGCGGTGGCGGAGGTGTTCGAAGATCTCGACGCGGCCATCGGCGCCGCGAGCGACCCGACCGTCTCGCCCATGTCCCGGATGCGTCAGCAGGGCCTGGCCTATGTGCGCTTCGCCTTGCAGCATCCCGGTCAATACCGAGTCGCCACCGCCGCCTCACCCGGCGAAGGCCCCTCCGCGGTGGACGTGGTGCTGGGTAGTGGTGCGTTCCAACGGTTTTCGCAGACGGTACAGGAGGCGATGGACTCCGGCGTGATCGCGCCCGGCGACCCGATGCCGCTGGTGCTCGAACTCTGGGCCGCCGCCCACGGCATCGCGTCGCTGCTCATCGCCAAACCCCATCTGCCGTGGGGCGACGCCGAAGCCGTCGCCGACCGGGTCATGGCGGCGGCCTGCCTCGGGCATGCGGTCCTGGACGTCATCGGCGGGGAAACGCCGGATCCCGACGAGGGTGCGCGGTGGTTGGCGCAGTTGCGGGAGCAGGGATAGGCCGACCGCTCACGCCGACCGGATTCGGCCGCCGGTCACGACACCGAATCCGACGGCGAGTTCCAGGTGTTGCACATCCAGGTGCGGTTGTTGTCGTGTCCCTGGTCGTACCACGCCCCGTAGTGGTCGGGCGTGCCGTGATCGCGCATATCGCCCGCTCGGTCGCCGCGACGATAGTTGGTCTGACGAATCCTTCCGACCTGATCGGTGGTGAGCGAGCCGACGAATTGCGATGAGCCTACCCACATTCCGCCGAAGCACTGCGCTTCCAGCTCCAGGCGACGCGACAACTCCAATCCGACCGCGGACCGCACCCCCGCGTCGTAGCGATCCTTGTTCTCCTTGTCGGAGATGCCGGAGATCCCTTGTACGTGATGTCCGTACTCGTGTGCGAACACCGAGGCGTAAATCTCGGCCTGGTCGCCGAATTGTTCGACCTGCAGGTGATCGAGCGGCATATAGATCGTGTTGTTGGTCGAGCAGTAGAACGCCGCGTAATTGCCGCCCGAACTGGTGCAGGGCGAGACGGCGTCCACACCGCGCGCGGGCACGCTGACCGTCGGACTCGAGAACGGCAGGTTCGCCGCCTGCAGGACCGGCTGCCACATCCGGTCCAGGCAGTCCTTCTCGGCGTTGAAGAAGGCGGTGGCGGCCGCGACACTCGAACCCCAACGCGGATAACCGCATTCGATATTGATCAGGCCGGAGTCGTGATCGCCGAACAGCGGATTGTTCGCGGTGGCGACAACCGGTTGCGGTCCGGCCGGTTTCGTCGACGTCGGCGCGGCACGCGTGGTTCGCGTCGCGGCCCGGGTGGTGGTGGCGCGAGCCGAGGTGGAGTAGGTGGTGACCTCGGAACTGGACGCGGTCGGGTCGCTCGTGCTCGTGGCCCACGTCGGCGTCGTATACGTGAAACTCGGCGCCGACGTCGAATACGACGACGCCGACGAATTGTCACGACCTCCCATGGTCGCGAACGCGACCAAGCCGCCGACCACCACGAAGACGAACAGCACGGCGAAGACCGCACCGACCGCGCCGCCACCGGACCTCGGCGGCGGATAGGGACGGCCGTAATAGCCGGGCGGCGGCAACGGCGGACCGCCGTACGGACCGACCGGATACGCACCCGGCGGCGGCAGCGGCGCACCGTACGGTGGTCGCGGACCGGGCGGCGGATACCCCGGCGGCGGGCCGTATCCGGGTGGTGGTCCGTACCCGGGCGGGCCGTAAGGCGGGCGCCCGTGCGGCGGAACACCGTGCGGCGGTGGGTATCTCGGCGGTTGCGGCATGGCGGATCAGCTCACCTGTCCGGACGGCGCGATGAAGGTGTTGCAGGGCGCGGTCGCGTTCTTGTCGAATCCGGTGCTCCACCAGTCGCCGGCGTGTTCCGCGGTGCCGTGGCTGCGCATATCGCCGGCGCTGTCACCCCGGCCGTAGGCATCCTTGCGCGCGGACTGCGCCTGCACCGGCGTCAGCGACTTCCCGCCTGCCGAGGACGCGAAGTACATGCCGTCGAAACAGTTGGCCTGCAATTCGATTCGCCGGGAGAGGTCGAGCCCCTCGTCGCTGTAGAGGCCGGTCTGGCGGCGTTGTTTGTTGGCCGCGCCGAGAATCCCGGACAGCGCCTGGATGTGGTGACCGTATTCGTGGGCGAAGACCGAGAGGTAGATCTCCCAGTGATCGTGGAACATATCCGTCTGCAGCTGACTGATCGGCATGTAGATGGTCTGATCCGCACCGCAGTAGAAGGCCGCGAAATTGCTGCTCGATCCACTGCACGGCGTGGTGATGCCCGAAGTGCTCGCGGTGACAACGAGTTTCGGCGGGGTGAAACTCAACTTCGCCTGCTCCAGCACCGGCTTCCAGGCGTCGGCCAGACAGGCTGCGGCGCTGTCGAAGAACGCGCGCGCGGCGTCGACCTGCGTGCTCCACGGGGTGTACGGACAGCGCGCCGGATTCAGCGGCGAACCGGGATCGGCCAGGAGCGGATTGGCGCCGGTCTCGGGGACGCCCGCGGAATCCTTTCCGGGCGGCGGGTTGTAGCTGTAGTTGCCGTGTTCTCCCGTATGTGAGGCAGCGTCGAATCCGGTCCGCACGGCGAAGCGGATGAGGCCCGAGGTGACGATCAGCAGCACCACGACGACGACCGCGCCGAAGCCCCCGCCACCTCGCTTGCGCGGAGGAGCGGAGCGCGGACCGGCCGGACCGTACGGCCGCGGCGGTGGCACGGGTGGACGATGTCCGGGCGGCGCGGACGGTCGATAACCTTGTCCCGCAGCGTATCCGGGATGTCCGCCGTAACCCGGAGCGGCGGGGTACGGCGGAGGCCCGGCGGGCGGTGCGTAACCTGCATAGCC
Organism: Nocardia nova NBRC 15556; assembly: GCF_001613005.1. Classification (GTDB taxonomy): domain Bacteria; phylum Actinomycetota; class Actinomycetes; order Mycobacteriales; family Mycobacteriaceae; genus Nocardia; species Nocardia nova. The sequence goes on along the minus strand of NZ_BDBN01000010.1, from coordinate 19,413 downwards.
GGGCGGCGGATATCCGGGCGGTGCCGTGTGGCCGTACCCCGGCGGCGGTCCCGGACGCTGCCGGCCGCCCGGAGCATGGGGTGGAACCGGCCGTCCGCCCCGCGGATTCGGGCCGTGCCCGTAGGGTGGTCGACTCACTCCCCCACTCCCCCTTGTCCGTTCCTCATCCGGCGACAGCCACCACTCTCCGGCGACAGCCGCCGACGCAGAATAGCAAGCCGCCGGATTCGCGACGCCTGCTCGCACAATGGCCCACCGCTAAGCTACTGCCCCATGCTGATCTTTCGGGGGGGCGCGTTCGGCGCTCTGTTGTTGATAGCGGCCGGGCTGTTCGCCGCAGCACCGGCCGCGCGGGCACAGGAGCCCGCGGGTGTGTCGATCATCGCGGATGTCAAACTCAGCGAGGCCGGTCTGCTCGAGGTGGCGGAAACCGTGAAGGTACCGCCGGGTGGTCAGTTCCACATGGCGTTGCCGTTGCGGGTGGGACGCGACGACGGGAGTGAACGCCGTTTCGGTGTGACCGACATCTCCAGTACCGGACCGGGTTCGGCGAAGGTGGCGGGCGATGTGTTCAGCGTGGACGCGCCGCCGGGGGAGTCGTCGTTCAAGTACACCGTGCACGGCACGGTCAGCGATGCGCCGGGTACGCAACTGTTCCATTGGACGGGGGCCCTCAACACCGATGTCGCCTCGTTCGACGGTTCGGTGATCAGCCCGAGTTACCGGATGGGGATCGCCGACTGCACGGTCGGCTCGGTGGGTAGCACCCGCAAATGCAACGACGCCCGCGTCGAACCGGACGGCGTGCTCACCATGCACGAGGAGAATCTGCACAAGGGCGACATTCTCGATGTGACCCTGCAGGTACCGCCCGGCACGGTGAAGGCCAACGCCGATATTCGCGGCGGCCGCGGGACGGGCGCCTTCGCCGTCACCGCACCGGTGCTGATCGCCTTCGGTGTCCTGCTGGCGGCGCTGGCCGCCTTCGGCGCCTATCTGGCCTGGGCTCGCCGCCAGGACGCCGCGGCCCTGACCGCCACCGGAACTCTGGATCCGGTGCAGCGCAACGGAAACCACAGCGAATTCGTCTCTCCCGACGGCATTTTGCCCGGTGAGGCGGGACTGTTGCTCGACGGCTCCGCCGATGCCGCCGATATCGCCGCCACCGTGGTGGATCTGGCGGTGCGGCGCTATCTGTGGATCGCGCCGGTGAGCGATTCGGACTGGCGCATCACCCGGGTGAATCCCGTCGACGATCAACTGCGCAGCTACGAAAAGCACGTCTATACGACCCTGCTGCCCGAGGGCGCCGACTCGGTTCTGTTGTCGGAACTGCGGGCGCCGGGTCGCGTCGCCGCCGAGCCCGTACGCTCCGCGCTGCGCCGCGACGCGCTCGAACGTGGCACGCTGATCGATCACGATCGGCGGGGACTCGCCTTCTGGATCGGCGTCGCGCTGCTGGTGATCGGGGTGGGGGCCACCGTCGGCCTCGCCGTCGCCGGCGGATATGCGCTGGTCGGCGTGGCCATCGCGCTCGGCGGCGCGGCCATGCTGCTACTCGGCCGGTATCTGCCGGCGCGGACCGCCGCGGGCCGCGCGCTCGCCACACAGGTGAAAGCTCTGCAGAACGGTCTGGACGCGCAACGGCCCGATCAGATCCCGCCGGCCGATCGCGAACTGCTGTTCTCGCGGGCGCTACCGTTCACGATCATCGGTGGCCGGGCCGACAACTGGATCCGCACCTTCCGCGATGTGGATCCCGGGGCCGATCGTCAGGCCGGGCTCTACTGGTTCGGCGGCTTCGATCGCGACCGGAATCTGCACCGGTTCGCCGGGCATTTCCCGTATTTCATCACCGCATTGGAGGGGCTTTTCACGACGGCGGGTCGCTGACCCGCCGGATGACCTCGTAGGCCGCCCGAGGGGTGGTGCGGCCTTCGGCTACGGCGGGCAGCAACCCGACCAGCCCCCACGACAGGAATGTGGTCTCGGGCTCCGCGCTGCCCTGGCCGGCCAGGATCTCGGCGAACATCTGCTGGGTGCCACGCACGACGACCATGGTGCTCTTCGGGCCGAGCAGCGCCCGGTAGACCTCGCGATGCCCCTCGGCCAGTTCGATGATGGTTCGGATCGGGTCACCCGAGCGGCGGGCGAGCGCCGCACGCAGGAATTCGGTTCCACTGACCACGAGCAGGTCGTCCTTGCTGCGGAAGTGGGCGTAGAACGTCGAACGGCCGACATCGGCGCGGTCGAGGATGTCCTGCACGGTGATCCGGTCGTAGGGGCGTTCGATCATTAGCTCGATCAGGGCGCGATGCAGCGTGCTGCGGGTACGCCGGACGCGGCGGTCGTTATCGGACACTGTGCCTCCGGGTGTGCGGAAACGAACGGTTTCGATGCTTTTGCCTCTGGTGGGAGCAGCCGCTTCACCAGATCATGAACACATGTTCCGAATCGAACAAGACCCCCAGGGCATTTTGATCACCAACCCGCGCGGCTACAGCGCGTTCACCACCGTCTTCTTCGGCGGCAGACGCCGACGACACGCGGCCGCCCTCGCCGCCGCCAGTGGCGCGGAACCCGGCGGACGCGCCCTCGATATCGCCAGCGGCCCGGGCACATTGGTGTTCGCGCTGGCCGACCGGGTCGGACCCCGCGGTGAAGTCGTCGGTATCGATGCCGCCCGCGAGATGGTCGAGTACGCCACCGCCCGGTCCGGCAACCGGACGAACTGCCGCTTCGAGTACGGCGTGGCCCAGTCGCTGCCGCTGCCGGACGCTTCGTTCGACGTCGTCACCTGCACGTTCGGGATGCATCACATTCCCGAGGCGGATCGTGGGAACGCCTTGTCGCAGATGTGGCGGGTACTACGGCCGGGTGGACGGGTTCTCCTGGCCGATATGGCGCCCGTGGGTGTGCACGGGCGGCTGACGAAGCTGCTCAGCAGGCATATGGATCCCACCGAGATCGATATCCGGCGGTATCGGAATCCCTTGGAGCAAGCGGGATTTCAGGACTTGGAGTATCGGACGGTGCAACCGTCGACAGGTGTGCTGACCGGCGTCAAGCCCGCATAGGGCCACAGCCACGGCCGGGACGGTGGACCCGCCCCGGCCGCCGAGTCTTCGCTCGTGGACTCGGCCGCCGCTCGTCTGCTCAGCGCGAGCGCCCGGGTCCTCAGCGCGAGCGCCCGGGTCCTCAGCGCGAGCGCGTTGCCCGGCGCAGCGCCGACAGCGGATCGGCGTAGCAGACGCTGAGTGAGGTGACGGCCGCGGCATGCTCCTGAACCCGCCCGCCGAATCGGCTGATCCGCAGATCCGCCGGGGCGAGAGTGGTGGCGCGACCGAAGGCCTGCACGACTCGTTCGAGTCCCGGCCGGTAACCGGTGAAGGCCTGTCCGCCCAGCACCACCCGATCGGGATTGAACATGTCGCGCACCAGAGCCGCGGTGTTGCCGAGGATTTCGGCCCGCTCGAACAGCATGTCGCGAGCCGGGACGGAACCCTGTTCGGCGGCACGGTACAGCTCGGCGATCACCGGTTTCCGCGGCGCCTCCCGCTTCGGCACGATGCCGGCGCGCACGGCGCGAGCCAGCACGCCCGCCTCGCCGACCGTGGCTTCCAAGCAGCCCCGCCGGCCGCACGAGCAATCGATATCGGATCCGGTCGGCAGATGCGCGATCGAACCCGGGCCGTTCGCCGGGGTATAGACGCGATCGTGCAGCGTGACCGCGACACCGACCGTCTCCCGGCCGTAGATGTAGAGGCTGCTGCCGGGCCGGTCCTGGGCGCCGGGACGATCCGGCGCACCGGTGGTGAGCAGCAGTTCGGCCGCGGCCATCGCCTCCACGTGGGCGGCGACCGAAACCGGCAGGTCCAGCACGGTGGCGAAGATCGGGCCGACCGGCGCCGACTGCCAATCCAGGCGGGGATGATCCACGACGCCGGCGACGGGATCGACCCGTCCGGCCAGCGCCACACCGACCCACAACGGCCGGCGCCGCGGTAATCGGTCCAGGAAGGCCTTGGCGCTGCGCGCGATGATGGTGATGGCCGCCTCCTGCGCGGCCTGCGGGGTGGCGATCTCCAACCCGCCGAGAATGCGGCCGGACAGATCGGCGGCCACGATCCGGGTGAGATTCGCACCGATATGGACGCCCAGTGTGGCGAAGCGGTCGGTATCGACCTCGAACGGCACGCGCGGGCGTCCGACCGCACCGGATGCGGTGAGGTCGGCGCGCTCTCGCAACAGTCCGGACGAAAGTAGCGCCGACACTTGCCGATTCACGGTGGCGATGCTCAAACCGGTTGTCTGAGCGGCGTTGTCGCGGAAGATGGGTCCGCGGGTGGCGGCACGCAGCACAGCGGCCGCCGGGTTGTCGGTGATCCGCAATTCCGGCGGCACCACCGGCCGCGGCACACTGCGTACCGGCCGCGGACGAGAAGGGGAAGACTGTCGTTCGAGGATGGGGCTCGTCATGGGGCGAAGTCCTTGTCGAAAGTCTCGTGAAGAGACGACTACATCGGCAACAAGGCAGCGAGAAGGGCCCGAAAAGGGTCGACAGACGGACGACTGGAGCGGTCTCAGCTGCGCGGCCGGGAACAACACAGTTCCCGCTGCCGCGGCAGCCGCACACCGAGCGCCACGGTCACATAGGTGACCCGTGCGCGGTTCGAACGGCTGGTGGACATGTGGAAAACGGTAACACCCCGATTCCGCGCCGCGCCAGCGAACGGTCACGGCACATATTGCGCTCACACTGATTCGAATGCGGGCCCGCATCGCCGCAGGTGGCGCATTACCTTCGATCGCCCGGATTTCAGCAGGTCCGACGCTCGGGCGGGCGGCGGATAACCGCACGCCCGGCCGGCGCCGCCCATGCGGCCGGCGCTCCCGCCCGGGCCCCGCCGTTACGCTCGGAAACCGCAGGTCACAAGCGTGAGGAGGTGGAGATGACGGCCGATCCGGTACCCCTGCGTCAGCAGCACGGGTCCGCTGCCGACCACCCGGCTTCCGGGGCGGAGACTACGGCGGCAGCCGGCGCCCGCACCATCCGCAAGGCGGATCGGGCCCGACAGGTGGCCGATGTGCTGCGTCAGCAGATCCACACCGGCCAGTGCTGCGACCCGCTGCCCACCGAATCCGAACTCGCCGCGGAATTCGCCGTCTCCCGCAACGCGGTGCGCGAGGCACTGGCACTGCTGCGCGACGAGGGCCTCATCGGCCGTGTCCCGCGAGTGGGAACCTATGTGGCGCAACGCAAATACGATCACGGCCTGGACAGCCTGCGCGGCCTGAAGGAAACGCTGCGCGGGCACGGCGAGGTGCGCAACGAGGTGCGCGCGGCGGTGCGCCTCACGCCACCGCCCGCGGTTGCCAACCGGCTCGGCCTGGCGCCCGGCGAATCCGCGGTCTACCTGGAGCGGCTGCGCTACCTGGGTGATCTGCCTCTCAGCCTGGACCACACCTATCTGGCGCCGGACATCGGCGAGCGGGTACTCGACTGCGATCTGCGGTCGGAGGACATCTTCGGGCTCATCGAACAGATCAGCGGCCAGTCGCTCGGTTCGGCCGATCTGGCGGTGGAGGCCATCACCGCCGACATCCACAGCGCCGCCACCCTGCAGGCCCCCGAGGGCAGCGCACTGCTGCTGCTGGAACGTCTCACCTATCTCGCCGACGGGCGCCCGGTGGATCTCGAGTACATACGCATGCGTGGTGATCGGATCACCCTGCGCGACAGCCTGATTCGCACCACGGAAAGCAACGATTGGAGGCTGAGCCGCCATGGCGTCGGTCAATCAGCGGGCTGATGTCCCGGTAACCATCGACGAATCGCTGTGCATCGAGGGATGCACGCTGTGTGTGGAGATCTGCCCGCTGGATTCGCTGGCGATCAATCCGGACAACGGCAAGGCGTTCATGCACGTCGACGAGTGCTGGTACTGCGGGCCGTGCGCGGCGCGCTGTCCCACCGGCGCCGTCACCGTCAATATGCCGTATCTGCTGCGCTGAATCGCGCAGCGGAATCTTTCAGTGGCCGCCCTCGGCCCGATTTCGAGGAAATACCATGAAGTACCGTCGTGGCCGCATACTGGCCGCCGCCGCCCTGATCGCCACCCTGGCCGCCGGATGCTCGCTCGAGCAGACCGGATCCGGGGACACCGTCCGGGTGGTCGTCGGCTATCAGTCCAAGACCATCAATACCGTCACCGCCGGAACGCTGCTGCGCGCCAAGGGTTTCCTGGAGAATCGCCTGAACGGCCTGACCGCGAAGGGCGGCCCGAAATATCAGGTCGAATGGCAGGACTACGACACCGGCGCGCCGATCACCGCGCAGATGATCGCGGAGAAGATCGATATCGGCTCGATGGGCGATTACCCCCTGCTGATCAACGGTTCCCGAACCTCCGCCAGTGAGCGTTCGGCCACCGAATTGGTCTCGATCACCGGCTACCAGCCGCGGGGTTCCCTGAATATGGTTGTCACCGCGCCGAATTCGACGGCGATGTCGCTGTCGGATCTGGCGGGCAAGAAGGTGTCCGCGAGCGTCGGCTCCGCCGGTGACGGCACTCTGCGCCAGGCTCTGAGCCGCGCGAACATCGACCCCGCGCACGGTGTGGACGTGCTCAACCAGCAGCCGCAGATCGGCGCGTCCGCATTGGAATCCGGCCAGGTGCAGGCGCTTTCGCAATTCGTGGCATGGCCCGGCCTGCTCGTTTTCCAGGACAAGGCCAAGCTGCTCTACGATGGCGCCGAGTTGAACGTGCCGACATTCCACGGTGTGGTGGCACGTCGTGATTATTCGAAATCCCATCCCGAGGTGCTCGATGCATTCCTGCAGGCGCAACTTGACGCCACCGATTTCCTGCACGCGAAACCGCTCGAAGCCGCGCAGCTGGTCGCTGACAACTCCGGACTGCCGGCGGAGGTCGTCTACCTCTACAACGGACCCGGGGGAACCTCGTTCGACACGCCCCTGAAGCCGCAGCTCGTCCAGGCGTTCAAGGGTGATGTTCCGTATCTGAAGTCGATCGGCGACTTCGCCGATTTCGATATCGACAAATTCGTCGACGACGCCCCATTGCGGAAAGCCTTCGCCGAACGCGGTGTGAATTACGAGGCGGCCGTAGCGAACTTCGCCGATCCCGCGCCGATCACGGGCACCGACCCGAGCACCGGTAAACCGGTCTCCGATGCGGCCCTCGCCGGCGAGATCTGGTTCGACGGCCAGGCTGCCGCACAGCCCGCGGGCAACCCCACCGACCTGCTGCGCGCGGTGAAAGCCGCACGGGCGCAGGGGAAGAAGATCCGCGCCGCCTACGTGCCGGATGCGGAACTCGGCACTCGCTGGTTCGCGGACAAGGCGCAGTGGGTGCGCGAGGGCGATACCTACCTGCCCTTCATCACCCCCGGCGCGGTGCAGCGGTATCAGGCCCGCCACCCCGGTGCGGTCGCGGTGAGTTACGACCAGGCCATCGGTGAGGTGCGGTCGTGAGCGCCACCACCATCCCGGTCGACGCCGGCGCTCCGGACATCACCGCGGCACGGGAAACCACTGCGCCCGCCGGACACCACGGCACCGCAGGGTTGTGGGGCTCGCGGCTGGTTCGGGTGGCCTCCATCGTCATCGCGCTGATCGCCTGGCAAGTGCTGACCGCCAACCATCTTCGGCTGTGGGTTCGCTTCGATACGCTGCCGACGGTCACCCAGATCCTGCACCGGCTGCGGGTACAGGTGCAGACCGACACCTTCTGGCTGGACCTCGGCCAATCATTGATCCGCATTCTCAGCGGCTTCGGGCTGGCCGCGGTGATCGGTGTCGCGACCGGGGTGGCACTGGGGCGTTCACGCTGGTTCGCCGACATCTTCGGACCGCTGACCGAGTTGGCCCGCCCGATTCCGGCGGTCGCGATCGTGCCGGTGGCCATCCTGCTGTTTCCCACCGACGAGGCCGGCATCGTGTTCATCACCTTCCTCGCCGCCTACTTCCCGATCATGGTGAGCACCCGGCACGCGGTGCGGGCACTGCCGACCATCTGGGAGGAATCGGTGCGCACGCTGGGCGGTAACCGCTGGGACGTGCTGGTGCGGGTGGTGTTGCCGGGCAGCCTGCCGGGCGTGTTCAGCGGGCTGTCGGTCGGGATCGGCGTCGCGTGGATCTGTGTGGTTTCGGCCGAGATGATCTCCGGGCGCCTCGGCATCGGCTACCGCACCTGGCAGGCATACACGATCGTCGACTATCCCGGTGTGTTCGTCGGCATCATCACCATCGGCGTGCTGGGCTTCGCCACCTCGGCGGCCATCGAATTGCTGGGACGGCGCGCCACCCGCTGGCTGCCACGTGCCGGGGAGGTGACGAAATGAGCTCGAGCGCAATGGGTTTGCGACTCGATCGGGTGGACCTTCGCTACGGTGGCGCACCTGTGCTGGACGGGCTGACACTCGATATCCGCGCGGGCGAGATCCTCGTCCTGACCGGGCCGTCCGGATGCGGGAAATCCACGGTGCTGCGCGCTCTGGCCGGCCTGCTGCCGCCCCGCTCCGGACGCGCGCTCGCGGACGGCGACGCGATCACCGGGCCCTCCCGCGATCGGGCGATGGTGTTTCAGGACAATGCGCTGTTGCCCTGGCGCACTGTGCGTTCCAATATCGAGCTGGCGTTGAAGTTGCGCGGGGAGCCGCGGGCTACCCGTCGAGCGCAGGCCGAGCGCTGGATCGAGGAGGTCGGGCTCACCGGTTTCGGCGACTATCTGCCCAAGAGCCTCTCGGGCGGTATGCGCCAGCGCGTACAACTCGCGCGCGGGCTGGCCGGGGCGCCGCGCGCGGTACTGATGGACGAGCCGTTCGGCGCTCTGGACACTCCGACGCGAATGACCATGCAACGACTTCTGATTCAAACCTGGCAGACCCATCCCGCCACGGTCGTCTTCGTCACCCACGACGTGGACGAGGCGCTGACCCTCGGGGACCGGGTCGCGGTGCTCGGCGGCACCGACCGTGCCCTGCATTCGCTGATCGCGGTGCCGAACCCGCGCGGCAAGGACGTCGATCGCAGTGCCGAGCGTGCCGAAATCCTTGCCGCTCTCAATCGTTCGCCGCGGTCGGCCGCTGCCTGAGCCGCCCCGACTATTCACCTCCCTGGAGTGCGCTGATGAAGATTCCCGAGCTGTCCGACACCGTGCGCCTGGACTGCGATGTGCTGGTGATCGGCGGCGGAACCGCCGGCACCATGGCCGCGCTCACCGCCGCGGAGAACGGCGCGAACGTGCTGCTGCTGGAGAAGGCGCACGTGCGTCACTCCGGCGCGCTGGCCATGGGCATGGACGGCGTGAACAACGCCGTCATCCCGGGTAAGGCGGAGCCGGAGGACTACGTCGCCGAGATCACCCGCGCGAACGACGGAATCGTCGACCAGCGCACCGTGTATCAGACCGCGACCCGCGGTTTCGCCATGGTGCAACGGCTGGAACGCTACGGCGTGAAGTTCGAGAAGGACGCCTACGGCGAGTACGCGGTGCGCCGCGTGCACCGCTCGGGCTCCTATGTGCTGCCGATGCCGGAGGGCAAGGACGTCAAGAAGGCGCTCTACCGCGTCCTGCGGCAACGCAAGATGCGGGAACGGATCCGGATCGAGAACCGGCTCATGCCGGTGCGGGTCCTCACCGACGGCGGTCGCGCGGTCGGTGCGGCCGCGCTCAACACCCGGACCGGGGAGTTCGTGGCGGTCGGCACGAAGGCGGTGATCCTGGCGACCGGACCGTGCGGCCGGCTCGGGCTGCCGGCGTCGGGCTATCTGTACGGCACCTACGAGAATCCGACCAACGCCGGCGACGGGTACGCGATGGCCTATCACGCCGGCGCGGAGTTGTCGGGTATCGAATGCTTCCAAATCAATCCGCTGATCAAGGACTACAACGGGCCGGCCTGCGCCTATGTCGCGAACCCCTTCGGCGGATATCAGGTGAATGCCGCCGGTGAGCGTTTCGTCGACTCGGACTACTGGTCCGGGCAGATGATGGCGGAGGTGAAGCGGGAGATCGAGTCCGCGCGCGGGCCCATCTATCTGAAGGTCTCGCATCTGCCCGAGGAGACGCTCGACGCGCTCGAGGGCATCCTGCACACCACCGAGCGACCGACCCGGGGCACCTTCCACGCCAACCGCGGCCACGACTACCGCACCCACGACATCGAGATGCATATCTCCGAAATCGGTTTGTGCAGTGGACATTCTGCCTCCGGAGTGTGGGTGGACGAACACGCGCGCACCACGGTCCCGGGGTTGTACGCGGCGGGCGATCTCGCGTGCGTACCGCACAACTACATGATCGGGGCGTTCGTCTACGGGGATCTGGCGGGCGAGCACGCGTCGTCGAGGCTTACGGAAGTGCCTGCGCCGCAGACTCTTCCGGATGATCAGCTGGCCGCGGCGCACGAACTGATCTACCGTCCGCTGCGCCATCCCGACGGCCCGCCGCAGCAGCAGGTCGAATACAAGTTGCGTCGTTTCGTCAACGACTACGTCGCGCCGCCGAAGACTCAGACCAAACTGTCGCTCGCGTTGGAGACCTTCGAGCGGATGCGGCAGGAGATCGCCGAGATGGGCGCGGACACCCCGCACCAACTGATGCGGTGCGCCGAGGTCGATTTCATCCGCGACTGCGCCGAGATGGCGGCCCGGTCCTCGCTGACCCGCACCGAATCGCGGTGGGGTCTGTACCACGACCGCGCCGACCTGCCCGAACGCAACGACGAGGAGTGGCGCTACCACCTGAACCTGCGCAAGGGCGCCGACGGCGAGATGGAATTCCTGAAGCGCCCGGTCGCACCGTATTTCGTGCCGGTGCCGGAATGGGAGGATCTGCCTCGCGCCGAGCTCGAGCCGGTCGCGGTGGCGCAGCCGGAACTGATCGCCGGCCCACCCCGGACCGGAGCATCGGCAACCGGCGCCGAACCCCGTCCCGGAATCACGATCCCCGCCCCCACCGACGACTCCGCCGCACCCCGGATCGCGCTCCTGCTCGGGCTGGACAGTCCGGCGGCCGCCGAGCTGCGTGACTATCTGGACGACAGCGACCCCCGGGTGCGAGCCACCGCGCTCTCGGTGCTGACCGAGGGCACTCCGGACGGATTCGCCGATGCCCTGATCGCCGCGCTCGGCGACCACGACGCCGGCGTTCGCGCCGCTGCCGTCTCCGGCCTGCGCGAGCTGATCGAAATCCTGCCTCCCGCAGGACAATTGACCGCACACGCCGAATCGTCCGACCCGCTCGTGCGAGCCGCGGTGGTGGATCTGCTGCGCGCCCAGCGCCGCGGCTCGGCGGACCTGTTCGGCAAGGCCGTGGTGGACAGCGACCACCGCGTGCGCATCGAAGGTGTGCGCGCCCTGGTCTCCCTCGACGACTGGTCGGCCCTCACCGCCGCCGCGTTCGACGAGAACCGGGAGGTCCGGGTGGCCGTCGCCCGCGGCCTGGCCGAGGTCGGCGCCGGCGGCGCCGACACGATCCGTGCCCTGGTCGACGACCGGGATCCCCTGGTCCGCGCCGCCGCCCTCGCCGCCCTGGCGCGGCTCGGCGATTCGTCCGATGCGGCGATTCTGACCGCGGCGCTGAAGGATTCGGCCTGGCAGGTGCGCGAGGGCGGCGCCCGCGGCTGGGCCGGACTGGGCCCGCACGCCGCGTCCGAGGCGCTGGAATCCGCCTTGACCGACCCTCATCCGGACGTCCGCAAAGCCGCCGTCCTGACCCTCTCGCATTGGCCCGACCACGCGGCCGTCCGAACCGCCCTCCAGGTGGTACTCGCGGATACCGACGCCGACGTCCGCGCCTACGCCCGCCGCACCCTGGAGGCGGCGTGAGGCGGAGGGCAGCGATTCGTCGCGTCGCGCGGGGACTCGGCCTGCCTTCACAGTTCCCTCAGAAAGCCGGTCTACGCTCTGCGCAATTATCGGTCGACTCAGCTGAAGGAAACTGATGGCCAGGATTGCCAGGAACCTTCGCCACGCCGCCACGCTGATCGCAGCATCGGTCGGGGTAGGCGCCGCATCCATCCCGTTCACCGCGCACGCGGCTCCGCTGCCGACTTTTCCGGTAGGCGCACCCGAATACACCGTGGATGTGAACACCCCGGCCGCGGCGCCCGGCTACATCTACTACAGCAACGGTGTCAGTGCGGCGGCGCTGGTTCCGGGGGCGGGTAAGGCGCTGTCCGCCGTTCCGGCTACCGCTCCGGCGAATATCGTGGTGGACAAGGCCGGGCATGAGGTCTGGCGCTACACGCCTCCCGCCGGACAGGACGTCTCGAACTTCCGCACCCAGAAGTATCAGGGCAAACGGGTGCTGACGTGGTGGCAGGGCGGCACCGTCGGCGGGCACGGCTCGGGTGCCGACTACATCGCCGACGAACACGGCAACGTTATCGAAACCCTCGATGCCGGTGGCGCTCCCAGCGATGTGCACGAATTCCGCCTGACTCCCGACGGCCGAGCGCTGATCACGTCGTACCAGGAGGTGGACGCCGATCTGTCCGCGATCGGCGGCCCGAAGAACGGCAAGATGTACGACACCGTCGCCACGGTGGTCGACGTGGCCAGCAAGCGAGTTCTGTTGCGCTGGAGCGCCGCCGAGCACGTCCCGCTCACCGACACCACCACCCCCGGCAAACTTCCCGGCAGCGACACCTACGACCCGTACCACATGAATTCGATCGCGCTGGATCCCGACGGCAATCTGGTGATCTCGATGCGCGATACCTCCACCGTCTACGACGTCGACATCCGCACCGGTGCGATCAAATGGCAACTCGGCGGCAGGCATTCGACTTTCGATCTCGGCCCCGGCGTCGAATTCGCATTCCAGCACGATGCGGAATTCGCCGACCCGGATACGCTGCGCCTGTTCAACAACAACTCCAGCGGCTTCGAGACACTGGGCGTGTCGAGTGTGCAGTGGATCCACCTGGACCTCGACAACCACCGAGCCACATTGGTGCGCAACCAAACCCACCCCGCCGGCCTGACCGCCTTCGCCATGGGCGACGCCCAGCCGCTCCCCAACGGCAACACCCTGGTGGGCTGGGGCATGGCACCGCATATTTCAGAATTCACCCCGACCGGCGACATGGTCTACGACGCCCGGTTGCCGCTGGGCACCTACCGAGCCTTCCCCGCCGACTGGGCACCGAACTGAGGACGACATCGCCCCTCGGCGAGTCACTCCCGGCGAGCGGTCATGCGCTGGCGAGCTTCTCGTTCACCCATTTGTTGACACTGATCCCGCGCTCGGTGGCCTCGATGGTCAATCGCCGGTGCATGTCGGCGGATGTGCGAACCAGGAACTGGCCGCTGTACGTGCGATCGGCCAACGGCACCGGCACCGCCTCGCCGTTGGCCTCCAGGTCCGCTACAGCGAATTCCACCAGGTCAGCGATACCCCGCAGCGCATCGAGGGGATCGCCGTCCAGATGTGACAAAGACGGAAATTCGAGACATGTACCGGCCCACTCGCCGTCCTCGGGAGACCACATCACGCGGTACGAGTAGTGGTTCACCATGCCTCCTTCTTCGCGATCGCGGCCAGAACCTGCCTGACCTGGTACGACTTCGCCTGCGCGCCACCGGCCTGGATATTGACGCGGGGATCTCCCGGCCACGGCATCGAAAACACGTAGTGGCTTCCACGCTGTCGGTAACTACCGAAATGGTGCTCGCACACCGTGAGTAGATCGGCGAAACGAACATTGGATGGGTTGGCAGCCATCCTCTGGACCAGCTTGTCGATCTTCTCCTCGGTCGTCATATCGCGGACGATATCGCATATGATATCACTCGGTAGTCGACTTACGCATAGCGGCAAAGGCCGGCTGAATCGAAAGCCCCGTCTCCGTTCGTTATATTCGATCTGTGCGCCCTGCTCGACGGGGTTGCGCGGTTCGTACGAAGGGGGCGGGGTGGCGACGTGAACGCATCCGATAGCTACCACACACCGGGCGGGGCGGCCCGATGAGCAGTGGTCAGGTGCACGTCGATCCGGACAAAATCCGCACACATGCGAAAAATGTTCAGGGCGTGAGTGATTCACTGCACGTGGCGCTACAGGCCGGTCAGGCCGTCTCGGTGCCGACCGACGCCTTCGGGAAGTTGTGCTCGTTCCTGCCGCCGCTGTTCGTCGACACGGTCGAAGACGGCGGACTGCAGGCGATCAAGACCGCCGCCGACGCGTTGAACGCGGATGCGGGCACGCTCGGCCAGGTCGCGACCTCGCTGCAGAGCACCGATTCGGCGAATGCGAGCGAGCTGGCTTCGGTGAAACCCGAGGCCACCTGGTGACGACGGAAGCCGACAACCCGCTGATCGCCCAGCGGGAGGATTCCACGAAGTCCTACACCGGCATCGGAATCGCCGAATCGGTTGCCGACGTGCACGATGCGATCTCCTCCGGATCGTGGGTCGACGGCGGCCTCGCCGTGCTCGGCGCAGGGATGGAGGCCGTGTCCTTGGCGGTCGATCCGATCGGCACGCTCGCCTCCTACGGCGTCGGTTTCCTGATGGAGCACGTGAAGCCGCTGCAGGAAGCGCTGGATTGGGTGGCCGGCGATCCGGATACGGTGCAGGCGTATGCCAAGACCTGGGAGAACGTCTCTACCCACATCAAGCAGGTCGCCGACGATCACAAGAAGTCCGTCGATCAGGACGTGGCCGACTGGGTCGGCAGCGCGGGGGACGCCTACCGAACCCATGCGGCCGAGACGAATTCGCTGCTGACCGCGGCATCGAATGCGGCTTCGGCGGCCTCGTCGGCGATCGCGATGGCCGGCGGCGTGGTGGCGTTCGTCCGCCAGACCGTGCGCGACCTCATCGCCCAGGCCGTGGGCCGGCTGGCCGCGTGGGCGGCCGAAGAGGTGTGCACGCTGGGCGTGGCCACCCCGTTGGTGGCCGCGCAGGCGACCACGTTCGTGGCGAAGGTACTGACCACGATCGCCAAACTGTTCCGCAAGCTCGCCTCGACCTTCAAGAAGCTCACGCCCCTGCTGCACAAGCTCGAGGGTGCATGGGAAGACATCATGAAGGCACTGAAGCGCGGGCGCGGCGGCACGCATATCGACGGCGCGAAACCGCATACGAAAACCACTGCCGGCGATACGCATCCGAGCTCACACAAGCCGGACACGCCGAACGAACACGGCAAACCGCACGACGACGGCGCCGATACGCACAGCACCTCACACGACGGTTCCGGCGATCCGGACGACGGTTCGACCGGTAAACCCAGGAACGACCCGCATCAGCAAGCGGACAAGGATCAGGGCAGCGGCACTCATGCCGCGGAATCCGGGCCGGAGAATTCTCGCACCGAGAAGCAGGTCACCGGATGTGGTGATCCGGTCGACGGGGCGACGGGTGAATTCCTGCTGCCGGAAACGGATCTCGAACTTCCCGGGGTGCTGCCGCTGGAGTTGCGGCGGCGCCATCGCTCCGACTACCGGTTCGGCCGCTGGTTCGGGCCCTCGTGGTCGGCGACGCTGGATATCCGGATCGTGGTCGAGTCCGCGACCGTCACCTTCATCGGTGACGACGGCATCATGCTCGCCTACCCGCATTCCGAACCCGGCGATCCCGTCCTGCCGCTGAACGGTGAACTGCGCTGGCCCCTGGTGCGCACCGACACCGGCGGATATCGCGTCAGCGATCCGGACCGCGAGCTGAGCTGGTGTTTCGAGCCCGAGGCCACGCTCGAGGGACTCGACGTGCGATTGGGCAACTACGCGATCAGCGCGATCGTCGACCGGCACCACAACCTGATCCGATTCCACTACGACAGCGACGGGTCACCGATCGAGGTTTCGCATTCGGGTGGGTACCGGGTCCGGGTGGAGACCGGGGCGGGGCGGGTCACCGGGCTGGTGGTCGTCGGCCGCCACCACGCCGCCAACGACGAAACCTCCACTCCGGTCCGGACTTTCATTTACGAAGCGGGCGCGCTGGTAGGTGTCACCAACGGGGTCGGCGCGACCACGACCTACACCTACGACACCGAGCAGCGGATGACGTCGTGGACCGATTCCAACGGCAACTCCCTCACCAACACGTACGATCCGGCGGGTCGCGTCGTCCGCCAGCGCGGCACCAACGGCATCCTCGACGCCGATTTCGACTACTTCACCTATCCGGACGGCAGCGGGACCCGCACCACGGTCACCGATTCCACCGGCGCGGCCACTATCTACGACTTCGACCCGGACCACAAGCTTCGCGATGTGATCGACCCGCTCGGCGGACGGATCCACACCGACTACACCCCCGATCGCAAGCCGCTGCGCGTCATCGCGCCCAACGGGGGGATCACGTACTACACCTACACGCCCGACGGTGATCTGGCCAAAGTGGTTCGGCCCGACGAGAAGTCCATCACCATCGGCTACGCGGCACACAACCGGCCGACCGTGATCACGGACGCCGACGGTTCCACGCGGCAGCAGGAATGGGACGCGCACGGCAACGTGGCCGCCACCGTCGACGAAGCCGGACGCCGCACCGCATTCGACCATTCACCGAGCGGTGCGGTGACGTCGGTGATCGAATCGACCGGCGCGACAACGGTGTTCGACGTCGATGCAGCGGGCCTTCCGATCGCCGTCACCGACCCGTACGGCGCGGTCACGCGTATCGAACGCGACCACTTCGGGCGCCCGGTCGCCGTCACGGACGCACTCGGCGGCATCACTCGCCACGAATGGTCGCCCGAGGGCAAACCGCTGCGCCGCACCGACCCCGACGGCTGTTCCGAATCGTGGACATGGGACGGCGAAGGCAATCTTCTCACCCACACCGACCGCGCCGGCAACGTCACCTTCCACAAATACGGCGCCTTCGACCTGCTCGCCTACCGCACGGACCCCGATGGCACCAGCACCCTCTACACCTGGGACACCGAACGCCGCCTCACCACCGTCACCAACCCCCTCGGCGACTCCTGGACCTACAGCTACGACCGGGCCGGACGACTCGCCGCCGAAACCGACTACAACGGCGCCACCACAGCCTACGAACACAACCCGGACGGCACCCTTGCCGTCGTCACCACCCCCACCGGCGTCCGCCGCTACCACACCCACGACATCCTCGGCCGCCTCACACAGATCCGTTGTGACACCGGCGAATACCAGCTCTACACGCACGACGAGGTGGGGCGCCTCCGCACGGCGATCTCCGGCGTCGGCCACGACCGCACCCACACCCTCGAATTCGCCTACGACCCTGCGGGCAACCTCGCCTTCCAACGCGTCGACGACCACCCGCCGATGCGCTTCGAACACGACGAACACGGCCGCCGCACCTTCCGCCGCAGTCCCACCGGGGCTGTGACCAGCTGGGGTTACGACCCCGCCGGCCGCGTCACCTCCATGACCATCGACGGGCATCGGGCGACCTTCTCGCACGACGCGCTGGGCCGCCCGACCGGATGGTCCCTGGGAAATCTGGTTGTGGAGCAAACGCTTTCACCGGTGGGCCAGGTATTGAGCCGCCAGGTCGCGGCGCGGGCACCGCAGGTCCCCGGGTCGGCGGGACCTCCGATGTCCGGTCAGCGCCCGGGCGAGGCATCGTTTCCTGTACCTGGCCCCGGCGCACCTCCCGTCACCGATCATGGCCGCTTGATTCGCCGCGACGACTACACCTGGCGCCCCGACGGCTACCTCACCACCCAAACCACCCACCGCACCGGCACCGCACCCCAACACCGCACCTACACCCTCGACCCCGCCGGCCGAATCACCACGATCACCGACAACGGCCGCCCCACAGAGCATTACAGCTACGACGCCCTCTCGAACATCACCAGCACCCTGCCACCGTCGACCACCCCCGCATCCCTCCCCACCACCCACGCCCCCGACGCATCGACACCGCTACCCGACCACACCCCGAACGGCCGCCGCGAATACCGCAACAACCTGCTGATCCGCAACGGACGAACCCGCTACTTCTACGACGCGGCCGGGCGGTTGATCCGGAAGGAAGTAACGCGGCTATCGCGGAAGCCGGACATCTGGCACTTCCGATACGACGGGTTCGATCAGCTGACGGATGTTTATACGCCAGGGAAGGAGTGGTGGCGGTATACGTACGACGCGGTGGGGCGGCGATTGTCGAAGCAGCGGCAGACTACAGATGGCGGTCGATTCCTCGAAAGAACCCATTACACCTGGGACTCAACGTATTTGATCGAACAGACGTGGGTCGGGTCGCAAGAGCGAGGTGCCGTCACCACCTCCTGGAGGCACCACGCTGGGACGTACACCCCTCTGTCACAGACTATTCAAGGAGATTCCGCCCACAGCGGGCTTTGCGCCATCACCACCGACCTCGTCGGCTCGCCTGTCGAGCTCATCGATCTCGTCGCCGTGGAGACCGTGGGCATAGCTACCGCCGATCTCTGGGGCCGCACAACATGGCGCGGCACTACGCAGACGTTGCTTCGTTTCCCCGGACAGCTATATGACCACGAAACCGGCGAACATTACAACTACCACCGGTACTACGACGCAGAGGCAGGACGCTACACGGCGCCGGATCCGCTGGGTCTCGAGCCGTCCGCGAACCCGATGGCTTATCCTCACAACCCCCTCACTTGGTTGGATCCTCTCGGGTTGCGTTGCAAGAACAAACAGATACATCTGTACCGGGCCGTGTTGGACAAAGAACTACAGGACATCAAGGCCAACCGAGGGTTCTCCAATCCTCGCGGGATAGAAACGAAGTACTTCGCCTTTTCAGAAGAGGGCGCAAATGCGTATGCACGCGGCATGTACAAGGCTTTTCCGCACGAAGGCCCGTATACTATCGTGCGAACGACGATTGATGCCCACCTGATCCCTGAGAGCGCCTTCATCGAACATCTCGCCGATTCCGGAGTCGGCGAGGGGATTGCTCTACCGACCGAAATTCTGTCACAACTCGGCAGGCCTAGGATACTACCTCACGGTTTGGTAGGAGGATGAAAATTGAAGTTCGTTATTTTCGCGCCGTACGAGAACGCGTTGGTAGAAGCGCGAGCCGCACTGCGTAACATGGACAATGTGGAATTCCGCGTCGGGGCCATGCCCGAAGCAACCCGCAGCTGTGACGCTTTGATACTTCCAGGAGTGTTTGCCCATGACCGATACGGTGGGCGCACAGATACCGAACGGGCGCAGATTCTTGTCAACACGACTGGCGACGTCGCGCCAGAGTTCATTGTGGCAACGCCGAGTTATGCTCCATATTTCAAGGGCAGTCATCCCGCACCGGAAGAATCTAAGCTGAGCGAAATACTGGATAAATGCATTGCCGTCATCAAGAACTCGGCTGGGCATTCGATAAGCACGGTTGCAATACCGCTGGAGTCGATGGGGTTCGAAGGGATGGACAAGCGGCTT
>NZ_BDBN01000009.1 GCF_001613005.1 Nocardia nova NBRC 15556 | reverse complement strand
ATCTGAGACGTCCAACTATCAGAGCGAGCCCCAACGAATAGGACTGGCGTACGCCGGATGAAGGTTTGGGCGCGGCCGTCCGATGTGGCGGCGGGCAGTGGCGTCGCGGCGCAGTTGACCTTGATGGAGTTGTTCATTGCGGGCGCGGTTCCGGCGTCCGAGTTTGCGCGGGCGTGGTTGGGGGCGCGGCGGGATTCTCTTCAAGCCGGGGAGCGAGTGCGAGAGCCTTTCGACCGGCTGCTGAACCGCGTGCTCTACGCTCTCGAGGAGTACGCCATCGATCCCGCTCAGCGCGAGTACGGCGATCTCACAGATGCCGCCCTGGCCAGGGACGTGCAGGACGTTCTGCATGGGTTACGCATGCTCTGAACAGCGTTTCTCCGAGTGCCTCGATCCCGGACGTCGGGCCTCGCCCATGCCCACAAATGGCGCGACGAGTGAAAGCGCAGCTCAGGGCCGCGGGTGCACTCCGTCGCGCACCTCCGTGGTGGTGCGGGTGATCATGTCCCGCACCTGTGCGGTCATCCGCCTGGAATCGGTCGGCTTGATGCGCAGGATGCGGTCGCCGAAGATCGCGTACCGACCGTCGTCCACGAAATCCGTGATCTGAAAGTCCTTGCGGCCCTGCGTATGCCGATTGTCGGGGCTGCCCCACGGATAGGCCGCGATGTGGAAGTTCGCGGTGGTCGGGCGTTTCAGGAAGCGCGCCAGTTGTTCCTTCGGGCCGACGACCCACGGATCACGGACGTGAGCTGCGGAAGTTTCCAGGTCTTCGACCGGAATGTTCAGCGGTTTGCCTTGTCCCTCAGCGCATTCGGGCAATTCCGCGATCACCGCGGCGGCGACCCGATCGGATTCGAGAAAGGAGAGGTGTACCGCCCCGCCGACCGTATCCTCCGGTCCCGGTTCCTGCACCGCGATCACGCCGTGGCGATCACGCACGGCGGCGTGGACGCGGATTCGGTGTTCACGGCCGCGCCCGCGGAACCCCGCGATCTCGACGCGGACCTCGGGATCGAACAGCACTCGGATTGCGCGGTCCAGGTCCTCGTCCAATTGCGGCAGCAGGACTTGCGCGATGCGCTGCCGCGTCCGGTTCACATCCTCCAGCGTCGGCTCGGCGGTGAACCGGTGTGCCAGTGGGTACGGCAGCACATCGCGCCCTGTCGCGTCCCACAGCACACGGAATTCGGCCGCATCGAACCGCCATTTTCTGTCACTCATCGCCCCGCCCTCCTGCCCACGACCGCCACTACTCCCCGATGACCGGAGGAACGGTCTTCGGAAGATCCGGGATGCCGGTCAACTCGTCACCGTTCTCCTGGTTGATCAAGTAGTCGGCGACGCTCTTGGTGCGTTCTTCTTCCTTGTCGCCCTTACCGCGTCCAGCACCGCCCATCCCGGGCATACCGCTGGCGCCGGCGCGAGCCGCCGAGGCCGTCGCGCGTCCCCCGGCCCCCGCCAGAGCGCCGGGCTGGACTCCCCCGGGCACACTGCTGCCGTGTCCGTTCGGGCCGTTGGTTCCACCGAGGCCACCGCCGAGACCGCTGCCGCTGCCGCCCGGCAGGGACGAACCCGAGGAACCGAGCGAGCTCGGGTCGAGGCCGGAAGGAGTCGTCGCCGACGAGGGATCGGTACGAGCCTGATCACCGGCGTTCTGCGAGCCGTCCGTTTGGCCGTTCCCCGACGGATTCGATTGCGATGTCTGCGAATTCGAACCTTGGCCGTTCTGATTCTGATCACCCGGCTTGGGCTGATTCGTGTCGTGCGTGCCGCCGGGACCGGATGGTCCCGGACCGTTACCGCCTGGGCGCCACGAGGACGGCGGCGGCTGGTCGCCCGGCCCGGCCGGATCCTGCGTGTTCGGTTTCGGAATGACCGGGACGCCGGTGTCGCTTTCGTGGACGACCGGGGCGTAAACCGTGGTCAATACCCGCTTGGCCTCGGTATACGCATTGTTGTAGGCCGTGACATCGTCTCGCCAGCCCTTCCCCACCACGAGATTCACCGCGTTGCTGACTCCGGACCGATGGCCCGGCACATGCGGCACCAAGGTTTTCGTCGGCGCCAGGCCCGTAGCCAGCTCCGACAACTTGTTACTGGTCAGCGCTGCGGCTTTGGCGACCTTGGACGCCTGCGAGGTGTAGTCCGTCACCGCCTTCGCGGCGGCATTGCGCGACTGGCCACGCCAGATGCCCTCGTTGGTGGCTTTGCCCATGGCCTGCTGAAACGTCGTCAACGAGGTGGTTTCCTGGGTGCCGATCTTGTTCCAGGCATCCTTCAGGTTGTTGACCGCCTCGAGGTCGATCTTGTCGACCTTCTCCCGCAAGGTCGCGAGGTCGTGTCGTTCGAAGTTGTCGGTGGTCTGCACCGACGGCGTGCGGAAATCACCCTCGAAACCGATTGCGCGAGCGTCGTTTCGGACGCTGTCGCGGGTGGTGTTGAATTCGCCCTGCAGCTCATACGGATTCTGGATATGCGAGGGATCTCGCCCCTGCGTCCAGTTCGTCAGGACCTCACCGACGAACGAGCTGAACCCCTCCGGCAGAAAACTCATGACGACTACCTGCCCGCTGTGTCGGTGGCTGCGATCTGTCCGGCGGCGGCGACGTCCTGGCCGGTGAGGTGCTTGACGGACTGTGCCATCACCTCGCGCATGTTCTTGACGGTTTCCATGTGGTCCTTGATGACCTGGTCGATCGAATTCGGTTCGCCGGTAGCCTGTTTCAGGTAGCCGCCTTCGAGGGCGTGGCCCATGTCGAAGTCGCCGAAACCGGAGACCCGCTGAGTCAGTTGCGCAACGTTGAACAGGCTTTGAAGCTCTGTCAGCCGTGTGTCGCACGCCGCGAGGCACTCACGAGCAACGGCTTCGTCATCCAGATACAGCTCGCCTCCGCGCGCTTGCTCGGCGAACTTCTTCCAAGTCTCTACTTCACCGGCCATGTCTGTTCCTCCCCTTCTGGTTCGACACTTACTCCGGCATCAGAGGGACGAGCAGTTCGCCGACGTGGTGCAGTGTGGCGCACGGATCACCAGGATTGTCGACGATGAGACTGTTGGTGATCACAATTTCGACGATCCCCTGTTGAGCAGCGAAAACGGCGTCGCAGGTGTCGTTCTTCGATGCACCCTCGACCCGGTATTGCTGTCCCTTCCGTCCGGCAAGTACCACGTCCTGAAAGTCGACGTTGCCCTCTTTGTTCTGGATCTCCTGCAGGGAACGCTTACCGGAGAGCACGTTGACGGTGTACTGCTTCCCCTTCCAGTTACAGATCTCCCACCCGCTCTGATGCACCCCCGCGATCCCGCTCTCCTTCGTCGCGGGATCCACCCCCGCCTTCCGCAACACATCATCCGGAATCTGCGTACAAGGATCCCACAACTTCACCGCCGCAGCGCTGGTCGTGGATCCGTTACCCCCATCGTTCCCGTCGTTGCACGCGGCCAGAATCGGCACAACTGCCGCCAGCAGGACTATCGCGAGTCGGCGAGCAGCCACCGTCCGCCCCCTTCGGTTGATCATGCTTGCACCTGGTCGGCCGACTTTATCAAACCGGTTCAAACGGGCGGGGTGGTCGAGAAGCCCCCTAGGGTGTCTGGTGCCGCGAGGAAAAACCTCTATTGTGAACAACAGTGTTCGTAAATAAGGGGAGACCACGATGAAAGATCTGACCGGCCGGAAGTGCCTGATCACCGGCGCGGCCAGCGGGATCGGCCGGGCGACCGCGGTCGCTGCCGCCGCGGCGCGGATGCGGCTGGTGCTGACCGATATCGATGCCGAGGGGCTGGCCGAGACGGCGGCGCGGATCCGCGTCGGCGGGGGTGAGGTGCTGGAGGCGCAGGTGCTCGACGTCTCCGATTACGAGGCGGTGACCTCGTGGGCGAAGCGGGTGCACGACGAGTACGGCAGCCTCGACGTGGTCATGAATATCGCCGGCATCGCCACCTGGGGCACGGTCGAGAATCTCGAGCACCGCCACTGGAAGTCGATGGTCGATGTGAATCTGATGGGCCCGATCCACATCATCGAGAACTTCGTGCCGCCGATGGTGGCGGCGGGGCGCGGCGGACACCTGGTCAACGTGTCCTCGGCCGCGGGGCTGCTCGCGCTGCCGTGGCATGCGGCCTACAGCGCCGCGAAGTTCGGGCTGCGCGGAGTGTCGGAGGTGCTGCGATTCGACTTGGAGCGCCACGACATCGGCGTGAGCCTGGTGGTGCCCGGGGCGGTGCGCACGCCGCTGGTGGGCACCGTGCAGATCGTCGGCGTGGATCGAGACGATCCGCGGGTGCGGCGGATGGTGAAACTGTTCGAGGGGCATGCGGTGACGCCGGAGAAGGTCGCCGACCGGATCATCTCCGGCGTCCGGCACAACCGCTTCCTGGTGCACACCTCGCCCGATATTCGCATCGGCTACTGGTTCGCTCGCAAGTTCGCGTGGCCGTACGAGCTGGTGGCGCGAATTGCCAACCGCGAGTTCAGCAAACTGCTGCCGGCACCGGCGCGCGACACTCAGTAGTGCGTCACGCAGACCACGAAACGCCTTTCGTTGTAGACGAATCCGCGGTCACCGTCGGAGCAGCTGTTGACGTCGGTGGTGCCGTTCTTGATTTCCACCACGCGCACCCGGCCCGGGGCGGCGGTGGCACAGTCGACGGGAGTGGGACTGCCGTCGGCGATATTCATGCAAGCGCCGGTGACCCAGTTGAAGTCGAGGCAGAGGGTGTCGGTGGCACCGCCGGGCAGCGTCTCGGCCACCGAGCGGTCGGCATCGGCCGGGCAGTGCGCGCCCGCGACGGCCTTCGCGGTGACCTTGTAGCGCGAATCCGTACCGGCGCAAGCGGTTTTCTGCACCGGAGCGCCGGCGTCGGGCGTGGCGACCACTGCGGCCACGCAATCGCCGACGGCCACCGTCTCGCCCGGATGCTTCTGATCGGCACCCTTGTTCAGCACCAGCGGCTCGTCCGACGCCGAGGAGGTGACACCGGTGGCGGTCGGCTGGGCGGGCGGCTCGGCGGCCACGGGCGCGACCGTGGTGGTGGGTGATACCGCTGCCGCGGCACGCGTTTCGTCCGAATGATGCCCGGCGGTGAACGACAGCGCGGCGGCGATCAGACATGCCGCCGACAGCGCGGCGGCAATCACGAAGCCCGTCAGGGTGACACCGGCTTGAACACGTCGGCGCGACACGTACTCGTCCTCCAGAGCGGTAACGCTTCGAACCACCCCGAACGATGATCGAAGAACACTTGCGAATTTGCAGACCTCGCAAATGCATACACCATCCGGGCGTTCGCGTCGAGGCGGCGGCGGGGGCCCGACGCATCGAAAATAAAAAGGTTTCTTTTTCACTAAATTACTTGATCACGATCGCACAACAATGCCGCCGTTCGGGTTCCGGAATTACCAAGTCTGGCAATTAGCGTTCGACGCGTTATTGTCAGCTTTCGTCCGGACCGTTCGGCCGGAAGTCTCGTGAGAAGGAATCCTGAATGAAGTTCGGCACGTTCGCCGCAACCTCGATCCTGGCGGTGGCCACGGTCGGGATCACCGCGGGAACCGTGAACGCCAGTCCCCCGGCCGCACCACCGGCCGCCGCCAAAGAGATCACCACCTCCGGAACCGACCGCGGAGTCACCTATC
This sequence comes from Nocardia nova NBRC 15556, assembly GCF_001613005.1. Lineage (GTDB taxonomy): Bacteria > Actinomycetota > Actinomycetes > Mycobacteriales > Mycobacteriaceae > Nocardia > Nocardia nova. The sequence goes on along the minus strand of NZ_BDBN01000009.1, from coordinate 62,256 downwards.
ACGCTGTACTCAACGACTTTTCGCGGGTCCTGACCGCCGTCGTCGAGCACGGGCGATTCGAGGTCGACAAGGACGCGACCGCTGTGGCCCTGAAGTCCGACAACGGCGCCGACCTCGTCACGGTGCCGCTGACGTACCGGATGGCCGGCAGCACGGTCCATGTCGCGCAACACATCAGCGACGACGGGCACAAGGTCGTGCTCGAGCCCAAGGCCACCGCCACCGAGATCGGCGAGATGCAGCCGATCAATTCGATGGCGCGGCTGACCAACGAAATCAATCAGAACGTCGTCGGCCTGGTGGCCGGTGGCGTGCTCGGCGGCCTGATCGGCGCCGTCCTCGGGATGGGCTTCTTCAGCATCATCACCGGGCCGATCGGCATGGTGGTCGGCGCCATCGCGGGCGGATACGCGATGGGCGGCCAGCCGTTCCTGGACGCCGTCAACGCGGTCGTGAGCGGACAGCCCTGATCCGGGCCGGTGTCGCGGGGCGGACCGCGCCGCGCCGCGACACCGGTTTCGGACATCACGGGCGTTCTGCTTGCACCCCCGGCGAATTCGTGGCTCAATCCGAAGGATGGCCGGGGAACCGTATAGATGGGTCGCGACAGCCGAGACCGACATGGTCGAACTGCGCGATGCGGTTTCCGGCCGCGCGGTCGAGATCGTGCGGCCCTCGGACGAGGATCTGCCCGCTCCACTGCTGCGCCAGGTCGAGACGCTGGTCTTCGACTGGGCCAATCTGCTCACCCAGTACGAGGCGTGGTCGGATCTGCACACGCTGTACCGCCGCGAGCCGGACACCGTTCTCTGGGCCCTGAGTTGGCTGCTGGCGCTCTGGGCGGTCGTCGGTGAGACCAGGACCGGCAAACCGGCCGATGCGATCATCCGCGATCTGGATTACCGCGGGGGCTGGCGGGATCTGCGCAACGCGGAGGACGAGCGGGTCTGGACCGGATTGACGCAACGGGTGCGGCTGGGCGGCATCGCCGCGCTCACCGAGGATCCGCGGGCGGTGCGGGCCTATCACGACGCCTGCGTCGAACCGGCCGATATCGGCCCCATTCTGCTGCGGCACACGCTGATTCATCTGGACGCGCTGAGCCAGGACATGGACCGCGCCGGCATGCGAGCGCGCGGGCTCGCCTCCGCGGTGCTCGATCACACCGCTCCCGATCCCGGACCGCGGCGGCGGCTCTGTTTCCGGCCCTCGCGGCCGGGACCGGACGGGTTACGCGACCTCGGCTGAGGCCGGATCGGCGCCGGGATGCAGGCGGCGGAATCGGCTGCCGTGAAAGACCAGCGGTTCGTGCTGTGAGCGCGTAGCCAGGCGGGTGATCTGCACCAGGACGACCTGATGGTCGCCGGCCGACACCTGGGTGTGCACCGTGCCCTCCAGCCAGGCCGCCGCGCCGCCGACGAACAAAGAACCGCCCGCTCCCCGATGCACTTCGACATCGCCGAACCGGTCACCGTTGCGGCTGCTCATTCGCTGCGCCGCCTCGTCCTGGTGGGCGCTGAGCAGACTCAGACCCAATCGCTGGACGCCGACCAGTTTGGGCCAGGTGGTCGAGCTGTCCTGCACGCAGAACGACACCAGCGGCGGATCCAGGGATACGGGCACGAAGGTGCTCACCACCAAACCGGCCGGAACACCGTCGAATTCCGCGCAGACCGCGACCACACCGCTCGGGAAATGCGCGAAGGCACGACGCAAACCCGCACTGTCGGAGGGTATTTCGCTCAGATCAGACATGGTTACCCACTTCTCGACTCACTCGCGGACGTCTGTTCAGATGACGCCGTGCAACGGGGGTGTGGTGCCGTTGAGCACCGCGCGCCCGATGTGCTGGTACTTCCACCGCACCGGATCGTGCAGCGTATGCGTGCGGGCGTTGCGCCAGAACCGGTCCAACCCCAGATCGGCTGCGGCACTGCGGGTTCCGCTCACCTCGAACAGTGCGGCCGACACCTCGTTCGCGGCGCGGTCGGAGGTGATCTTGGCGGTGGCGACCGCGATCGACGCCTCCGCCGCGAGCGCGGTGGCAGTCTCGGTGTCGAGTGCGCCGCTGTTCGTCTGTGTGACAACATGATCCACGGCTCGCCCGGCCACCTCGAAGGTCGCCTCGGCGGCGGCCACGGTGACCGCCAACTCGCCGATGCGCTGGATCACCAGCGGATCCTCACTCGCCCGATCGACCCCGGCCTCGAACCACGGACGGCTCTCGGTGCGCACGAACTCCGCAGCCGCGTCCAGCGCGCCGCGGGCGATGCCCACATCGATCGCGACGTGCAGCAACTGCGCGAAGGCTCCGTAACCGGTGGGGGCACGCACCGCCGCCGCCCGCGGGATCAGCTGGTCACCCGTGACCCGCACCGCCTCGAGTGTCACGGTCCCGCTACCCGTCGTGCGCTGGCCGATGCCGTTCCAGTCGTCGACGATCGTCACACCCGCGGTATCGGCGGGCAGGAAGGCGATGTATTCGCCGGGGTCCAGGCCGCTGCGCCCGTCGGGATCGTCCAGACGGGTCAGGACGGCCAGCAGATCCGCGAAAAGCGAACCCGTACAATAGAATTTGGTTCCGTCGATTCTCAATCCGCCGTCGACGGGACGCAGTGTGGTGCCGATTTCGGCGATGGTCGCGCCGCTGCGCTCGGATTGCGCGTTCGCTATCCGCGCGCCGGCGAGCACCCGTCCGAAATAGCGTTCCCGCTGAGCGCGAGTTCCCGCCAGTCGCAACAGATTCAGATAGACGAAATGGCTGTGCGGAATCTGCGCGATATTCGGGTCCGCCGCCGCCAGCAGCCGGAAAATCTCCGCCACCTGGGCGGGCGCCAGATCCGCACCACCGAATTCGGCCGGCACGGTGACGGCCAGCAGCCCACTGGCCGAGAGCTGGTCCAGTTCCCGATGCGGCAACTCGCGGGCGCTGTCGCGCCGGGCCGCATCGACCGCGAATTGCGCGGCCAGACGTGCCGCCGTCTCGTGAGCCTGGGCGGCGGAGGTGATCCGCGCGGCGGCGACGGCAGTCATCGACTCGCCGCCAATTCGGGTTCGCGCTGGGCCTCCAGCTCCCGGACCAGCGGCAGCACCTTGGCGCCGAAGTACTCGATCTCCTCCTGGAAGTGCAGGAAGCCCGCGAGGATGAGGTCGACCCCCAGGTCGCGGTAGGCGACGATCCGCTCGGCGATCTGCTCGGGAGTGCCGATCAGCTGGGTGCGGAAGCCGTCGTTGTACTGGACCAGATCTTCGTAGGTGGAATCGGCCCACATGCCCTTGCCGTCGCGCGTGGAAGCGCCGGCCTGCTGCACCGCGTCGCGGAAACCCTCCACGGCGGGCCGGTTGGCCTTCTCGATGATCTCGCGCAGGGTGTCGCGGGCCTCGGCCTCGGTGTCGCGCGCGATGATGAACCCGTTCAGGCCGAACTTGACCTCACGGTTGTGCTCGCGCGCGACCGCCCGGACATCCTCGATCTGTTCGGTGACGCCGTCGAAATCCTTGCCGTTGGAGAAGTACCAGTCGGCGTAGCGGCCGCCGTTGCGTCGCGCGGCCGTCGAGTTACCGCCCTGGAAGAGTTCGGGATTCGGCCGCTCCGCCGTGTTGAGCGGCTTGGGCTTCAGTGTCAGGTCGCGGATCCGGTAGAAGTCGCCGGCGTAGTTCACCTCGTCCTCGGTCCACAGCTTGCGGATGACCTCGAGGAATTCTGCGCTGCGCCGGTACCGCTCGTCGTGCTCGAGCCACGGCTCCCCGAGCGCGGTGAATTCCCCGCCGAACCAACCGGATACGACGTTGATCGCGAAGCGTCCGCCGGACAGATGGTCGGCGGTGACCCCGAATTTCGCCAGTACCGCCGGATGCCACAGCCCGGGGTGCACGGCCGCGATCACCTTCAGCCGCTCGGTGGCGCCCAGCAGCGCGAGGCTGAACGACGTCGACTCGTGCTGGTATTCCGCGCCGTAGGAGGCGGTGTAGCGCACCTGCGAGAGGGCGTAGTCGAAGCCGTTGTTCTCGGCCGTGCGCGCCAGCTTCTTGTTGTATTCGAAATCCCAGCCGGTGCGCTGATCGATCGTGCTGGTCACCAGCCCGCCGCTGACGTTGGGCACCCAGTAGGCGAACCGGGTCTGCTCGGCGATCTTCTCGGTGGTCATCGACACTCCTGTGATGGGGACATCCGCACCCGGTCGCGCCGACGGCCGGGATGTTCGTGCGCGAACCGTGGTCGGTACAACCGTGGTCAGTGCGCCGAGTGCGGCAACCGTGCACCCGGCGCACCTCCACTTCAACACCGCCGAACCGCCCGGACGAGGGTTTGAATCCTCAGGATCGGATCAGCCGCTGTGCTCCGATCAACGGCCCGCCGTTACGCCGGAGCGACCGCCGAGCCGTACCGCGAGCGTTCGAACCGGCCCGCCGGCTGGAATCGCGCCACCAGCTCGTCGGCGCCCTCACCGGTGATCTGCTCGAGCAGCGCGTCGGCGTCGGCGAGCGAGTTGATCTGCAGCAGGGGTTGTGGCTTGTGCAGCGTGCTCACCAGCACCGAGGCGACGCGCTGGTCGACGGCCGCGGCGGCGAAGAACCGGTTGCCGATCTCGGCCAGCTCCGGATCGCCGAGGAACAGGCGGGTCACCTTGGCGGCGGCATCGGAGCGGGCCAGCAGGAACGCGGTGTACTGCTCCTCGATCCACTCGGCGTCGAAGGGGCCCTCGTGCGCGGAGGCGGCCGCGACGAGCCGCTGCGCCTGAATGAGTCCGCTCTGCGCGCCCTGGCCGGCGATCGGGTCGTAGGCGACCGCGGTGTCCCCGAGCGCCGCCACGACGTGCCCGCCCGCCGTGCGGCCGACACCGTGCCGAACCACCGGCCGCACCGCGCCCTTCAGCCAGGAGTGCGGGTCCTCGGCGATCACCTTGGTGGCCAGCACCTCCGGCAGATCCCAGTCGATGTAGTCGCGGTAGAGCTCGGTCACGATGCGGTGCGCCGACTCGGCGGAATCCGCGGCGGCGAACCGGCTCTCCCATTCGCTGCCCGGCCGCGCCCAGCCGAGGAAGGCCCAGCTCGGCCCGGCGTCCTTGTGCAGATACGGACCCCACCACGCCTCGCCCTGCTCGGCGAAGATGGAGAATCCGCTGTGCTGCCCGCCGGACGTGCTGCGGTGCGCGAAAACCTCGGGGTCGTACCCCAATCCGGTCACGGTGACGGTGAGCAGACTGCGCTGCGGCGCGTCGTAGACGGTCCGTTCGGTGTCGATCGGGAACAGCTCCGCCAAACCCGCCTTGCCGGTCGCGACCAGTACCAGATCGTTCGCGGCGGCGATAGCGTCCAGGCTCTCGGGAGTCACCTTCTCGACCACGAAGCGACCACCGGCCTCGACGAACGCTGTCAGTCGCTCGTCGACCTTGAGCCGGGTGTCGACCGCGATGCCGACGAACCCGTCGAAATCGCCGTCGAATCCGATCAATTCGGGCCGTTCCGGCCCGGGACCCGCGATGCGCACGCTGAGTCCGGTGTGCTGCGGGGCCCGATTCACGTAGGTGTCGAGTCCGAGGGCGGTTTCGGCGGCCTGGGCCTCACCGAAGATGAGCGCGGTTCCGGTGGCGGGGATGTCGTCACGCAGACCGCGTTGGTCGCGATCGCTGTGGATCGTGACGTCGAACCCGGCTTGTTGCAGTCCGAGAGCGGCGGTGACACCGGCGATGCCGGCGCCGACGATGGCGGCGGTGCGTTTCGAATTCTGGTTCGTCATAGCCGAAATACTTCGCTTGCCAGCCGCTTTCGTTGACAGTTGCAATCACCGGGAATCGATGTACCCGCACCGCCGATCGGTCACGTCGCCGTGATGCCCGCCTGCGGTCGCACCTGTTCGTCCGGCAGCGCCGTCGAACCCGGCCCGCCGAGCCGGTAGCGGGCGCCGCGATGGTCGTCCGGCAACCGGTCGCCCGCGCCGAACAGCGCGTTGCGCAGGGTGCCCGGGACATACTCCCGCGGATAGGCGCCGCGCTCGGTGAGAACCGGAATCACGTGCCGCACAATATCTTCGAATGTTCCCGGGGTGATCGCGTAGGCCAGGTTGTAGCCGTCGATATCGGTCTCGTCGACCCATTCCTGGAGCCGGTCCGCCACCGACGTACCCGATCCGACGAATACGGGCCCCATTCCGCCGATGCCGGCCCAGGCCGCGATATCCCGCACGGTCCATTCCCGGCCGTCGTCGTCGAATTCCTGGAACGCGGCCACGGCGGACAGGATCGCATTGCTGTTCACCTCGCCGATCGGGTCGTCGAGGTCGTACCGGGACAGGTCGATGCCCATCCAGCCGGACATGAACACCAGGCCGCCCTCGACGCTCGCGTACGAGCGGTATTCGTCGTATTTGCGTTGCGCCGCTTCGTCGGTGGCGTCGGTGATGATGGTGGCGAGCGCGTAGACCCGGGCGGCACAGCGGTCGCGACCGGCCGCCTCCAGCGCATCGCGGATGCGGGTAACCGTCTGTGCCAGAACTCGTTTCGACGGCGCGGCGACGAAGATCGCCTCGGCGGCGAAGGCCACGCCGCGGGGTGAGGCGCCCGCCTGATAGATCACCGGGGTCCGCTGCGGCGAGGGCTCCGACAGGTGGATACCCGGCACCGTGAAGTGCTTTCCGGCGTGCCCGATGTGATGCACCTTCGCCGGATCGACGTAGATGCCCTGCGCCCGGTCGCGCACGACCGCGTCGTCCTCCCAGGAACCTTCCCAGAGCTTGTACAGCACCTCGAGATATTCGTCGGCGTGGTTGTAGCGTTCGTCGTGGTCGAGGTGCTCGGACTCACCCATATTGGCGGCGGCCGACGGTAGATATCCGGTGACCACGTTCCAGCCCAACCGGCCGTTGGTCAGATGGTCCAGGGTCGACAGCCGCCGGGCGAACGGGAAGGGATGCTCGAACCCGGTGCCGGTCGTGATGCCGAACCCCAGATGCTCGGTCACCGCCGCCATCGCCGAAACCAGCAGCAGCGGATCGGCGACCGGTACCTGCGCGCCCTGCCGCAACGCGGCGATGTCGTTACCGCCGTACACGTCGTAGATACCCAGCACGTCGGCGATGAAGATACCGTCGAAACGGCCGCGTTCCAGCAGTTTCGCCAATTCGGTCCAGTAGCTCAGCTCCTTGTAGCGATGCGACTGGTCCTCGGGGTGGCGCCACAGCCCCGGGGACTGGTGCGCCACACAGTTCATATCGAAGGCGTTGAAACGGATGCGCCGGGTCATCGCCGCACCCGACCCTCGCGGCTGCCCGCGCTCCACGCGTACGGGAGTTCGGATCCGTTGAGCAGGTGGTCACCGATGGCTCGCGCCTTCTGAACCGCGGGATTGTGCACCGAGATGGTGCGGGCGTTGCGCCAATGCCGGTCCAGCCGCAGATCTTCGGAGGTGATCGAGGCGCCACCGACCTCGAACAGCTGGGTGGTGGCGGTCAGGACGGTGTCGATCACACCGAGTTGCGCCTGGGCCGAGGCCAATTCGACCGCGTCCAGCGCGGCCTCGTCCTGTGCTCCGGCGGCCAGCACGCCGTCCAGCAGGTCGGCCACGGCCAGCACACTGGCTCGCGCTCCGAACGCCGCGGCCGACAGCTTCCCGATCACCTGCTGTACCAGCGGGTCGTGGCGGGGTAGATCGGCGACCGAATGGCTGTAGCTGCGGGTGCGGTCGGCGACCCAGGCCCGAACGTCGGATTCCGCCCGCTGGGCGATACCGGCCAGCACCGCCAACTGCACCAACTGCAGATACGAGGTGGCGTAGGTACGGCCGGGCGCGCCGTAACCCGGGCCGAGCACCCGCTCTTCGGGGATCCGCACATCGTTGAATTCCGTTGTGCCGCTGGCGGTCAGCCGCTGCCCGAAACCGTCCCAGTCGTCGCTCTGGCGCACACCGTCGGCATTCGCGTCGACCAGCACCGACACCCGTTCCCCGTCACGGTCTGCCGCCACCAGAATATGGTCGGCGTACAGCGAACCGGTGCTGTAGTACTTGGTGCCGTTCAGCAGCCAGTCGTTGTCGGTGCCACGAGTCAGCCGGGTGCGGTAGCGGTCTACCGCGCCGACGCCCGGTTCGGTGATGGCGTTACCGACCAGCACACCGGAGCCGGCCGCGCGCAGCCAGTGCTCGCGCGCGGGACCGGGCTCGGCCAGCAGCTGATCCTCGACGAACGAGAAGTGCACCCGAAGTGCCTGCGGCAGATTGGATTCCGCGGCGGCGAGGTCGATCAGCAGCCGGAACAGCTGTCGCACGCTGACGCCGAAGCCGCCGTATTCGGCCGGCACCCGGAGCGCCCCGAATCCGGCTTGCCGCAGCCAGTCGACCTCCTCGTAGGCCAAGCGGCGATCGATCTCGCGCGCCACCGCCCCGGCGGCGATGCGGTCGAATACGGGGCCGAAGATGTCGTCGAGGTCGCGATCGGAGATCTGCTGCGGTGCTGTGGAGGCCATACCCGACGATGACCCGGCAACGCGATTCGCTCACCCGTTACACGCAGCGGGAACATAACTATCCGTCACATGCTCAGGAGGGGCGCATCCGTAGTTCGTCGTGGAGGATCCGCGCGGCGGTGGCCATCGCGGCCTCCGCGCCGGGCTGCACCACGGCGGGTACCCGCGAACGGGTCAGCACGGCGACGGCCAGGGTTTGCCCGTCGGCGTGTTCGGCTACGCCCGCCTCGTGCCGCAGATTCAGCAGCGTGCCGGTCTTCGACGACCAGCGGGTGGCGTCGGAGCTGAAATCGGGGGCGAGGCGTTGACGTAACAGGTTGCCCGACAGGAACTCTCGCACTCTCGCGGCGGCGTCGCGGTGGGCCCGCGCCGGCCGCCACACTTCGGCGAGCAGATCGACGAACGCTCGTGCGGTGCCGGTGTTGGCATGGCTGATGTCGAGTTGCGTCACCGGATGTCCGCGTCCGGCCGTGGCGGCCTCGATGGCCAGGGCATGGGCGAGATGACCGTCGGCCGGGGCGAACTGCTCGGCCGGGGTCCGCACCAGATCGTCGGCCAGATGCCGCACCGCGATGCCCTCGTGGCCCAGGCGCCGCAGTTCGGCGGTCACCGCGGCGGGCGGAGTCAGCTCGAACAGGGCGTCGGTGGCCCCGCCGTCGCTGATCGCGATGCTCAGATACATCAGGTCCTCGACCGCGACCGTGGCCGGATGGCGAAATCTGCTCAACCCGGTCGGGCCGGCCACCGTGCTGCGGCCGGGCAGCACCCGGATCGGAGCCGCCGGATCGATCTCGCCGCGCATCACCCGTTCCATCGTCGCCAGTACGAGCGGCACCTTCACCAGCGAAGCGATCGGCAATTCCAGTTCGGCGTCGAGGCCCAGCTCGTCGCCGGTGTCGAGATCGCGCACCAGAATCGAGCCGTCCAGTCCGGCGTCGTGCAGTTCCGTGCGCGCGCGGCGCAGTGCGGTCGAAACGCCCATGCTCAGCTCCGCTCGTCGCGTGCGACGTCGTTGTCCGGCACGCCGAGACAGCGGCCGATCGGTTCGGCGCCCAGGGCGCGCACGCGTTCCGCGTCCTCGCGCGATCCGGCCGCGATGTCGTAGCCCCGGGCGAGCTCCACCTCCCCGATCGGCCGCCAGTGCAGGCCCAGTTCGGCGGCCTGGGCGGGCGAGCACAACAGCAGATCGGTGCCGTCGAGTACCTCGGCGACCGCGGTGACCAGCGACGGCGCGACCTCCACCTGAGCCGGGCGCAAGCCGAGCGAATCGCGCAGCCGGGTGATCCGATCGCGGATGTGCGGCACATCGTCCTCCGGCTGTATCCATACGCCGCGCCGACGTTGCCCTCCCGAAAGGCGGAGTACCCGAAGGGTTTCCAGAAAGATCGGCGCGCTGTGCGGGCCGGTGGTGTCGGCCAGGCCCAGCGGTACGCGCCAGACGCCGCGATCGGCGGGGACAGCCAGGATCGCGGCACGCACCTCGTGGGTGCGGGTGAGTTCCGCGCGCCGCGCCGGATCGGCCGGCTCCGGTTCGAGCCGAAGTTGCGCGGCGCGGCATTCGGCGATCAGCGCGGCCAGCGGCACCGGCCCGCAGGTGGCGGGCAGAGCCAACCGGAACGGGCGTTGCCGGGCCCGCTCGGCATGTTCGGCCAGAGCCTCGGCGGCCTCGACCAGCCGCCGCGCCGACGGCAGCATATCGCGGCCGAACGAGGTCAATGTGGCCGTGCGCGAGGTTCGTTCGAGCAATCGCGCGCCGAAGTGCCGTTCCAGCGCCGCGATCCGGCGACTCGCGACCGACTGCGGGATCTGCGCGGCGGCCGCACCCGCGGTGAAGCTACCGAGCCCGCTCACCGCGACGAACGCCTTGCAGGCGGCGACCATGTCCACGATCGCGCAGTCTATGCCGAAACAGCATGGATACCGCCACAGGTGTCTTGGACAGCATGCGCGAGGGCTGCCACTCTTGCTGCGAGCGCTCACAGCCATCCATCCACAAGGAACGCATATGATGCCCCCTCGCTTCACCCGCTCGGCCGTGCTGCTCGCGGCCGCTGCCACGCTCATCCCGCTGAGCGCCTGCGGTGCCGATCGAAGCGCCGCGCCCGTATCGAGCGCGCCCGTATCGACCGCGGCGCCCACATCGACGGTTCCACTCGCCGCCGAATCGCTGGCCGAATTCCACGATCTGGAGGCTCGCCTGCACGGCCGGCTCGGCGTATACGCGCTCGACACCGGCACCGGACGGGTCGTGGAATATCGCTCGGACGAGCGGTTTCCGTATTGCTCGACGTTCAAGGCGCTGGCCGCGGGAGCGCTGCTGAGCACCCTCCCACCCGCCGAACTCGACCGTCGCATCACCTACACCCGGGCCGATCTGTTGCCCAATTCCCCGGTCACCGAACAACATGTCGACCAAGGTCTGACTCTGCGCGAGATCATGGACGCCGCGGTGCGGTTCAGCGACAACACCGCCGGCAATCTGATGTTCGCCGAACTCGGCGGCCCGCAGGGGTTGCAGCAGCGGCTGCGCGCCATCGGCGATACCACCACGCGGATGGACCGCACCGAGACCACGCTGAACGAGGCCCTGCCCGGCGACGAGCGCGACACCAGTACGCCGCGCGCGCTGGCCGCCGATCTGCGGCACTACGTGCTCGACCCGGCGGTCGCCGCCGATGATCGCGACGTGCTCACCGGACTGCTGCGGGCCAACACCACCGGCGGTGCGCTGATCCGGGCCGGGGTGCCGGCGGGCTGGCAGGTCGGCGACAAGACCGGCGCGGGCAGCTACGGAACGCGCAACGACATCGCCGTGGCGTGGCCGCCGGGACGTGCGCCGATCGTGCTGACGATCCTGTCCACCCGCGACCGGCCGGACGCCGAATACGACAATGCGACGATCGCCCGTGCCGCCACGATCGCGATCGCCACCTTGGACGGCACCCCTGTTCCACGCTGATTGTGCCGAAACACCCTGTACTACAGGGTGTTTCGCGAGAACCGAGTACCCCGGGTCGGTGCCGATCGACCCGGGGCACCCGGCGGGATACCGCTCTGCCCTACTTGGCCGGAGCCGGAGCAGGGTTGAACGGCGCATTGACGGTGGTGAAGTACTGGGCGACAGCCAGGATCGCCACCGGTGCGGTGACCAGCAACTGGCCCGCCAGCGTGCCCAGCGCACCGACCGCGATGATGCCGCCGAAGCAGCCGATCACGGCCGCCGGCAGGAAGGCGCCGAACAGTCCGACGATCGCGGCCGCGGCGACGGTCGCACCCGCGATACCGCCGAGCAAGCAGCCCACGGCTCCGCCGGTGATGCCACCGACCAGCGTGCCGATCGTGGCGCCCGCGGTGATGGTGCTGGTCAGGCGGGTCCACGCCGCTACTTCCCGGTCATAGGGCGTCTTCCACGGCGCCTGGTCCTCGAACGGGAGCGCGACCGGCTTGTAGACCGCGTGCTGCAGATCGAACTGCGGAGTCAGGGTGGCGGTGCGACCGGCGATATCGGCGGCGATCGGAAATTCGAAATCGTCGACCCGGAACGTCAATTGCGTTCCGGCCAGAGTCGTCCCATTGGCGGCCTTGATCTTGAAGACACCATTTTCCACATCCAGCGAACCGGCGTCGGTGGATATGATCGTCGACTTCTCGTTCGTCGATGCCTGATAATTGACGACACCTTCGTCGGGCGTGTCGGGCGCGGCATTCACGGTGCCGGCCGTCACGCCGACGGCGGCGGCCACCGTGGCCGCGACCACGGCAAAATTCCTCATCTTCACTGTTTTTCCCTCATCACTCATTGCATTCGGCCGCATCGGCTTTATCCAGTTTGTGGTGAATGCGAAAAAGCGACGAGGTTAATAACCAGGTCGATCCGAATAGCTCCACAGGGAAAAATAAATCGAATCTCACAAATTAAAAAAGAACCCCCGCACTCGAAAGTGCGGGGGTCCTTCAATTCGACCGCTGAAATAATTACCGGCTCAGGGGTGGGGCCGGTAACCGCTTCATTTGGCCGGGGCCTTGAACGGCTCGTTGATGGTGGAGAAGTACTGGATCACGGCGGCGATGGCGACCGGAGCGGTCACGAAGATCTGGCCGGCGAGCACGCCCAGGAAGCCGACGGCGGCGGCACCCGCGACACAGCCGCCGAGCGGGCCGAGGCCGAACAGGGTGGCCAGCGCGCCGGTGGCGACGACACCGAGGGCAGCGCCGGCGATGCAGCCGATGACCGCGCCGCCGATACCACCGGCCGCGGTGCCGATGGCAGCGCCGGTAGCGATGGTGTCCTTGAGACGAGTGAAGGCGGCGACCTCGCGCTCATACGGGGTCTTCCACGGCGCGCTGTCCTCGAACGGGAGCGCGACCGGCTTGTAGACCGCATGCTGCAGATCGAATTGCGGAGTCAGCGTCGCGGTACGACCGGAGATATCGGCGGCGATCGGGAACTCGAAATCGTCGACCCGGAACGTCAATTGCGTTCCGGCGACGGTGGTCCCATCGGCGGCCTTGATCTTGAATACGCCGTCCTCGACATCCATCGACCCGGCATCGGTCGAAATGACGGCCGCGTTCTCGGTGGACCTCGCCTGGTAGTTCACCACACCGTCGTCGGCGGCCGGAGCGGCCTGAACCGTCCCCGCCAGCGCACCCAACGTCGTCGCGACCAGCGCCGTGAGCACGGCGAATTTCCTCATCTTCACTGCTTGATTCCTCGACTTTCCGACTGCCGGCACGCGGCAGCACAGGTTGCCGTGTCCGGCACAGACACACGGCATCGGTGGAGTTTGCGGGCGTTCGATGCGGATGGGCCAGATTAAGAACCAGCCCGATTACAACCGGTGACTCACTTCCGGTCGTCGGCCATCATGTCCGAAATGAGCCTTTCGTTCCACTGGTTTCTTCCCACCTATGGCGATTCCCGCAATCTGGTCGCGGGCGGTCACGGCACCTCGATGTCGGGCGACCGTCCGGCGTCGCTGCGCTATCTGAATCAGATCGCGGGTGCCGCGGAGGAGAACGGCTTCGAGGCGGTGCTGACGCCGACGGGGGCATGGTGTGAGGACGCCTGGCTGACGACGGCGATGCTGGTGGAGACCACCGAAACCCTCAAATTCCTGGTCGCGTTCCGCCCCGGGGTGGTGAGTCCCACGCTCGCCGCGCAGATGGCCGGAACATTCCAGCGGCATTCGCGGGGACGTCTGCTCCTCAACGTCGTGACCGGCGGCGAACCGCACGAACAGCAGGCCTACGGCGACTTCCTGGACAAGGAACAGCGGTACGAGCGCACCGGCGAATTCCTGCACATCGTGCGGGAGCTGTGGGCGTCCGGTGCTCCGGTGACGTTCGAGGGCAAGCACCTGCAGGTGCGCAACGCGCAACTGAACAATCGGCCCGATCCGATTCCGCCGGTGTTCTTCGGTGGCTCCTCGGCCGCCGCCGGACCCGTGGCCGCCCGCTATGCCGACACGTATCTCACCTGGGGCGAGCCGCTGTTCGCGGTGAGCAAGAAGCTGGAGTGGATCCGCCGCCTCGCGGTCGATCAGGGGCGGATTCTCGACTACGGCCTGCGCATCCACGTCATCTCCCGCGACACTTCCGAACAGGCCTGGGCCGAGGCGGACCGGTTGCTGTCGGCGGTCGATCCGGCGGATATCGAACGGGTGCAGGCGAATCTGGCGCAGAGCGAATCCGAGGGCCAGCGGCGCATGCTGGAACTGCACGGCGGCAACACCGATCGGCTCGAGATCGCGCCCAACCTGTGGGCGGGTGTCGGACTGGTGCGCGGCGGCGCGGGAACGGCGCTGGTCGGCTCGCACGAAGAGGTGGCCGAGCGGCTGATCGAGTACTCCCGCCTCGGCATCACGCAGTTCATTCTCTCCGGTTATCCGCATGTGGAGGAGGCGTACTGGTTCGGTGAGGGAGTCCTGCCGATCCTGCAGCGTCGCGGACTGTGGCAGCCGCCCGCCCATCGCGAAACCCGCGTCACCACAACGCCTTTCGCCACCGCGGCGGCGAGCAGCAGCTGACCGGGCGCGCAGTCCGGCGTACGCACGGCCGCGGTGCGGACAGCACCGATTCGGCACCACCCGCCCCATAACCGCTAACTCGTAGCTACACTCGGCGTCGAGCGATCAGGACCCCGTACATGAGCTAACCGATGTCTCGGAGAGGGTGTCGATCATGGCCGTTTATGACGTAAGCAACCGTGCGGCAATAGTCAGTGGCGGCGGTTCCGGGATCGGATGTGCGGTCGCGCACGAACTCGCGCGCAGCGGCGCCGCGGTCCTGGTGTTCGATCTCGACGAGGACAACGCGCATACGGTGGTCGAGGAAATTCGCGGGGCGGGCGGACAGGCGGCGGCCTTCGCCGGCGACGCCTCCGATCCGGAGACCGTCCAGCGCAGCGTCGCGGCGGCCGCTGAACTCGGACCGCTGCGGATCGCGGTCAACAATGCCGGTATCAGCGGGGAGAGCGCGCTGATCGGCGACTATTCGCTGGAGGGCTGGCGCAAGGTCTTGTCGGTGAACCTCGACGGCGTGTTCTACGCACTGCACGAACAGCTTCCGGCGGTCGCGGCGGCCGGCGGCGGCGCCATCGTGAATATGGCGTCGATCCTCGGCAGCGTGGGATTCGCGAATTCCTCGGCGTACGTGACGGCCAAACACGGCCTGCTCGGCCTCACCCAGAACGCGGCCCTGGAATACGCGGCCCAGGGCGTGCGGGTCACCGCCGTCGGGCCCGGCTTCATCCACACTCCGCTGCTCGGCGCCAACCTCGACGAGGAAACACAGGCCTTCCTGGCACAGAAACACGCTCTGGGCAGGCTCGGTACACCCGAGGAGGTCGCGGGGCTGGTCGCATTCCTGGTCAGCGATGCGGCCACGTTCATCACCGGGAGCTACCACCTGGTCGACGGCGGCTACACCGCGCAGTAGCCGGATCGCCGCAGGCGCGGGCTATTTCGCCTTGGCTTCCTTCGCGGCGGCCTTCATCTGCTTCTTGAAGGCCCGCACCTCGAGCAGTGACTCGTTGTCGACGATATCGGCAGCGGAGCGGCGCGAATTCGGCTCCGAGTAGGCGCCGGCCGCCTTCTCCCACCCCGCCGGGCGCACACCGAGTTGTTTGCCGAGCAACGCCAGGAAAATGCGTGCCTTCTGGTCCCCGTAGCCGGGCAGCTCCTTCAGCCGGCGCAGCACTTCCTTGCCGTCGGGATCGTCGCGGGTCCAGATCTCGGAGGTGGTGCCGTCGTAGTGTTCGACGACGTATCGGGCCAGTTCCTGGGTGCGCCGGGCCATCGACCGGCCGTAGCGGTGAATGGCGGGCGGGGTCGCGCCCAATTCCTCGAATTCCTCCGGATCGGCCTCGGCGATCCGGTGGATATCGAAACCGTTCATGCGGTCGGCGATCTTCTTCGGACCGCGGAAAGCGTGTTCGAGGGGAAACTGCTGATCCAGCAGCATCCCGGTCAAGAGGGCGAAGTCGTCCTCCGACAACAGCTTGTCCGCCTCCGGTTCCTGCGCGAGGCACACTTTGCGGCTCACCATGTATCGATCATGGCAGACGGCCGGATCTCCGCCTACCGACGGACGTGACCGGACTCACATGCCTACCCACCCGTAGCTTTTCTGCGCGCGTAGGGTGAATCTTCATGCCCGACACTTTGGCAACACCCACGGTGGAAGATATGGCGCCCACACACAGCTCCTCGGCAGACAATTCCTCGCCCTCAGGGCTGAGGCCGGACCGTTTCGATCGCGCGGGCCGCGACCAACTCATCGACGTCAACGATCTGCAGGCTGCACTTCCCGGAATTCGCGGACTACGCCGCTGGGCGCACGACGCCCTGGCCGTCGCTCCGGGCGAAAGTGCGGTCGACATCGGATCCGGCACCGGCTCGGAGGTGCTGGTCTTCGCCGACGCGGTCGGCCCGACCGGTGACGCGGTCGGCGTCGAACCCGATCCGAATCTGCTGGCCGGGGCAGAACGCCGTGCCGCCCAGCACAATTCGCCGGCCCGGTTCGTACCCGGTGATGCCTACGGACTGCCGTTCGGCGGTGACACCTTCGATGTCGCGCTGTGCGAGCGGGTCTTTCAGCATTTGACCGCCCCGGCGCGCGCCGCCCGCGAGATCGCCCGGGTACTGAAGCCGGGCGGCCGCGTCGTCGTCATGGACAGTGACTGGGGCACCGCCATCGTGCACCCCGGCGACCGGCGAGTCGTGCACGAGGTGATCGAGACCCTGATCACCAACACCACCAACCCGTTCTCGGGACGGCGGCTGCCGGGCCTGCTCTCCGGGGCCGGACTGGTCGTCGACGATATCGGCTCGCATGCGCTGGTCCAGGACGCGAGCGCCGGCGCGGGTGCGCTGGTGGCCCGCATCGCCGAGATGGCGGAGGCGCGCGGGGCGATCACCGAGGCGCAGCGGCGGGAGTTGCTGGCGGAACTGGAAGCCGGCGCGCGCACGGGTGACATCCACCTCTCCGTGACGATGTTCGCGGTACTGGCGCACAAGCCGCAGTAACCGGTTCCGACCGGACAACGCGAGGCAAAGACCGGTTCGCGGTCCCCGAACAGGGGCTCGCGAACCGGTCTTCCGACTCCGTGGCGGGTCGCGCCGCCCCTACTTCTCCAGCAGCTTCTCGGTCGCCGCGAGCAGGACGCAGGTCGCCAGACCGTCCATCGCCTTCTCCAGGTCGGCGAGCGACGGGAAGCTGGGGGCGATGCGAATGTTCTTGTCCTCCGGATCTTTTCCGTAGGGGAACGCCGAACCGGCGGGCGTCAGGGCGATGCCGGCCTCCTTGGCCAGCGCCACCACGCGCGCGGCCGTGCCCTCGACCACATCCAGGCTGATGAAGTAGCCGCCCTTGGGCTCGGTCCAAGAGGCGACCTTCGAGGCGCCCAGGCGATCCTCCAGAATGCGCAACACCAGTTTGAATTTCGGCTCCAGCACCGCACGGTGGGCCTGCATATGCCGGCGCACACCCTCGGCATCACCGAAGAAGCGCAGGTGACGCAGCTGGTTCACCTTGTCCGGGCCGATGCTCTTCTTGGCGGCGTACTTCAGGTACCACGTGAGGTTCTCGGTGGACGAGCCGAAGAAACTGACTCCGGAACCGGCGAAGGTGATCTTCGAGGTGGAGGCGAACACGAAGGGTCGGTTGGGGTTTCCGGCCGCAGCCGCCATTCCGAGCACGTCGAACACCGGGGCGGCGGTATCGGTCAGCGGGTGCACCGCGTAGGCGTTGTCCCAGAACAGGCGGAAGTCCGGCGCCGCGGTGGGCATCGAAACGAGTTCGCGCACAACCTCTTCGGAAAAGTTCACGCCGGTCGGGTTGGAGTAGTTGGGGACCGCCCACAGACCCTTGATCAGCGGGTCGGCGGCGACCAGCTCCGCGATGGCGTGCACGTCCGGGCCGTCATGGTTGATGGCGATCGGAATCATCTGCACGCCCAGCGATTCGGTGATCCCGAAGTGGCGATCGTATCCCGGGCTCGGGCACAGGAATTTGATCGGCTCGTCGGCCCAGCGGCGCTGCGAGTCGGCCGTACCGTGCAGCATCGCGAACACGATCACGTCGTGCATCAGCTCCAGGCTGGCGTTGTTGCCGGCGAGCAGGTTCTCGACCGGAATGCCCAGCAGTTCACCGAAGATCGCACGCAGCTCCGGCAGTCCGTGCAGGCCGCCGTAGTTGCGGCAGTCGGTGCCGGTGCCGTCACGGTAGTCGTCGGCGCCCGGCAGGGCGAGCAGGCCGGTGGAGAGGTCGAGTTGCTCCGGCGAGGGCTTACCCCTCGTCAGATCCAGCGTGAGCTTCTCGGTCTGGAGCTTCGCGTAGTTCGCGGTCTGCGTCTCGTGTTCCGATACGAGTTCCGCATGGCTCATCAAACCGATCTGCGTTTGCCGGGGCATCCTGAGCAGCCTTTCAAGCAGCGAGGTAACAGGTTGACGGACGGATCGTGCGCTTCTGGCGCCGACCCAGCCGACCACGTTACTCGCCGGATGCGCCGCGTGGCAGATAAGAATATTTCCCCCGGGAAAGAAAGGGGACCCCGCGCACCCGGCAGAGCCCGTTGACCCTTGCTGCCTTCCGGCCCTGGGGGAGTTCACAGGATGCGCGCCGCGCGGGATCCGTCGGCCAGTGTAGTCACAACTGTCCACTCGAGTGGAATCCGGGCGGAGTCGATACGATCACCTGCGACATTTTTCGAGGGGGCTTCCGCGCCAGGACCGGAGGAAAGACGTGACAGGCAGTAATCCACCGCACGGTGGGCCCGAGTATCCGGGGCAAGGCAATCCGCCCAACGAAACCGTGCACTGGTGGTCGACGCCGGCGGCTCCGGAGCAGCCGCTCACCGGTACCGATCCGACCGTCATGGGTGGGCGTCCCGGGCCGGTGACCGGCACGGATCCGACCGTTCTGGGGGCGGGTTTCGACGCCTATCACGGTGGCGCCCCGCAGCAGCCCTACGCACAGCAGCCACCACCGTCCGTGCCGAGTTATCCACAGCAGCAGTTCCCGCCGCCTTATGCGCAACAGCCGGCCTATCCACAGCCGCCCAAGAAGAACAACGCACCGTGGATCGTCGGCGGCGTGGTCGGCCTGGTCGTGGTGATCGGCATCGTGATCGGCGTGATCGCGCTCACCGGCGGTGGCGGGGGCGGAAGTAAGGGACCGCTCGGCGACAAGAAGGGTGTCGACGGCAACTATTCGATGGCCAATGTCAGCGACGCCTGCTCGCTGATCGATGCCACGGTGCTGCGCAAGTGGGCGCCCACACCCAAGGACGCGCCCGAGCACACCGAACGCGCACCCGACTCCAGCTTCGGTGGTGGCAACCTGACCTGCCGCGCCCGGTACGACGGCGCCGGCAAGTACGGCACCGACGGTTCCGATATCGACCTCGAGGCCGACTTCCAGAGCAAATACAGCGATCCGCAGTTCAACAGCTGGAAGAACTACGACACCAAGACCACCGGCAGCGGCCGCACCTCCGGCGATATCGCGGGCATCGGCAGCCAGGCCTACTACGCCGCCTACCAGCAGAACTACTCGAGCTTCGTGACGCTCGACTACACCTGCGCGGCCCTGGACTCCAACGTCTCGGTGAAAGTGGAACTGCGGATCCAGGCCGAGGGCAGCATCGACAGCGCCGACGTCGGCACCACCTGCAAGGAGCAATTGAAGAAGGCCCTCGCCGGCCTGCACAAATAGCCCGGTTTGCTGTTCCGGGGGGTCCACCCGGTATATTCCTCTGCGGAGGATTCGCCTAGTGGCCTATGGCGCTCGCCTGGAACGCGGGTTGGGTTAACGCCCTCAGGGGTTCAAATCCCCTATCCTCCGCCACGAAACGCCCGCTACCTCAGTGGTAGCGGGCGTTTCTGTTTCGTCCGTCGCACTTCTCGTCAGCGGCCGTCCGGGCGGGGACGCAGGACGACCACGGGGATTTCGCGTTCGGTCCACGCTTGATAGGTGTCGAAGTCGGCATAGGCGTCGACGAGCAACGGCCACAGGCGGGCCCGTTCCTGCGGGTCGGCGGTGACGGCGTGAACCGGACGGCGGTCCCGTCCGATCTGGATGTGCGTGTCGGGCTCGGCGCGCAGATTGAGATACCACTGCGGATGTTTGGGAAGGCCGCCCTGTGAGGCGACGATGACCGTATTCGGACCGTCGGTGATGTAGAGCAGCGGCGTCGTGTAGAGCACGCCCGACTTCCGGCCGCGATGTTCGAGCAGCAGGGTCGGCACCGGTTTGCGGAAGCCGGCCCCGATGCGCCACTTGCCGCCGATGCGGCCGCTGGTGCGCCGATAGGTCCACACCTGCGCACGGCCCACGATCTTGAAGATCTTGGGCAGCAGCGGGGAATCGAGTTGTTTCGGACGGGGCGGCGTCGTGGCTGGCATGGTCTTCCTTCTCTCCGGTACTTCCGGACGACCATACAGTTGGTTCCATATGTATGGTCAAGAGCCGAGTGCTGCCCTCTCGGCAGGATCGGTACCGTCGACGCTTCGAGGAAGGATGGCATTCGGTGCGCACGCATGGCTGGGCGGGGGCGACGCCCGCGGACGACGACGAAGCCGTCGCACGGATCCTCGCCGCCGCCCGCACCGCGATCGACCGGTCCGGCAGCGATTTCAGCATCGCCGAGGTCGCCCGGGACCTCGGCGTCACCCGTCAGACCGTGTACCGCTACTTTCCCAGTGCCGAGAGCCTGCTGACCGCGACCGCCGTCGCGCAGACCGGGCAGTTCCTCGACGTTCTGGCCGAACATCTGAGCGGAATCCGCGACCCCGCCACGGCGGTGGTCGAGGGCATCGCCTACACCCTCGAGCGGCTGCCGCACGAGCGGTACCTCAACCTACTGCTCACTCCGGGGCGGGCCGGGGCCTTCTCCGCCGGCGTAACCTCCGACACCGCACTGGCATTCGGACGATCGATCCTGCAACGCTTCGCCGTCGACTGGACCGCGGCCGGAGTGTCCGGCGCCGATCTGGACGAACTCGTCGAACATATGCTTCGCATCGTGCAATCGTTCGTCGTCGATCCGGGCCGTCCGCCTCGGCGTGGCCCGGAACTGCGCCGCTACCTCACGGCGTGGGTCGCCCCGGCCATCGCCGCGAGATCACCACTGCAGTGACGCGTATCACTTGCAGGAGGTGTCACACGGCGGATCCGGCGAGCGTCTCGTGTGTGCCGGAGTCGAGACAGCACGGACAGGAGCCCCCATGAGCGAGCGCATCGACGGCGCCACGGAAGCGTTCGTCACCCATCGCAATCTGCTGTTCACGGTTGCCTACGAGATGCTCGGTTCGGCGGCCGACGCCGAGGACGTCCTGCAGGAGACCTGGTTGCGTTGGGTGGACGTGGACCTCGACGACGTCCGTGATCAGCGCGCCTACCTGGTCCGGATCGTCACCCGCCAGGCGTTGACCCGGCTCCGGACGCTCGGCCGCCGCAAGGAGTCCTACGTCGGTCCGTGGCTGCCGGAACCGCTGCTGACCGCGCCCGATGTGGCCGAGGACGTCGAACTGGCCGACAGCGTGTCGATGGCGATGCTCCTGGTGCTGGAAACGCTCGCACCGACGGAACGAGCGGTGTTCGTGCTGCGCGAGGTGTTCGACCTGAGCTACGACGAGATCGCCGCGGCCGTCGACAAAACGCCCGCCGCGGTACGCCAGATCGCCCATCGCGCACGGGCTCACGTCGCCGCGCGCCGACCCCGCGGCGTGGTGTCCGCCGACGAATCCCGCCGCGCCGTCGAAGCCTTCCAGCACGCCATCGAAACCGGCGACCTGCAGCATCTGGTCGACATGCTGGCTCCCGACGTGGTGCTGCTCGGCGACGGCGGCGGCGTGGTCCAGGCGGTCCTGCGGCCGATCGCGGGCGCCGACCGGGTCGCCCGCGCCCTGCGTACCGGCCTGCCCCGACTGCGCACCGAGGCAACCGTCGAGGCGGTCCAGATCAACGGCTGCCCCGCACTGATCGTCCGGATCGACGGACGAATCGACGACGTGGTGGCAATGCGCCTCGACGACGGCCTGATCACCGGCCTCTACGTGGTCCGCAACCCGGAGAAACTCTCCCGCGTCGAACAGCAGACCACCGTCAGCCGCTGAACGACGAGGCCCACAACCACTGCGCCACAACGATATTCGATGGCCACCGGGAGTCTGCCGGATAGTCTGGGCCGGTGAATTCGCCGGAGCAACCCGCCTCGATCCTCGCCCTGGCCGATCTGGCCACACCGATGGCCGTCCGCGTGGCCGCGACGCTGCGGCTGGTGGACCACGCGGGCAGCACGGGCGCGACCGCCGAAGAACTGGCGGCTCGCACGGGAACCTCCGCTCCCGCGCTCCGTCGACTGCTCGACCATCTGGTCACCATCGGCGTCTTCGACGACGAAGCGGCGTCCGGCCGCTACCGGCCCACGAGCCTCGGCAACCAGATGAGCGCGGACTCCCCCGACCCGTTCGCGCTGCTGCTGCTCGATATCGGCAGCGCGGGCGGGCGCGCCGAACTGGCCTTCGTGGAACTGCTGAGCACGATCACTTCCGGCCGGCCCGCCTATCCGCGCAGGTATGGACGTGATTTCTGGGCCGATCTGGAAGCCGAGCCCGCGCTGCGCACGTCCTTCGACGCCCAGATGAATTGCCGCTTCCGGGTTTACGCGGACCAGATCGCGGCGCGGTTCGACTGGAGTCGCTTCCCCGACGTTCTCGACGTCGGCGGCGGCGACGGCACCCTACTGACGGCGATTCTCCGCGCGCATCCCGGCGTGCGCGGACGAGTGCTGGACCTGGCGCCGACGGCCGCCGCCACCGAGCGATTCACGGCGACCGGCCTGAGTGACCGCGCATCCGCCGTTGCGGGCAGCTTCTTCGATCCGCTCCCCACCGGTGCCGATGCCTACCTTCTGTCCGACATCCTGCACGACTGGGACGACGAACTCGCCGCAGCCATCCTCGCCGAATGCGCCCGCGCCGCAGGGGCTTACGGGGCGGTTGTGGTGATCGAGCCGATTCTGGGGCGGGGGGCCGATACGGCGATCGACCTGTTCATGGCGATGTGCTTCGGCGGGCGGGAGCGGACGGTGACCGAGTTGGGGGCGCTGGGTGAGACGTGCGGTCTGATGCTGCGTGCTGTGAGGCCGGTGGCGGACGGGCGGACCGCACTGGAGTTCCAAAGTCGGTGACACTGCGACGCGGCCGGCAAATCCGCGAGCTATTTGTCGGCGCTTCGGTTTATGATCGAACACATGTTCGAACATTGGCCGGAGAAGGGGGAGTTCGCACTGCATCGGGTGGTGGCTCCGCCGATGCCGGTGCTGGTGGACGTGGCTGCCGCTATCCCCACGTATCCACGGATGGCCGATCACGACGCGGTGGCGGGGCAGGTGCGGGCGGGCGGGCTCGAGATCACCGGGCGAATTCCGGGGCGGCTGCACGCCTGGGCGCGGGCGGCGGACGGAACATGGCTGGGGCTGGTGGAATTCGAGTTGCGCACCGGGAACGGGCGCAGTCGGCTACCGGTGACCCAATGGTGTCCGGCGCATGCGTTGATCATGCGGGGCGGGTGCGGGCCGCCGGATTAGCGGCCCGCCACATCGCTACGCGGAGCGGCGATTTCCGGCCGCCGCGGGCTCGGCGACCGGGACCAGACCGGCGAGTGCCGTGGGCAGCGGGTCTCGGTGCAGAACTCCGAGGCGCTGGGTGGCGCGGGTGAGGGCCACGTAGAGTTCGGCCGCGCCCCGCGGCCCATCGGACAGGATGCGCTCCGGTTCGACGACGAGTACGGCATCGAACTCGAGGCCCTTCGTCTCCGATGCCGCAACCGTGCCGGGCACGCCGGGCGGGCCGATCACGACGGCGGTGCCCTCGCGACCCTCCTCGTCGCGAACGAAATCCGCGATGGCGGAGGTCAATTCGCTTTCGTCGACGCGGCGCGACCACGGCCGCACGCCACAGGCACGCACCGACTCGGGTGACCGCGCATCCGGCGCGAATTCGGCGAGAACCGCCGCCGCGACCGCCATGATCTCGGCCGGCGTCCGGTAGTTCACCGTCAGGGAGCGATAGCGCCACCGGCCGGGAACATAGGGCTCGAGCACGGCGTCCCACGATGTCGCGCCGGCGGTCGAACGACGCTGGGCGAGGTCGCCGACCACGGTGAAGGAGCGGCCCGGACACCGCCGCATCAGCACCCGCCAGTCCATCTCGGAGAGCTCCTGCGCCTCGTCGACCACGATGTGGCGATAGGTCCAATCCCGGTCGGCGGCGGCGCGTTCGGCCAGATCACGGGTATCGCGATCGGCGAATCGGTCGGCGAGGTCCTCGGCGTAGAGCAGGTCGGTGGCGAAGAGGTGGTCCTCGTCGTCCATCGAATCCTCGCGGCCGGTCATGAGCTCCAAAACCCCTGCGGCATATCGGGCTTCGGCCGCACGTTCACGTTCCACGGTGTCGTCCGCCGGCTTCTCCCGGCCCAGCAGATCGACCAGTTCGTCGAGCAGCGGTACATCCGACACCGTCCACGCGGCGCCGTCGGCACGCCGGAGGGCCGGGTCGGCGCCTGCCGCTCGTAACCGCTCGGGCGACGAATACAGCTCGGCCAGTAGCTTTTCCGGGGTGAGCACCGGCCAGAGCTGGTCGAGCGCGGCACCGAACTGCTCACTCTCGGCGAGCTCGGCGACGAGGTCGGCGCGCAGGTTCTCCCACGCCTCCCGGTCGTCGCGGGTGATCCAGCCCTTGCCGATCCGCGCGATCGCGCGCTCGGTGATCACGTAGGTGACGATCTCGCGGAACACCGCACGCGCCTCGTTGTGCGGCAGTCCGCTGGTGCGCGCCTCCTCGCGCGCCCATTCCCCGGTCGCCGCATCGATGCGCGCGGTGACATCGGTCAATTCGATGGTCAGCGGTTCCGCCGGCAAGCACTGCCGGTCCGCGACCGCGGCGGCGAGCACATCCAGCATGCGCAGCGAACCCTTGATGCGCACCGCGTCCGGAGTGTCCTCGGCGGTGACGTGCAGGCCCGGCACCAGATCGCCCGTGGTGGTGAAGACGACGTTGGTTTCGCCGAGCGACGGCAGCACCCGGTCGATATGACGCAGAAAGGCCGGATTGGGTCCGACCACGAGAACGCCGTGGCGCTCCATCTGCTCGCGCTGGGTGTAGAGCAGATAGGCGACACGATGCAGCGCCACCACCGTCTTGCCGGTACCGGGTCCGCCCTCGACCACCAGCACGCCGGGATGATCGAACCGGATTATCTCGTCCTGTTCGGCCTGGATGGTGGCCACGATGTCGCGCATGCCCTCGCCGCGAGGCGCGTCGACGGCCGCGAGCAGCGCCGCATCCCCGCGTTCCCCGGCGCCCGGACGGCCGAAGATCTCGTCGGTGTAGTCGACGACGCGGCGGCCGCGGGAATGGAACTGCCGGCGCCGCCGCATCCGCTCCGGGCTGGCGGCGGTGGCGGTGTAGAAGGCCCGTGCCGCCGGAGCCCTCCAGTCCAGCAGCAACGGCTCGAAGTCGTTGCTCCGGTCGAAGAGCCCGATCCGGCCGATATAGGACCGCTCGCCGGAATCGCTGTCCAATCGGCCGAAACACAGCCCGTTGTCGGCTACATCCAAGCGCTTCACCTCACGCGCCAGCGTGCGCACCTCCACATCGCGGTCCACCAGCGCACCACCGTTGCCGCGCAACGCCGCGCTGTAGCGGCCCTTCGCCTCGACGCGCTCGCCGTCGAGGCGTGCGTAGAGCCCGGACACGTAGTCCTGTTCGGCCCGCAACTCGTCCTGATACCCCGGTTCCGACATGTGTCCCTCATTTCCCTGGCTCGACATGGTTCATGTGGACACCCGTGTCCGTCTCGGCCGCTGCGGGTCTCCTCTCGTTTTCGCAGGTACACGGCCTCGGCGGGCCATTGTGCGGCACGACCGGGGCCTTGCCGCAAGCCCCCCACCCCGCTATATATTGAATATGGAAAGAGGTGCACCAGCCTCTTCCGCGATCAGTCGGCGGTCAGCCGCGTACCGACCTCACGGACCGCGCCACGCAAGAGGCGGACGTAATCGTCCACATCCACCACCTGGGGATCGGCGTGGACCGACAGGGTCACCGTCGTTCCGAGGCCGTGCAGGCCGTGGGTCAGATGCATCACCGCGCCGAGGGCGGGGAAACCGGCGGTGAAGCGGACCGCGCCGCCGGCGATCGACAGATCCGCCTCGCCCCGGTGGACGCTGGAGAGCACGGTGTGGCCCGAGATCCGGTCGGGAACCAGATCCAAGGGATAGCCGGCGATATCGCGACGGAGAACCGGGGCCGGGATCGCGTCGGTGACGCGGTCACGCGCGGACTGCAGCGGATGGGTGGCGCGGATCCGTCGTTCGGCCAGCGCCGCGGCGATGCGGCGCGCCCGCAGCCGCAGGTCCGGTTCAGCGACACACAGATCGACACCGAGGTCGCGATAGTTGTTGTGCGGGACAGCTTTTCGATCGGTCACCACAGGCAGGGCCATCGAGACCTGCGCGCCCAACGGGTCGGCGGATTCGCCGCGGGCGGCGAGGTATCGACTCATCGCGACGGAGATCGCGGTCAGCGCGACGACCGTGACCGTATAGCCGGGAACGTGCAGGCTCTCCCCCGCGATCACACGGACGGCCCGATGCTCCGGCGCCGGCGGGCGGTTCAGCCGGGTCGGCGCGAAATTCGGTGCCGCGGGGGGAATCTCTCCCGCCTCGGCGAGGCTGTTCAATTCCCTGTCCGCACCTGCCGCGACGAATCCCCGCCGCACCGTGCGGGCCATGCCGGGCAGGAACGAAAGAAGCGCCAGGGCTTCGACCGCAAGGGTTTCCACAGATGACGCGAACCGGGCTCGCGCCCGGCGGCCGTGATGCCGATCGACCATCGCGCCGATGGACGATCCGACGCGATCCGAACCGTCACCCGGTTCGGCGATCCCGCGAGCTGCCGCGTCCAAGCCCCGCAACAACTCGCGCGCGATCTGCGCGGCCCGTTTTCCGTCCGCCAGGGCATGCGAAAGCTGCAGCACCACAACGAGTGCGGGCCCCGATCCGCCCGGCGCGTCTCGCACGCCGCGATACAGATGGATCCGCCAGGTGTATCGCCGCGCCGGGACCGAGTGCGCCAGAATCTCCCCCAGCGAGGCTTCCACAGTCGTCCACAGCGGCTCCTCGGACGTGTGGACCACGACCTGCGCCTCGTCGAAATCCGCAGGCTCCCAGGCCGGATAAGCGAAACGGTGCTCCCGGATACGGACGTTCAACTCCGGGATTTCGGCGCTGCGCGCGATCACCGCCGCCCGCAGCGCGTCGGCGGACCATCCGGCGTCGTCGAAGCAGTAGAGCAGGAACAGGTCGTTGCAGGCCCGGCGCGACAGCCAGAACCTGGTGGCATCCTGCGGGGTCAGTAGATCCACCCGCCGACGATATCCACAACCGTCCACATATCCCGCACCCACCGAGATCCATCGGCACCCGGGATCGGCCGCATCGACCGGCACAACAAGGCCCCGAGTCGCATCGACTCGGGGCCCATCACCTGATCGCCCGGGGTCAGGCGGGACCTAACTTCCCGTCGGTCACGCCCGAGACGAACGCATCCCACTCGCCGGGTGTGAAAGCCAGAATCGGCCCGCTGCCGCAGTCTTTGGTATCGCGAACCCCGACATTGCCGTCACTCAGAAAAGCTACCTCGACACAGTTTCCATCGGGACCGCTGTATTTACTCTTGCGCCACACCGCACCGGTCGAATCAACCTTCACCTCAACCTCTCCTTTACCGCCGTAGATAACGCGACAATCATGCTTCCCTCGTCGCCGGACCCGGGTTTCTCGAGACTCGACGGCTCCACGATGCGCCTGGTCATAGGCACGAACTACTCGATGAACAGAATGGGCCACGAGGTACACACCGCCATGGTGCTCGCTCGCGTTGACCCCGGGAGAGCACCCTAGCAGCACCCACAATCCATGTCCCGCGTCTTTTCACTTTCAACCACTCGAATTGCGCTAAATAATTCCCGTTCACTAATAGCGGGGGAATTGCCAAATGACAGGAGAATGATCCGCTAAACAAAACCAGGTCGCGAAATTCGCTCGGGCACGGCCGCACTACGCCCCGGATAAACCGTGCGGTTGCTCGGTATGGATCATGGAGTAGTGGTGGAACGAGATCGCGACGATGCCGGACACGCCCGAAATGCCCGTCCTCGAGACCGGTTCGGGCGACCACTACCGCCCGGTAGCGTCGGCGTCGCCCGGATTCCGGATGATCTCGACCTCCCACCGGACGAAACCCTGGACTATGCCCAGCGCCTCCTCAACGAGGGACTGGCCTTCAACGCACACGAGGTGCTGGAGGCCGCATGGAAGAACGGACCGTTCGCGGAAAGGATGCTGTGGCAGGGGCTGGCGCAGTACGCCGTCGGCATCACCCACATCCAGCGCGGTAATCCGAAGGGTGCTCGCACCCTGCTCGAGCGGGCGATCGGCCGGTTGTCGGCGGCGCCGCCGCCGCCGTACGGCATCGATTCGACCGGGCTCGTCGCACATGCCGAGGGTCTGCTGGCGGATCTGGATGCCGGCCGCGACATTCCGGAGGACGCGCTGTGCCCCCGGCTGCGCGGATGATCCCGCATACCGCCGGGGCGGGTCGCTTCGCCCCCAGCCCCTCCGGTGAACTGCACCTGGGCAATCTCCGCACCGCCCTGCTGGCGTGGTTGTTCGCCCGCAGCACCGCACGCAATTTCCGGCTGCGGATCGAGGACCTGGACCGGGTGCGGCCGGGTGCGGAGCAGCGTCAGCTCGAAGATCTGGCCGCGATCGGGCTGGACTGGGACGGCCAGGTGGTCCGGCAATCGGATCGCACCCCGCAGTATGCGGCGGCGATCGAGCGGCTCGGCGCGGCCGGCATGACCTACGAGTGCTATTGCACGCGAAAGGAGATTCAGAAGGCCGTCTCCGCACCGCACGGGCCGATGGGCGCCTATCCGGGAACCTGCCGCGACCTGAGCGAGGGACAGCGGGCGGCCAAGCGCGCCGAGGGTCGCCCCGCCGCACTGCGGCTGCGCTCGCAGACCACGGAATTCGAGATCGTCGACGAAATCCACGGCCGGTATCGCGGGCTGGTCGACGATTTCGTGCTGCGTCGCGGCGACGGAACGGCGGCCTACAACCTCGCGGTTGTGGTGGACGATGCGGCCCAGGGCTTCGACCAGATCGTTCGCGGTGACGATCTGCTGCCCTCGACACCGCGGCAGGCCTATCTGGCCACGGTCCTCGGACTCGCCGTACCCTCCTACGCGCACGTCCCGCTGGTGCTCAACACCGAGGGCGCGCGGCTGGCCAAGCGCGACGGTGCCGTAACCCTGCGCGACAGAACCGCTCTCGGTGAGACGCCGCGTCAGGTTTTCACCTTGCTCGCGGCCTCGCTCGGCCTGCGGGGTGAGACGCCGCGCGCGCTACTGGATCAGTTCACTCCGGCGACGGTGCCGCACGAACCGTGGATTCTGGACCCCGAACATCCGGATCCGCTGCGCCACAGCTGATCCGGCGACGGTGCGTCCGGCGATCCGGACGCACTGCTGTTCCCGCCCGGGAACTACCAGTTCGCGGCCGCGACGTTGACGATCACCCACACGATGGTGAGCACGATGCCGACGGCACCGACCCAGATTCCGCCGAGCGCCATACCGCGGCCCTGACCGCCGCGCTCCTTGATCTGGTTCAGCGCGATCACACCCAGGATGATCCCGACGATCGATCCGATACAGGTGCACAGTCCCAGGATCGACGCGATCAGCGAACCGATCGCCAGGCCGTTGGTGCCCTGTTGCGGCGCCGCGTAGCCGTAGGGCTGATACGGCGTCGCGGCCGGATAGCCGTAGCCGGGCTGACCGTAGGGCTGCTGCTGCGGATAGCTCGGGTAGGACTGCTGCTGTTGCGGCGGCGGGGTCGGCTGCTGGTAGGGAGACGACTGCTGATGCGGGGCCGAGGAGTATCCGGCCTGCGGATTGGGCGGCGGGGTGGGCTGCTGCGGCGGGGTCGGCGGAACCGACTGGTGGCCGCCCGAATCGGACGAGACACCTTCGCCGCCGTACTGTTTCCACCATTCGTCGGAATCGCCGGGATTCGTCATCGGTCCAGCCTATTCCACCGGGCCGGGTTGCCGGTATCGTGCACAGGTCGTGAGTGAGACACAAGAAACGACACCGACCGGGGAGTCTGGACGCCCCGCGGTCGAACACGCAGCATTCGCGCAGGCCGCGGGGGGTCCCTTCACGTTGATCGTGACCTTGTTCACGGCGACGCTGATGATTTCCAACATCTGCGCGACCAAGGGCGTGCAGTTCTTCACCGGCCACGAGGTGTCCCTCGGACCCATCGAAATCCTGCCGATCACCACCGACGGAGCATTTTTCCTGTTCCCCCTCGCCTATGTGATCGGCGACGTGCTGAGCGAGGTGTACGGCTTCAAGGCCGCCCGCCGCACCATCTACTACGGCTTCGGCATGCTGATTCTGATGGTGGTCTGCTTCTGGATCGCGATCGGCCTGCCGGCGGCCGGGTTCTACGACAATCAGGACGCGTTCCGCACCGTCGCCGGGACCACGCCGCAACTCGTCGCGGCCGGGCTCGCCGGTTATGTGGTGGGCCAGTTCCTGAACTCGATGACGCTGGTGCTGATCAAGGAGCGCACCAAGGAGAAGCATCTGTGGGCGCGGCTGCTGGGCTCGACCGTCGCCGGTGAATTCGGTGACACGCTGGTGTTCTGCTCGATCGCGGCGACGGCCATCGGGATCAACACGTGGGGCGCGTTCATCAACTACGTGATCGTCGGCTTCGTGTGGAAGACGCTGTGCGAGGTGCTGATCATGCCGATCAGCTACCGCTGCATCGCCTATCTGAAGAAGCACGAACCCAGCTACGCACCGCTGGACAAGCCGGCGCTCTACAGCTGACGCGGAACCGGGCGCGAGGCGGGGCCGTTTCGTTTCAGTCGAAGCGGATCCGGCCCTGCCACCGTCCCAGGAACTCCGCCTTGAAGTCGTCGTAGTAGCCGCCCTCGATGCTCGCGCGGATATCGTCCACGAGCCGAATCGTGAAGCGCTCGTTGTGAATCGTGCACAGCGTCGCGGCGAGCATCTCCTTCGCCTTGAACAGGTGATGGATGTAGGCACGGGTGTAGTGAGCGCAGGTGTAGCAGTCGCAGGTGTCGTCGATCGGGGTGAAATCGCGGCGGAACCGGCTGGTGTTGATGTTGAATCGGCCGGCCGCCACATAGATCGCGGCATTGCGCGCGACGCGGGACGGATTGACGCAGTCGAAGGTGTCGGCGCCGTTCTCGATCGCCACGAAGAAGTCCTCGGGTTCGCTGATACCCAGCAGATGCCGCGGTTTCTCCGCCGGCAGTTCGTCGCAGCACCAGCCCACGATGGTGCCGAGATTGGCCTTCTCCAGCGCGCCGCCGATGCCGTAACCGTCGAAACCCGTTCCGCCGCTTCCCCGCATCGCGTCCAGATCGCGGCAGGCCTTGCGGCGCAGGTCTTCGTACTGCGCACCCTGGATCACCGCGAACAGCGCCTGATACGGCCGGTGCGCGCGTGCGGCGGTGAGCCGCTCGTGTTCGTCGATGCAGCGCTGCGCCCACTCGTGCGTGCGGCGCAGCGACTTCTCCTGATAGCCACGGGTGTTGAACAGCGTGGTCAGTTCGTCGAAGGCGAACATGATGTCGGCGCCGAGGCGGTGCTGGATCCCCATCGACACCTCGGGGGTGAACCGATGGCTGGATCCGTCCAGATGGGAGCGGAAGGTGACGCCGTCGTCGTCGACCACGGCCAGCCGCTCCTTACCCTTCGCGATCACCTCGTCGCTCTGCACGCCGACGGCCTCCATGGCCAGCACCTTCTTGAAGCCGACGCCGAGCGACATCACCTGGAAGCCGCCGCTGTCGGTGAAGGTGGGACCCGGCCAGTTCATGAACCGGCTCAGGCCGCCCGCCTCGTCGACGATGTCGGATCCCGGCTGCAGATACAGGTGGTAGGCATTGGCGAGCAGGGCCTGCGCGCCGATCTCGGCCATCGCCTCCGGGAGGACCGCCTTGACCGTGGCCTTGGTGCCGACCGGAATGAACGCCGGAGTGGCGATCTGCCCGTGCGGCGTGGTGATCACACCGGTGCGGCCGTGCCTGACAGACGGCCCGCCGTCGCGACGCCCCGGTAGCGACGTACCGACGGTGAAGGAGAACTGGTCGGGATCGGACACGCCGCTATCCTGCCAGGCCGGTGACCACGGCCCTTACACCACGTCCAGCGTCTCCTCGTCGACCAGATCCTGATCGACCGCCGCGCCGGTGAACTGCGCGTTGTAAAGGCGGAAGTAGGCGCCGCGCGCGGCCAGCAGCCGCTCGTGGGTGCCCTGCTCGACGATGCGGCCACCTTCCATCACCACGATCAGATCGGCATCGCGGATCGTCGAAAGACGGTGCGCGATAACGAAACTGGTGCGGTCACGGCGCAGCGCGGCCATCGCCTGCTGCACCAGCAACTCCGTGCGGGTGTCGACCGAACTGGTGGCCTCGTCGAGGATCAGGATGGTCGGCTTGGCCAGGAAGGCGCGGGCGATGGTGATCAGCTGCTTCTCACCGGCGCTGACTCCGGAGCCCTCCTCGTCGATCACCGTGTCGTAACCCAGCGGCAGCGAATGGACGAAGCGGTCCACGTAGGCGGCGCGGGCGGCCGCGAGGATCTCCTCTTCGCTCGCCTCCGGGTTGCCGTAGGCGATGTTCTCGCGGATCGTGCCGCCGAACAACCAGGTGTCCTGCAGCACCATGCCGATCCGCGAGCGCAGCCGGTCGCGGCCGATGCCGGTGATGTCGACCCCGTCGATGGTGATCGCGCCGGAATCCAGCTCGTAGAACCGCTCGAGCAGATTGACCAGCGTCGTCTTACCGGCACCCGTCGGGCCCACGATGGCGACCACGTGGCCGGGCTCGGCGACCAGCGACAGATCGTCGATCACCGGCTTGTCGGGCTCGTAGCGGAACGACACCGCGTCGAATTCGACCCGGCCGCGATCGATCGGGCGCGGATCCTCCTCGCGCGGATCGGGAACCTGCTCGTCGGCGTCGAGGATTTCGAAGATCCGCTCGGCCGACGCGACGCCCGACTGCAGCAGATTGATCATCGAACCGATCTGCGTGAGCGGCTGGCTGAACTGGCGCGAGTACTGGATGAAGGCCTGCACCTCACCCAGCGACAGGCTGCCCGAGGCCACGCGCAGACCGCCGACCACGGCGATCAGCACGTAGTTCAGGTTTCCGATGAACATCATCACCGGCATGATCAGCCCGGAGATGAACTGCGCCTTGAAGCTGGCCTGATAGAGCTTGTCGTTGCGCTTGTCGAATTCCTCGCCGACCTCGCGAATGCGGCCGAACGCCGTGACCACCTCGTGGCCGGTGAAGGCCTCCTCGACCTGCGCGTTGAGCAGGCCGGTGTACTTCCACTGATCGACGAAATGCGGTTTCGACCGCTTCGCGATCTGGGCCGTGACGACCACCGCGGCCGGGACCGTGAGCAGCGCGATCACCGCCAGCAGCGGCGAGATCCAGAACATCATGATCAGGATGCCGATCACCGACAGCACCGACATGACCAGCTGGCTCATGGTCTGCTGCAGGCTCTGCGCCACGTTGTCGACGTCGTTGGTCACGCGGGAGAGCACATCGCCGCGGGCGTTGGTGTCGAAATAACTCAGCGGCAGCCGGTGGATCTTGTCCTCCACCTCGCTGCGCAGCCGCTGCACCGCGCGGTTGATCACCGTGGCCAGCAGATACGCCTGCAGCCAGTTGAACAGCGAGGCCAGCACGTACAGCACCAGAACCAGCGTCAGCACCTGGCCCACCGCGCCGAAGTCGACGCCGTGGCCGGGGTTGATGTTCATCGAGGACATCATGTCCGCGAGCCGGTCCTGGCCCTGCGCACGCAGGGACGCCACCGCCTGATCCTTGGTCAGCCCCGCCGGCAACTGCTTGCTGACGACGCCGTCGAAGATGAGGTTGGTCGCCTTACCGAGGATCTGCGGCCCCAGGGTGTTCATGACGACCGAGGCGACGGCCAGCACCAGGATGGCCACCACGGCCGTCCGATCCGGAGCCAGCCGGCGCAACAGCCGCTTCAGCGTCGGGCCGAACGATCTCGCTTTCTGCCCGGGAGCACCCGGCATCGGCGCCCCTGGCCTCATCGCGCCGCCTCCTGTGTCTTGCGGGACACCCGCACCCGGGCGGCCCGATGAGCAGCTGCGCCAAGGTAGCTCATCGCGCCGCCTGCTGTGTTCTGCGGGACACCCGCACCCGGGGCGGCCCGATGAGCGGCTGCGCCAAGGTAGCTCATCGCGCCGCCTCTTCCGGACTGAACTGCGATTCCACGATCTCCCGGTACTCCTCGCATTCGCGCAACAGCTGTTCGTGGGTGCCGAGGCCGACCATGGCACCGTCCTCGAGGACGACGATCTGGTCGGCGTCGCGGATGGTCGACACGCGCTGGGCTACGGTGATCACCGCGGATTCGCGCGTCTCCGGCCGCAGCGCGTCGCGCACCCGGGCGTCGGTGGCGACGTCGAGTGCGGAGAAGCAGTCGTCGAACAGATAGATCTTGGGCTTCTTCACCAGGGCGCGCGCGATGGCGAGCCGCTGCCGCTGGCCGCCCGAGACGGTGGTGCCACCCTGGGCGACCGGGGTCCGCAACCCTTCGGGCATGGCCCGCACGAAGTCGGCGGCCTGCGCGATTTCCAGTGCGTGCCACAGCTGTTCGTCGGTCGCCTCGGGATCGCCGTAGCGCAGGTTCTCCGCGATGGTCCCGGAGAACAGATAGGCCTTCTGCGGCACCAGCCCGATCTGCGAGCGCAGCAGATCCATATCCACCTGCCGCACATCGGTGCCGCCGACCCGCACCACGCCGGAGGTGACGTCGATCAGCCGCGGAATCAGATTGATCAGCGTGGTCTTACCGGATCCGGTGGAACCGACGATCGCGGTGGTCTGCCCGGGCGAGACCCGGAAGCTGATATCCCGCAGCACCGGTTCCGCGGCGCCCGGAAACGCGAATTCGGCGCCGGCCAGCTCGACCGTCCCCGGATCGGCGACGAAGGTCTGCGGCTGTGCCGGCGGCAGCACCGAGGAGTCGGTTTCCAGGACCTCGGCGATGCGTTCGGCCGAGACCGCCGCGCGCGGAGCGATCATCGCCAGGAAGGAGGCCATCATGACCGCCATCAGGATCTGCATGATGTAGGACAGCAGCGCGGTCAGCGAACCGATCTGCATACTGCCGGAGTCGATGGCATGCCCGCCGAACCAGATCACCGCGACCGTGGTCACGTTGCTGATCAACATCACGGCCGGGAACATCAGCGCGGCCAACCGGCCCACGAACAGCGAGGCCGAGGTCAGCTCGTCGTTGGCCACGCCGAAGCGCTGCGATTCGTAGCGCTCGCGCACGAACGCCCGCACCACGCGGATACCGGTGATCTGCTCGCGCAGCACTCGGTTCACCGAGTCGATGCGCTCCTGCACGCGCCGGAACCCGGGCACCATCCGGGAGATGATCAGCGCCATCGTCAGGCCGAGCACCGGCACCGCGACCAGCAGGATCCAGGAGAGTCCGAGGTCCTGGCGCAGCGCCATCACGATGCCGCCGATGCACATGATCGGCGCCATCACCAGGATGGTCACGCTCATCACGACCAGCAGCTGCACCTGTTGCACATCGTTGGTGTTGCGGGTGATCAGCGACGGCGCGCCGAAGATGCCCACCTCACGGGCGGAGAAGGTGCCCACCCGGTGCAGCAGTGCCGCGCGCATTTCCCGCCCCGCACCCATCGCGGCCTGTGCGCCCAGATAGACCGAACTCGCCGAGGCGATGATCTGCACGCCCGACACCAGCAGCATCCACAGACCGGTGGTCCAGATGTAACCGATATCACCCTTGGTGACGCCGTTGTCGATGATGTCGGCGTTCAGGCTGGGCAGATAGAGCATCGCGATGACGGAGATGAGCTGCAACACAACAACCCCCACCAACTGGGTGCGGTAGGGGGCGAGAAAGGCGCGCAGCAACCTGATCAACATGATGGGTGCAGGCTACCGTCATTCCGGGGCGGTGGCGGCAAGATTTTTCGCTCGGCGAAAGCCGGCCCGCACACCCGCGAAACCGGCTCGACCGGCACAGTCCTCACCTCCGGCCTAGGCGTCGACGCCGGGCGGGACGGGCGCGGGCCGTCGCGTCCAGGCACCAGGATCGGACACCAGGTTCGCGATGAAATCCGGCAGTTCGTCGGTGGCGATATCCGCGATCGAGACCTGTTCCAGCACCGCGCGGATATTGACCCGCAGCGCGATCCACACCCGCTGCAGCGGTTCGGCCACCCCCGAATACACCACATCCTCGGGACGCTGCCCGCGCACCGAGGCGAGCGGCCCCTCGACCGCGCGGATCACGTCGGCGATGCTGATCTCACCGGCCGCACGAGCCAGCCGGTACCCGCCGTCGGGGCCACGCCGGCTGACCACCAGATCGGCCCGGCGCAGTTGCGCCGCAATGGATTCCAGAATCTTCGGGGAAATGTCCTGCGCCGTGGCGATCGTCTCCGCCTTCACCGAATTCGGTTGCGCGCGAGCGATTTCCAACAGGATGCGGACCGCGTAGTCGATCCTCGCCGAGATGTGCACTAGCGCTGTCCACCCGGTCCGTTCAGCACGCCGAGAGCGGCCTCGATCAAAACCCGCTCGATCACCTCGTCACCGGCATCGGGCACGAGCTCGTTCGACCACAGCGCCGTGCCCAGCACCTCCAGGGCGGCGCTGGCACGCAATTGCGCCTCGTGCGAGGGGTCGGGTCCGGCCAGCCAGACACACAGTCGCCGGTGCATATCGAACATGTCCGGATGCCGATCTCCGATCGCGTTGAGGATGGCCACGGTGTCGCGCACGCACATCGCGCCCGCGGTGCGATGTCGTAACAGGGTCCGGAGCTGGCGATTCAGCACCTCCCGAGCGCCCGCCGGGCTGTACGTCACACCGTCGAGTTCGTCGACCACGAGCTTCATGTCGTCGAAGATCGGTTCGATGATCGCGAGCAGCAGATCGAGCTTCGACGCGTAGTGATAGTAGAGCGACGCCTTTGTGATTCCCACCGCATCCGCGACCTCGCGCAGGCTCGTCTGCTCGAAACCCTTGTTCGAAAAAAGCCGGATCGCCGCCTCACGAATCGCGTCCTTGGTGCTCTGACCTGCGACAACGGTTCCTGAGGTACTTCGGGCGCTCATGCGATGATCCTCTCATCAACCGATCGAAGCGGAGGGCACGCCCCGAAAATCGAGGTTGTTCCTCCGCTTAGCGATTGGGTAGTCTACCTACCGCACGGTAGGCAGAAAGCGTCGATGGAGGCGGATCGCAGTGCGGCGTCCGCAGTAGTGCTGTCTACGGGGCCTGAACTCAGCACCGCAAATCAGCTATCGCTAGGAGATACCGCGTGTCCGTGTACCTCTATCGGTGGGGGAAGTTCGCCTTCCGCCGAAAATGGATCGTGCTACCGGTCTGGTTGCTGATCTTCGTGATCGTGGGCGCCGTCGGCGTCGGGCTGAAGAAGCAGAGCCAAGACGACTTCAACATGCCGGATCTGCCCTCGCAGAAGGCCACCGACATCCTGGACAGGGAATTTCCTGGACAATCGGCCGCCTTCAAATTCGACGCGGTGACCGGCACATATGTCGCCGCGGCCACCCACGGCAAGCTCACCGATCCGGACAATCACAAGGCACTCACCGCGCTTGTCGAGAAGATCAACAACCTCGACATCGTCGACAAGTCCAAGATCAATGCGCAGGACCCCGACCCGCAACGTCGGGGCGTGCTGACCGACCCGGTCGCCGCGACGACGGCGATCGGCTGCACCTCCGGTGATCGCACCGACCCGAACTTCGTCGCGAAATGCGGCCTGGCGCCGCTGAACGTGCTCGGCAAGAACAACAGTGCCGATACCGTCGCCTATTTCAGCGTGCCGTTCAAGATCAAGTCGTTCTCCGATATCACCAAGGCCGATCGGGACCAGGCATACAAGGTCGCCGACGAGGCGCGCGCGGCCGGACTGGACGTGGAGATCAGCGGCACCATCGCCACCGAGCAGGCGCCGCCGGGCGGACAGTCGGAAATGATCGGTTACGCCGTCGCCTTCATCGTGATGATGATCGCCTTCGGCGCGCTGATCGCGGCGTTCGTGCCGATTCTGACCGGCATCGTGGGTGTCGGCATGGCATCCTCGCTGATCATGGCCGGCACCTCGATCGCCAACATCCCGAACTTCACCACCGTGCTGGCGGCGATGATCGGTATCGCGCTGTCGATCGACTACGCGCTGTTCATCGTCTCGCGCTACAAACATGAACTCGCCGTGCAGGATTCGCCGGAAGAGGCTGCGGGCGTCGCCATCGGCACTGCCGGTTCCGCGGTGGTCTTCGCCGGTATGACGGTCATCATCGCGCTGTGCGGCCTGAGCATCGTCGGCGTCAGCTTCCTCACCTGGATGGGTCTGGGCGGCGCGCTGGCCGCGCTGTTCGCGATCCTGGTCGCGCTGACCCTGCTGCCCGCGATGATGGGCGCCTTCGGCCGCTTCCTGTTCAAGCCGAAGTTGCCGCTGGTCGCGCGGACCGACACCGAGGACGACGACGCCGTCACCAACGGCAAGCGTTTCGCCCGGCTGATCGCCAAGGCGCCGTGGGTGACCCTCGGCGCGAGCGTGATCGTGCTCGGCCTGCTCGCCGCACCCGCGGTGAATCTGAGCCTCGGCCTCCCCGGTGAGGACAGCCAGCCCAAGACCACCACGGTTCGTAAGGCCTACGACCTGCGTACCGAAGGGTTCGGCGAGGGCAGCAACGGCACCCTGCTGGTGGTCGCGGATCTGACCAAGGTCAAGCCGGAGCAGCGTCAGGAGGCCGTCATGGCCCTGCACGACAAGCTGGCCGGCTACCAGGGCATGGACTTCGTGACCATGCCGTCGACGAACAAGCTCACGCCGCAGAAGACTCCGGACTATGTGAACAGCACCGGCGCCCAGTTGACCGCGGTACCCGATCACGGCCCGAACAACTCCGAAACCCAGGACCTGGTGAAACATGCCCGGGACGCAGAGTCGGACCTGCAAGCGAAATACGGCATGGAGTACGGCATCACCGGCTCGACCGCGATCTACGCCGATGTGTCCAATGCCCTGCTCGGCAAGATCGTCCCGTACATGACGATCGTGGCGATCGCGGCGTTCATCCTGCTGGTACTGGTGTTCCGCTCGGTTCTGGTGCCGCTGACCGCCGCATTGGGATTCCTGTTGTCGATGGCGGCCACCTTCGGCGCCACCGTGCTGATCTTCCAGCAGGACAAACTCGGCCTGATCGGCGATCAGCATCCGATCGTGAGCTTCCTGCCGATCATGTTGATCGGCTTGGTCTTCGGCCTCGCCATGGACTACCAGGTCTTCCTCGTCACCCGCATGCGCGAGGAATACGTGCACGGCAAATCCCCGAAGGAGGCCATGGTGTCCGGTTACCACCACGGCGCTCGCGTGGTCACCTCCGCGGCCATCATCATGATCTCCGTCTTCGGCGGATTCATGTTGGAGTCCGACGTGACCGCGAAGTCGATGGGCTTCGCACTGGCGGCCGGCGTGCTGTTCGACGCCTTCCTGGTCCGGATGGTCCTGATTCCGTCGCTGCTGGTCCTGCTGGGCAAGTGGGCCTGGTGGATGCCGAAGTGGCTGGACCGGATCCTGCCCGATATCGATGTCGAGGGCACCAAGCTGCGCGAGTTGCAGCAGCGTGACCGCGACACCGCGGCGGAGAAGGAGCCGGTCCCGGTCGGCTGATCCGCGAACCACGGCACGAGCCCTCATCCGAACAGCGGATGGGGGCTCGTGCCGTATCCGGTCCAGGGGATCTCGGACCGCAAAGATCTTGATCTTGCAGCAACGACACAGCAGACTCGAACCTAATGCTCTCCAGCTCGGCCACTCGGCGGACCGACGGTACCGGCGAGTGTGCCGGCAACCGCACAGCTCGATCAGCGACCGGCCCCGGTTCGCAGTCAGCGCCAATCGAGGCCCGCGACCACTAGGAGCGCCTCGTGTCCGTGTATCTGTATCGGTGGGGAAGGTTCGCCTTTCGGCACAAGTGGATCGTGCTCCCGGTCTGGCTGATCCTGTTCCTGATCATCGGCAGTCTCGGCACGCAGTTGAAGAAGCCGATGAACGACGACTTCACGATCCCGAATCTGCCGTCGGAACGCGCCACCGAGATCATGGACAAACACTTCCCGGGGATGTCGCAGGCGTTTAGTTTCGAGGCGGTCACCGGTACCTATGTCTTCGGGGCGGCACCGGGGCAGAAACTCACCGACGCATCCCAGCGCGCGGCCGTCGGTGGTGTGGTTTCGAAGCTGAACGATCTGAACATCGTCGATCACAAGACCCCGCTGGTGGATCCGATCACGGCCACCGAACAGATGGGCTGCTTCGCGACCGATCGCAGTTCGCCGGAATTCGTCTCGCGCTGCAGTGCCGCGCCGGTCAACGTGTTGAACAAGGAGAACCCCGATACCGTTGCGGTGCTGACCGTTCCGTTCACGATCCAGAAATTCACCGATATCACCGCCGCCGATCGCGCGGCCGCCTACGCGGTCGGTGACGAGGCGCGAGCCGCCGGACTTCAGGTTGAGATGAGCGGGTCGCTG
The DNA here is from genome assembly GCF_001613005.1 of Nocardia nova NBRC 15556. GTDB lineage: Bacteria > Actinomycetota > Actinomycetes > Mycobacteriales > Mycobacteriaceae > Nocardia > Nocardia nova. The sequence continues at coordinate 21,509 of NZ_BDBN01000009.1, read as the reverse complement.
GCGATGGAACAACAACAGCCCAGTGGTCGGGCCGAGATGATCGGCATGGCCGTGGCGCTGGTGGTGATGGTGGTGGCCTTCGGCGCGATCGTGGCGGCCTTCGTGCCGATCATCACCGCGATCGTCGGACTCGGACTGGCGACGTCGGTGATCTTCCTCGGCACATCGTTCATGTCGGTACCGAGTTTCACCACCTTCCTGGCCTCGATGATCGGCATCGCGCTCTCGATCGACTACGCGCTGTTCATCGTCTCGCGCTACAAACACGAACGCGCGGTGCAGAATTCGCCGGAGATTGCCGCGGGCACGGCCCTGGGGACGGCCGGTTCGGCGGTCGTGTTCGCGGGCGCGACGGTGATCATCGCGCTGGTCGCCCTGGCCATCGTCAACATCAGCTTCCTGACCTTCATGGGACTGGGCGGGGCGATCGCGGCGGCGTTCGCGGTGCTCACCGCGATCACCCTGATGCCGGCACTGCTCGGCGCCTTCGGCAAGTACCTGTTCGAGCCGAAGCTCCCGGCGATCGCGCAACACGATCCCGAGGACGATTCGGTGGTCACCAACGGTATGCGGGTGGCGCGGGTGATCGGGCGGATGCCGTGGCTGACGCTGGTCGCGAGCATCATCGTGCTGGGTCTGCTGGCCGCGCCCGCGCTGAGCTTGAATCTGGGCCTGCCCGGTGAGGACAGCCAGCCCAGGACCACCACCATTCGCAAGGCCTACGACCTGCGCACCGAGGGATTCGGGGCCGGCAGTAACGGCAAGCTGCAAGTCGTCGCCGATCTGTCACAGGTGCCCGCCGATCAGCGGCAGGCGGCGCTGACCGCGCTACACGACGAACTGGCCGCCTATCCGGGTATGGATTATGTGACCCGACCGCAGCTGAGCAGGGACGGCGGCGGCGCGTTGATGACCGCGGTACCCACCACCGGGCCCAACGATCAGGCCACCAAGGATCTGGTGCGCAACGCGCGCAATGCCGAAGCCGCACTGCACGACAGATACGGCATCGACTACGGAATCACCGGCACCACAGCCATTTACGCCGATGTCGACCATGCGCTGCTCAGTAAGATCCTGCCCTATCTGGCCATCGTGGCGGGTGCGGCATTCCTGTTGCTGATCGCGGTATTCCGTTCGGTGCTGGTACCTTTCACCGCCGCGCTGGGATTCCTGCTCTCCATGGCGGCGACCTTCGGCGCCACGGTGCTGATCTTCCAGAAGGGCGCGCTGGGTCTCATCTCCGAACCGCGGCCGATCGTGAGCTTCCTGCCGATCATGTTGATCGGCTTGGTCTTCGGCCTCGCCATGGACTACCAGGTCTTCCTCGTCACCCGCATGCGCGAGGAATACGTGCACGGGAAACCACCCACCGAGGCGATGATCTCCGGCTACCACCACGGCGCACGGGTGGTGACCTCGGCCGCCGTCATCATGATCTCGGTCTTCGGTTCGTTCCTGCTGGAATCGGATGCGACCGCCAAGTCGATGGGTTTCGCGCTCGCCGCGGGCGTCCTGTTCGACGCTTTCCTGGTGCGGATGGTTCTGATCCCGTCGCTGCTGGTGCTGATGGGTAAGGCGGCCTGGTGGATTCCGGGGTGGCTCAGCCGGATCGTGCCGGATATCGACGTGGAGGGTGCGCGGTTGCGCGCGCTCCACGTCGACAATCCGGACGAGCCCAGGAGTCCGGTGAAGGTCGGCTGAGCCGGCGCTGCCACCGGATGGTTCATCAGCCCAGCTGGGCGGCGACCTCGCCGGCGACCAATTCCACGTGGTCGAGGTCGGACAGGTCGAGCACCTGCAGGTAGAGGCGGGTAATGCCGGTGGTCTCGCGGTAGCGGCCGATCTTGTCGACCACCTCGGCCGGGGTGCCGGCCAGGCCGTTGGTGCGCAGTTCGTGCACCTCGCGGCCGATCGCCTCGGCGCGGCGGGCGATCTCGGCCTCGTCGCGGCCCACGCACAGCACCTGGGCGGCCGAGCGGACGATCTCACCGGGATCGCGGCCGATGTCGCGCGCGGCCGCGGCAACCCGATCGAATTGCGCCGCAGCCGTTTCCGCATCCGTGAACGGCAGATTGAACTCGTGCGCGTACCGCGCGGCCAGGGCCGGTGTGCGCTTCTTGCCCGCGCCACCGATGATCACGGGCGGGCCGGGCTGCTGCACCGGCTTGGGCAGTGCCGGACTGCCCTGCAGCACATAGTGTTTGCCGGTGAAATCGAAGGTCTCGCCCACCGGGGTCTGCCACAGGCCGGTGATGACGGCCAGTTGCTCGGCGTAGCGATCGAAGCGCTCGCCGAGCTCCGGCAGATCGATGCCGTAGGCGCGATGCTCGTCGGCGAACCACCCCGAACCGAGTCCGAGTTCGACCCGGCCACCCGACATCTGGTCGACCTGCGCGACCGAGATCGCCAGCACCGACGGATGCCGGAACGTCGCGGCGGTGACCAGTGTGCCCAGCCGGATCCGGGAGGTCTCGCGCGCGAGCCCGGCCAGGGTGATCCACGCGTCGGTGGGCCCGGGCAGGCCGGAGACCCCGCCCATCTTCAGATAGTGATCCGACCGGAAGAATGCGTCGAACCCCGCCTCCTCGGTCACCTTCGCAACCCGGAGCAGATCGTCGTAGGTAGCCCCTTGCTGGGGCTCGGTGAAGATTCGTAGTTCCACGAGCACCAACGTACCGGGCCGGCTGCGCCGGCCCGCGGAGCTGCCGAACCGCCCGGCGAGGGGACCGGACATGTCGTGGCACGGCCCTCTCGCGCGGCGGTCGGCCGCGCATGTCAGCCGGTGACGCCCAGGTCCGGCAACTGCGCGGCGGCGGTGACGGCCTCGGACAGCAGATCGGCGGTGGCCTCCAGTTGCGCGTGTTCGTGTTCGGAGGTCAGGAAGAAGCGCAGTCGTTCCTGACCCGCCGGTACCGCCGGAGACGAAATCGCGCCCGCGTAGACCCCGTTGCGCAGCAGTGTGGTGGCGACATAGCCGGCGCGCAGTTCACCGGGGACGATAACCGGGCAGATCGGGGTGCCTTCGGAGATGCCGAGGTCGATGCCGCGCTCGCCGAGCAGGGTGCGGAAGTGCTCGGCGTTGGACCACAGCCGACGCAGTCGCTGCGGTTCCGCCTCGAGGACGTCGAGTGCGGCCAGCGCGGCGCCGATGGTCGAGGGCGCCGGGCCGCCGGTCAGCATGGCCACACCCGGTGCGGCGGCCTTCATGGCGGCGATCAGGTCCGCGTCGGCGGCGATGAAACCGCCGCAGCTGCCCAATGCCTTCGACAGGGTGCCCATCCAGATGTCGACATCGTCGCCGGCCATGCCGTAGTGCTCGCGGATGCCCTGGCCCCGTTCGCCGAAGACGCCGAGCGAATGCGCCTCGTCGACCATGACCCCGCAGTCGAATTCTCTTGCGATGGCGGCTATTTCGCTCACCCGGCCGACCGTGCCGTCCATGCTGTAATGCCCTTCGACCACGACCAGCGCCCGATCGAAGTTCCCGCGCGACATGCGCAGCACCGAACGCAGCGACTCCGGATCGTTGTGGCGGAAGTTGAGCCGCCGCGCTCCCGACCACTGCACCCCGGACACCACGCTGCCGTGGATGAGCGAATCGCAGATCGCGACGTCGTCGGCGCCCAGCAGGAAGCCGATCACGCCGGCATTGGTGAGATAACCACTGGTGGTGACCATCGCGTCACCGACGTCGTACATCGCCGCCAGGCGCTGTTCGAGTTCGGCGTAGATCGGGATCTCCCCGGCGACGATGCGGCTGGCCGAGGCGGACGCGCCGTAGGTGTCCAGCGCGTCCTTGGCGGCCTGCACCACCTTCGGATGGTTGCCCAGGCCGAGATAGTTGTAGGCGCTGAAATTCACCAGATCCCGGCCCTGCCACCGGATGACGGTGTCGTTCGGGCTCTCCCGCACGAGGAACATCGGATTCGGCGTGCCGCTGTGCTCGTGCACCGCCGCGATCGCCGCGCGTTTCTGCACCATCGCCGCGACCTCGGGGTGGTCGGCGAATTGGCGTCCGGGGCCCCGGCGCGGGCGGGCCGGTTTGCTGTTGCCGCCGGTGAACGAACCGCGCGAGCTTCCGGACGTCGCAGGGATGGGTGTGGGCGCCGGAGAGGCACCAGATGCCGTGCTGGACAACAACTTCCGCGCCAGATCCCGCGCCGACTCACTCATCCCGCATCCTTTCCCGGCGCAGCAGGCAGCTGCGGCCCTCTCATCCCGCCGCCCCCTGCACGATCGCCTCGGCCACCCGCGCACCCGCCTGTTCGAGGCTGAACGAGCGGCCCATCTTCATCGACATCAGTTCCACGCCCAGCGACTTCGTCACCAGGGCGCCGAATTCGACCGCCATCAGCGAGTCCAATCCGAGTTCGGGCACCGGAACCGTCAGGTCGATCGAATCCGCCGAAACACCCATGACCTGCGCAAGTTGCTCGGCCAGCATGAAGGCGACCACCTCGTTGCGCTTACCCTCGTCGAGTTCGGCGAGCTGGACGCGCAGCCGCGCGGCGGCCGAATCGTCCTGTGCCGCAGCGGCGATCAGTTCCTCGGTGCGTCCGGTCTGGGCGAAGAACGGCGCGGTGGCGTTCACCTTGGCCCAGTCGACCGGAATGATCGAGACCTGCGTGACGCCCAATCGCAGCGCCTGCTCCAGATATTCGGTCCCCTCGTCCATGGTGATCGAATCGAAGCCGGTGTTGCGCAGATACCGCGCGATATGTTCGTCGTCGGCCATACCGCCGCCGGACATATGCCCCCAGCCGACGACCAGGGCGGTACCGCCCGCGCGGACCACCGTATCCCCGATGGCCTGGAGCGCGATATTGGCCGCGGTATAGGCATATTGGCCGACACCGCCGAACATCGCACTGCCGGAGGACCACAGCGCGAACTGATCCAGCCGAGCCCCGGCCGCCTGGATGCCGGCGACGAGTGCGCGCGCACCGTCGGCCTTCGCGCGGAACACCTTGGCCAGACTCTCGGCATCCATGACGGTGATGCGCTTGTCGTCGATGGCGCCGGCCGTGTGGAACACCCCGCGCAGCGGACGCTCGGGCCGGTGGGCGCGAGCGACGACCGCCGCGACGGCATCGGCATCGGTGATGTCGACCCGCTCGACGGTGACCTCGATGCCCTGCGCCTCCCAGGCCGCGAGCTGCGCGACGGCGGCCTCGGTGGTGGCACCGCCGCGGCCGAGCAGCGTCAGCCGGCGGGCGCCGTGGCCCACCAGCCACCGTCCGGTGGCCAGGCCGAAGGCGCCGAAACCACCGGTGATCAGGTATTGCGCCGCCGGGTCGATCTCGATGTCCGGTAGCTGCGGGCGGACCAGCGGTGCTTCCTCGGTCAGATCCAGCGCGACCCGGCCGATCCGGGTCGAGCGGGCCACCTCCTCGAAGGCCTGGGCCACCTCCGCCGTGCCGTACTTCTGGAACGGCAGCGGCCGATAGGTGCCGTCGTCGAAGCCGGCGTTGACCTTGCGGCCCAGCTCCATCACCTCGGTGTGCCGCAACCGCAGCATCCGGTCCAGATCGAAGGAGAAGTAGGAGACGTTCTTGTCGAACGCCGACAGATCCAGCATGCCGCCGGTGTAGATATCGGCCTTGCCGATCTCCACGATGCGGCCGAATTCGGCGATCACCGCGAAGTTCTGGCGCAGGATCTCACCGGGCGCCGAGCTGATGATCACGTCCACACCGCGTCCGCCGGTGAGGGCGAGCACCTCGTCGACGAAGTTCAGCGACCGCGAGCCGACCACGTGATCGGCGCCCTCGGCCAGGACATAGGCGCGTCGCTGTTCGCTGCTCGCGGTGCCGATCACGATGGCGCCGTGCAACTTCGCGATCTGCACCGCCGCGCTGCCGACACCGCCCGCCGCACCGTGCACCAGCACGGTCTCACCGGCACGGATCCGCGCCAGTTCGAGCAACGAATACTCGGCGGTGGTGAACGCGGTGACGCTGCTGCACCGGCCGGCATCGGTGTCGGGATGGACGTGGGTGAGCGAATCGGTCGAGGTGGTGTGATAGCGCGCGACCATGCCCTTGGAGGTCAGGCTCACCGAGTCGCCGACCGCGTAGTCGGTGACGCCGGGGCCGACCCGGACCACCTCGCCGCCGCCTTCCATCCCCGGCACCAAGCCGAAGAAGGTCTCCGACAGTTCGCGTTCGCCGAGGACGCCGATCACCTTCAGCGCGTCCTTGTAGTTGAGGCCCACCGCACGCATCCGGACCTCGACCTCACCCGGGCCGGGTTCGCGCCGATCACAGCGCCGCCAGCCCAACCGCGCGAAGGTGCGCGAACGAGGCAGTTCCAGTTCGAAATTCGCCTCGGGGTCGGTGAGCGGTTCGGCGATGTCGAGGGCGTCGAGCCGCTCCGGCAGCGTCCGGGTCACGACCGTGGTCCAGCGCAGGCCGTTGCGCAGGACGGCCTCGTCGACCAGGTCGTACTGGAAGCCGCCGGGGATCGCCAGTTCGGCGGACAGGTCCGCGACCGTTGTGTCGGCATCGATATCCACCAGTCGCCACCGCAGCCGGGACTGCTCGTTGAGCAGCACGCGACGAGCGCCGGCGATGGCCGCCTGGCTGGGGTCCGGTGCCGTCCCATCCGCGGGGTGGGCGTACGCGTGGGCGCTGACCACGGTCACGTACATAGATCCGTCGCCGGTCAGCGGGATTTCGATCTCGTGCTCGGTGACCCGTTCCTCGAGGTAACCGTCCAGCGTCACCGCGATCCGGCGCAGCGTCCACAGCGCCGCCACATCACCGTCGGGCGAATGTCCGGGGACCACGCATACGTGCAACCGTTGCACACCCTCGGTGCCGAAGATGTCGCGAAGCCGTTGTGCCAGTTCCGGTTCCAGCTCGGCGTCGCCGGGATCGAGGCGGAGGACTTCCGATCCGGCACCACCGGCGACGGCATCGCGCACCCGCTCGATCCGCGAGTCGATGTTCTCGCCGTAGCCGAGGACCAGGGTGTACAGGCCGTCGTTGCCGGGAAGCGCGGACGTGTCGACCGGATCGCGCAGCTCCCACCGTTCCTCGTAGAACATGTCGGTCATGCGCTGCAGCGGGCCGCGGCCGGGGGTCAGGGAACCGAATTCCATCCCCCTGATCTGCATGACCACGGTGCGCTCGGCATCGAGCAGATCGATATCGGCCAGCGGCCGGTCGCCCTCGGCGAACCGGGCCACGGCCGTGACCTCCTCCGGCAGGGGCGCGAGGCGGCGGACGGTGCGCACGCCGACCGGCACCATCGCGCCCTCCTGGGCACCACCGCGGCCGGCGAGCAGGGCGGCCACACTCTGCAGCGCCGCATCGACGATCGCGGGATGTGCGAGATACCTCTCGCCCTGGCCGATGGTGCCGTCGAGTCGCGCGACCACGGTGTCCGGCGAGATGCGGATCGAGGTGGCGCGCCGGAAGGCCGGCCCGTATTCCAATCCGCGCGCGGCCAATCCGGCATAGAACTCGGCGGGCTCGACCGCGAGCATCTGCTCGGTGTCGGGCACGTCCGCGGTGATCGGCGCGTAACTGCCTTCGACCAGGCGGCCCATCGCGTGGACGGTCCAGATGGTTCCGGCCGCGCCCCGGGAGCGGATGGTGAAGCGCCCGGTCGAATCCTCCACGTGGAGTTCGACGATCGGCGCCTCGCCCTCCTCGACGACCAGGGGCGCGACGAACCGCACGCCCTCCACGGCGACCTGATCCGATTCGGTGCGCACCGCGGCGGCGCTCAGCGCGGCGTCCAGATATCCCGCGCCCGGCAGGATCCGGGTGCCGCCCACGACGTGATCGGCCAGCCAGGGCAGCGCGGCGAGCGACAGTTCCACCCGCCAGGCGTTGGAGTCGTCGGGATTCTGATCACCGAGCATCGGATGCGCGTCGGGCGTGCCGTGCCGCAGCAGCCGGAATTCGGGCAGTTCGTTGCGCAGCCGGGTGCGCTGCCACGGATAGCGCGGCAGATCGATATGCGGCGTCGGGTCCGGCACACCCGCGAACAGCGCGTCGATGTCGAGAACTCCGGCCGCGTACAGACCGGACAGGGTCTCGCGCAGGCTGTCCGCGTCCTGCTGTTTGCGGTGCAGGGTGGCTACCGTCGTACCGGTTTCGCCTGCGCCGATGAGGATTTCGCGAATGTTGGCGCCGAGGACCGGATGCGGACCGACCTCGACGAACACCCGGTTGCCGGCCCGGACCAGCGCGGTGATGGCATCGGCGAACCGCACCGGTTGCCGGACGTTGGCACACCAGTACTCGGCATTCCAGTCGGCCGCGGTGACCTGTTCGCCGGTGACCGTGGAGTACAGCGGGATACGCGGTTCGGCGACGGTGAGTCCGGCCAGCACCGCGCGCAGTTCATCCAGGATCGGGTCCATCAGATGACTGTGGTACGGCACCTCGACCTGCAGTCGGCGCGCGAAAATACCGTCGGCGGTGAGCTTTTCGGCGATCTCGTCGAGACGGTCGACCGCACCGGCCAGCGTGACGGCCGAGGGTGAGTTGATCGCCGCGATATCGACCGAACCGTCGGCGGCGACGACCTCGCGAGCGGCATCGGCCGGCAATCCGATCGCCAGCATGCCACCCGTCCCCGCCGTCGTGGCCTGCAACCGGGCGCGGTGATAGCTGACCAGCAACGCGTCGTGGAGCGACAGCATTCCGGTCACATAGGCGGCCGATACCTCGCCGACGCTGTGGCCGACGACGACGGCGGGTTCGATTCCGTACTCCCGCAACGCCGCGTACAGCGCGACCTGCACCAGGAAGTTCGCCGGTTGCGCGATGGCGGTCGAGGTAACCCGCGACTGCTCCTCGGGCCGCAGCAACTCCTCGACGACGGACCAGCCGGCGATGTCGGTGAACACGGCATCGATGCGGCGCGCCTCGTCGGCGAACGGGCCTTCGGTGCCGAGCAGCTCGCGTGCCATGCCCCACCACTGCGGACCCATACCGGTGAAGACGTACACCGGCTCGGCGGTGCGCTTGGCGACGGTGCGACCGACCCGGCCCTCCCCACTCGCCAGATCCACCAAGCCGCGGACCAGTTCGGTGTCGTCGCCGAAGGTGATCGCGGCGCGATGGTTGTGGTGGTGGCGGCGCCGCCACGCGGCTTCGGCCAGCCGGCCGGGATCGGCGCCCTCGGCGATCAGTTCGGCGACGCCGCGAGCCAATTGCCGAACCGCGGCCTCGCTCCGCGCGGAGAGCGGCAGGACGCCGAAATGCTGTGGCGCCCGGTCGTTTTCGGAGCCACCCCGGTACTCCTGCAGAATCGCGTGCGCATTGGTGCCGCCGTATCCGAAACCGTTGACGGCCACCGTCATCCGCTCGACCTCGCCGCCCACCGGTTCGGCCTCGGTCTGCAGGCGGATTCCCAGTTCCTCGAACGGGATATCGGGATTCGGGGTGTCCAGCCAGCCCTGCGGCGCGATGGTGCGATGCGTGATGGCCAGCGCCGATTTGATGACGCTCGCGATACCCGAGGCCGCCTCGGTGTGCCCCAGCGTCGCCTTCACCGAGCCGACACCGACCGGACCGGGCCGCCCGGTGGCAGCGCCGTAGGCCCGGCCGATGGCTCGCAGTTCCAGCGGGTCGCCCACCGGCGTTCCGGTGCCGTGCGCCTCGACGTAGGTGATCTCGTGCGCCGGAATTCCGGAACGCTCGATCACGGTCTTGGCCAGTGCTTCCTGGGAATCCGCGTTCGGGACGGTGATGGCCGTGGTGCGGCCGTCCTGATTCGATCCGGTGGCCTTGACGACCGCGTAGATGCGGTCGCCGTCGCGTTCGGCATCGGCCAGCTTCTTCAGCACCACGATGCCGGCGCCCTCACCGCGGCCGTAACCGTCGGCGGCGGCGTCGAACGGTTTGCTGCGGCCGTCGGCGGCGAGGAATCCGCCCTTGCACATGGAGACGAACGGCTCCGGCTGCGCCATCACGGTCACACCGCCGGCGAGGGCGTATTCGCAGTCCCCGCTCTCGATGGCCTGGCAGGCCAGATGCAGCGCGACCAGCGACGAGGAACAGGCGGTGTCGACGGTGACCGCCGGACCGGTGAGGTTGAGCGCGTAGGCGATCCGGTTGGAGAGCATCGTGTACGACGCGCCGGCGGCGGTGTGCATGTCGACATGCGGCAGCGCCGGTCCGCCGACCGATACCGCCAGCTGATCGAGGGTGAAGGCGCCGATGTAGACGCCGAGCCCCGAGCCCGCGCTGCGTCCCGCGACGCCCGCGTCGTCGAGCGCCTCCCACACCACTTCCAGGACCAGTCGCTGCTGCGGGTCCATGGCGGCGGCCTCGCGCGGGGAGATGCCGAAGAAGTCGGGATCGAACTCCCACGGATCGCCGGTCATGAAGGCGGCGCGCTTGGTGTACATGCGCCCGGGGGTGCGGCGGTCGGCGTCGTAATAGCGCCGCCAGTCCCAGCGGTCGGCCGGGATCTCGGTGACCCCGTCCCGTTTGTTGATCACGAAGTCCCAGAAGGACTCCGGCGAATCGATGCCGCCGGCATACCGGCATCCGATTCCGACGATGGCAATGTCAGACACAGCGACTCCTCGGCCGACTCGGAAATACTTCTCGCTCCCCCGGAGCAGTTCGGGCGATCGGCCTGGTTCCGCGTTCGCCGGAAACCGGCGACCCCTCCGCGGCGGCCTTCGCCCCGCCGATCAGAGCGGACGCGGTCGGCGGATGATGATGTTCAATTCCGGCCCCGTCCGGCCCAGCCGGACGGACCCGGTGCGTTCGTTACCCAGGGCCTCGTAGTACCCGACGTTCTCGTCCTTGCAGATTCCGCACAGGAGTACGCGCTGCCGGTCGGCCTTGTCGGTGAACGACGCGTACAACGCCCGGCCGATGCCGCGGCGCTGCAGTTCCGGATCGGTGCCGAGGTAGACGTGGAAGAAGTGGGGTTCGGCCGGCGCCGCCCGATCCATGGTGCGATCGACCTCGGTTCCCCGTCCCACGGCGGTGCCCATTCCCGCGAGAAACAGCGGGCCGGCGAGGAGTTCGCGCAGTCCGCCGGGCCGGTAACCGTCCGGGTACCAGAGCAGGACGCCGACGATCCGGCCGTCCAGCTCCGCGACCTCGGCGCCGCCGGCCGGCAGGAAGCGATGCGTGATCATCGTCCGCAACATGCGCGGCGACCGACGGTGCCGGACAGCTTCGTCCGGAAAGACGTATTCCTCGATCGGATCGTCGTGGGCGAAGGCCGCGGCCAGTACCCGCACCATTCCGGTGATGTCGTCGCGCGTCGCGGTCCGCACGACCGGACTCTCCGGTTTGTTCAAAGCTGTTGTCCCTCACATGATCTGCACACTGCCCGACTACGTCGGCGGGACATCCGGCAAGCAACTGGACGCTAGATTACCTCAGCCCGCCACACTTCCTACTAGTCGGTAATGTGCAGTAGAACACGCGGGTACGACACGACGCTATGAACATCCACAGTCCTCGACACCGGGCTATCGCCGGGCGCCCGATGTGAAACACGTCCTTCCGCAAGGAAATACACGGCGGGGTCGGCAGCTCACACCGCGCGCGGTCACCGATCCCCGCGGGAAGCTCGGTCGCACAGCGATATACAGGCAAACCACCGCGGCGACCGCCCGCGCGACCGCACTCGCCTCGCGGTTTACCAATGGCGGTAAATCGGGACGTCCGCCCCCGCGACAATCTGGACAATCGGGATGACGGCGAGTTCGCCGTCACCGCTGCGAATCTGGGCCTCGACCGCGATCGCCGCGTGGAGGTCGAAAGGAACCGGAAACTTGAATACACGGATTCTGGCCGTCGGCATCGTTTCGGGCGCGGTGTGTGCCACGGTCGCCGCCATCGCTCCCCCGGCATCCGCTCAGCCGTTTCCCGCCGGGGTGTCGTGCTCGGAGACGACCTGCACCAACGACACGGACGACACCTACCTGATCGAGGCGTGGCAGCACTGCCGGGTCGTCGGCGGGACCGCGGAGACCGAAACCCCGTTCAACATGGTCGTGCGAGCGCACGAGACGGTGCCGGTGAAAGGTGTGGAGTGCCTGCCGCTGGTGATCGAGCGGCCCGACACCATCGGCGGCACGGACACCACGGTGCTGCGGACGGAGCCGACCCGGATCAGCTTCTTCAAGGCCGTCCACCACGATCCGGACGCGCCGAAGGTTCGTACCGGTTCGGCCGGATAAGCCGCAGCGGCGGGTGCCTACCGGTCGAATACGTCCGCTGCGGTTTGCGGTGTGCCGTGCGCGATCTCGTGGAACGCCGGCCGGAGTATGGCCGTGATCTGTTCGGAAGACGCGGTGTTCACACCATCCAGCCCGAGCAGGTGGCGCGCTATGACGGTGCCGAGCGTGATTGCGCCGATGAGCCCGGCGCGCAGGACCGCGTCATCGTCGACCATGTGGCCCGCGGCCTGATGCTGTCGCGCGGCCATGGCGGATCGGATGTCGTCGGCGGCCTGAGGATGTGTGAACATCGCTCGAATCGCGGCAAGGGCGTCCATGGGCTGCTGATCGAGTTTGTCCGCCAGCGCGGCGAGGAGTTGTTCTGCCGCCTCTTCGGGCGTGCCCGTCACCTCGGCGTCCGGCTCGATTCCCGCCACCTGGGCAAACAGCTCGGCTTTGGAACCGAAGTAGCGCATCACGAGTCCGGGATCGGTGTCTGCCGCAGTCGCGATCGCGCGGATGGTGGCCGCTTCGTAGCCCTCTTCGGAGAACAGCCTGCGCGCCGCCTGCAGGATGCGCGCCTGTGTGCTGTGGCGTTTCTCGGCACGATTAAGGGGTCGGGAACTCACTCGGTCAGTCTACGCTGTTGACCGAGTACCGAGACTCTCGCTACCCTCGGTCTACATTGTTGACCGAATCAGAGGTGATATGCCATGTGGCTCACGATCCTGCTTTCGATGCTGGCCGGCGTCATGGGTGCGAACGCGGTCCCCCATTTCGTCAAAGGCATGGTGGGGGAACAGTTTCCGAACGTGTGGGGCAATTCCGCACTGCGTAACGCGGTGGCCGGAACCTTCGGTCTCGCCATCGCGGTGGCGATCGGCTGTCTGGCCGACATGCCCGCCCACGTCGCCCCAGCCATCATCGGTGGGCTGGCCGGCGCTCTGCTCATGGCGGTGTTCCACGGGTGCGGTGGCGCCTTTCGCCTGAATACCGCTCTGGGCCTGGCGAATCCACCGCGGCACTCGGAGTCGGTCACACAGCACTGAACATGCTCACCGGCTGATTACTGCGCAACCCTCTGCGCCGACCGGGGGAACGGAACGCTTCACGCGTCCTACGCGAAGGCCGGGACTGGCAGAAGGCCAGCCCCGGCCTGGGCGCTGTGGCGGTGGCGGAGGGATTTGAACCCTCGGTGGGGGGTTACCCCACACACGCTTTCGAGGCGTGCTCCTTAGGCCGCTCGGACACGCCACCGCAGGTGACTTTACCGGACCGGCGGAGCGAAACCGAAATCGGGTGGTCAGGGGCGCTGAGTGCGGAAGAAGGCGTCCAGCACGGCCGCGCATTCGGCCTCCAGTACACCCCCGCGGACTTCGGGACGATGGTTGAGGCGACGGTCACGCACCACATCCCACAGCGAGCCGACCGCACCGGTCTTGGGTTCCCACGCGCCGAAGACCACGCGGCGAACCCGGGCCAAGACCAGGGCCCCGGCACACATCGTGCAGGGTTCCAACGTCACGGCCAGCGTTGTGCCCTCCAGCCGCCAACCGTCACCGTGGACCTGTGCCGCGCGGCGCAGCGCCAGGATCTCGGCATGCGCGGTCGGGTCGCCGAGCGCCTCTCGCGCATTGCCGGCACGAGCCAGCTCCCGACCGTCCGCGTCGAAGACGACCGCGCCGACCGGGACGTCCCGCGGATCGGTCTCCGCCGCCGCGGCGAGGGCGGCCCGGACGAGGTCCTCGTCTGCGCGCGGTGACGCCGGGCTCAACGGTGCAGCTTGTCCAGGACCGCGGAGAACTCGTCGGCGAAGCCCAGCCGCTGTGCGACCATGCCCAGCTGCTCGTCCGGATAGAGATCGGTTTCGGCGAGGATGACGCTGAGCACGGGCTCGGGCAGGCCGAGGTCCGCCAGCACACCCAGATCGCCTTCCTCCCACGGATCGATCTCGTCCAGTTCGTCCGGATCGATATCGGGGACTTCGACATTCAGCGCGTCGAGCACCTCGACGGCGATGTCGTAATCGATCGCGGCGGTGGCGTCCGAGATCAGCAACCGGCTACCGGTCGGCCCCGGCCGCAGGACGATGAAGAATTCGTCGTCGACGTCCAGCAGTCCGAACACCGCACCGGTACTGCGCAGCGCGCGCAGTTCGTTCTCGGCCGCGGACAGACTCGACAGTGCCGCGGCACTGAGCGGGCTGCAGCGCCACGTGCTGTCTTCGCGGACGACCGCCACGGCGAACCCTTCCACATCGTCGTAATCGTCCGACGCGGCCCTGTTCGTGCTCGAGCGCTGTGCCATGGCCGCAACGGTAGTCGGCTTCGGCGGAAATGTTGAAGTCGTATGCGAATCTGATCCGATGACGGGCGATCGGAATTCCTCGGTGTGCGTACTGGGTACGGGTTTGATCGGCGGTTCGCTGCTGCGCGCGGCGACCGCGGCCGGCTACCGGGCCTGGGGTTACAACCGGTCGGCCCCGGGTGCGCAGGCCGCCCGGGCCGACGGATTCGACGTCGAATCCGACATCGCGGCGGTGCTGTCCCGGGCCGCCGCCGACGATGCGCTGATCGTGCTGGCGGTGCCGATGCCGGCCATCGATACCGTTCTCGCGGATGTGAAGACATTCGCGCCCGACTGCACGCTCACCGATGTGGTGAGCGTGAAGGAACCGGTGCGCGTCGAGGTGCACCGGCAGGAACTGGGCGCGTACTACGTCGGCGGGCATCCGATGGCGGGGACGGCCGAATCCGGCTGGGCTGCATCGTCTCCCGACCTGTTTCGCGACGCGGCCTGGGCGGTCGGCGTGGATCCGGGCACCCGCGCCGAGCCGTGGAACCGGGTCGCGCGGCTGGCGCTGGACTGCGGTGCGATCGTGGTGCCGGTCCTGGCGGACGAACACGACCGTGCGGTGGCACGGATCTCGCATCTGCCGCACGTGCTGGCCGAGGCGCTGGCGGTCGCGGGGGCCGCGGGCGGCGATCTGGCACTGGGCCTGGCCGCCGGATCGTTTCGCGACGGCACCCGGGTCGCGGCGACCGCACCCGATCTGGTGCGCGCGATCTGCGAACCGAACGCGGCCGCGCTCACCGAGGCGATCGACGACGCGCTGCGGCTGCTCGCGGCCGCGCGCGACAGCCTGCGTGACGAGGGCACCCTCGGCGAACTGATCGACGCGGGCTACAGCGAACGCGACCGATACGACACCCTGCGCCGCTGGGACATCACCGATATCCGCCCGGGCGACCACGATTGGCTGGAACGGTTGCGCGATGCGGGACGGCAGGGCGGGGTGATCCGCTCGCTGGACTGAGCGACCGCACCGCGTCAGACCCGCTCGGCCAGGCCCGGATAGTCGAGGACGAATCCGTCGTCGTCGACGGTGACGGTCGCGCTCGACACCGGCGAGAGCACGTGGATCCCGTCGGCGCCGCTGCTGTAGGTGAGGATCGCCTCCTGCACGAGCAGATCCGGAACCCGCACGTAGACCACCGGAACCTGCACGTCCTCGGTGGCATGCGCCAGCCCGAAACGGCGAATCGGCAGGGTGTTGAAGAACGGGCTCAGCACCACGTCCACATCCAGCGCGCCGCCGAACATGGACCGCACGTGGGTGCCGCCGGCATCGACGAGCCAGTAGTTCTCCTCGTCCCGGGCGATCGAGGCATGGCGTTCGCCCGAGGCGACCGTACTGCGCAGCGACAGCCGCTTGGTGCGTCCCACCTCGTCGGTGACGAGGTCGTAGGACGCGCTGAACGCGGGATGTTCACCGCAGCCGCCGGCGATGATGCGCCCGGACGCGCGGATCCGGTTGCCGGTGAGGACCACGCGCACCGATTCCATCCGTGATCCGTCGTGCGCGCGCCAGGTGAGCACCGCCGGCCAGCGGGGCGCTGCGGCCTCGCTCGCCTGGGCGGTCTCGGAATTGCCCTGGGCTGGCTTACTCACCCCTCTACCGTATGTGACAACCGGGCTTGCGGTGTGGTCGCGGCACGCGAGTTGTTCACCTGCGCTACACCAGCGATTCGCGCCACGCGGTGTGCAGAGCGGCGAAACGTCCGGTCGATGCGATCAGATCCGCGGGCGTCCCGTCCTCGACGATGCGCCCGGAATCCATCACCAGCACCCGGTCGGCGATGGCGACGGTCGACAGGCGATGCGCGATGATCACCGCCGTGCGCCCGCGCAGCACGGTCTCGAGCGCCCGCTGTACCTGCCGCTCACCCGGGATGTCCAGGCTCGAGGTGGCCTCGTCCAGCACGATCACCGCGGGATCGGCCAGGAAGACGCGCGCGAAGGCGACGAGCTGGCGCTGGCCGGCCGACAATCGCCCGCCGCGCTTGCGCACATCGGTGTCGAATCCGTCCGGCAGCGACATCACGAAGTCGTACAACCCGACCGCGCGGGCCGCCGCGAACACTTCGGCATCGGTGGCCTCGGGTCTGCCGAGCCGGATGTTGTCGGCGACCGAACCGGAGAACAGGTACGACTCCTGCGTCACCATCGCGACCGCGCGGCGCAGATCCGCGTCGGCGATCGTGCGCAGATCGATACCGTCCAGCGACACCGTGCCCGACGAGGGATCGTAGAACCGCGCGATCAGCTTGGCCAGGGTCGACTTGCCGGCGCCGGTGGCCCCGACCAGCGCGACGATCTGGCCGGCCGCGACGGTGAGCGAGAAGCGTGGCAGCACCGACCGCACCGGCCGATCCGCGGTGCCGGACACGTCGTCCCGGCTCGGGTAGCCGAAGACGACATCGCTCAGGCGCAGTTCACCTCGCGCCCGCGCGAGTGGACGCGGGGCATCGGGTTCGGCCACGCTCGGCCGCTCCTCCAGCACGCCCGAGATCCGCTCCAGCGCGGCCGCCGCGGACTGATAGGAGTTGAACACCTGGGCCAATTCGTCCAAGGGGCCGTAGAACTGCCGCAGGTACAGCAGGAACGCCGCGAGCACACCGATTTCGGTGTGGCCGTGGATCACTCGCCACGCACCGACGACCAGGATGACGACGTTGGTCACATTGCTGATCAACCGCACCAGCCCGATGTAGGCCGCCATCCCGTGCAGCGCACTGATATTGGCCGAGCGGTACTCGGCATCGGAGTCGACCAGAATGGCCTCGTTGCGCTCCTCGCGCCGAAAGGCCTGCACCGCACGGATTCCGCCCATGGTCTCGACGAAATGCACGACCACCTTCGCGATCGCGCCTCGGGTGCGGCGGTAGCCGGCGCGCTGACGCCGCTGTGCCCAGCGGGTCACGAAGACCAGCGGGACGAAACCGAGCAGCACCACCGCGGCGAGCGGAATATCCAGCCACAGCAGAATTCCCGCGATCGTCACCACCGACAGCACGGCGCTCAGCGCGTCGTTGAGCGCGCGCTCGAGCAGATCCTCGAGCGATTCCAGATCGCTGGTGAGCCGCGCGACGATCTTGCCGGAGGTGTAGTTCTCGTGGAAATCGATCGAGAGCCGCTGCACGTGCGTGAAGATCCGCAGCCGCAGATCGAACAGCACCTGCTGGCTCAACCTGCCGGAGACGCGCAGGAACAGGAAGGTCGTCACGCCACCGAGCGCGGTGCAGCCGAGGATGCCGCCCACGGCCAGCACCAGCGGCAACCAGTCGCCGTCGAGCGCGCGTGCGACACCGGTGTCGACTCCGTGTGCGACGAACAGCGGCGTCGCCACCAGGGCCGCATTGTCGATCACGATCAACACCAGCGCGGCGGCCGCCCACCGGCGGTAGGGACGGATCAGCGACCACAGCAGGCGGCGCGACCGTGCCGCCAGGGCGAGGTTGACCGCCTCGGTCTGCTCCCCTTCCTCGGCGGCCACGCCCCGCCAGTCGGCCTCGGATTCGGCGTCGGTGCGGAGGGCCACGGCGCCGCCGGCCTCCTCGTAGGCCGCGGTTTCCGGGCGGCCGCTGCTCGTGCCCGCCCGGTCAGTGTTCGTGCGCGAAGCTGCGTCCTCGTTCGGGTTCTCCGGCATCGAGATCACCTCCCATCAATTCCCGGTAGCGCGAACAGGTTTCGAGCAGTCGTTCATGAGGTCCGTCGGCGATGATGCGGCCTCCGTCGAGGACCGCGACCCGATCCGCCCAGGCCGCGGTCGACGGGCGGTGGGCCACCAGCAGCACGGTGGCACCGGCCAGCGCCTCTCGCAGTCGCTTCTGGACCTGTTCTTCGGTGCTCACATCCAGAGCGGAGAGCGGGTCGTCCAGAACCACGACGTGCCCGCCGGCATGTTTCTGCCGGTCCAGGACGGCTCGCGCCAGCGCCAGCCGCTGCCGCTGACCGCCGGAAAGGCTCAGACCCTGTTCCCCGATCCGGGTGCGCAGACCCCACGGCAATTCGTCGACGAACTGCGCGGCGCAGGCCACATCCAGTGCGGCATGGATCCGGTCCTCGCCGGCGTCGGGGTAGCCGAGAGTGATGTTCTCGCGCACGCTGGCCGAGAACAGCACCGGATCCTCGAAGGCCACCGAGACCTGTGACCGCAGATCCGCCAGTCGTAGCGAGCGCACGTCGATACCGTCGATGGTCACCGCACCGGCCGCGACGTCGAACAGTCGCGGCACCAGGCCCAGCAACGCCGACTTACCGCTGCCGGTGGCGCCGACCACCGCGACGGTCTCCCCGGGACGCACGTGCAGCGAAATATCGTGCAGCAGATCACGGTCGGCGTCCGGGAAGCGGAAACGCACCCGCTCGAACCGCAATTCACCACGCAGCGGCTGCGGCGCGGGAACGGGATGCTCCGGGTCGGTGATCTCGACGGGGGTGTCGATCACCTCCCAGAACCGTTGCGCCGCGGTGCGGGCGTGGTTCATCTCGGCCAGCAGGAAGCCGAAGCCCATGATCGGCCACTGCAGATAGGTGGTCAGGGTGATGCCGGCGACCAGGGCGCCGACCGTCATCGCCTGTTCGGTGAGCAGATATCCGCCGATGGCGAGTGCGGCCGCGATACCCAACGCGGACAGCGTGTTCAGCGCGGTCCACAACCGCGCCGCCAACCGCACCTTGGCCAGCTCGAGGGTTCGCAGTTCGCGCGCCTCGGCCCGGAACCGGCGGCCGAACCACGGACCGCGGCCGAACGCCTTGAGGACGCGAATGCCCTGTGCGGATTCCTCGACCGTGGTGGCGAGATGGCCGGACTGGTCCTGCGCGCGACGGGAGGCGCGACCGTAGCCCTGTTCGAATTGCAGTGCGAGCAGGACGAGCGGAACCGCGATGAGCAGTTCGATCAACCCGATCTGCCAGCTCAAGACGAACAGCAGCGCCACACCCACGCCCAGCGTCGCACTCAGCGACAGCAGCGACGGCGCGACAAAGGCGAAGAAGCGCCGCAGGGTGGACATGTCGGTGATCGCCCGCGAGGTGAGCTGGCCGGACTCCATCCCGTCGTGCACGCCGACCGACAGCACCTGCAATCGCTGGAAAAGCTTGCCGCGCAACGACACCTCCAGCCGGCTCGCGGGCGCCGCGATAATCCACCGCCGCCACCACGAGGTGACCGTGCTGAGCACCGCCAGCCCCACCACCAGGCCGATCGGCACCCAGATGCCGCCGAAATCCCGCTGCGCGACCGGCCCGTCGACGATCCGCGCGGTGACGAACGGCAACGCGATATCGCACAGCATGCCGAGCCCCGACAGCACGGCGCTGCCGAACAGCGCCGCGCGATAGGGCCGGATCTCCGGCCACAGACGCCGCAATGAACCCGCACCCGTCACTCGGGTGGTGTGATTTTCGTCGACCGTTCCGGTTCTGTCGTCCTCCGAATCGGATACGGTCTCCGTCGTAGCGACGGACACAACAATCCCCCTTCGCCAGGTCGTCTTTCGCCGAATCGCTCACTACCGCACCGCCCCGGCCCCCGACCGAGCGCCCGTACGACCTTCCAGATTGCCAGCGCCGCCCCCGCCCGCCAACCGATTTTCGGTCGCTGGGCCGCCCGACCTCTCCGAACCGCACAGCTGGGAACCGGCATGCTGGGCTCGCCCGCTCCGCCTCTCATTTCCCCACGGGCCCGTGCACATCCGAAGAACACCACCCACTGATTGCTGACGCCCTCGACCTGCTCGAGTAACCTCCACACCCGGGCCCTTCGCGACCGCGCCGGTGCCCGACGGGGATTCGGGCGAAAGGACCACCGGCTGTGAACAACACGCGGATGGTCGGGTTGTTCGCCGGGATCGGGGGTTTGGAGCTCGGGCTCAGCGCCCACGGTTGGCGTACCGAGCTGCTCTGCGAGATCGACCCGGGCGCACGCGCGGTCCTCTCCGCCCGCTTCCCCGATGTCGAGACCCACGCCGATGTGACCCGCCTGCGCGGGCTGCCCGCCGGGACGGAGCTGGTCGCCGCCGGATTTCCCTGTCAGGACCTGTCGCAGGCGGGACGGACGGCGGGCATCACCGGCGAGCGCTCGGGTCTGGTCGACGAGGTGTTCCGGCTGGTCCGGCGCAAACGCGGCCCGCGCTGGCTGCTGATCGAGAACGTCCCGTTCATGTTGCAGCTGGGGCGTGGACAGGCGATGCGGCACATCACGGCCGCGTTGGAGGAGCTGGGCTACACCTGGGCCTACCGGGTGGTCGACGCACGCGCCTTCGGGCTGCCACAGCGGCGGCAGCGGGTGCTGATGCTGGCGTCGCGGTCGGAGGATCCGCGGCCGGTGCTGTTCGGAACCGATGCGGGGCCACGCACGATCGGCGATCCGGAGGTGGATCCGTGCGGCTTCTACTGGACCGAGGGGGTGCGCGGGCTGGGCTGGGCGGTGAACGCGGTGCCGACGCTGAAAGGCGGGTCCGGGCTCGGGATCGCCAGTCCGCCCGCGGTCCGGTTGCCGGCCGGTGAGATCGTCACTCCGGGAATCACCGATGCCGAACGGCTGCAAGGGTTTTCCCACGATTGGACCGCGCCCGCACTCTCCGCCGCCGGGGTCCGCCCCGGACATCGGTGGAAGCTGGTCGGCAACGCGGTGAGTGTGCGAATGGCGTCGTGGATCGGCTCCCGCTTGGCGTCTCCCTCCGACGGCGTGGCCGCGGAGTACGCGCCGCTGACCGCGCATCGCTGGCCGACGGCGGCCTGGGGTCATGCCGGCACGGCCTATCGGGTCCCGGTCTCGACGTGGCCGGTGCACGAGCCGTACGAGGACCTGCGCTGGTTCCTCGACGACGCCCGCTTGCTGTCGGCCCGCGCGACCGCCGGTTTCCTGCGCCGCGCCGCCCGCGGCACGCTGCGCTTCCCGCCCGGTTTCCTCGCCGATGTGGAGAACCACCTGATCCGCATGGGAGGCCTGCCACAGGAGGCGGCGTGAGTGATAATGCGCAGCCCACTCGCGCGGCCGACCGGGCGCGGG